>JAUIAS010000079.1 GCA_030425395.1 Alphaproteobacteria bacterium
TGGAGCGCGGGGCACATATCGTCGTCGCCACACCGGGCCGTCTGCGCGACCATATCATGCGCAGTTCCATCGACCTGTCGCAATGTCGCGCCGTGATCCTCGACGAAGCCGACGAGATGCTCGACCTCGGGTTCCGCGAAGACCTCGAATTCATCCTTGGCGAGGCCCCCGAAGACCGCCAGACGCTGCTGTTCTCGGCCACGGTGCCGCCGCAGATCGCCAAGCTGGCCATGAGCTACCAGCGCGATGCAATCCGCGTGGTCACCAAGTCCGAGACAAGCCAGCACGCCGATATTGCCTACCGCGCCATGCTGGTGAATGACCGCGACACCGACAATGCTGTCATCAATACGCTGCGCTATTACGAAGCGCCCAACGCCATCGTGTTCGCCAACACCCGTGCGATGGTGAACCGGCTGACCACGCGCCTGTCGAACCGGGGGTTCCAGGTTGTGGCGCTGTCCGGCGAACTGTCCCAGACCGAACGCACCCATGCGCTGCAAGCGATGCGCGACGGGCGGGCGCAGGTTTGTGTGGCAACCGACGTGGCTGCGCGCGGGATCGACCTGCCGAACCTCGATCTGGTGGTCCATGCCGAATTGCCGTCGAACCACGAAACGCTGCTGCACCGGTCTGGCCGGACCGGTCGCGCCGGGCGCAAAGGTGTGTCGGCACTGATCGTGACACCAAAAGTGCGCAAGAAGGCCGAGCGCATTCTGGGCATGGCCAAGTTGAAGTCCGACTGGGGGTCTGCACCTTCGGCGGATGAAGTGCTGGCGCGCGACGAGGATCGCATGTTTGCCGATCCTGCATGGGAAACGCCCGTGGGCGAATCCGAAGAAGCTGTGGTCAACCGCCTTGTCGCGGAAAAGACACCCGAGCAGATCGCGGTCGCCTATCTGCGCATGTTCCGCGAACAGCACACGGCACCCGAGGAACTGTCCGATCCAGGTGCAAAGCCTGAGAAGCGTGAAGAGTTCGGCCCGAGTGTCTGGTTCGCCGTGTCCGGTGGTCGTGCGGCCGACGCCGAACCGCGTCGTATCCTGCCAATGGTCTGCGGTGCGGGCGATCTGAGCAAGGACGATATCGGCGCAATCCGCATCCAGCAGGATCATTCGCTGGTGCAGATCAAGGAATCCTCGGTCGCGCGGTTCCTGAACGCGGTCGGACCCTCCATGGAACTGGAAAAGGGCGTGACCTTGACCAAGCTCGACAAAGCGCCCGATTTCGATCGTGGGGCGCGGCCAGCCGCCAATCGTGGCCCGAAGCCCGAGCGGAAGCCTTATGGCGACAAGCCAGAGCGCAAGTCCTACGACGACCGGCCCAAGCCGGAGCCTCGCGCGGAACGCGCTGAACCGGTGGCAGAGCCCGTTCAAGAGGTTGCGGCCAAACCGGCACCGAAGTCGGCAGCCCCCATCGACTGGAACGACGCGCCGACACCGCGCGTCCGCAAACCGAAACCCGCGGATCGCAAACCGGCGGGCAAACCGACTGGCAAGCCTTATGGCAAGGCTGATGGCCCGGCACGCGAACGCAAACCGTACCAAGGCAAATCCGACGGCCCGGCACGCGAGCGCAAACCCTATGGCGACAAACCCGGTGGTGAGCGTCCGCCGCGTCGTTCGGAAAGCGAATTTCAGGCCCAACCCTACAAGGGAAAAGGAAAGCCCAAAGGTCCGCCCCCGCCCGAAGGCCGCCCCGACAGCAAAAAGAACATCGCCCGTGCCGCCGCCCGCGCGAATGCAAGCGACCCCTCGCAAAGCATGCGCAAACCACGTGCGGGAGCTGCGAAACCGGGTGGAAAACCTGCGGGTAAGTTCGGTGGGAAGCCGGCGGGAAAATTTGGTGGGAAACCGTCCGGAAAATTCAGCGGTAAACCGGGCGGCAAAAAATAATTGTATCCATGGTGCGTGTGAACACGCACCCTACGCCGGGGTGTGTCCTGTAGGGAGTGTGCGTGCGCGCATCTTCAAGCAGGCACCCGCAACACGCGGGGCACCTTGAACTCCACGTTTTCGACGGCTGTTTCAACCATCTCCACTGTCACATCGTACCGATCCCGGAATGCGTCGATCACCTCGGTGATCAACTCTTCCGGCGCGCTCGCACCAGCGGTAATACCGACGCTCGAAATCCCGTCGAGTGACCGCCAGTCGATGTCGGGCGCACGTTGGACAAGCTGGGAATAGGCGCACCCCGCCTTGCTGCCCACCTCGACCAGACGTTTCGAGTTGGACGAATTTGGCGCACCGACCACCAGCATGGCGTCGCATTTCGGAGCCATCGCCTTGACCGCTTCCTGACGGTTGGTGGTGGCGTAGCAGATGTCTTCCTTGTGCGGGCCGACGATCTTGGGAAACCGGGCCTGCAGTGCTGCCACGATGTCGATCGTGTCATCCACGCTGAGCGTCGTCTGTGTGACAAAGGCCAGACGTTCGGGATCGCGCACCTCAACCGTGGCCACATCTTCAACCGTTTCGACCAGCAGAACCTCGCCTTCGGGCAATTGCCCCATCGTGCCGATGGTTTCCGGATGGCCTTCGTGGCCGATCATGATCATCTGGAGACCGTTGTCGTGGTGTCGCGCCGCCTCGATGTGTACCTTGCTCACCAACGGACAGGTCGCGTCGACATAGATCATCTCGCGCTTGGCCGCCTCCGCAGGTACGGCCTTGGGCACGCCATGCGCCGAAAAGATCACCGGGCGGTCATCTGGACAGTCCTGCAACTCCTCGACAAACACCGCGCCCTTGGCGCGCAACCCGTCCACAACGTATTTGTTGTGCACGATCTCGTGGCGCACATAGACCGGCGCGCCCCATTTCTCGAGCGCCATCTCGACAATCTTGATGGCGCGGTCCACACCGGCGCAGAACCCGCGCGGGGCAGCAAGGTAAAGGGTCAGGGGCGGTTTGGTCATGTCGGTCTCCGTCTTGCCCAAGACCTAAAGCCTCAACGGCCACGTTTCCAGTGGAATGCGCCTTTCACCGATGTGTGAATTGACCTTCCTGCGCAGGAAGCCTGCGATTGCCATG
>JAUIAS010000080.1 GCA_030425395.1 Alphaproteobacteria bacterium
GTGACGTCATACATATCCAGGTATCCCTCCGGTCTGGACGCCAAGAAGGCTGAAGATCAGACTCAGCCCCAGCATCATGCCGACAACGGCCAACAACAAGACCAGACCGGCGCGCAGCAGGCTTCCCGTCTCATGGGCCACATCAATGAAATTCACGAAGATCCAAATCCCCAGCACCGAGGCGGCGCTGATCAGGACCCCCGACAGGAACAGGCTGAACGGGCCAACCACGGCCACCACTGCCTGCATCACGACCCGTAAAGCCTGCAGCCAGATCACAAGGATGGCAATCTGCGGAACGCCCGCGCGGCCACCCATCGGTCTGCCGCAGAACGTCACCGCGACGATCAGCGCTCCCACCGACACCGCCAGCATTGCGCCGAAGACGGTCGGGTTCACCAAAACCGCGCCAAACAGATCATTTGCAGGCACCAGCATCAGCGACGCCGAGAACATCAACGTGTTCAGCACGATGACCAGCGCAAAGGCCAGCCACAGCGCTTGCGACGGCAGATTCATCGCCAACAACAGACGTGCCACATCCCGCGGCGCCACCACCGTGTTCAACGCCAGCCGGAAAAATCCTTCGAATGTCACGCCGCCCCCCCGCGATAGACGGCCAGCATGCCGGCGATCCAGAACCACATGAAGATGCAGAACCAGATCAGTCCGACGATGGTCAACTGAATCCCCGCGCCAATATAGCCCGCCACAAGTCCATTGAGCAGGATCAGCGGGGACGAGGCTAGAAGGCTCCAGAAAAGGGCGATCCTTGCGTTGAAGGACGGACCCTGCCCACCGATCGCCCGCGCGATCAGATGGGCGACAAAGGCCAGCGCATAAAACAGCAACGGCGCCAGAAACACCGTTGCCATCAACGTGCCGCCCAGCAGCATGTTCAGCTCCAGCCCCTCCAGGTGCGCCTGACGGGCCAGAGCAGGCCAGCGCGCAATGAACAGGATCGCGCAAGCGCCCATCAGGATCGCCAAGGCACGGTCCTCGCGCTGTCCGGCATTCACCAGTCGGCGCACAACCTTGCCCGGCCCCCGATACGTGGCCGCGATATCCTGCGTGAACGGCATCGCTGCTTAGCCGCGACGCCGTGCAAGCCACGCCTCGACGCGACCGTTGATCTCGTCCTGCAAGCCTTCATCTTCGATTTCCATCACCGCTTCCGCAAGAAACGCAATGGTCAGAAGGTCCGTCGCCGGCCCCTCTTCAATCCCGCGCGAGCGCAGGTAGAACAGGCCTTCCTCGTCAATCGCGCCAGAAGTCGAGCCATGCGAACAGGCCACGTCGTCTGCGTAGATCTCAAGCTCCGGCTTGGCGAGGAACTGGCTGTCCTCGTCCAGAAGCAGCGATTGGCTGATCTGGTAACCATCCGTCTTCTGCGCGCCTTCCTTCACAAGGATCTTGCCCTGGAACACGCCCGTTGCGCCGTTGCGCAGCACTTTCTTGAACACCTGACGGCTTTCGCAGTTCAGCGCGTCATGAGTGATGAACACCGTGTCATCATGGTGGAAATCACCGTCGCCCACACAGGCACCCGCCACGTGTGCGGTCGCATTGTCGCCGGTCAGTTCGATGACACATTCGTTGCGCGTCAACACGCCGTTGGCCGTCAGAGTAAACGACTTGAACACCGATTCCTCACCCAGCCGGGTAAAGATCGCTGTCGCCGCACGACGTTCGTGGTCGCGACCCTGCGCCCGGACATGGTGGAACGTCCCGCCATCCGCGATTTCGACCTCCATGCATTTGTTGAACCGGGCCGCCGCCGGACCGTTTTCCAACAGCGTCAGTTCGGCACCCGCATCGATCTTCACAACATGGTGGAGGATCGCATCAGAAGTTTCTGATTCATGACGGTAAATCAGGCTGATAGGCTTAGACGGTGTGCCGGTCACATGGATCAGAACGCCATCGGTCGCAAAGGCCGTGTTGAGCGCTGCCAAAGGCCGCTGAACAGGGGTTTGGCCCCGCGTTTCCAGCACACCGTAGATGTCTTTCGCCCAATGAATATCGGGCGCATCCGCAAGCCGGTCGATGGTCACATGGTCCATCGCCAGATCATCGGAGTCCTCAGCGCTGAACACACCGTCAACGAACACAATCTTGAGACGGTCAACCGCGCCAAAAATCAGCTCTTCATCGCTTGTCAGCAAGGCCGCTCTTGGCGCATCCGGCTGCACCAGCGTGTCCGGGCGGGTATATTTCCAGTACTCGTCGCGCCCACTTGGCAGACCCATTGCCTGCACACGCGCCAAAGCGTCCTCGCGCGCCGCCTGCGCCCAACCGCCCTGCGGCATGTCGAGCGCCGCAAGCCTCGCGTCGGTGGCATCCTGTTTGATCTGCGGCAACGCCATTACACCGCCTCCGCCAGAAGATCAGCGTAGCCGTTGTTTTCCACTTCAAGCGCAAGCTCGGGACCACCGGTCTTGATGATCCGGCCATCCGCCATGATGTGAACCACGTCCGGTTTGATATGGTCCAGCAGTCGCTGATAGTGCGTGATGACAAGGAACCCACGCCCCTCGTCGCGCAGCGCGTTCACACCGTCGGCCACCAGTTTCATCGCGTCCACATCAAGGCCCGAGTCGGTCTCGTCCAGAATGCACATCTTCGGCTCAAGCATCGCCATCTGCAGGATTTCGTTGCGCTTTTTCTCGCCGCCCGAAAAGCCGACATTGACCGGACGTTTCATCATCTCGGCGTCGATCTTGAGGTCCTTCGCTTTGGCACGGATCACCTTGAGGAATTCACTCGCCGACATCTCTTCTTCGCCACGCGCCTTGCGCTGGGAATTCACCGCTGTGCGCAGGAAGGTCATGTTGCCAACGCCGGGAATTTCCACCGGATACTGGAATGCAAGAAAGACACCTGCCGCAGCACGCTCTTCCGGCTCCATGTCCAGAATATCCTCACCATCCAACGTCGCCGAACCCTCGGTCACTTCGTAGCCATCCTTGCCGGACAGCACGTAGGAGAGGGTCGATTTCCCCG
>JAUIAS010000046.1 GCA_030425395.1 Alphaproteobacteria bacterium
GGCGACAACCTGAAGTTCGGTGTTGAGCTGATCGCCCCGATCGCCATGGAAGACGGTCTGCGCTTTGCCATCCGCGAAGGCGGCCGCACCGTCGGTGCCGGCGTCGTCGCTAAGATCATCGAGTGATCTGAACGTCGTGGCAGGTTCGCCTGCCATGCCACACGAAAACGGTTCGATGAGGGGCGGCGGTGGTCGTCGCTCCTCCTCTCAACTGAAAACCCGGTAAGGGAACACGAATATGGCAATGCAAAGCCAAAATATCCGTATCCGGCTGAAGGCGTTCGATTACCGTGTGCTCGACGCGAGCACGCAGGAAATCGTCAACACCGCGAAACGGACCGGCGCACAGGTGCGCGGGCCCATTCCGCTGCCGAACAAGATCGAGAAATTCACCGTTCTGCGTGGACCCCACGTAGACAAGAAATCCCGTGACCAGTTCGAGATCCGTACGCACAAACGGCTTCTCGATATCGTCGATCCAACCCCGCAGACCGTGGACGCGCTGATGAAGCTCGACCTCGCTGCTGGTGTGGACGTCGAAATCAAACTGCAATCGTAAGGCGAGGGGGCAAGGAAAATGTTGCGCTCTGGTATCATTGCGAAAAAAATTGGCATGACCCGTCTGTTTATGGACGATGGTCGCCAGGTCCCCGTGACCGTGCTGAAACTCGACAACCTGCAGGTCGTTGCCCAGCGGACTTCCGAGAAGGACGGCTATACCGCCGTTCAGCTGGGTGCCGGTGCGGCCAAAGCCAAGCGGACCTCCAAGGCGATGCGCGGCCACTTTGCCGCCGCCAAGGTGGAACCCAAGCGGAAAGTCGCGGAATTCCGCGTCGATCCCGAAAACCTGATTGGCGTGGGTGAAGAAATCACCGCCGATCATTACTTTGCCGGTCAGTATGTTGACGTGGCGGGCACATCCATCGGTAAAGGTTTTGCCGGTGCGATGAAGCGTCACAACTTTGGCGGCCTGCGCGCTACGCACGGTGTTTCGATCTCGCACCGTTCGCACGGCTCCACAGGCCAGTGTCAGGACCCCGGCAAGGTGTTCAAGGGCAAGAAGATGGCTGGTCACATGGGGGCCGCACGGGTCACCACGCAGAACCTCGAAGTCGTCAAGACGGATGCGGACCGCGGCCTGATCATGGTCAAGGGCGCTGTTCCGGGTTCCAAGGGTGGCTGGGTCACCGTGAAGGACGCGGTCAAGAAGCCGTTCCCGGAAAACGCGGTTCTCCCGGCGGCTCTCAAGTCGGCTGCTGCACAGGCTGAGCCTGCTGTAGAAGAGAAGGAAGGCGAAGCATGAAACTCGATGTGATTACACTCGACGGTGGTAAATCCGGCGATATCGAGCTGGACGCTGACCTGTTCGGCCTTGAGCCGCGCGCAGACATTCTGCACCGTGTGGTTCGTTGGCAGCGCAACAATGCGCAGGCCGGCACCCACAAGGTAAAGACGCGCTCGGAAACCAGCTACTCGACCAAGAAGATCTATCGCCAGAAGGGCACCGGCGGCGCACGCCACGGTGACCGTAACGCGCCGATCTTCCGCAAGGGTGGTATCTACAAGGGTCCGACCCCGCGCAGCCATGGCCACGACCTGACCAAAAAGTTCCGCAAGCTGGGCCTGCGTCACGCGCTGAGCGCGAAGGCGAAAGCCGGTGAATTGGTCGTGATCGAAAGCGCCGAATCCGAGGGCAAGACCGCCGCCTTGGCCAAACAGGTGAAAAACCTGGGCTGGAAACGCGCTCTGGTCATCGACGGCGCTGCCGTGAACGAAGGTTTCGCCAAAGCCGCACGCAACATCGAAGGTCTGGATATCCTGCCGACGATGGGCGCAAACGTCTATGACATCCTGCGTCGTGACACTCTGGTGATCACGAAGGCCGGTGTCGAAGCACTGGAGGCTCGACTGAAATGAGCGCAAAGCCAGAACATTATGACGTGATCCGCAAGCCGATCATCACCGAGAAATCCACAATGGCGTCCGAAAACGGCGCAGTGGTCTTCGAAGTTTCGATCGACAGCAACAAGCCGCAGATCAAGGAAGCTGTCGAAGCTCTCTTTGGTGTCAAGGTGAAGGCTGTGAACACCACGATCACGAAGGGCAAGGTCAAGCGTTTCCGCGGCCAGTTGGGCAAGCGGAAAGACGTCAAGAAGGCCTATGTGACCCTTGAAGAAGGTAACACGATCGACGTGTCCACCGGACTGTAATCGTTTCTTCTGATCCAAGAAAAAGGCCCCCTGCCAGTGATGGTGGGGGGCTTTTCGTTTGCGTATTGGGAGGGGGACTTGGTTGAGTTGGGCGATCTTAAAGCAACCCAATGGAGTTTCCCTAAATGATTAAACCCACTCTCCTGGCCTGCCTCGCGAGTTTTTTGATTGCCGGATGCAACACCCAAACGGGACCGAGTGAACCGACAAAAAGACCGACCGCCGCCCAACAAGCCGAAATTGAAAAGGCAAAGAGGGAGGCGATCTTAGCAGAATGCGCGCTTTACCGCGATGCCGCAAAGAAGGACCCGAAATTTCGACTTCCGGAACAGTGTTTGTAAGGCCATCTATTAAACGTTCGGTGCAATTCACGCGCCCTATGAATTGAAAACCCCCTCGCCTGTGGTGGCGAGGGGGTTGTACTTTGCCGTGTCGCGAGCGGTTATGTTAGCTGGTGCGCCCGTAGAAGGTCAGGCGCGCCTCTTCCGATAACGAAATTCCCGGCTGGGAATTGTAGGCGAGGACAGCGAGAATTCGGGTCCGTTCGCCTTCGTTCGGGGCGACGCGATGGATCGAGTTGCGCCCGCGGAAGAAAACGAGTTCACCGGGTTGAGCGTTCAGGACTTTGACCGGGGTTTTACCGTCAAGAATATCTCCGACGGCGTCAAAGTTCATATCGCCAGCGTCAGCATCCCGGACGTCTGACACGTATTCAAATTGTCCGCCCTTTTCCGGGGCCTGCACCATCAGCGTTATGGCGAAAGAGGAGTTGTCGAAATGCCATCCGAGTTCCTGCCCGGTTTCGGCAAAATGCAAGTTGATGGAGGAAAGCGGATCAGCGTAGGGATAAAGGGCGTTTTCCCCAAGGACGTCACAAAGAAATCCCTGAAACAGATCCGAGTTGTAGAGCGTGCGAAGCGCCGAGTTTTCGGGCATCAGATCATCGGTGATGCAGCCCTTGGATGAGATTACCTGACGGTTGCGGGGATGGTCTGGCGCGTAAGCAGGGTCAGGCGCGCTGAGATAGACAGAGTGTTTTTCCTCTTTGGCATAAACCTTGTGCCGGTTGGCAATGCCTTCGTCGCGGATCGAGTCGATAGCCTGCGCCCGGACAAAGCCGGGCATGGCCAGAACCCCGGTCTTGTCGAATGTGTCTTTGCACGCCACGCGGAACGCAGGGTCGGCGATTGGGTAAGCGTCCATGTCTATGATCTGTTCGAGGGTCATGAAGCGAGTCCTTGCAGCGAAAGGTGGTATGCACGGTCGCAGAGGTTAGCGCCTGCCTCGTTCTGAGGAAAGACCGCATGTGCTGCGGACAAGGGTTTCTTCTATGGACACCCTCAACCAACCTTGTTACATCCCGCCAGTCGACTGGCCTCAGATTCGTTCTGGGGCCGGTTGCGCGTTTAACAGGGCACCTCCGGGGGCCTATACCATTGGCACCTACGGGGGCCTCAAACATACCCACGGGGCAACCCGTGTTTGCTAAACGGAAGACAGAAAGCATGGCACTCAAGTCGTACAAGCCAACGACGCCGGGCCAGCGCGGGCTGGTGCTGATCGACCGTTCGGAGCTGTGGAAAGGACGTCCTGTCAAAGCCCTCACCGAGGGTCTGACAAAATCGGGCGGCCGGAACAACACCGGACGGATTACATCGCGCCGCCGTGGTGGCGGGGCGAAACGCCTCTACCGGATCGTTGATTTCAAGCGTAACAAGTTTGACGTCGCGGCGACCGTCGAGCGGATCGAATACGACCCGAACCGGACCGCGTTTATCGCGCTCATCAAATACGAAGACGGGGAGCAGGCCTATATCCTCGCCCCTCAGCGTCTTGCCGTCGGTGACAGCGTCATCGCCAGTGCAAAGGCCGACATCAAGCCGGGCAATGCGATGCCGTTCTCCGGCATGCCGATCGGTACCATCGTCCACAACATCGAGATGAAGCCCGGCAAGGGCGGTCAGATCGCGCGCGCCGCTGGCACCTATGCCCAGTTCGTCGGTCGTGATGGTGGCTACGCTCAGATCCGCCTGTCCTCGGGCGAACTGCGCCTTGTTCGTCAGGAATGCATGGCCACCGTTGGTGCCGTGTCCAACCCCGACAACTCCAACCAGAACTACGGTAAAGCCGGTCGTATGCGTCACAAAGGCGTGCGTCCTTCGGTCCGTGGTGTCGTCATGAACCCGATCGATCACCCCCATGGTGGTGGTGAAGGCCGGACGTCTGGTGGCCGTCACCCCGTGACACCCTGGGGCAAGCCGACCAAGGGCAAGCGCACCCGCAACACCAACAAAGCGTCGCAGAAGCTTATCATCCGCTCGCGCCACGCCAAGAAGAAGGGGCGTTAATCCATGTCTCGCTCTGTATGGAAAGGCCCCTTCGTGGATGCTTACGTGCTTAAGAAAGCCGAAGCAGTCCGTGATTCCGGCCGCAATGAAGTTATCAAGATCTGGTCGCGCCGCTCGACGATCCTGCCCCAGTTCGTGGGCCTGACGTTTGGCGTTTACAACGGCCAGAAGCATGTTCCTGTCAACGTCACCGAAGACATGATCGGTCAGAAGTTCGGCGAATACTCGCCAACCCGGACCTATTATGGCCACGCGGCTGACAAGAAAGCGAAGCGGAAGTAAGTCATGGGCCAGGAAAAGAACCCCCGCCGCGTGGCTGAAAACGAAGCAATGGCGAAAACCCGCATGCTTCGCACCAGCCCGCAGAAACTGAACCTCGTTGCGGCGATGATCCGTGGCAAGAAGGTCGAACGCGCCCTTATTGATCTGACTTTCTCCAAGAAGCGGATCGCGCAGGACGTCAAGAAGTGCCTTCAGTCCGCCATCGCCAACGCCGAGAACAACCACAACCTTGACGTCGATGAACTGGTCGTCGCCGAGGCGTTCGTGGGCAAGAACCTTGTCATGAAGCGTGGCCGTCCGCGTGCGCGTGGCCGTTTTGGCAAGATTATGAAGCCGTTCTCGGAACTCACCATCAAGGTGCGGCAAGTTGAGGAGCAAGCCTAATGGGTCAGAAAGTCAATCCAATCGGCATGCGCCTTCAGGTCAACCGCACCTGGGATAGCCGCTGGTACGCCGATACCAAGGACTATGGCGATCTTCTTCTCGAAGATCTCAAAATCCGCGAGTTCATCAAGGAAGAGTGCAAGCAGGCCGGTGTGGCCCGTGTGATCATCGAGCGTCCGCACAAAAAGTGCCGCGTCACGATCCACACTGCCCGTCCGGGTGTGATCATCGGTAAAAAAGGCGCCGATATCGAAACACTTCGCAAGAAGCTGGCGCGCATGACCGACAGCGAACTGCACCTGAACATCGTCGAAGTTCGCAAGCCCGAACTGGATGCGCAACTGGTCGCAGAAAGCATCGCTCAGCAGCTCGAACGCCGTGTGTCCTTCCGTCGCGCAATGAAGCGTGGCGTGCAGAACGCAATGCGCATGGGTGCTCTGGGTATCCGGGTGAACGTTGCGGGCCGTCTCGGCGGCGCGGAAATCGCACGGACCGAGTGGTATCGCGAAGGTCGCGTTCCGCTGCACACGCTGCGCGCCGACATTGATTACGCCGCAGGCGAAGCCATGACCCCCTATGGTATCATCGGGATCAAGGTCTGGATCTTCAAAGGCGAAATCATGGAGCATGATCCGTCTGCTCGTGATCGCAAGGCACAGGAACTCCAGGACGGACCGGCACCACGTGGCGCCGGCGGCCGCCGGTAAGGAGACAGATCAATGCTTCAACCAAAGCGTACTAAATTCCGCAAAATGCACAAAGGCCGCATCCATGGTGAGGCCAAGGGCGGTTCCGATCTCAACTTCGGAACCTATGGTCTCAAGGCAACGACGCCCGAGCGCGTCACCGCCCGCCAGATCGAAGCAGCCCGCCGTGCCATGACGCGTCACATGAAACGTCAGGGCCGTGTTTGGATCCGCATCTTTCCCGACACTCCGATTTCGGCCAAGCCGATCGAAGTCCGGATGGGTAAGGGTAAAGGTTCCGTTGACCGCTGGGCCGCCAAGGTCAAGCCGGGCCGCGTGATGTTCGAAATCGACGGCGTGTCCGAAGAAATCGCACGCGAAGCCCTGCGTCTGGCGTCAATGAAACTGCCGCTCAAGACCCGCGTTGTGGTCCGCGAAGACTGGTAAGGCCTGTCGGCCTGCTGTCTTAGACGGTTATAAGGTCTGAAACCCCCGGCGCGTATGCGGCGGGGGTTTTGCGTTGCTCCAGTTCAGGCTATGACGCGCCATGCCCCAGATTGATTCCCTCTTTGTGACCCGTCTCTATCGCGCTGCGCTGTCCGAGCACGGCCCGAAAATTGATACTGATGAGTTGGAGGCGTCTTGTTATTCTGTCGCCGAAGATGACGAAGCCGGTCAGGAGTGGTGCGAAACCGAAGGATATCCCGGATACACGTCTTATGCGTCGCTGACCGATCTCCCTTGGCGGTTTCCGATTTTTGCAGATCTTGTGAAATCGTTGGACGCGCATGTCGCCGCTTTTGCCAAGGATCTGGAATTCAATCTCGAAGAACGTGCCCTGGTGCTTGAAGATATCTGGATCAATATTCTGCCCGAAGGTGGCATGCATTCCAGCCACCTGCATCCGCATTCAGTGATTTCCGGCACCACATATGTCGCTATGCCGGATGGGGCGAGCGCGCTCAAGCTGGAAGACCCGCGTTCCGGTCGCCTTATGGCCGCCCCGGCGCGCAACAAGGACGCGCGCGAGGAATTGCGCACCTTTGTCTATCGTGCGCCCAAGGTCGGGGACGTGCTGCTTTGGGAAAGCTGGCTTCGCCACGAGGTGCCGATGAACATGTCCGAATTTGACAGGATCAGCGTCAGCTTCAACTACCGATGGGAGTGAGCGGCACCAGGGTCGGAATGTCCTGACCGACAAACCTGATGTCGTCCCATTCCACATCAGGCGATCCGATGATCACGGTGGTTTCCTGCGCAGGCGCACTGGCGTGTTCATATCGCAAGATCAGTGTGCTGACGGCAAAGCCATTGTTGACGCCGTCCTCCAATCGCGCAGTTGTCAGATCGTATCCGTCGCCGTTTGGGGTCGCGTCAATCTGAACCAAATCCTGGCCCGGTTTGAAATCGGGCAGGTTGAGAACTTCGAACAGGAGGCTGCCGTCCTCCTGTTCAAAAACACCGGCATCAAAATCCCGAGTGTTCGCGGTATCGCCTTCGGAGATGTCTAGAACAAACAGATCTCCGTCCGCTCCGCCGCGCGCGGACAGCGCGGAATCGCCAACCGTGGTGATGCCTGACCCGGTAAAGGAAATCGTATCTTCGCCCGTACCACCATCTACGAGGGTTGCGTAACCGGTGCCGCCCTCGACAAGCCCGGAAAAGCCGATGGTGTCATCACCGGCATCACCACGTAGATCAAGGTTGAAACGGCCGCTGAGCGTGTCATTGCCATCCCCGCCCGATACTATGGTCAAAGGCCCGCTGCCACCGACCCCGGAAAAGACATCATTGCCATCGCCAAGGTTGACAATATTATCGAAGGACTCCTGCAACAGGGTCACGGTGTCGTCGCCATCACCCATTTCGACGCGCGACGACCAGACCAGCGCGCTGAGATCATCGTTCCCTGCGCCAGCGTCTATAACGCTGCCGATTATGGTTCTGTCGTCCACCGGGCCGGTGCTGTTGCTGGTTTCATCAAACAGATCAAGGATGTCATTGCCAGCACCAGCCGTTACGGATGCGTTTTCGACGCCGTCCGCAGTTTCGATCAGGTCAAAGATGTCGTTGCCGGATGTGCCCGTCGCGGTGCTGTTGGTTGCAACAGGGATCGGATCGGATGAGGGCAGGGGGTCGGGTAACAGATCCGGCGCCCCGCCGGTGGTGTCCCCTGTCGGTTCGCCATTGGCACCGCCGGTATCCCCGTTTTGATCCTGAACGGCGTCGTCGTCCTCGAATATACCGGTTGCGATATAGGCCATCCCCAAACCAAACAGGGACATCATTACAATAAGTTCCAAAACAGGCTCCAGAATCGCTCAACAAGGCAGGTCATAAAATATACTGTTAACAAACACTAAAATTCCCCCGGAATGCTAGTTCATTCTGGACAAAACAACTGGACGCAGTGTTGCCGGGTTTATCCTTGCCAACGGGGCTGATCGCGCCTATACGCCCACTTCATTCATGGACTCCACCAGAATCACGGTGACCCGCCACATGATGTGAAAGGGGCCGTCTGGTGATGTGGAAAGGACAAGGCGATGAACGCCAAAGAACTGCGTGAAAAAACGCCGGATCAGCTCCGTGAGGATCTGACCCAACTCAAGAAAGAAGCTTTCAACCTGCGTTTCCAGCAAGCCACCGGCCAAATGGAAGCCACCGCGCGTATGCGCACGGTGCGCCGTGATGTTGCGCGCGTGAACACCGTGTTGAACGAAAAAGCCGCAGCGGCAGCAGAGTAAGGAGCCCCAAGATGCCCAAACGTATCCTATCGGGGGTTGTGACCTCTGACGCCAACGCCCAGACCGTAACCGTTTCGGTCGAGCGTCGCTTTACCCACCCTGTTCTCAAGAAAACGATCCGGAAGTCCAAGAAGTACCGGGCGCATGACGAGAACAACACCTTCAAGGTGGGGGACGCGGTCCGCATCATCGAATGTGCGCCCAAGTCCAAAACCAAACGCTGGGAAGTGGTTCAGGCATAAGCCTGGGACACAGTCCGGTTAATCGAAACCCTGGGGGATCTAACAAGAACAGCCCCCACAGGTCGGGAGAAACCACATGATCCAGATGCAGACCAATCTGGATGTCGCTGACAACTCCGGCGCTCGCCGGGTGCAGTGCATCAAGGTCCTGGGTGGTTCCAAGCGTAAGTACGCATCCGTTGGCGACATCATTGTCGTCTCGGTCAAGGAAGCCATTCCGCGCGGCCGCGTGAAGAAAGGTGACGTCCGCAAGGCCGTCGTCGTGCGCACCGCCAAGGAAGTCCGTCGTGAAGACGGCACCGCGATCCGCTTTGATCGCAATGCCGCCGTAATCCTGAACAACAACAACGAACCCGTTGGCACCCGTATCTTTGGGCCTGTTGTTCGCGAACTTCGCGGCAAGAACTTCATGAAAATCATCTCGCTTGCTCCGGAGGTGCTGTAATGGCTGCTAAGCTCCGTAAAGGCGACAAGGTCATCGTGTTGACCGGCAAGGACAAGGGCAAGGACGGCACGATCGTTTCCGTCGACCCCAAGGCCGGCAAGGCCGTCGTTGAAGGCATCAACATGGCGATCCGCCACACCCGTCAAAGCCAGACCGAGCAAGGTGGACGCATCCCCAAGGCGATGCCCATCAATCTGAGCAACCTCGCTCTGCTCGACGCAAACGGCAAACCGACCCGCGTTGGCTTCCGCATGGAAGACGACAAGAAGGTGCGTTTCGCCAAGACCACGGGGGACGTGATCGATGCTTGATACTGCAACCTATACCCCGCGTCTCAAGGCCGACTACCGCAATCGCATCCGTGCCGCTCTCATGGAAGAGTTCGGCTACAAGAACGAAATGATGATCCCCAAGCTGGACAAGATCGTTCTGAACATCGGTTGTGGCGCAGAAGCCGTCCGTGACAGCAAGAAAGCCAAGTCCGCCGTTGAGGATCTGACTGCAATCGCTGGCCAGAAAGCCCTGACCACCAAAGCAAAGAAGTCGATCGCTGGCTTCCGCGTCCGTGAGGACATGCCGCTTGGTGCCAAGGTGACCCTGCGCGGTGACCGCATGTATGAATTCCTTGATCGTCTTGTCACGATTGCAATGCCTCGTATCCGCGACTTCCGCGGCGTTCCGGGCACCAGCTTTGATGGACGTGGCAACTATGCCATGGGCATGAAAGAGCACATCGTGTTCCCCGAGATCGACTTCGACAAGGTCGATGAAGTCTGGGGCATGGACATCATCATCGCCACGACGGCGAATACCGACGCTGAAGCCAAGGCGCTGTTGAAGCATTTCAACATGCCCTTCAACAGCTGACGCCGAGGGGAGAGAGACTTATGGCCAAAAAATCCATGATCGAACGCGAGAAGAAGCGCCAGCGCCTGGTCGAGCAGTATGCCGACAAGCGTGCCGCGCTGAAGGAAATCGCGAATGACGAAAGCCGCCCGATGGAAGAGCGCTTCAAGGCACGCCTGAAGCTGGCAAAACTGCCGCGCAACAGCTCGCCCACCCGGCTCCACAATCGCTGTCAGCTGACGGGGCGTCCGCACGCCTATTATCGCAAGCTGAAAATGTCGCGTATCGCACTGCGGGAACTTGGCTCGAACGGCCAGATCCCCGGTCTGGTGAAATCGAGCTGGTAAGGAGAGACGACGATGAACGATCCTATCGGCGATATGCTCACCCGCATCCGCAACGCACAGATGCGCGGTAAGTCCACCGTAGCCACCCCGGCTTCCAAGCTTCGCGCTTGGGTTCTGGATGTGCTGCAGCAGGAAGGTTACATCCGGGGTTACGAAGCAACCACCGGTGCCAACGGCCATCCCGCAATTGAAATCAGCCTCAAGTACTACGAAGGCGAGCCCGTGATCCGCGAGCTCAAGCGGGTCTCCAAGCCCGGCCGCCGTGTGTACATGGGCGTCAAGGATATCCCCACGGTTCGTCAGGGCCTGGGTGTGTCGATTGTCTCCACGCCGCAGGGCGTGATGTCGGATGCAAATGCACGGGCGGCCAACGTGGGCGGCGAAGTGCTTTGCACCGTCTTCTAAGGAGGGTCTGAAACATGTCTCGTATTGGCAAAAAGCCCGTCGAACTGCCTGGTGGCGTAAGCGCCAGCATGTCGGGCCAGACCATCGAAGTGAAGGGGCCGAAAGGCACCCGCAGCTTCACCGCAACCGATGATGTCACGATCACCATTGATGGCAACAGCGTTCAGGTGAACCCGCGCGGCAAGTCCAAGCGGGCGCTGCAGCAGTGGGGTATGTCCCGCACAATGGTGGCGAACCTCGTCACCGGTGTGACCACCGGCTTTAAGAAAGAGCTGGAAATCCAGGGTGTTGGTTATCGCGCCCAGATGCAGGGCAATACGCTGAAACTGAACCTCGGCCTCAGCCACGACGTTGAATATGTTGCACCGGAAGGTGTGACTGTCACGGCACCCAAGCAGACCGAGATCGTCATCGAAGGCATGGACCAGCAGCAAGTTGGCCAGGTCGCGTCGGAAATCCGTGCGTGGCGCGCACCCGAGCCCTACAAGGGCAAAGGTATCCGCTACAAGAACGAGTATATCTTCCGCAAGGAAGGCAAGAAGAAGTAAGGTCCAGCAAAATGGCAAACAGCAAACGTACACTGTTTCTGAAGCGCCGCCTGCGCGTCCGGAACAAGCTTCGCAAGGTCAACGCAGGTCGTCCGCGGCTCAGCGTGCATCGCTCGAACAAGAACATTTCGGTCCAGTTGATCGACGATGTTCGCGGTGTGACCCTTGCCTCCGCCTCCACAATGGAGAAGGCGCTTGGCGTCGTCGGCAAAAACAACATCGAAGCGGCCACCAAGGTGGGCGAGGCGATTGCCGAACGCGCAAAGAAGGCCGGTGTGGAAGAAGCATACTTCGACCGTGGTGGTTTCCTCTTCCACGGCAAGGTGAAGGCTATCGCCGACGCGGCACGCGAAGGCGGTCTGAAAATCTGAGCAAGGGTGCACAGGTTCTGTGCACCGCTCTTGGGGTGTGCCCGTCGGGCGCACCCTGTCGTGCAGGCGGAAACGCCTCGATGATCCGGGCCTTGGGGCCGTGTTTGGCCCTGTGTTCAGGCACCTGGATTGCTAGAATTGGCGCTTTGCGCCACCGTTAAAAGGAATGCCTAATGGCAGAACGTGAAAACCGCCGGGGGAATCGCCGCGATCGCGAAGATTCAACGCCGGAATTCGCCGATCGTCTTGTTGCGATCAACCGTGTTTCGAAAACCGTAAAAGGTGGTAAGCGCTTTGGCTTTGCCGCTCTTGTCGTTGTCGGTGACCAGAAAGGTCGCGTCGGCTTTGGCAAAGGCAAAGCGAAAGAAGTGCCCGAGGCAATCCGCAAGGCCACCGAACAAGCCAAGCGTCAGATGATCCGCGTTCAGCTGCGCGAAGGCCGCACGCTGCATCACGACATGTCCGGCCGTCACGGCGCAGGCAAGGTTGTCATGCGCACCGCACCGGAAGGTACCGGGATCATCGCAGGTGGTCCGATGCGCGCCGTGTTCGAAATGCTCGGCATCAAGGACGTTGTTGCCAAGTCCTTGGGTTCACAGAACCCTTACAACATGATCCGCGCAACAATCGACGGTCTCAAGAAAGAGCAGTCGCCGCGGTCTGTCGCACAGCGTCGTGGCAAGAAAGTTGCCGATATTCTTCCCAAGCGTGAGGACGCCCCGGCGGAATCCACGCAGGTTGCCGAGGAGGCTTGATCCATGGCCAAGACCATCGTTGTAAAACAGATCGGCTCGCCGATCCGTCGCCCCGAAAAGCAGCGCCAGACCCTTATCGGTCTGGGTCTGAACAAGATGCACAAAACCCGTGAGCTGGAAGATACGCCTTCTGTTCGCGGCATGATCCGCAAGATCCCGCATCTCGTAGAGATCGTTGAAGAGCGCGGCTGACTTTCGCCAAACGCGATTTGATTTTGAACGCCTCGGCCTTGGCCGAGGCGTTTTTCTGTATGGGTCAAGTTGGGAGGCGTCCTCGGGTGGCACCATTCCTTTGGCCGATCAATGCACACCCCAGCGTTTGGCGCAGGGCGTCTGCCAACTCCTGCACCGTTTCAGTGGACACAAACATGCCTCCGGTGCGATCGGCGAGGCATTTGGCAACGGTTTTGCCGTCGCCGTAGTCCTGCTGTTCTGGGTTGTCCCAACTAAAGAAGTCAACCAGAACCTTAAAGCCGATGACGTGCACGGTGAGATTTGTGCTATTGGCCATCAGCCGGTCCCCTAGCGCGCATGGCCTTCCGCCACAGGTTTCGTTGCCATCTGTTACCAGCACGACAACGCCCGGTTTGTTGCGGTAATCCAGCGTCTCGGCGGCACGGGCCACGCTTTCGGCCAGTGGAGTGAGCCCTGCGGGAGAAAGTGCGTCGATGTTGGAGATCACGTCGTCAGCGGCATTGGCGCGCGGGGCAAAGCGAAGGTCGATATTGCCACAGGCATCGCCGGAACCCGGCCCATAGACAAGCAGGCCAACCCGTCTGTAAGGCGCGATATCCGGCATCGCGTCCCGCATCGCGAGCCGGGCATCCTGTATACGTGTGGGGCGGCTTGGATCAAACCCGACTTCGGCCATGGAGGCGGACCCGTCAAACACAACCATCGCGTCTGCGGCGCAGGCCGCGAAGGCGGACATCGGGGCCGTGTGCAACACGAGAGCCACGGACAACGCGAGGCGAAATCTTGATTTCATTGGGGGATGGTGCCACTGCGGACACCGCCCGGTCAAATACCAAGTGACCTTGTGGCGCGTCGCTGGGTCTTGCGTCGTGCCGCTCTCGCGTCTATACGCGCCCGGTGGCGGACTATTGTCCGACTCGATAACTGAAAAAAGCCGCGTTTGATCCCTTCGCTTCATGGGTCAATTCCGGCAAAGGAGAAGCGAAATGAAACTCAATGAACTGCGCGACAATCCCGGCGCAAACGCCAAGAAAAAGCGCGTAGCGCGCGGCCCCGGCTCCGGCAAGGGCAAGATGGCTGGCCGTGGTATCAAGGGTCAGAAGTCCCGCTCCGGTGTGGCGATCAATGGATATGAAGGCGGCCAGATGCCTTTGTATCAGCGTCTGCCCAAGCGTGGCTTTAACAAGCCGAATCGCAAGGCATTCGCCGTCGTGAACCTGGGCCTGATCCAGAAATTCGTCGATGCGGGCAAGCTGGACGGCTCCGCCGCCATCACAGAAGACGTGCTGGTCGCGTCCGGACTGGTGCGCCGCAAGCTGGACGGCATTCGTGTTCTCGCCAAGGGCGATGTAACCGCAAAGCTGACCATCGAAGTGACCGGCGCGTCCAAGTCGGCGGTTGAAGCTGTCGAAAAGGCAGGCGGTTCACTCACGGTCACAACCGCGGCTGCGGCAGAGTAACGGGTTGTGGGCTGCGGCAATGCAGCCTACATAATCCTCAGTTTTCCCTAAACGCCGCCCGAGCCGGAAAACGGTTCCGGGCGGCGTTGTCATAAGAGAGACCTCTTTCATGGTATCAGCAGCGGAACAAATGGCGGCGAACACAAGCTGGTCCGCTCTCGGCAAGGCGACGGACCTGCGTAATCGCATCCTGTTTACGCTTGGGCTTCTGATCGTATACCGGCTGGGCACGTTTATCCCGGTTCCCGGTATCGACGGCATCGCCCTGCGGGAATTTGTCGAACAGGCAGGGCAGGGCATCGCCGGCATGGTGTCGATGTTCACCGGCGGCGCGCTGGGGCGGATGGGCATTTTTGCCTTGGGCATCATGCCCTACATCTCGGCGTCGATCATCGTTCAGTTGCTGACAGCCATGGTTCCTTCGCTGGAACAGCTCAAGAAAGAGGGTGAACAGGGCCGCAAGAAGATCAACCAATATACCCGCTATGGCACCGTGGCCCTTGCCACGATGCAGGCCTATGGCCTTGCCGTGTCGCTGGAAGCGGGTGATCTGGCCCATGATCCAGGCCTTTATTTCCGCGTGGCGTGCATGATCACCCTGGTGGGTGGCACGATGTTCCTGATGTGGCTGGGTGAACAAATCACCGCACGCGGCATCGGCAACGGTATTTCGCTGATCATCTTCGTTGGTATTATCGCCGAAGTCCCCGCAGCGCTGGCGCAGTTCTTTGCGTCGGGCCGGTCCGGCGCGCTGAGCCCGGCCATCATCATCGCGGTGATCGTAATGGTGATCGCTACAATTACGTTTGTGGTGTTCATGGAGCGCGCCCTGCGCAAAATCCACATCCAGTATCCGCGCCGTCAGGTTGGCATGAAGGTCTATGACGGCGGGTCCAGCAACCTGCCGGTCAAGGTCAATCCATCGGGCGTGATCCCTGCGATCTTTGCGTCTTCGCTGTTGTTGTTGCCGGTCACGATCTCCACCTTTTCGGGCGAAAGCTCGGGTCCGGTGATGTCGACGCTGCTTGCGTATTTCGGGCCGGGTCAGCCGCTCTATCTGGCCTTCTTTGTCCTGATGATCGTGTTCTTTGCCTATTTCTATACGTTCAACGTGGCGTTCAAGGTGGATGATGTTGCCGACAACCTGAAAAAGCAGAACGGTTATATCCCCGGCATCCGTCCGGGTAAGCGGACGGCTGAGTATCTCGAATACGTGGTCAACCGTGTTCTTGTGCTTGGGTCAGCATATCTTGCTGCCGTGTGTATCCTTCCCGAGATTCTGCGCGGTCAGTTCACCATTCCGTTCTATTTCGGCGGCACCTCGGTTCTGATCGTTGTGTCGGTGACGATGGACACGATCCAGCAGGCCCAGAGCCATCTGCTTGCCCATCAGTATGAAGGCCTGATTGAAAAATCGCAGCTTCGCGGCAAGAGTAAACGCAAGACAAAACGGAGCCCGGTGCGTCGATGAATATTATTCTGCTTGGCCCCCCCGGAGCGGGCAAGGGAACGCAGGCGCGTCGCCTGGTTGATGAGCGTGACATGGTTCAGCTTAGCACTGGCGACATGCTTCGCGAGGCCCGCACCTCGGGCACCGAGATGGGCAGGGTCGTGGCCGGTGTCATGGATCGTGGTGAATTGGTCACTGATGAAATCGTGATCGGCCTGATCCGCGAAAAGTTGACCGAAGGCGGTGCCAGCGGCGGATATATCTTTGACGGTTTCCCGCGCACTTTGGCGCAGGCCGATGCCTTGGGGGATCTGTTGGCCGAGTTGGGCGAAACCCTCGATGCGGTGATCGAAATGCGGGTCGATGACGACGCGCTCGTGGCCCGCATCACGGCGCGGTCCACCTGTGCATCCTGCGGTGAGGTCTACAACGACAACACCAAGCCGATCCCGGCCGACGGCACCTGCACCAACTGCGGTGGAAAAGAGTTTACGCGCCGCGCGGATGACAACGAAGACAGCCTGAAAACCCGTCTTCTGGCCTATTACAAGCAGACGTCTCCCCTGATTGGTTACTACCACGCCAAGGGCGCGCTTTCGTCGGTTGACGGCCTTGCCGCCATGGATGACGTGGCCGGTTCCATCCGCTCGGTTCTGGAAGGGTAACTGCGGGGTTGACCCCGTGTTGAATTACCCTTAGGCAACGCCATCCCGTAAGGGAGAATCAACGACGCGGTGAGATCATTCAAACCGCTGACCACCTCATCAATCGTGACCCGAAAGCGCAAGCGTCGGAGATCAGTTGTGAAAAAAGGGTCTGGTATTACGGACCCGCAACGAAAGGACAGACCACGTGGCACGTATTGCCGGCGTAAACATCCCCACTGCAAAGCGGGTTCCTATCGCCCTCACCTATATCACTGGAATCGGTCACCACTCGGCTCAGCAAATTTGCGAAGCCGTGGGAATCGACCAGACCCGCCGCATCAATGAATTGAGCGACGCCGAAGTCCTTGCGATCCGCGAGCACATCGACGCCAACTTCACCGTTGAAGGTGACCTGCGCCGCGAAGTTCAGATGAACGTCAAGCGCCTGATGGACCTTGGTTGCTACCGCGGCCTGCGCCATCGCCGCAACTTGCCCGTGCGCGGTCAGCGTACCCATACCAACGCACGCACCCGCAAAGGCCCCGCAAAGGCCATCGCTGGCAAGAAGAAATAAGGAGGCGGATCAATGGCTCGTGATAAAACCCGTGTTCGCCGTAAGGAACGCAAGAACATCGCCGCAGGTGTGGCGCATGTGAATTCCACCTTCAACAACACAAAAATCCTGATCTCTGACGTGCAAGGCAATGCCATTTCGTGGTCGTCTGCCGGCACCATGGGTTTCAAGGGTTCGCGTAAATCGACACCCTATGCGGCTCAGCTCGCCGCAGAAGATGCCGGCCGCAAGGCGCAGGAACACGGCGTCAAGACGCTGGAAGTCGAAGTTCAGGGCCCCGGTTCTGGCCGTGAATCCGCGCTGCGTGCTCTGGCCGCGGCAGGCTTCAACATCACATCGATCCGCGACGTTACGCCGATCGCACACAACGGCTGCCGCCCTCCGAAGCGCCGCCGCGTCTAATCGTTGATTTTCTGCTGGGGCCGCGTGTTCAACACGGCCCCAGTTCGTCATTTTGAACCTCGGGAGTCGCGCTCTTTCGGACATGAGAGCTCGACAGGAATGGAGGGATTGCATGATCCACAAAAATTGGGGCGATTTGATCAAGCCGACCCAGCTTGACGTAAAGCCAGGAAATAACCCGGCAACATCGGCAACGGTGGTTGCTGAACCGCTTGAACGCGGTTTCGGCCTGACGCTTGGCAACGCGCTGCGTCGCGTTCTGATGTCGTCGCTGCAAGGTGCGGCCATCACCAGCGTCCAGATTGACAACGTGCTGCACGAGTTTTCCTCGGTCGCGGGCGTGCGTGAAGACGTCACCGACATCATCCTGAACCTCAAGGGTGTGCGCTTGCGCATGGAAGTCGAAGGCCCCAAGCGCCTGTCGATCAGCGTCAAGGGACCCAAAATCGTTACCGCCGCTGACATCAGCGAAAGCTCGGGCATCGAGGTTCTCAACCCCGAACACGAGATTTGCCAGCTTGATGATGGTGCCGATCTTTATGTGGAACTGACGGTCAATACCGGCAAGGGCTACATTTCGGCAGACAAGAACAAGCCCGAAGACGCACCCATCGGCCTTATCCCGATTGATGCGATCTATTCGCCGGTCAAGAAGGTCGCCTATGACGTCCAGCCGACCCGTGAAGGCCAGGTTCTGGATTACGATAAGCTGACGATGAAGATCGAAACCGACGGATCAATCTCTCCCGAAGATGCAGTGGCGTTTGCCGCCCGGATTCTTCAGGATCAGTTGCAGGTCTTCGTCAACTTTGACGAACCCGAAAGCGCATCGCGTCAGGACGACGATGACGGGCTTGAGTTCAACCCGCTTCTTCTCAAGAAAGTGGACGAACTGGAACTGTCCGTGCGTTCGGCCAACTGCCTTAAGAACGACAACATCGTTTATATCGGTGATCTTATCCAGAAAACCGAAGCCGAGATGCTGCGCACGCCGAACTTTGGCCGCAAGTCCCTAAACGAGATCAAGGAAGTTCTCTCGGGAATGGGTCTGCATCTTGGCATGGATGTCGAGGACTGGCCGCCGGACAACATCGAAGATCTGGCAAAGAAATTCGAAGACGCGTTTTAAACGCGTCTTCACACGACTGGGCAATCCCGCCCCAAGGAGAGGTCCCCGCTGCGCATGGGGGCCCAGACAAAGTAAAAACCCTGTAGAAGGATACTTTCATCATGCGTCACGCACGTGGTTACCGCCGTCTCAACCGCACACACGAACACCGCAAGGCGTTGTTCTCGAACATGGCCGGTTCGCTGATCGAACACGAACAGATCAAGACGACCCTTCCCAAGGCCAAAGAACTGCGCCCGATCGTGGAAAAGCTCATCACGCTTGCCAAGCGTGGCGATCTGCACGCCCGCCGTCAGGCCGCATCGCGCCTCAAGCAAGACAAGGACGTTGCCAAGCTTTTCGACGTTCTTGGACCCCGCTTCAAAGAGCGTAACGGTGGTTATGTCCGCATCCTCAAGGCGGGCTTCCGCTATGGCGACATGGCACCGATGGCGATCATCGAATTCGTTGACCGTGACGCCGATGCCAAGGGTGCTGCCGACAAGGCACGCGTCGCAGCCGAAGAAATGGCCGAAGAAGAATAAGCACACCGGTTTTTCCGGTTTTGTGGCCCCCGCCGGTTTCGGCGGGGGCTTTTCTTTGCGCGTCGGCTGTGGTTGCGAAATCTGGTCAAGAGGCGCATATCGGTGTCATGCTGACACGTCTTGCTCTCTCCATCATTCTTGCTGTGACGCCTGCCATTGGCCAGGCGGAAACCCGTGTGCCGAAAACGGCATCCGAAATCTCGCTTGGGTTCGCGCCTCTGGTGCGTCAGGCGGCCCCGGCCGTCGTGAATATCTATGCCAAGATTATACGTCCAGGTCGGGCAAACCCTTTTGCCGGAGACCCCTTTTTTGAGGACTTCTTTCGTGGATTCGGCACACCCCGTCCACGGGTTCAGAACTCTTTGGGGTCGGGGGTAATCCTGTCACAGGACGGTCTGGTGGTGTCAAATTACCATGTGGTCGGGATGGCCACAGAGATCCGCGTGGTTCTTACCGACAGGCGGGAGTTCAACGCTCGGGTGCTCTTGGCAGATGAAGCCAGCGATCTGGCGATCCTGCAACTGGATGGTGCCAGCGATTTGCCTTCCCTCAGCCTACGGGATTCCGATCAGGTCGAAGTCGGTGAACTGGTGCTTGCCATCGGTAATCCCTTTGGCGTGGGCCAAACGGTGACCAGCGGCATTATTTCCGGGCTGGCACGATCCGGGGCAGCAACAGGAAACGAGCGAGGCTATTTCCTGCAGACCGATGCGGCGATCAACCCCGGCAATTCTGGAGGTGCGCTTGTGGATGTGAACGGGGCGCTCATCGGGATCAATACGGCCATACTCAGCCGGTCGGGTGGTTCCAACGGGATCGGCTTTGCAATTCCTGCCCGACTCGTCGCCGAATTCGTGCGGCAGGCACGCGCGGGAAACACATCCTTTGAACGCCCTTGGGCGGGAATGGGTGGGCAACCCGTGGATGCGGATATTGCCGCTGGGTTGGGTCTGGATCGCCCTGATGGTGTCGTGATTTTAGAATTGCATCCGCAAAGTCCCTTTGCGCTGGCTGGGTTCGAGGTGGGCGACGTGATCACCCATGTTGACGGTGAGGCGGTCAATTCCCCGGCCGAGATGCTGTTTCGGATGTCTGTCACTGGGCTGGGCAATGCTGCGCAAGTCACGCGTATGCGCGACGGTGCGGCGTCGGACTTGACTGTGCCGATGATCCTTGCCCCCGATGATCCACCTGCAGAGCCGCTGACCCTGTCGCAGCGCACTGTGC
>JAUIAS010000047.1 GCA_030425395.1 Alphaproteobacteria bacterium
GATCCAGATCCGCATCGCGGTCCTCAATCGCTACACCGCTCTTGGCATACCCGTCACAGAGCCCGTAGGCTAAATCCGTCTGGGGAAAGGGGAAGTCCGTACCTCATCCGATTTGTGCAACAAAGCCCCTGTGAGCACTTCATCCGCCGCTGCGGTGTTGCAAGAAATGATAACAAAAATGCCAGCCAAGATTTTCTTGCTTATCACTGCTTTTATCCTATTCAGAAAAAAATTTTCGCTGAAATTATAATGGCTATTCCTGAATTTCAAAGCAAGCCATAAAAAATTCACCCAATTTGTGTGTTTCGATTTCAGATCGCCGGGCAGCGTATTGTCGTTTTTGGGGGGCTTGTTTCCCTGTTGCCTCTTACAGCAGGCAGAGCGCGCTTTTTGTGAGCTTCACGTCCAAGTGATTTTCCGTCCTACCGTCTAAAGACGGTGAACGACACCGCCTGCGTCCTGTGCGTCGGCTTCGTCATGGGTGACTTGCAGCACCGGCAGGCCATTGCTTGCGGCGGTGTCAAAGACCAACCGACGCACATGCGCGCGCAGCTCGGCGTCGAGCTTGGAGAATGCTTCATCCAGAAGCAGCGCGCGCGGCTCGGCCAGCAGCACCCGCATCAGCGAAACGCGTGCCTTCTGTCCGCCTGACAAGGTGGCGGGGTCACGATCCGCGAACCCGGCAAGGCCAACATCCGCCAGCGCGGCATCCACTGCCGCGCGGCGGGCCTGCTGCCCGCGGATATCTGCCTTTAACCCAAAGGCGAGGTTTGCGCCGACAGACAGGTGGGGAAACAACATGTCATCCTGAAACAGGATGCCAATGCGACGCCGTTCCGTGGCCAGTCTGGTGACGTCTTCGCCATCCAGAACCACGCGGCCCGCCAGGGAAAACTCACGCGGCAGCGTGCCGGTGATCGCGGCCAGAAGCGTCGATTTGCCGGAACCCGATGGCCCCATGACCGTGAGAATTTGTCCGGGTGGTATGTCCGCGTTCAGCCGCACGAGTTCCCGTCCCCTCAGGGATATGGCAAGGTTTTGCAGGCACAGACCGTTATCCATTTTCCATTCCTTTCCGGTTGCGCCATGCCAGCCGTGGCAGCAGCAGTGCCAGCCCGAACGGCGCAAAGGCGACAGCCGTCTGCGCCAATGCGTAGATGCCGATGACCCGCCGGTCACCGCCTGAGGACAAGGCAATCGCCTCTGTCGTCAGGGTCGGAACGCGTCCCGCGCCGATCAGAAGGGTGGGCAGGTATTGCCCGACGGAAACGGCGAACCCGACCGCGGCAGCCGTCAGGACCGGGCGCAGCAACATGGGCAGGCGTATCGCCCAGAGCACGCGCATCCGGCTGGCCCCCAGCGCGCGGGCCACTGTGTCGTTGCGCGTATCCCATGCCCGCCACGGATCGGCCAGAGACAGAAACACATAAGGCAGAACGAAAACCAGATGTGCCGAGATGACGGCTCCGCGCCCGCCATCGAGGCCCATCCCGATGGCCAAAGTCTGCACACCACCAAGAAACGCCACCTGCGGCACGATCAAAGGCAGATACAACAGCCATAGCGCCCGCGCGCCGGGGCGTTGTCCATGACGGTGTTCGGATTCAAGGCAGGCCACCGTCAGGCAGATCGCGATCAGGGTGGTTATGGTGCCAATCAACAGAGTTTCGCCCAGCGGGTCCAGAATGCCCGGGCCGTTCCGCGCCCAGCTTCTCAGGGTAAAGGCCTGCGGAAGAGCATCGGGAAACCGCCACAATCCGGCAAAGGACCAAACCAGCATTCCCGCCAGCCCTGCAAACACGGCCACGCTCGACACAACCGCGGCGATCACGGCAAACCCACGCAGGGCGAGACCAACCAACCGTGGGCCGCGCTGACCACGTGCAATCCACGCACGTCCGATCCGGGCCACCACGTATTCGCCAAGCCTCCAAAATCCCAGCGCGCCCAACACCAGAGCCAGTTGCAGGCACGCGCCCGCCGCTGCCCTCAGCCTGAGGGTCAGGTCCGGATCGTTCATCCAGCGCACCACCTGCACAGACAAGGGCGGCGGCGTATTCGGTCCCAGAATGATCGCTACATCCACCACCGACATGGAAAACGCCAGAACCGCGTAAACCGGCAGCCGGATTTGCCGATACACGGTTGGAAACACCGTTCGGAACCACCCGCCGACCCGGCCATAGCCCAAGGTTCGCGCAATCAGCAGGGCGCGTCCCGATTGTGCCTGTGGCAAGGCCGCCAGCGTCATGAGCAACAGAAAGGGAATTTCCTTGGCCACCAGCCCCGCCACCAGCGACAGGCCCAACGGGTCTTGCAAGATCAACAGGTCGGGCGGGCGATCCCATCCGGTGGCCCATGGTGACATCGCCCGCGCGATCCACCCAGACGGCGCGATAAGGAATGCCAGCCCAAAGGCCGCTGCCGCATGGGGCACCGACAAAAGCGGTGACAGCGCCCGTTCAAGCCTGCGAAAGACACCGGTGCCGTGCCACCCTGCCACGATCAGGCAGACCAAGGTCAAGGACAGCCCCGTCGCCAGGATCCCGGTCATGATGCTCAGGCCTATGGCGCGGGGCAATCCGGGCCAGTCCAGCAGATCGGCATAGGCGTCGAGGCTCAGATCATGTTCGCCCAGCGCGGGCAGGTATCCCAGCGACGGCAACACTGTGCCCAAGACCCCGGCAATTACCGGCCCCAGCATCAGCACAAGCGTCAGCGCGGGCGCCCGCCCCAGAAGCCCGCCGACACCTGACACGTTTACTGCGCCACGCCGTAACGCGCGGTCCAATCCTCCTCGAGGCGCACCATCCAGCTTGGGTGTGGCTCAGGAAGGGCATTGCCCATTTCTTCGGGGCTCAAGGTCGCCACGCCCAACTCCAGCGCATCGAACCGCGCGCGGTCCTCGGCGCCTAACTTGTCCAGCGCGAGCACGGTGCCGCTGCCCCAGACAGTGGGATCCTGCATGCGGGCCTGTGCTTCGGGCGACAAAAGGAAATTGGCCAGAACCATGGCCCCTTCCTTGGCGCTGGCGTTGTAGGGGATCGCAACAAAGCTGGCGTTGCCGATGGTGCCCGCTTCATGCACATAGCTGCGCACCGTGTCCGGCAACTGGAAATTTGCAATCGCGTTGGAGGCCTCATTGGGGTTGAAGCTGAGCGCGATGTCGATCTCGCCATCGGCCAGCATCTGGATCAGTCGGGGGCCGCTTTGGGGATAGGCCGCGCCGCCCCGCCACAAGTTGGGCGTCAGCGCGTCCAGATATGCCCACAGAGGCGCCGAGACCGTCGCGTAATCCTCCGCCTCAACCGGCGCTGCCAGCGCTTCGCGATCCGCCACCAGTTCCATCAACATCTGCTTGAGGAATGTTGAACCGAGAAAATCCGGGGGCTGGGGAAAGGCGAACCGTCCCGGATTTGCTTGTGCCCAATCCAGCAAGGCGGCCGCCGAGCGTGGTGGCGTGGGCAACGTTGCGGTGTCGTGGAAAAACACGATTTGCGCCATGCCCCAAGGGGCCTCCAGGCCATCGGTCGCCACGGTAAAGTCCGAAACGACCGCTGGTTTGCCCTCGACATCCACCAGTGACCAGTTCGGCAGAGCTTCGGCCCAAGGCCCAAACAACAAACCCTGCGCTTTCATCGAGGCGAAATTCTCGCCGTTGATCCAGATAAGGTCGATCGCGCCGCCGCTGTCCTGTCCGGCGGCCTTTTCGGCGATGACCCGGCTGACGGCATCGGCGGTATCGGTCAATTTGACGTGCTCCAGCGTCACTCCGTAGCGCGCCGCGACCTGATCTCCGGCCCAGTCCAGATAGGCATTTACTTCGTTCGAACCGCCCCAGGCGTTGAAATACACGGTCTGTCCGCGTGCCTTTTCCTGCACGGTCGCCCAATCGCCGGGGTCGGGCATCTGGGCGTTGGCCACCCCGCTCAGTCCAAGCATCAGCGCCAGTGAGTGCGCGACCGCGCCGAAGTATCGTTTTAACATGGGGGCCTCTCCGTCCTTGTTTTCTAGCGATCTACAGGCTTTGCCGGTGCCGGTCTATTCGCCCGTGTCGCCCCCACGGGATTGTGAGCCTGCCTTGTTTTGGCGTGAAATACGCACGCGGTCGGGGGATGTGGGCGCAGACAGCCCCCACCTGCGGCGTCTACCGGTTTTTGCCTTGCTATTGTGCAAAGGCGCGCCAACCCTGCATCCAACGCAACAGCGTGGTTACCGCGCAGGCTGCGGCAAACCCATAGGCCAAGGGGACAAACCCGGCCGGCCACAAGCACATCACGACAAAAAGCGCGATGGTTTCGAACCCTTCGGTCAACCCGCCGAGGTAATAGAACCCTTTCGATGGAAAGGCCGCCGCCGTTTCGCCGCGTTTGGCGGCAATCACCGCAAAGGCCAGAAAGGACGATCCGGTGCCGACAAAGGCGGCAATCAGAACGGCCGCTGCCAGCGCGTTGCTGCCCGGATCAGCAATGGCAAAGCCAAGTGGAAACAATGCATAAAACGCGAAATCCAAGGCGATATCCAGAAATGCGCCCCGGTCTGTCGGTGTGCCCAGCCGTGCGACCGCTCCGTCCAGCCCATCACACAACCGGTTGAGCAGCAGGAACACGAGCGCCCAGATCGGAGCTCCGGCCGCCGCAGAGACCACCGCGCAAAGCCCAAGGCCAAAACCGATCAATGTCACGGTGTCGGCCATCACACCCCGCGTATGCAGCGCCTGTGCGGCGGGGTGCAGGCCCCGTTTGAGCAGGGGAAGAAGGCGCGCGTCTATCATCAGGGGTCCCGAGCAATGAGCAAAGAAGAGAGGCGCAGAACCGCGCAGCGCGATCCCGTTCAGGTCGCGTATGGCGACCCCTCTTCGTCAAGGATTGCCTTAAGCTCGGCCAGATGCAACTCCGCCTGCTGGGGGTAGTCTTCAAGTTCCCGTGCGGTCTTTTCCGCAACATCGTCCGGCAGGATGCGCAGCGGCTGGCCAGTTTGCAGCGCGCGGATATAGGTTTCGGCAGCGCGTTCGAAATAATACAGTCGATTGAATGTTTCTGCGACGGTGTCGCCGATGACCAGAACGCCATGGTTGCCCATCACCATTACCTTGTTCTTTGGGTCGGACAACATCGCCGCGCAGCGTTCGCCCTCTTCCTCGAAAGCCAGCCCGCCATAGTGATCATCAATCACGACGCGATTGAAGAACGTGGCGCAATTCTGGTCGATCGGGGGCAGGGTGCTATCGGCCAAAGAGGCAAGAACGGTGGCGTGGATCGAATGCACATGCATCACACAGCGCGCATGCGGGCAGAGCCTGTGGATTGATCCGTGCAGGCCCCATGCTGTTGGATCGGGGGCGTCGGGGCGATCCATCGTGGCGGGATCATTTGCATTCAGCAGCAGCAGGTCTGACGCCTTGATCCGCGCGAAATGGCGCTGATTTGGGTTCATCAGGAACTGGGTCGCGTCGTCATTCACCGCAAGGCTGAAGTGGTTCGCAACCGCTTCGTGCATATTCAGCCGCGCAGTCCACCGAAAGGCGGCGGCCATATCGACCCGTTCTTGCCAATGGGTGATGTTCGAAGTGTCTTTTGCATCCAGCATGACAGTCCCCTTTCCTGTTGTCCCAGCTTTGCAGTGACGCGCGCGTGACGCAAGCCCGCACCACAGATGTGTCGTGCCTTGCGCCACAGGGTGCCGGGTTGCGCGCCCCTGTGTCTTGGTGGCAAAGAAAGCAGGGCAATGGGCAATCTACAGAGGGTTTGCGATGGCGGTCTATTTTCGAGATGTTTCGATCAGTTTTGGCGACTGCGACGCGCTGGGGATTGTGTATTACCCGAACTATTTCCGTTGGATGGACGGCACGTTTCACGCGTTCCTGCATGACCGGGATCAGGGACACACTGTCATGTGCCGCGAATTGGGCACATTGGGGTTTGGGTTGATGGATGCCGATCTGGCGTTTCGGTCGCCCGCGCGCGAGGGCGATTTGCTGCGCTATTGGATCGAAGGCATCGAATGGTCGGCGCGCAGCTTTCAGATCACCTATCGCGCGACGTTGGGCGACAGGCTGGTTCTTGAGGGGCACGAACGGCGCGGGTTCTTTGTCGAACGTGATGGTCGTATTGCCGCCGGGGATGTCGGGCCGTTGCGGGATCGACTTGGCTAGGCACCATGCTATGTCAAACGGTGGGTTGCCTCTCTGGGTGCAATGATGCAGCGTTTACACTCTATCCGATATTCTTTCGGTGCTTTAACTATCTTGGCGTGTTGTTTGTGAAGGAATGTCTGTGATGAATATTCGCTATCTCGTTACCCATTCCGGTGGCTTTCATGCCGATGAGTTGCTGTCCTCTGTGATCTTGACCCGCTTGTTTCCGCAGGCGCGCATCATTCGCAGTCGGGCGCCAGAGTGGATCACCCCTGCGCCCGATAGGGTGATCTATGACGTCGGGCGGATTTTTGATGCGGATCGCGGTGTGTTCGACCATCATCAGACGCCCACCCCGCTGCGCGAAACTGGCAAGCCCTATAGCTCTTTCGGATTGATATGGGATCATTTCGGGCGGGACTATTTGCGCGGTTCCGGCGTTCCCGACGATCATGTCGATCTTGTGCACAAGGCTTTTGACGCGGACTTTGTTCTGCCGGTCGATCTCTTGGATAACGGCGCGGTTGATCCGTCTGTTGCCGGGCCTCTTTTGTCGGGGCTGACATTGCCCGTGCTGCTTGAGCAACTCAAACCCGTCTTTGACGAACGCACGGCCCAAGGCGAAGACGCCGCGTTTGCTGACGCGCTGCCCGTGGCGCGTGCGTTTGTTGAGGGCCGCATCCGGCATCTTGCTGCTGATCTGCGCGCCCATTCGATTGCCACAGACGCGATCCGGGCGGCAGGCGACAGCCCCATTCTGGAACTGCCACGGGGCATGCCGTATCGCGCGGCGATAGAAGCTGCGGGGGCTGATCATCTGCTGTTCGTTGTGCATCCGCGCGACGGGGATTGGGCGTTGAATGGCATTCGTCTGGGCGAGGATACCTTTGCCCAACGCGCCGATTTGCCCGAGGCTTGGGCGGGCTTGAACGACGCAGAACTTGAGGCTGCGTGCGGCGTTCCCGGAGCGCGTTTCTGCCATTCGGCCCGATTCATCGCGGTGGCGGACAGCCGTTCGGCGATATTGCGAATGGCGGAACTGGCGGTCGAGGCGGCCTTGGTTCCGACCGGGGTTTAACGGTAAAGGCCGGGAACCAGTCCTTCGGCGCTGGCCTTGAGCACTTGTGGTGCTGTTCCCGGTGCCAGTGGGGCACCGTAATGGACATGGTAATGGCCGCCCAGCTTGGACAGCAGCTCTGACACATACCTGAGTGATGCCACAGTGCGCCCAAAGTCATCGTTTCCGCCGCTGAGTATGCGCGCGATGTTCCGGGTGCGGTAATAGTGACGCGAATTCCGCATATCGGGCGAGGCCGGGACAATCGGTGCGTCGTTGGCTGCCGAAAGACGGGTCACGCCGGTGCGCCATGGAGGCTCTACCAGCCGCCCCTTGTGCATGCCGGGAACACGGCCCGATCCGAATACCAGAAGGGCCCCGCCTGTTTCCAGATGGGCCTGCATTCCCGCGACTGTGCTGCGTGCGCCGGTGACCTGATCCTTGCGGTCGAAATCGACGGCCACGATCAGATCCGGGCCCAGAAACCGTTCGGTTTCGCGATTGGCCACAACCTTGAGATCAGGGCGGTGATCCAGCAGCGCCCCGGCATGGGCGACAAAATCAAAGGTGCCGATCGGATGCGTCGATCCGATCACAACCGGCCCCTTTTCGGGGATGTGGTCCAACCCGTGCGCGGTGATCCGCGTGCCGCCATTCATGTCCAGCAACGCATTCAGAAGGTCCGGACCGGTGCGGCCATCCAGCGCGATCAGAACCTCTTCGGTTTCGCGCAGCGCAAAGAACGCCTGCCCGGTCAGGGTGCGGTTGATCATGTCCAGCCCCTGCATGGCGCGCCGCAATGCCCCAAGCCGCAGGTCGGCCCCTGTTTCGATCCGAAGGCGGGCGCGCAGCAGGTCGTCAAGCGGGTTGTCTTTTGCTCGGCTGGCCAAGGGGCGTCCCATTTATCCTGTCGCGGTTGATCAGAGGCTAGCACGCATTTTCAGCCCCCGCATCAGATACATGAGCATCCGCTATATCAATGTTGCTGCAAAACCTTATGATGGCCCAAGGCGCGAGGATGTTGCCAACGTTGGCCGGATCGAGAGGCCAAAAAGGAGGGGTGCAAGATGATCAATCCCGCAGATACCGGCATTGATGCGGTGATGCTGAACTTTTCGCCCACAGGCTTGCAGGTGCTCAACGCGGTTCTGGCCATTGTGATGTTCTCGATTGCCATTGATCTCAAACCTGACGATTTCAAAAAGCTGGCCAGATCGCCCAAACCTTTGTTGACGGGGCTCTTCTCGCAATTTCTGGTGCTGCCGGCGCTGACCTTCTGTCTGATTCTTGCCACCACGCCGCGCCCGTCCATCGCGCTGGGGCTGATCCTTGTGGCGGCCTGTCCGGGCGGCAACATTTCCAATTTCATTACACATACCGCGCGTGGCAATGCGGCGTTGTCCGTGTCTATGACGGCCTTTGCGACGGTTGGCGCGATCATCCTGACGCCCCTGAACATCGCGTTTTGGGGCAACCTCTATGCCCCCACCCGTGCGATCTTGCGCGAAACCTCTGTGGACCCTGTGTCAGTGGCGGTCACGGTGGGGCTGATGCTGGTTCTTCCGTTGGTTCTCGGGGTGACGCTGAACACCAAGCGGCCAGATATCACCGCCCGGCTGAGAGGGTCGCTGCGATATGTATCCATGGGCATTTTCGTGCTGTTCGTGGCAATTGCGCTGGGGGCAAACTGGGACCTGTTCCTTGAGTTAGCGGCAGGCGTTGCGATGCTGGTGTTTCTTCACAATGCACTGGCGCTGGGCGGAGGTTTCGCCGTGGCGTCGGTTATGGGGTTGTCGGATGCCGATCGCCGCGCCGTTATGATCGAAACCGGGATACAGAATTCGGGCCTCGGGCTGATCCTGATCTTTGGGTTCTTCAACGGTTTGGGCGGTATGGCTGTGGTGGCTGCGTTCTGGGGTATCTGGCATGTCATCACGGGGATTGCACTGGCTGGTCTGATGGCGCGTCGACAACCGGCGATCTGAGGCGGCGCCGGGCTGACTGCACGTCTGGACCTTGGCCGGGTGGATGGTGTAAGCCGCCGGGGAAAACCGATGCACGCCCCCGTGCCAGCCTGACCGGAAAGAGGCCGCCATGACTGCCAAGAACCGTATTGTCCTGTCCAGCGATCACGCCGCTATCCCTCTCAGGCAGGCCGTTGCCGCCCATATCGCCGCCAAAGGCTGGGACGTGGTGGATATCGGCCCGACCAGCCCCGAAAGCACCCATTACCCCAAGCACGGAGAGGCGGCCGCAAAGCGGGTTGCCTCCGGGGACTGCGATCTTGGCATTATCCTGTGTGGAACCGGTCAGGGGATCATGATGGCTGCCAACAAGGTGAAAGGCATCCGTTGCGGTGTTTGCAGCGACACGTTTTCCGCCAGCATGATCCGTCAGCATAATGATGCGAATATGTTGTCCATTGGTGCGCGTGTGGTGGGCGAAGGTCTGGCGCTGGACATCGTGGATGCGTTTTTGTCCGCAGAGTTCGAAGGCGGTCGCCATGGCACCCGTGTCGACATGATAAAGGCGTTGGAAGATTGATCCCAACGGGATCACGGGCTGATCAGACCTGATCGGCCACCACAACCTGCACCCCCCATTCGCGGCATCGTTCTGCCAGATCGGCGGGCAGGGGCCCGTCTGAAATAATCCCGTTCACTTCGGACAGTGATCCAATCCGGGCCGGTGCCGCGCGTTGGAACTTGGACGTGTCCGCGACCAGCAACACCTGCCGGGATCGGGCGATCAGGGCCTGCGTGACGGCGACTTCCTGCATGTCGAAATCCAGCATGTCGCCATCCCGGTCCAAGGCCGAACAGCCGATGATCGCCAGATCGAATTTGAACTGCGCGATGGCGTCATTGGTGAGCTTGCCCACCAACCCTCCGTCCGACCGCCGCAGGTGACCGCCGGTTACGATGATCTCGCATTCGGGATTGGCGACCAGAATATTGGCGACGTTCATGTTGTTGGTGACCACCAGAAGGTTGCGATGCCGCAGCAAGGCATGCGCAACCGCTTCGGTGCTGGTGCCAATATTGATAAAAACAGACGCATTGTCGGGCACCTGATCCGCACAGGCGCGGGCGATACGCTGTTTGGCATCGCTGAACAGGGTGCGCCGATCCTCATACCCGATGTTTGCCGTGCCCGATGGCAGAACCGCGCCGCCGTGAACCCTTTCGAGTTTGCCGTCATCGGCAAGCACGGTCAGATCGCGGCGGATGGTTTGCAAGGTGACGTCGAAATGGGCGGCCAACCCGTCCACAGTGACCTTGCCATCGCGGCGGGCGATATCGAGGATTTCGGGAAGGCGGAAGGTTTGTGACATGAAGTGTGTTCGTTTTGGTTCGTTTTGACGCTTTTGCGTTTGCTGCGCGATCATCGTTCTCATGGTGGGGCGTGGCAAGGCGAAACGCAAAACTTCGCGGCAGGCAGAACAAGTGACGCGATGTCCGCAAGCGCGTTGGGCCAGACGGGGTTGAAACATGCGCCATTTGCGCAATATGCATCATTAACGAAATTTTTTGTTTTCGTTTGTGTTTGAAATTGCGCATGCACATCGTTGTTTCGCGCCAAGAGGAACAAATGGCACAGTCTGATCCCTCCCTGACAACGGACCTTTTCATCATTGGCGGTGGCATCAATGGTTGCGGTATCGCGCGCGATGCGGCGGGGCGCGGGCTGTCGGTGGCATTGGCCGAGATGAATGACATAGCATCGGCGACCTCTTCGGCGTCGACCAAGCTGTTTCACGGCGGGTTGCGATATCTCGAGTATTTCGAAATCCGACTGGTACGCGAATCCCTGATCGAACGCGAAGTATTGCTTGGGGCGATGCCGCATATCAGTTGGCCGATGCGGTTTGTGTTGCCCTATCATCGCGAAATGCGGTTCGAGGCGGATACCCCGGCGTCCAGGGCTCTGAGCTTTTTCATGCCGTGGATGAAAGGCAGGCGTCCCGCGTGGCTGATCCGGTTGGGGTTGTTCCTTTATGATCATCTGGGCGGTCGGAAAATCCTGCCGGGAACAAAGACCCTTGATCTGAACAACAGCGCAGAAGGCGCGCCTCTTCAGGCCCGATTTGAGAAGGCTTTCGAATATTCCGATTGCTGGGTCGAGGATTCGCGACTGGTCGTCCTGAATGCCCGCGATGCCAAGGCGCGCGGGGCGCGTATCATGACACGCACCAAGGTGGAGCGCGCCTCGCGTGAAAACGGCCATTGGCGGATCGAGACCCGAGACACCGAAACCGGGGCAACCCGGGCCCACTATGCCCGGATGGTGATCAATGCCGCCGGGCCGTGGGTCGGCAACATTCTGCAAGACAGGATCAAGTCGGACAGCCGCGATGGCGTGCGCCTTGTTCGGGGCAGCCACATCGTGACGCGCAGGCTATATGATCATGACAAGAGCTATTTCTTTCAGGGAACCGACGGGCGCATCATCTTTGCGATCCCGTATGAGACAGATTTCACTCTGATCGGAACCACGGACGCCGAGCACCCGAACCCGTCGCAGGCACCTGAATGCACACCCGAAGAGATGGATTACCTTCTTGAATTTGCGAACGGGTATTTTCGCCGCCCGCTGAGCTGGGATGATGTGGTCTGGAGTTTTTCCGGCGTGCGGCCCTTGCATGACGATGGGGCCGACAGCGCCTCTGCGGCGACGCGGGATTACACGCTCAAGATTGATGCGACGGACGGGGTGCCCTTGCTGAATATCTTTGGCGGCAAGATCACGACCTACCGCCGATTGGCGGAAAGCGCGCTTGCGATGGTCGGGGATCATCTGGATGTGCCGCGCGGGGCATGGACCGCTGGCGTCGCGCTACCGGGGGGAGATTTCCCGGTGGATGGCGTGGATGGACTAATCGCCGATCTATGCGATCGGTTTGCCTTTCTCGATCCGGTCTGGGCGCGGCGATTGGTTCGTGCCTTTGGAACCGATGCGGCGGATGTGCTGGGGGATGCCACCTGCTCCGAGGATCTGGGCCACGATTTTGGTGCAAACCTGACCGAAGCCGAAGTGCGCTGGCTGATGCGTCACGAATTTGCGCGCACCGCCGAGGACGTGGTCTGGCGACGCAGCAAGCTTGGCCTGAGGCTGAATGCCGATCAGATTTCCGCGCTGGATCATTGGATGGCCGAAGCGCGTCAGGTGGAAGGCCGCGTCGTCTGATACAGCCGCCGCATCAGGATCGGGGTCAGATACATCGGGAATTGATAGCAGCCCAAGAACACCAGAAATGCATCGGTCTGTGCCGCCGGAGATGCCAGCAGAAACAGTGCCACGTTCCGGTTGCCTGCAACCAGCGCCATTGGTGCGGCGTCCTGCTTTGCCGGGGAACGGCGCAGAATGGCATAGCAAACCGCCTGCAAACCCAGATTGGCCACAAAGACCAGCCCCATCCAACCCGCCAGCGTCCATGGATCGGTGGACAGGGCTGGGGCGACGGCGCTCATCAAACCGATCACGATCACCGCGAGCGCCAGCGTCGTGATCCCGTCCAGCGCGCCAGTTTCCTCGGCTTGCATCTGTGGACGTAGACGCGCCCGCAGAAAGAAAGCCGCCGCGATCACAACGCTGATCGCCGCCCCAAGGCGCAGCGCCGCTGCGACAGCGTCCCCCAGATCCCCCAGCGCCGGTGAGAGCCAGAAGATCGGCACGATCGTCACGGGCAAGACCAGCGTTCCAAGGATGAGAAGCCGAAAGGCAGGCTCAGGCGCGTGGCCCAGCATGACCGCCATGTTCGGACTACCGGTAAGCGAAGGGGCCGACAGCATCAGGGTCAGAGCCAAGGCCGCGGGGCTTTGGGCCATGCCGAATGCGGCAAACACCATGATGCACAGCGCGGGCAGCGCCAATTGATAGCCCAAAACCACCGTCGCTGTTGTGCCCATATGGCTCAGCCCGGCGAGCGCCTTGGGCAGGCCCACACGAAACGCGGTGAGAAACAGCAGGAAAAGCACAAGTTCACTGAGCCACGGGCGCAGCACCTGCGCAACATGCGGCAGGGCCAGTCCAGCGACCAGCCCTGCAACAAGAACAAACCGCCCATATCGGGCAAGAAGCCCCAGCGCCTTCAGCAAATGCGTCAGCCGCCGGGCCCGTTGCGGATGTTGTCGGGCAGCCATGTTGCGAGTTCCGGCCAGATCACCAGAATGACAACCATCAGCAGCATCAGCCCGACCATCGGAATGGCGGTCTTGGCGATATAGCCGATGTCGTGGCGCGTCATCCCCTGAAGCACGAAGAGGTTGAAGCCGATGGGGGGCGTAACCTGTGCGGTTTCGATCACCACAACAAGGAAGATGCCGAACCAGATCACGTCAATGCCTGCCGCGCGGATCATCGGTTCGACGATTGCCATGGTCAGAACCACAGAAGACAGCCCGTCCATGAACATACCCAGTATGAGATAAAAGACGGTGAGCACCGCGATCAGCGCAACGGGCGACAGGTTGTAGCTGTCGATCATTCCGGCAAGGGCGCGGGGCAGGCCGGTGAACCCCATGGACAGCGACAGGAACGCGGCCCCCATGAGGATAAAGGCGATCATTGCCGACGTCTTGGTTGCGCCCATCAAGCTGCCCGAGAAGGTGTCCCATGTCAGGGATCCTTGCAGCGCGGACAGCAAAAGGGCACCGATCACGCCGACGGCAGCGGCTTCGGTGGCGGTGGCATATCCCAGATACATTGACCCGATAACCACAAATACGAGACCGAACAGAGGCAGGAGAAACCGGCTTTCGGCGATGCGTTCACGGAAGGGCATCGGGGGTTCTGGTTCAGGGCGCTGGTCCTTGTACATGTAATGCCAGAAAACAATGTACAGCATGAAGAGACCGGCCAGAACCAGTCCGGGGAACACGCCCGCCATGAACAGTTTGGTGATACTTTCATTGATCGTGACACCATAGACGATCAGTGTCAGCGATGGCGGTATCATCAGGCCCAGCGTAGCGGCACCGGCCAGCGTGCCGATGATCATGAATTCGGGATAGCCACGGGCGCGCAGCTCCGGGATCGACATCTTGCCGACCATGTTCAGCGTGGCCGCCGAGGATCCGGAAACGGCGGCAAAGATGGTGCAGCCCGCGATGTTGGTGTGCAGAAGGCCGCCGGGCAGAAAGCGCATCCAAGGGGCCAGCCCGCGAAACATGTCTTGCGATAATCGTGTCCGATACAGGATTTCACCCATCCAGATGAACAGCGGAAGCGCCGTCAGCGTCCAACTGGACGCGCCGGTCCAGATCGTGGTGATCATCGCGTCCCCGGCGGGGCGGGAGGTAAACAGTTCCATCCCGACCCAGGCCACGCCCATCAGGGCCAGACCGATCCAGACCGATCCGCCCAGCAGCGCAAAAAGCACAAAGAGAAAGATCGCCGTTGCGTAAATTTCGGTCATTCCAGAATCTCCTCGTGGATTTGGCTTTTACGCAGGGCCAGCAGCCGCGTGAGATAATCCCAGATCGCAATCGCGAGAAGGATCGTTCCGATGGACATTGGCAACTGCGGCAACCAGACGGGTGTATAAACCCAGTCCGAGCCGGTGTTTTCCCACATCGCGCCCCATTTTGTCGGGGAATTGGCGAACATGGAAAAAAACGTCAAAAGCCATTCCGGCACAAAATCCTGACCTTGCGTGCGATCATTCAGCATCTCGGACATGATGTTCGTCTTGATGGCGTAGCGCGCAAAATACGTGGCGGTCAGTGCTGCAATGAACATTGCCACCCCATCAAGCCAGAATTTCGTGTGATGATTGAGGTTGAGCAGAACGGAGACCCGGATATGGGCACCCTGCGTCAAAGTATAGGCAAGGGCAAAGAACGACGTCGCGGCCATGGCGTAGCCCGCGTATTCGGTTGATCCGGGAAAGGTCATGTTGGACCAGCGCGCCACCATTTGGCCGATGATCAGCAAAAGGATCATCACCATAAAGAAGGCGGCGAGAACCCCCGCTGCCTTGTAGACCCTGTCGAGAAATCTCCACACCGGCGACAACAAAGCCGCGGCCTTGGGGCCCTGCCAAAAGCAAAAAAGAGCTAAAAGTGTTGGAAATACAAAGAGCCAGACCCACAAGGGCAGCCCAAGAAACGGTTGCCAATCTCGCATTGGATTCCCCCGAAGATTTGAAGCGGCGGCCCCTTTTCGGAAGGACCGCCGCATTGGTTCTTAGTTGCTTTGGTAGGCGTCGAGGATGGCTTGTGCATCGTCGCCCGCGGCGGCAACCCAGTCATCCTTCATCTTGGCACCGATTTTCTGAAGCTCGGCAAGGAACTCGGGGCTCGCATCCTCGACCTTCATGCCGTTGGCTTCGAGCTGCTCGAAATACCAGTTTGCAAGCTCTGCCGATTTGGCAGCGCAAGCCGCGCCGGTTTCATCGGCAGCTTTCTGGATCGACGCCTGGGTTTCGGACGAAAGCCCGTCCCAGATGCCCTTGTTGACCATCACATAGTTGCGCGGATGCCATGCGTTGACCTTGTAGTAATGGGTCAGCTGTTCCCAGACCTTGCGGTCATAGCCGGTGGAGCCCGACGAAATGAACGCTTCGGCAACGCCAGTGGCGAGCGCCTGGCTCAGTTCGGCCGCTTCGACCTGAACCGGGATCATGCCCAGCTCTTCGGCGAAGGTTGCCGTTGCGGTGTTGTAAGAGCGGAATTTGACGCCCTGCGTGTCCGCCGAGGAGTTTACTTCCTTGTTGAAATAGAAACCCTGACCCGGCCATGGGCAGGTATAAAGCGTCACGAGGTTCTGATCGGCAAGCTGGGCATTCACCTTGTCCTTGGCTGCGGCCCAGAGCTTTTCGTTGGACTCATAGCTGGCCGCGATGAAGGGCACGTTGTCCCAACCCAGCAGCGGTGCCTCGTTGGCGTGTGCGGACATGAAGCGTTCGCCGATTGGGGCCTGACCGGTTTGAATCGCGCGTTTGATTTCGCCGCCCTTGAACAGCGAACCACCCGGGTGAACGGTGATGTCAATGTCGCCGCCGGTATATTCGCGGACCTTGTCAGCGAAAACGACGCCCATTTCCGAATGGAAGTTTGTCGCGGCATAGGCCATCGGCATGTCCCATTTTTCCGCCGAAGCGGCGGTGCCGGCAATGGCCAGCGCGACAGTCGCGGCGGCAGTGCTAAGGCTTGTTGCAAGTTTTTTCATTGGTCTTTCTCCCTGGGTTTAAGTCTGGTCTTAGGTATTGGTCCCCGCAAAGCGCATGGGCTCAAAGGGACGAATGTCTGCGTTTGGATGGTTGCCTGAAATCAGGTCAGCCACAAGGCGCCCGGTCTTTGGACCGCCAGTCATTCCGATGTGATGGTGGCCAAAGGCAGAGTAGACACCGGTTTCACCAAGTTGCCCGATCAGCGGCAGGCTGTCGCTGGGGGCGGGGCGATAGCCCAGCCATTCCTCTTGCGAGGCGTAGGTCAGGTTTGGAAAAGATTCCCGAGCCTTGCGGCGGAGGAACTCCAGTGGGGCCTTGGATTTCTGTTCGCTGAGTCCCCCAAATTCCACCACACCTGCGCAGCGCAGGCCCTGTTCCATCGACGTCGCGACAAACTTGCCCGCCGCCAGCATCATCGGGTTGTTCGGTCGCTGGCTGGGTTCCTTGAACAGAATGTGGTAGCCGCGCTCGGCTTCGAGCGGAACCTTGAGCCCCAGCTTGGCCATCAGCGGTTTGGACCAGACGCCAGAGCACACGACCGCCTTGTCACAGTGGATGCGCCCGGTGCTCGTGTCGACGGCGCTGATCTGGCCGCCGCCAAGCTCGAAATCCTTGACTTCGGTTTGAATGAATATGCCACCCAGATCTTTGAACAGCTCCACAAGGTCTTTGACGTAGGACCCGGGATTAAGAATAAACCCGTGGTTTTTCATGACTGCCAACAAGGTGGTGTCCGGCCCGAGGATCGGTTCGGCATCGCGCACGTCTTGGCCTTGAATGATTTCAGGTTCGAAACCGGCTTCGCGGCGGAGTTGCCAAGCAAAGCTGTCTGCGTCGAATGCGGCGCGGTCGCGGTAAGCAAAGCTGTAGAGGCTTTCCTGAACCCATTTGGCAGCTTTGGTGCCTGCGGTAAGCGCCTGATGCTGTTCAAGGCTGTCGCCAACGATGGTCGTCAGGCCCTGACTGATGCGGCGCGTGTCTGCTTCGTTTGCGTGGCTCATGTAGCGCACCAGCCATGGCACCAGCTTTGGCAGATAACGCCAGCGCAAAAACAAGGGGAAATTGGGATCGGCCAGATAAACCGGGCTTTTCCTTGTCAGTCCCGGCCCGGTGACCGGCACGATAGAGCAACTCGCCAGAATGCCACCATTTCCATAGGACGCACCCATGCCCGGTATGCCACGGTCCAGCAGGGTGACCTCATGTCCAGCGCGACGCAGCCAGATCGCAGAGGCGGCACCGACAATCCCGGCACCGATGACAACGATATGCTGTGGCTTCATTCTGCTTGGTATCCCATGGTTGCGCTGTGGAGACTGGCAGGGTCGCGCCATCATTTCCAATACAAAATTGTGGTAAGGCCATCATTAAAGGTGATACCAGACCTTCATGAGATTGCGGTTCAGACAATTGCAGGCGTTCCACGCTGTCGTAGAAGCGGGCACCGTCACCGGTGCCGCAGAAGCATTGGGGATTTCGCAGCCGGGGATTTCCAATCTTTTGGCGGAGTTGGAGCGGCAAACCGGTCTGCGACTGTTTGAACGTTTGCACGGGCGTTTGTTGCCGACGCCAGAAGCAGAACTGTTGCATCGCGAGATTGATACCGTGGTGCGCGGCCTTGATCACGTGACGCAAACGGTGGTCGATTTGCAGAACAAACAGGCAGGCCAGCTTCAGGTTGCGTCGCAACACTCCATGTCGTTCGGATTCATGCCCAAACTGATCGCCGAATTCGCAAGATCGCGCCCGAACATGAACATTTCGTTCCAGTCGCAATACAGTTCGAAGATTCAGGAATGGGTGCTGTCCGGGCTGTTCGAGATCGGCGTGTGCGAAATGCCGATGTTGTATGATTCGCTGACCGCTTATCCTTTGCACGTACAGACACGCATTGCCCTGCATCGTGATAATCCGCTGGCACGCCACGACATCCTGACGCCAGAGCTGCTGTGCGATGAACCGTTTATTGTCATGGGGCCGGATCACATTACCCAACGAAGGCTGAGAGATGCCTTTGAAAGGGCAGGGGTGCCTTTCAAAGCACGTGTGCATTCGCATCTGTTCAAGAATCTTCTGAGCTTTGTCAAAGAAGGGATGGGGGTATCGCTTCTGGACCGGTTCGGCCTTGAATTCGACTATGACGATCGGTTTGTCGCACGGGATTTCAGGCCGCAGATCATGATGGATATGGCTGTCATCACATCGGCAACACGACCCCTGTCACAGGTTGGCCGCGAATTCCTGAGCTATCTTCTGGCCGCGTTGGAGCCTTATTCGGCCGCGGGGGTGCCCGCCGACCCGGCGCGTGAAAGCGAGACACCATGAGCCAACCCTGCATAGGCATTCTGATGCTGGAAACCCGGTTCCCCCGCCCACCGGGTGATATCGGCAATCCGGACACCTGGCCGTTCCCGGTACGCATGCGTGTGGTGACCGGTGCAAGCGCTGAAAAGGTGGTTCTGGATGATCCGCGCGGGCTGTTGGGAGCCTTTGTCGATGCCGGTCGTGCGCTGATTGCCGAAGGGTGCACGGGCCTGACAACGTCATGCGGATTTCTGTCGTTGATGCAGGACGAGCTGAAGGATGCTCTGGGCGTGCCTTTTGCGAGTTCGCCGTTGATGCAATTGCCGATGATCGAAGCGATGTTGCCTGCAGGTCAGCAAGCGGGTGTTCTGACGATTTCTCTTCAGAGCCTCAGTCCCGCACACCTCAGCGCGGCCGGCGCGCGCGCCGATACGGCCCTTGCGGGTATGCCGCGCAATGGGGCATTTGCCAGCGCGATCTTCAACGATTGCGACACGATGGATTTTGACACCTGCCGCGAGGAAATGATTGCTGCGGCAAGAGGGCTGGTTTCGCAGAACCAGAATATCGGGGCGATTGTGCTGGAATGCACAAATATGGCCCCTTATGCGGCGGATATCGCGCAGGCCACACGGCGACCTGTGCATTCGGTGGTGAGCTTTCTGAAATGGTTTCAGGCGGGCTTGATGCCGCCCCGGTTCTGAACCTCGGGAGCGACGCAAATCCCCGATCGGCACGGCGGTCCAGCGGCCGCGACGTTTGTCAAAGCGCGTTTCCGACCGGCACTGCTCATTCGTGCCGCAATACTTTGAGAGATTGGAGAGTGGTTTGGAAATGCTTCCACTGGCGCACCGTTCCTGTCGCTTCGTTCAGAACAAAGCGATTGCTCCGCGGGTGACGACAGGCACGAGGCCAACCAGAAGATCCCGCCGGGCCTGATCGGCCCGATCAGGTTTGGTCCTGAATCGTCAACGCGGATCGGCATACGGACAGAAGGCACGTTGGGGTGGGGAACGCCTTGAGCAATTCCCGCCGGAAACGGGCATGGTCATCGGCGGCATGGAACCTGTCGCCGATTTGAGAGTAGGGCATGAATTCCAAGCATGGTCGATTTTCGAAGTGCGGAACAACCGTGCCAGCCCTTCCGGAAAATTTCCCGCCACAGGCAAGGATTTTTGCCTTGTGTCCCCCCTCTTGGCACGGCTATACGCGTCGGCGGAGACGTGGCCGAGTGGTCGAAGGCGCTCCCCTGCTAAGGGAGTAGGCCCGGAAGGGTCTCGAGGGTTCGAATCCCTTCGTCTCCGCCATTTGCCCTTGAAAAATTTGGAAAATTTCAAAGATCAACGGGCCTGCGTGCCAAAGCGCGTTCCAAAAACGGAACAA
>JAUIAS010000081.1 GCA_030425395.1 Alphaproteobacteria bacterium
AAATGCGACGCGCTGAACGCGCCATCGCGGCGTGCCGCCGAACGGCTGGGGTTCACCTATGAAGGCACGTTCCGTCAGGCGACCCACTACAAGGGCCGCAACCGCGATACGGCGTGGTTCTCCATACTCGACAGCGAATGGCCTGATCTGAAGGCCCGGTTCTTGCGATGGCTGGCACCCGACAATTTCGATGCCGAGGGCGGTCAGAAAACGCGGCTGCCGGACCTTTAGCCCTACAGAACGGCCTGCCGCGCATCCTTGAAGCGCTGAAAGTTCAGGCTATCCCGTCCTGACAGGGCGGTATTGCGCATCGACCACATGAAGAAAACTCCGGTCACGGTTGCAGAATGTGCAATGGTGTTCTTGATGGGATGCGTTAATAGACACTTATGTTAGCGCTATCGTAAATCTGGATCCGACGTTGGAACGCACCTGAATGACCATGAAAACCGATATTCTGAACCGTCTGAAATACTCGCTGGGCAAGGATGCCGAGAACGCCTCGACCTATGACTGGCGCATCGCGCTGTCACTGGTCCTGCGCGACCAGATGGTCGAATCGTGGTTCCGGTCGACCAAGGAAACCTACGCGGCCTCGCCCAAGCGGGTCTATTACCTGTCGATGGAGTTCCTCATCGGGCGGCTGATCGAGGACATGATCTCGAACCTGCGGATGGAGGACACGGTCAAGGCAACGCTGTCGGAACTGGGTCTCGACTTCGACACCATCGTGCATGACGAACCGGACGCAGCCCTTGGCAATGGTGGACTGGGCCGCCTGGCGGCATGTTTCATGGACTCATTGGCGACCTTGGGTATTCCGGCGTTTGGCTATGGCATCCGGTATGAGCACGGTCTGTTCGAGCAAAGCTTTGCGCAAGGACAACAGGTCGAGAAACCCGAGACTTGGCTGACCCAGCGCCATGCGTGGGAATTCGAACGCCCCGAGGCACGCTATCGGATCGGCTTTGGCGGACACGTCGATCATCACGAGGGCAAGGCCTATTGGCACCCCGGCGAGGTGGTGATGGCCACCGCGCATGACACACCCGTGGTCGGCTGGAAAGGCGCATGGGGCAACACGCTGCGCCTCTGGTCGGCGGAACCGGCCAAGGAATTCGACCTCGAAAGCTTCAACCGCGGCGATTACCTTGCCGCCGGTCGGTCAGAGGCGCTGGCGCGTACGATCAGCCGGGTGCTCTATCCCGACGACACCACCGAAAGCGGCAAGGAACTGCGCCTCAAGCAGGAGTATTTCTTCACCGCCGCGTCGATCATGGATCTGCTGCGCCGCTACCTGAAAGACCATGACGACATCCGCGCCCTGCCCGATTACGTGGCGATCCAGCTCAACGACACGCACCCTGCCATCGCCGGGCCGGAACTGGTGCGCATTCTGGTAGACGAGCACGCGATCCCAATGGATGAGGCGATCCCGCTGGCGCGCAAGTGCCTTGCCTACACCAACCACACGCTGCTGCCCGAAGCATTGGAACGGTGGAGCGAGCATCTGATGGGCCGCATCCTGCCGCGCCATCTGGAGATCATCCGCGCCATCGAGCACGCGCATCAGACAGAATTCCCCGGCAGCCCCCGTATTCTGGAACATGGTGACGTGCGCATGGGGGAACTGGCGTTCATCATGGCGCACAAGGTCAACGGCGTGTCTGCGCTGCACACGGAACTGGTCAAGGAAACGGTGTTCGCCGACCTGCACCGCATCCATCCAACCCGGATCATCAACCAGACCAACGGCATCACGCCGCGTCGTTGGCTTTATGGCTGCAACCCGTCGCTGCGGCACCTGATCACCGACACGATTGGCGAAAGCTGGGTGACCGATTTGGAACAACTGAGCGCGCTTAAGTCCAAACGGGACGATGCCGCATTTGTCGAGGCGTTCACCGCCTCCAAGCGCGAGAACAAGGCGAACCTGTCCAACTGGATCGGTCAGACGCTGGGTGTCAGTCTTGACCCCGACGCAATGTTCGACGTGCAGATCAAGCGCATCCACGAATACAAACGCCAGTTGATGAACCTTCTGGAGACTGTCGCGTTGTGGAATGACATGCGCGACAACCCGAACGCAGACTGGACCCCGCGAGTGAAAATCTTCGGCGGCAAGGCAGCGCCGGGATATTTCGTGGCCAAGGACATCATCCGTCTGATCAATGACGTGGCAGCGGTGATCAATGCCGACGAGATCACAGGCGACAAGCTAAAGATCGTCTATCCCCCGAACTACAACGTGACGATGGCCGAACGGCTGATCCCGGCGGCGGATCTGTCGGAACAGATCTCGACCGCCGGCAAAGAGGCGTCGGGCACCGGCAACATGAAGTTTGCCCTGAACGGCGCGCTGACCATCGGCACGCTCGACGGTGCAAACGTCGAAATCCGCGAACATGTCGGTTCAGAAAACTTCTTCCTGTTCGGCCTGACCGCACAAGAAGTGATGGAGCGCCGCACGCATCACGGCTACTCCCGCGCCGCCATCGAGGCCAGCCCGCGTTTGCAGCGGGTGCTGGGCCAGATCGCCGAGGGGCGTTTTGCACCACATGACCCAAGCCGCTATCATGGGCTTGTGGGGATGCTCTATGACCATGATTATTTCCTCGTGACCTGCGATTTCGACAGCTATTTCGACACGCAGCGCCGCGCCGACACCGCATATCGCAACCCGGCGAACTGGGCCGCGATGGCGTTGGTCAACACCGCCAGCATGGGCTGGTTCTCGTCCGACCGTACGATCAAGGGCTATGCCCGCGACATCTGGGGCGCCGAGAGCCTGACCAAAGCCAAGCTTGGGAAAACGGCATGACGG
>JAUIAS010000082.1 GCA_030425395.1 Alphaproteobacteria bacterium
ACCGCAAAGGCGCGCGACCGGATCGGCCCAGGCACCGGCGGCATTCAGGATCATCTCGGCTTCAAAGGTTTCGCCGTTGGAGATTGTCACCCGCCACAGATTTCCTTCCCGCGCCACATGCGTCACCCGGGCACCGGTCACGACCGCCCCGCCGCTAGAGCGGATGGTGCGGGCAAAATCCTGAAGCAGCCGATCGGTATCAATATCATAGGCTTCTTCATGATAGGCAGCCGCGACGACCACATCCGTGTCAAGGATCGGAACCAGAGCGCGAGCTTCTTCCATGGTTATTCGGGGAGCATGCAATTCGGCCATATCGGCGGCAAAGATGTCATCTTCGCCATCGCGTGCCAGCACCATAAAGCCGCGCGCACTGAGATAACCGCCATTGTGCGAAAAATGGAATTCAGCGCTGGCACGGTTCAGGGCTTTGGTGGATGGCAGGCCGTAGTGTTGTTCAAAGAGTGCCGCTGACCGCCCGGAGGCGTGATAGCCAAGCGCCTCTTCCATCTCCAGAAGGGTTACGTGCATATCCGCGCTGAGCCGTGCGCCGGCGGATGTTCCCGCGATGCCGCCGCCGATCACGATGACCCGGTTCATGCGTGTTCCTCCAACCGGTCAGTGGCTGGTGGCGGGGTAGGGGTCAGGGCGGTTAGTCGCGCATAAAGGTCGTCGTCCATCTCAAACCGCATCGCCTCAAGGGACGGGACCAGTTGGTCGGCGGTGCGCGCGGACAGGATCGGCACGGGGCCGGTATCATGCCGCGCCACCCACGCTGCCGCCAGCGTCGCTGGGTGAATGCCCATGTCGCGGGAAATATCGTCTAGTTGTATCGCAGCATCATGCATCCATTGCGTGCCATAACGCGCGGCATACCGATCGTCCTCGGTCAATCGCCCCTGTTCGCCTGCCCGGTATTTCCCGCTCAGCAGCCCGCCCCCCAGCGGGGAATAAGAGGCTACGGTTATCCCATGATGCGCGGCCATTGGCAAAATCTCGACTTCGGCTTGTCGCTTAACAAGGCTGTACATTGGTTGCAGAAGGTCGATCTTCAGGCCGAATTCCCGCGCTATCCATATCGCATCGACAACCTGCCATGCCGCGAAATTCGATAGTCCGACATGCCGGACCATCCCCTTGTCGCGGAACTTGGCAAAGGCTTCCATGGTTTCGCGCAGGTCTGTGTCGGGGTCGAACTTGTGCAGGTAAAGCGCGTCAACCGTTTCGATATCCAGCCGGGCGCGGCAAATGTCCAATTGGGCGGCCATATTATCCGCCCCGGCACCGCCCGCGTAGCCCACCTTGGTCGCGACAAAGAGCTTTTCCCGCGTGCCTTGGATGAATTGCCCCAAAAGGGTTTCCGAGTTTCCACCGGTATATAGATACGCGGTATCGAAGTGCACGATGCCTGCATCGCGACAGGCGTCAAACATGGCGCGCGATTGCGTTTCGTCCGCCTTGCCGCCAAACTGCATGGTGCCAAAGGCAAAGCGGCCAATCGGTGTTCCGTCGAGAGTGGTTAAATCTGTCATGCCGGTATTCGTGCCATGGTGAGCGGGTGCGTGCAATGTCCTTGATTGCCCTGTCGAGAATTGGTGAACAGCCCGCCCAAAATGCGCCAGAAACCTTTGGCACGAAGTTTAAACAACTTGATGCGTGGCCGTCTTGGAGGCTCGGTTCACATGCCGAGGCCTCCGGTGTTTCTTGGGATCAAACTTGATAACTACCCATGAAAAAGGCCCCGCCGGAGCGGGGCCTTTCGCAGGAGTTACAAAAACAGCTTACTGCGGGATGCTGTCGGTAATGCCTTCGATGTAGAAGTTCATGCCCAACAGGGTTCCGTCATCGGAGACTTCGCCATCGGCCAGCCATGCGGAGCCGTCCTGCTTGTTGATCGGGCCGGTGAACGGGTGGTATTCGCCCGATGTGATGCTGTCGATCAGGGCCTTTGCCTCGGCCTGCACATCCGCGGGGATCGCGTCATTCATAGCGCCGATCACAACTTCGCCCTCGGGCATGCCTGCCCAGCTGTCCACTTGTTCATATGTGCCATCCATCAACGCGCCAACGCGCTTGACGTAGTAGGGTGACCATTCGTCGATGATCGAGGCAATCCGTGGGCCGGGCGTGCCATCGTCGTTCTTCATGAACGCAGCCATGTCCGACGCCTGCCCAAAGCCAAAGGCCTTGCCGCCTTCCTTGGCGATCTCGGCCAGCGGTGCGGTGGAATCGGTATGTGCGGTGATCACGTCAACGCCCTGATCGAGCATGGCACGGGCTGCGTCGGCTTCCTTGGCCGGATCAAACCAAGTGTAGGCCCAAGTCACCACCAGTTCCACGTCCGGGTTCGCCATTTTTGCGTGATGATAATAGGAGTTGATGCCCATGATCACTTCGGGGATCGGGAACGACGCGATGTAGCCGATCTTGTTGGTGTTGGTCATTTTCCCGGCGATATGGCCGACAACCGCGCGACCCTCGTAGAAACGCGCATTGTAGGTGGATACGTTGGAGTGTTCGCGCTTGTAGCCGGTTGCGTGCTCGAACTTCACATTCGGGAATTTCCCGGCCACGTTGTTGGTCGGGTCCATATACCCGAAAGAAGTGGTAAAGATGATATCGCAGCCCGACAGAGCCATCTGGGTGATCACGCGTTCGGCGTCGGCACCTTCGGGCACGCTTTCCTGCCAGCGGATCTTGACCTTGTCGCCATAGGTTTCCTGAACGGCCAGCGC
>JAUIAS010000048.1 GCA_030425395.1 Alphaproteobacteria bacterium
TCCTGAACGCCCGTCGCGCACGTGGCCGCAAGGAACTGAGCGCGTAATCGCGAGACCGCGTTCAAATGAACACGGAACCGCCGGTATCCCCGATGGAAGACCCTTGCGGTCTGCCTAGTGGGAAACCGGCGGTTTTCGTGCGACCTGCTGGTGTGCGCAAACGGGCGGATTTCCTCAAGGCAGCCCGCGCCCGCCGGCAAGGAACGGCCGGAATGATGCTGCAAGCGCGGCAACGGCGTGCCGACGAACCGGGGCAAGGCATCCGTGTCGGATTCACCTGTTCCAAAAAGGTCGGAAATGCCGTGGCCCGCAACCGGGCCAAGCGGCGGCTGCGCGCCGTCGCGGAGATCGTTCTGGCTGAACTGGGTCGCGATGGGTGGGACTATGTCCTGATCGGGCGCCACGAGGCGACCATATCGCGCCCCTTTGATGCCTTGCAGGCAGATCTGGCGTTTGCCCTGCGCAAAATCCACAAAGACATATGACACTTCTTGGCCGAATCGTTGCGTTCCCTGTGCACGCCTACCGGCTGATCTTTTCCCCATGGGTCGGACATAACTGCCGGTATCAGCCGACCTGCAGCGCGTATGCGTTGGAAGCGATCGAAAAGCACGGCGGGCTGCGCGGTGGTTGGCTGGCTTTGCGCCGGATTGGCAGATGTCATCCCTTTGGTGGGTCGGGGATCGACAACGTCCCCGACTGATCCCAAATCCGATTGGCCGGAGCGGGTCGTGATTTCCCTGAACGGCCAGCCCTCTGGTCAGGGCGTCGCCGCGATCCGGATGCGCAGAAATGGTGCGATAACCGCCTTCAATCACAAGCGGAATATCCAACGGCCACGCATGGCCAGTAGCCGCTGCAATTCCCGTTTCTCTCTTTTTCCCACCCTCTTCGGGTGTCAAAGCTCTTGAGGCAGACAAACCTCATGCTTGCCCCCGCCATCGCGCGGCCTTAAAGCAACAGCCATGCTAGACGATGCCAACGATATCCATCCGCTGTTCTACGGTGCCCCCAAAAGCACCGAGTTCAAGAAGCTCCGCAAGCGCATTGTGCAGAACGTGCGCGAAGCGGTTGAACAATACGGCATGATCGAACGCGGTGCGCGTTGGCTTGTGTGCCTGTCCGGCGGAAAGGACAGTTATACCCTTTTGGCGGTGCTGCATGAACTCAAGTGGCGCGGGCTCTTGCCCGTTGACTTGCTGGCCTGCAATCTCGATCAGGGCCAACCTGGCTTTCCTGCGACAGTCCTGCCTGCATTCCTGGAAAAGATGGGGGTGCCGCATCGCATCGAGTATCAGGATACTTATTCGATAGTCACCGACAAGGTACCCGAGGGACGCACCTTCTGCGCGTTGTGTTCGCGCCTTCGGCGGGGGCACCTCTACCGCGTCGCCCGCGAGGAAGGATGCTCTGCCGTGGTGCTGGGCCATCATCGCGACGATATTCTTGAAACATTCTTTATGAACCTCTTTCATGGCGGGCGTCTTGCCACCATGCCGCCCAAGCTGGTCAATGAAGAAGGCGATCTTTTCCTCTATCGTCCGCTTGCCCACGTCGCCGAAGACGACTGTGATCGTTTTGCACGGGCAATGAATTATCCAATCATTCCCTGCGATCTGTGCGGATCTCAGGACGGTTTGCAGCGCCAGCAGGTCAAACAGATTCTCGATGGTTGGGAAAAGAACAGCCCCGGACGCCGTCAGGTGATGTTCCGCGCCTTGATGAATGCGCGCCCATCACATCTTCTGGACCCAAAAATATTTGATTTCGCCGGACTGACGCGCGGACAGATAAAATCCGATCAAAACGATCCTGACGCACCTATCCTGCGTTAACCCACCGGTCATTTGCCGGTCTTACGCTCTGCGCCATTATTCCCCGGCCAGAGGAGACGCAAATGCCCCGCAAGCCTTGGCGATATATCATTTCGGCAGTCGCGCCCCCCGATGGCCGTGGGGTCGACGGCATGGCCATCGCCCCGGCGCTCTGTCTCGGGGCGTTTTGGGTCGCGGGTGAGCCGGGTCTGATCCTGATCGCAATGCTAATGCCATTGGCGGTGTTGATCCTCAGGCCGATGCGGGGGGCCGGGTTATCCGCCCCCTCGTCCCAAAATGACCTCGCCAGAATGCATGGATTTCTGGACAATGTGCTGGTCGATTGCGCCAGCGGGGCACGAAATTCGATTTGCTTTGCGATCGGCATTGACGACACTGAGCACCTGCGCACCAAACACGGCAGCCGCGCCTTTGAACGCATTTGCGAACAACTGGCTGATCGGCTTGAAGGATCGGTGCGCACGGGCGACGCCATCGCACGGGTGGACGCGCACCGCTTTGTGGCCTGTATCGCCGCGGGAAACTCTGTCGATCTGGAAACCGGCCTGCAAGTCGCTGCGCGCCTTCAGGATCGGATGGACGACCCCGTAGCGATAGAAGGCCTGACCATATATCCATCTGTGTCTGTGGGTTTCTGTCTGGCCTCGCGCGTATCCGGCAGCACTGGCGAAGAATGGCTGCGCGCAACGCTCAGCGCGCTGGATGATGCGCAAACAGTCGGTCCGGGCGGCGTGCGAGCCTATTCCACCGCCCTTCTGGATCGCGACAGCGTTCATGCACAACTACGACAGGCCGCGATGGAAGCCCTTGGCCTTGGTCAGATCCGGGCGTGGTTTCAGCCCCAGATATCTACAGAAACCGGCCAGATCACCGGTGCAGAGGCGCTCGCCCGGTGGGAGCACCCAGAGCGTGGCACCCTTGGACCGGATGTTTTCTTGCCGGTTCTGGAAACTGCGGGCCTGATGGATCGGCTCGGCGATGTCGTGATGCAAGACGCGCTGAGCGCGCTGGTCCGCTGGAGAGAGGCGGGCGTGGACATCCCCGAAGTGAGCGTGAATTTCTCAGCCGAGCAGCTGCGCAACCCGAACCTGCGAGATCGGGTTGCCTGGGCGCTTGAACGGCACGACCTTGCCCCGAAGGATCTACGCATCGAAATTCTCGAAACCGTGGTTGCACAACACCCGGACGACATCATCTGCCGGACGATTGCCGCTTTGGGGGAATTGGGGTGCGCCGTGGATCTGGATGACTACGGTGTTGGCCATGCCTCTATCGCTGCGATCCGCAGGTTCGGGGTAAGCCGGATCAAGATTGACAGATCTTTTATCATGCGTATCGACACAGATGCCGAACAGCGCAAGATGCTGTCCGCGATCCTGTCCATGGCCGAACAGCTTGGCCTTGATACCGTTGGCGAAGGGGTTGAAACGGCGGGCGAACACGCGCTTTTGTGTCAATTGGGCTGCACCTCTGTTCAGGGCTATGGCATCGCATATCCCATGCCCGCCAGAGATCTGCCCGGCTGGGCACGGCAACATCTCTCCCGGCTGCCGGACCAAATCAGCGTCAACCAGATGCGCGGCTCTTGAATGATCCAGTTGCTGAGTTATTCGGTGGTTGAAAGTTACGGCCTTTGCGCTTCTACCCACGACATCGCTTCCCCGTCGTTTCGCGCCGCGCAGTCGGCATTGTCGCCCGATTGCCCGCCTGACCCCAAGAAATCGCGGCGGATTGCCCAAATGCCGGATTCGGCTTGACCTTTGTGCCCTTGATCTGTTGAACCCACCCAAACTCCTATTCTCGCAAGGTGGCGGTTCCTCATGGACGATCAGAACAAGAATCTCATTCTGGCGACAGCGCTCAGCTTTATCGTTATTCTCGGTTGGTTCGTGTTGTTCCCCCCTCCGGAACCACAACAACCCGCACAGCAGGCCGTATCGGGGCAGACTGACGGCACCCAGCCGCTGACAACCGCCCCCGCAGCCAGTGCAGCGGTCACCGAAGCCACGGCAACCACGCCTGCAGAAGACCGCGCCGCGGCTTTGGCCGATGCACCGCGCATCGCGATCGAGACCTCGCGCCTGACCGGTTCCATCTCGCTCCAGGGTGGGCGGATCGACGATCTCGCGCTCAAGGATTACCATACCACCATCGAAGAAGGCTCGGACATCGTGACCGTCCTGTCGCCGGTGGGCACCGCCTCTGCCTATTACGCGCTTTATGGCTGGGCGCCGGGCGCGGGGATGTCTCTGGATGATGTCCCCGGTGCCAACACCGAATGGTCGGTAGAGGATGGATCCACGCTGACCGCCGATACACCGATCACGCTGAGCTGGACCAATCCCAAAGGCGTTGTGTTCCGCCGCACCATCTCGGTTGACGAAAACTTCATGTTCTCGGTCTCGCAGGCCGTCGAAAACACCTCAGGCGAAACGATCAGTCTGGCCCCCTATGGCATCGTCGCCCGGCACGGTGAACCGGCGGACATGAAAAACTTCTTCATCCTTCACGAAGGTCTGGTCGGCATGGCCGATGGCGAGTTGATGGAGATCGACTATTCGGATATCGCCGATTTCCCGATCGACGCGACCCAGGGCGCTCCCGCCGAAGTGACCGCCGTGCAATCCAACGGCTGGATCGGTTTCACCGATCACTACTGGATGGCAACGCTGGTCCCAGCACCGGGATCGCCATTCCGCGCGGTGGCCAAATATAACCCCCGCACGGACATTTATCAGGCCGAAACCGTTTTGCCGACGCAGGTTGTCGCAGCCGGGACCACGGCCAGCGCCACCACCCGTTTCTTTGCCGGTGCCAAGGAATGGGAAACCGTCCGCGACTATGAACAAGACGGGATCGAAGGGTTTCTCGACAGCATCGACTGGGGCTGGTTCTTTTTCCTGACCAAGCCGATCTTTTTCGTGCTGCACTGGCTGCATGGCATGATCGGAAACATGGGCTGGTCGATCATCGCGCTGACTCTGTTCCTCAAGGCGCTGTTGTTCCCTCTTGCCTACAAATCCTATGTTTCGATGGCCAAAATGAAAGAGCTGCAGCCGCAGATGGAAGCGCTCAAGGAAAAGGCCGGAGACGACCGTCAGAAGCTTCAGAAAGGCATGATGGAGCTTTACAAGAAAGAAAAGGTAAACCCGGCTGCGGGCTGTTTGCCGATCCTGCTTCAGATTCCGATTTTCTTTTCGCTCTACAAGGTGATCTTTGTCACCATCGAACTGCGGCACGCATCATGGTTGGGTCCGTTTCAGGATCTTTCCGCGCCTGACCCAACCACGATCATGAACCTTTTCGGGCTGCTTCCGCTTGATGGTCCTGAACCGGGCAGCATCATGGCGCTGGTATTCATTGGCATTCTGCCACTGCTGCTTGGCATTTCCATGTGGCTTCAGCAGAAATTGAACCCGGCCCCGACGGATGCAACACAAGCGATGGTGTTCGCTTGGATGCCGTGGGTGTTCATGTTCATGCTGGGCAGCTTTGCCAGCGGTCTGGTCATCTACTGGATTGCCAACAACACGATCACGTTTACCCAACAATACCTGATCATGCGCAGCCAAGGCTACAAGCCGGATGTCTTCGGCAACATCAAATCCAGCTTCAAGCCAAAGGCGGGCAAGCCGGGCACGAAAAAATGACCGGATTGATCACGGCCCTCTGGCGCCATCCGATCAAGAGCCTCGGCCGGGAAACGTTGACACGAACGCAACTGTCAGCCGGGCAAGCAATGCCATGGGACCGCCATTGGGCGGTCCTTCACGATCTTGCCCCCCACGACGGCAATGCCTGGGGCCCATGTCAAAACTTCATGATCGGAACGCGTGTTCCGTCGCTGGCAGGAGTTTGGGCCACTCTGGATGAAGCGACGGCAACGGTCACCCTGCGCCATCAACGCCTTGGCAGCCACAGCTTTTGCCCCGATGACGCGGGCGCTACAGCGGCATTCTTCGCTTGGCTCGCACCGATCCTCCCCGAGGACCGCGCCCAACCGCGCCGCATCGTTTCAGCCGGATCACGCGGCATGACAGACAGCGACTTTCCATCGGTGTCGATCATGAACATGTCATCGCACCGGTCGGTCGCTCAACGGCTGGGCCGTTCACTGGAACCCGAGCGCTGGCGCGGGAACCTGTGGTTCGACGGGCTTGCCCCTTGGGAGGAATTCGACTGGATCGGACGCCGGGTGCGCATCGGTTCGGCAGTGTTGCAGATCCGGGACAGGATCGAACGCTGTATGCATACCACTGCAAACCCGGTGACCGGGCTTCGGGATACGGATGTGCTGGGGGCATTGGAAACCGGCTGGGATCACCGCGATTTCGGCGTATATGGCGAGGTCATCGAAGATGGCACCGTAGCCACCGGCGATCAGATCGAGGTGTTGTAATGGATAGACTACCCTTTCCCGAGGCCGAAGCCCCGGATGACATAACCCGAGAGGCCGGGCGCAAACTGTTCGCTGGGGAATGTGATTTTATCAAGGGCGTCGTTGCGATGGCGGGCCTGCCACCCGCAGATCGCCTTGAGGTTTGCTTTGCCGGTCGGTCCAACGTGGGGAAATCCACGTTGATCAACGCGCTGACAGGCCGCAAGGCGTTGGCGCGCGCGTCGAACACGCCGGGGCGCACGCAGGAAATCAACTACTTCGCTCTTGGCTCAGAACGCTATCTTGTCGACCTGCCCGGATATGGCTACGCGAATGCGCCGTTACCGATTGTGGAGAAATGGCAAAAGCTGCTCAAACAATATCTGTCGGGACGCCAGACGCTCCGCCGCGCGTTTGTGTTGATTGACCATCGTCACGGGGTCAAACCGGTGGACGAGGAGATCATGACCCTTCTCGATAAGTCCGCAGTGACGTTCCAATGCGTTCTGACCAAGTCTGACAAGGTCAAAGCCGCGGAACGCGCCCGGATTCTGGATCAGGTGCGCACAGCACTGTCGCGGCACCCGGCGGCCTTTCCCGAGATCGTCGTGACCTCCAGCGAGGCAGGTGATGGTATTGCTACCCTGCGCAGCATCATCGCCACCCTGACCTGACACGTGGCAGCAGGAATTAGGCCTTCAACAATCCGACCCAAGGTTTATTGTCTCGTAAGAGCACAAATTTTCGGACGACAGGAATGAGAACGCAAGACATGAACCGGGATTGGATTTCGACCGCCGCCACCCTGTCCAGTGCACTGCCCTACTTGCAGCGCTACACCGATGCCACCGTCGTGATCAAACTTGGCGGTCACGCCATGGGCAGCGACGAGGCGATGGAAGGGTTTGCCCGAGATGTTGTCTTGATGCGGCAGGTCGGTGTGAACCCGGTCGTCGTCCACGGTGGTGGTCCGATGATCAACGCCATGCTCAAGAAGTTGGACATCCAGTCCGAGTTCGTGAACGGCAAACGGGTGACAGATGCGGCCACGGTCGAAGTCGTGGAAATGGTTCTGTCGGGCATCGTGAACAAGCGTATCGTGCAAGCGATCAACCGACAGGGAGGACAGGCTGTTGGTCTGTCCGGCAAGGACGCCGATCTGATCATCTGCGAACAGACACACCCGGATTTGGGTTTTGTCGGGACACCGGATTCGGTTAATCCGCGTATCCTCGACACCCTGTTCGAAAAGGACATGATCCCGGTGATAGCCCCCATCGGGGCGGGGCGTAACGGCGAAACTTTCAATATCAATGGTGACACAGCCGCCGGTGCCGTGGCCGCGGCGTTGAAGGCGGATCGACTGTTGTTGCTGACGGATGTTTCCGGGGTAAAGAATGCCGACGGCGAGGTTTTGACCGAACTGAAGGCAGAACAGATCCGCGAAATGACACGCAACGGAATTATTGCGGGCGGCATGATCCCGAAAACCGAAACCGCCTTGGCCGCAATAGATGACGGCGTTCGCGCCGTGGTCATCCTTGACGGACGGGCACCCAACGCGGTCCTTCTGGAACTCTTCACGGAACATGGCGCTGGTTCCCTGATCCGTCCGGATAGTCCGCTGCCCCCGCTAGAGTGACCGGCTCCGACATCCTTGCCGATTACGGCTTGCGGATACTGGGTGGCTTTCGCGCAGGCCCCGATGATCCCTTCCTCAGGCAAGACACGACATTGATCCTGCTCGGACCGGACGATGCGCGTTTTTGGCGGATTTTCACAGCCTCGCCAGAATATGCCGACGGCACCCCCGACCCCATCGACAGGTGGTCGGGGCGTGTGATCGAAAAGATCGCCCGGGATCAAGGCGGCACCGCATATTTTCCGTTTGGCGGGCCGCCGCATTACCCGTTCTATGATTGGGCCCTGCGAACAGGCCGCGCGCACCCATCGCCAATCCGCTTCCTTGTTCATCCCCAGACGGGGCTATGGGCGTCTTTCAGGGGGGCCGTCGCCTTTGAAGGTGACATTGACATACCACCGCCGCTTGCCTCGCCCTGCGCCACTTGCGTTGACAGGCCATGCCTTAGCGCCTGCCCTGTTCGCGCCTTTGCAGGAGATGGCTATGACGTCGACGCTTGCAAGGGTCATATCGCCGATACAGACACCGCCCAATGCCGGTCCATGGGGTGCGCCGCGCGCCGGGCCTGCCCGGTTTCGCAAAAGGCGGGGCGCGATCCGGCGCAATCAGCCTTGCACATGAGGTCCTTTTTGACATGACACGCCGCCTGATACTGATGCGCCACGCCAAATCGAGCTGGTCCGATCCGAAACTCAGGGATCATGACCGCCCTCTGAACGGGCGTGGGCGGCGGTCAGCCCAAGCGCTTGGGGATTGGATGCGGGAGGAAGGCCTGATTCCGGATCAAATCATGTGTTCTTCTTCTGTGCGCACAAGGGAAACCTGTGATCGTCTCAAGCTGGATTGTGAACCGGACCTGATGTCCGAATTGTATCACGCATCGGCCTCTGAAATGCTTCGGACCCTTCGGGGTGCCCACGGTACCTGTGTTCTAATGTTGGGACATAGCCCTGGTATTGGGGACTGCGCGCAAAACCTTGTTGCGCATCGCCCCTCGCATCACCGATTTTTCGACTATCCATCCGGAGCGACGCTGGTGGTGGATTTCGCGATTGATGACTGGCTGCGCCTGACCCCCGGAAGCGGCCAAACCGTCAAATTTGTCATTCCGCGCGAACTGCTCGGTGCAAACTGAAAAAGGCGGGCCAATGCCCGCCTTTCTTGTTTCCGTTCGCAAACGTGTCAGTGGCCAAGAATCTGGCTCAGGAACAACTGGGTGCGTGGGCTCTTGGGGTTGTTGAAGAACTCTTCGGGTTCGTTCTGTTCAACAATCTGGCCTTCATCCATAAAGATCACGCGGTTTGCGACCTGACGGGCAAATCCCATCTCATGGGTCACGCAGAGCATGGTCATGCCCTCTTCGGCCAGTTCGACCATCGTATCAAGAACTTCCTTGATCATCTCAGGGTCAAGGGCCGATGTCGGTTCATCAAACAGCATGATACGTGGGCGCATACACAGCGACCGGGCGATCGCCACGCGCTGTTGCTGACCACCCGAAAGCTGACCGGGGTATTTGTCCGCCTGATCGGGGATCTTGACCTTTTCAAGGAAATGCATCGCGATTTCCTCAGCTTCCTTCTTGGGGGTCTTACGCACCCAGATCGGAGCCAATGTGCAGTTCTCAAGGATCGAAAGATGCGGAAACAGGTTGAAGTGCTGGAAGCACATCCCAACCTCGGACCGGATTCTGTCGATGTTCTTGAGGTCCGACGACAGGTGCGTCCCATCCACCACGATCTTGCCCGCCTGATGCTCTTCCAGGGCATTGATGCATCGGATCAGAGTCGATTTACCCGACCCCGACGGCCCCGCAATGACGATCCGTTCGCCGCGATAAACGGTCAGGTCGATATCGCGGAGGACGTGGAACGTGCCATACCATTTGTTCATGTTCTCGATCGAGATTGCGACCTCGTCCGAAACATTCATCTGTGCTTGTTCAGTCATGTTTTGTCACCTTTCCGTTCAGCGGTGATCGGTCGCAAGTTGGCGTTCGAGCCACTGCGAGTATTGCGAGATGCCATAGCAGACAACGAAGAAGAGGAGCGCGGCAAACAGCCAAAGTTCCCAGTAGACGCCGTTCCAGTCGGACGAAGCGAGAATAGGACCACGGATCATGCCGACCAGATCGAACATCGAAATGACCGAAACCAGCGTCGTATCCTTGAACAGACCCACCGCCACATTCACGATCCCCGGAATGGAAATCTTGAGCGCCTGCGGCAGAATGATCAGCCGCATGGATTGGGCATAATCAAGTCCGAGGCTGTCAGCGGCCTCATATTGCCCACGCGGCAGCGCCGCCAGTCCGCCTCGGATCACCTCGGCGATATAGGCTGAGGCGAACATCGTAATCATGATGATCACCCGCAGGATCAGGTCAAAGTTCGTGCCCGGCGGCAGGAAGTAGGCCAGCACTACGTTTGCCACGAACAGCAGCGTAATCAGCGGCACACCGCGAATGAACTCGATGAAGACGACGCAGATCCACTTGATGATCGGCATCGAACTTTGCCGCCCCAGCGCCAATGCGATGCCCAGCGGCAACGACAGCGACACGCAGACCACACCGAGGATCATGTTGAGCATAAAGCCCCCCATATCCCGCGAAGGCACCGCCTCAAGCGCAAGAACGCCTTCGGTCGCACCAGTCACGAAACCGCCGATCCACCAGACCACCATTGCAGTGGCCACACCGCCTGCGGCACCCATGGCAAAGCTGTCGGCGACGTAACGGCTATAGACAAGATAGCCTGCGGCCACCCCTGCCAGTGCCATGAGCGGGATAAAGATCGTCCCACCCCACACCAGCCAGAATGCGATAAACGGATAGAGTCCTGTCAGGATCAGCAGCCTGCGTGGTGCATTGGGGAACAGCACCGGTGCCAACGCCCCGAACAGAAGCACAAATGCCAGCGACGGACGCCAGTATTGATCGCTGGGATAGGCGATCCCGAACAACAACTGATTCCAACGGTCGCTCAGCACCGAGAAACAGCCCCCCGTCGCCCCTTCCAGAACTTCGCGACATTCGCGAATGTTGGACGTGTGCCAAACGCCATTAAACAGCCACGGCAGGAACGACGCGAGGATCGCGTAGATCACGTAAAGGCTGACCAATGTAAGAATCGAGTAGGGAATAGACGAGAACAGGTTAACCCGCACCCACTTGACCACGCCCGCCTCTGCTGTCGGCGGGGGGGCCTGTGGGATTGTCTCTTCCCGAACGAAGGCAACGATTTGAGAATTGCGGTCGGTCATCTCAGCGCTCCTTCAAGCTAACGGATTTGTTGTAGACATTCATGATCGACGAAATGCTCAGCGAGATGACGAGATAGAACAACATCAGCAAAAGAACGCATTCGATCGCCCGGCCCGTTTGGTTCAGCGTGATACCGCCAAGCGTTGCGGTCACGTCTGCATATCCAACTGCAATCGCAAGAGAGCTGTTCTTGGTGATGTTGAGGTATTGCGAAATCAGCGGCGGGATGATGACCCGCAACGCCTGAGGCAAAACGACAAGATTCATGATCCGGTTGGGACGCAACCCAAGCGACGCCGCAGCCTCGGTCTGGCCTTTGCTGATCGCCTGAATGCCTGCGCGAACATTTTCCGCGATGAAGGCGCCGGTGTAGATCGACAAGGCCAGCCACAGCGCGATCAAGGGCGCACCGATCTGAAGCCCGCCACGCAGGTTGAACCGGTTTGCCAACGGGTCAGGCATATCCATTGTTATGGGCTGCCCCATAACAAAGAACACCAACAGCGAAGGAACGATCAGGATCGCAAGTGACGGCCACCCCATCGGCAACAGGCGGCCAGTTTCAAAAAGCAGGTTCCGGGCATAACGGCGATACGCGAAAACGCCGAAAATCGACGCGACAAACACCGCAGCAACAACGCCGGACCCCGGCCCCCAAATCAACGCGGGTATATAAACGCCGCGGTTGGTAAACGCCATCATGCCAAGAAACAGGTCATATTCCGGGTCTTCGCCCAGATAGGCACGCGCGCCCGGCAGGACCGCCGTGACGACCGTAAAGATGATGATGATCCAGATCAGAACCGGCACGTTGCGGAACGCCTCGACATAAGCGGCCATCAGCTTGGACACCAGCCAGTTCTTGGACAGGCGCAGGACACCGGCCACGACACCGATCAAAGTCGCTGTCAAGCACGCCAGAAACGCCACTAGCAAGGTATTGATGATCCCGACAACCGCCGCCGTCATGTGGGTTGACTGGCTGTTGTAATCGATCAGGCTCTGGTTGATGTCATAACCGGCAGGCTGATCAAGAAATTCGTAGGAAATGTTCAAACCCGCCGCGGCGAGATTTCGAACCAGATTCATACCCAGATACGCCATCATGACGATCAGGATAAGCAACGCGATAAATTGGAACGTGTATGACCTGTATCGCGTGTCGTTCAACAGCATGGAAAGCCGGAACGACTCCGAAGGAGGGTCGGTAAAAGTCGTCATATATGTTGTTCCCCGTTATCCGACCCTTTGTTTTTGTCAGCTCTTTGGCTGTCGGCCGGTTGTGGACGTCCTAAAGCGAAAAGGGCGCAGGGTAACCCGCGCCCTTTCCTATCGTGTCAGATCACCGGAATGGCGGGCTGTAGAGAAGGCCACCATCGGTCCACTGGGCGTTCAGGCCCCGCGCCAGACCGATCGGGGTCGCTTCGCCAATGTTCTTGGCGAAGATTTCGCCATAGTTGCCGCCCGCTGCGATCGCGCGCTTGGCCCATTCAGCATCGAGACCAAGCATTTCGCCCAGCGTGCCTTCGGTGCCGAGGATGCGGTTGATCTCGGGGTTATTGGTGCCTGCGCTCATCTCAGCGATATTGGCCGAGGTGATACCCAGTTCCTCTGCCGAAATCAGGGCGTTCAGCGTCCAGCGGACGATATCGCTCCACTCTTCGTCGCCATGGCGCACAAGCGGGCCGAGTGGCTCTTTCGAGATGATTTCCGGCATCAGGACGTGATCGCCCGGATTTTCGAACGTGGCACGGGTTGCCGCAAGGCCAGAGGCATCCGTTGTGAACACATCGCAAGCACCGGCAAGATACTGCTGCTGGGCTTCGGCGTTGGTTTCAATCGGAACCGGCTGATATTCGATCTTGTTGGCCCGGAAGAAGTCCGCCAGGTTCAATTCGGTGGTTGTGCCGGTCTGGATACAAACGGTTGCGCCGTCCAGATCCTTGGCCGACGAAACACCCAGATTCTTGGGTGCCAAGAAGCCTTGACCGTCATAGTAGTTCACGCCGACGAAAGTGAACTTGAGGTCCACATCGCGCGAGAATGTCCAGGTCGTGTTGCGAGCCAGCATGTCGATTTCACCCGATGCCAGCGCTGTAAAACGCGTCTTGCCTGTTGTTGGGACAAATTCCACTGCAGTGGCATCGCCCAGCACAGCCGCCGCAACCGCGCGGCAAACAGACACGTCAAATCCGTTCCATTCCCCATTGGAATCCGGCGCGGCAAATCCAACCAGACCCGTCGTCACGCCACAGTTCAGCTTTCCACGTGCCTTGACATCATCAAGCGTCGCAGCAGCGGCTGCGCCAGCTGCGAGACCGGCGACTGTCAGCGCGCCTAGAAAAACAGTTTTCTTCATTTTTTCCCCTTCCTGAGTTACCGCCTATTCTGGCGGCTTTGCCGATGCGCACCTGCGCACCAACTCTGATGCCAAGAAGACGCAATCTTCCCGACAATGTCGAGTGTGGTAGGATTCACTTGCAAACGTCAAGGCTGAGATGCCCAAAAGAAACGCAATTCGACTACCTTCCCATGGGTAAACTGCCAGCAAAATATGCAATTAATGCTCAGCACAGATCGTAGAACGACTTCGCATGCTGAAATTCGTGCCACTTGAACATGGCCTGCTCATGGGCGTCTTCGTCCCGTCCCCAGCGTTCTTCCTGCCACAGATCATCAATCCGGGAGAGCATCCAGATATCGTAGGCAGGCTTCCAGTCGCGCGCCGCGGCAAGGCCCAGGACAAGCGACCCACTGATCGCGACAAGATCATGAAACCCCGCCAATTGAAAAGAATTCAACGCGTGCACCTGTTCCGACAAAGCCTTCAAGGAGGCCGCATCCTGCGGCGCATGCATCACCCCCGCGCGCGTCGCCAACCGGGCCGCCAGTTCGCGTTCTGCCCAGTCAAGCGCGGGATCCCAAGCATCGGCCTGCCGTTGAACCAGCTCCTGCGGAGCCTCCGCGCGGTAACACAATAGATCTGCATCGCCGTAGGCCGCCAACATCTCTGCCACCTCTGCGCGTTGCAAGGCGACTTTGTCGATTGCGGCATTTGCCGTGCGGGTGAATGGCATTGTTGCTGGCTTTACCGTGTCGTCCTGCGCATCCCATTCGGCTGCGATGGCCTGCGCCAGCCCTTGCGTCGGCACGATCAGCGTTGTCTTGGCCGGCGTCTTGATCCCGCGCCCGTCGAGGGTGACAGTGAACCCGTCTTCTGCCTCTTGAACCGACGCAGTCTTCCAAAACCGTTTTGCTGCCCAACCGCTCATTCTTATGCCTCCATCACTGCATTGACGGCGGGAATGATGTCTTCCGCCTTGGTCACGATTGCATCTGCATCCCCAAGCGCTGCAACCGGGTGATACCCCCAAGAAACCCCGATCGTGCGGATACCTGCCGCGCGCGCCATTTCCATATCGAAAGACGTGTCGCCGATCATCACAGCCTTGTCCGTGTCCGCCCCGCTTTCCTGCAAGGCTGCGTGGATCATGGAGGGATGCGGCTTGGAGGGGTGATCGTCGGCCACCTGCCGGGTAAAAAACATCCCCCCCAGATCGTGACCTGACAGTAGCGCGTCCAGCCCGCGGCGCGATTTCCCTGTCGCCACACCCAAGATGTTTTCGGGCGTCGCCGCCAATGTGTCCAGAACCGCCCTTATCCCCGGATACAACGGCGAGAAAGCAGCGCTTCCCGCTGTGCTTCGGTCACGGGCATAGGTCGCCTTGTAAATTTCGGCCATATGGGCACGCACATCGGGGGCTGCATCCGGGGCCAGCCTGAGAAAAGCGCGATCCAGTGACAAACCGACAATCGACAAAACGTCTGCTCGGTCCGGCACCGGACGGGCGACCGCAGAGAATGCCGCCGTCATGGCCGCCACAATCCCCGCCTGACTATCCACAAGCGTGCCGTCCACATCAAACAGGATCAGCCGCAACGGTGCGGTCATCGCAGATCCTCAAAAGGATCATCGGCGGCAAGGTCTTCGGTCCAGCCCAGCGTGTCCCAGGATGCTTTCATATGGGGGGGCAACGGAGCCACAAATTCGATCCGCTTGCGGGTCACCGGATGCAGCAGCGCAAGACGCCGTGCATGAAGATGCAGTTTCTTGGAGATCATGCCGCCAAGCTGCGCGCCCCAACCGTCGCCCTGGTTTTCCTGCGCGGATCCGCCGTATTTTCCATCACCGGCAATCGGATGCCCCATACCGGCCATATGCGCGCGCAACTGGTGCGTGCGTCCGGTTACAGGCTCCATGGCGACCCACGACGCGCGCCCCGCAACACGATACAGCGTTGCATAGAGCGTATGCGCCCGTTTCGCCCCCGGTGTCGTTGCAATATCGCCGGTATGTATGGCGATCATCTTTTCGCCCTCTCCCCGCGATCCGTGGCCCGCTGCCTTGACCAGACCAGTCTTGATTTCACCCAAATATGGCTTGGGCACTCCGGCGACGAGGGCCCAGTAAATCTTGTGCGTTTCGCGGTGCCGGAACGCAGCCGTCAGCGCCGCTGCCGCTGCTCGTGTGCGCGCGAGCAAAAGCACACCTGAGGTATCCTTGTCCAAACGATGCACAAGGCGCGGATTTTCGTCATAGCCAAAGCGCAATGCCTCGCCCATGCCGTCCACGTGGCGCAACTGGCCGCTGCCCCCCTGCACCGGCAGGCCCGCAGGCTTGTTCAGTGCAATGATGTCATCGTCGCGATACATCACACAGGCGCGGATCATTTCCGCGTCTTCATCAGACACTCTGTTTTCCCGGGGCGGTTCGGGTCTGTCTCCCGGCGCGGGGATCGGTGGCACCCGCACGGTTTGACCTTCTTCCAGACGGGTGGCGGACTTGACCCGGCCCCCATCAACCCGCAGTTCGCCTTTTCGGCACATCTTTTCGATCCGTCCCTGCGACAGATGCGGAAACCTGCGGCGCAGCCAGCGATCCAGTCGCTGATCACCTTCGCCATCGGCCACGGTTATATTCTGAACGCCGCTCATGCGACCATACTCCTTACAAGGATCATTCCGGCCGCCAGTCCCGCAATCGACAGACCCACCGACAGCGCCACATAAACCGCTGCATGCAATGCCTGACCGCGCTCTATCAACGTGACGGCTTCGAGGGAAAACGCGGAAAAGGTCGTGAATCCGCCCAAAAGCCCGGTCATCACCAACGGCGAAAGGTGCGTCATCCCCTTGTGCGCGGCGAGAACAACAAAGGCCCCCATCATGAACGAGCCGATCACGTTGACGCCCAAGACCCCAAGAGGAATCGGCGTATGGCCCAAAAGGCGTACCGCCGCGATCCCAAAGAGATAACGAAGGCAGGCACCGGTTGCGCCACCTGCGGCGACAAGGGAAAGGTTGGCTATCATGTCGGGTCTGTCGCGCGGGCGGACACGGTTGTCAAGTTTGTCGGGCCTTGCGCAGCTTGTCAAAGTATTCGACCCGTTTGGTCAACTCGCGCTCAAACCCGCGCTGAACAGGCGCATAGAAGGTCGCTCGCGGCATTCCATCCGGAAAATAGTTCTGCCCGGAAAACCCGTCTTTGGCGTCATGGTCATAAGCATAGCCTGCGCCATAGCCCTGATCCTTCATCATCCGTGTGGGCGCGTTCAGAATATGCTTGGGCGGTGGGTTCGATCCGGTGGAGCGCGCGGATTTGCGAGCCGCCTTGTAGGCGACGTACCCCGCGTTGGATTTCGGGGCGAGCGCGATATAGATCAGCGCCTGCGATAGGGCCAGTTCGCCTTCGGGGCTACCCAGACGTTCATATGTTTCCCATGCCTGAAGGCACACAGCCTGCGCTTGCGGATCCGCAAGACCGATATCCTCGACCGCCATCCGGGTGAAGCGGCGGGCAAGGTATCTCGGGTCTTCGCCGCCTTCCAGCATTCGCGCGAACCAGTAAAGCGCCGCGTCAGGATCCGAGCCGCGCACGGATTTATGCAACGCTGAAATAAGGTTGTAATGCGCATCACCGCTTTTGTCATATTGCGCGGCGCGGCGCGTCAGCCGTTTGCCCAGTGCTTCGGGGTCCAGCTTGTCCGGCACCGTCCACGATGCCACCTGCTCAACCAGATTGAGCATGGCACGCCCATCGCCATCCGCCATTTCCTGCAACGTCTCGCGGGCGGCACCGTTTAGCGGCAAGGAACGACCAATCGCCTGTTCTGCGCGCTGCATCAAGAGTTCCAATCCCGTCAAAGTCAGACGTTCCAGGACCATAACTTGGGAACGGCTCAGAACAGCAGCATTCAGTTCAAAAGAGGGATTTTCCGTTGTCGCCCCGACCAAAAGTATGGTTCCGTCTTCCATATAGGGCAAAAATCCGTCCTGTTGCGCCTTGTTGAAGCGGTGGATTTCATCAACGAAGAGAAGCGTCCCCTGACCGTTTTCACGGCGCACCCGCGCGGCCTCGAACACCTTTCGCAGCTCTGGCACACCAGTAAAAATGGCGCTGATCTGGACAAAGTGCAGGTCGGTTTCGCGCGCCAGAAGTCGGGCAATCGTTGTTTTGCCAACGCCAGGTGGCCCCCACAGGATGATCGACCCCAGATGCCCCGAATTCAGCATCGCCCCCAGTGGCCCGTCCGAGTTCAGCAAGGCGTCCTGCCCGATCACATCAGCCAGTTTTTCGGGTCTGAGACGGTCGGCCAGCGGCTGCAGCGCATCCCCGCGCGGGACTTGTGGCTGTTCCCCTGTGTCGAAGAGATCCCCCATCGTTCAGAGCCGAAATCGCAGGGCGATGCGTTGTCCGCGTCGCCAAACGTCGATCTGGACCCGACGGCCCGGATCGCGAAGCGCGCGCTCTACGTCACTGGGCCGGCTCATGTCCCGCCCATTCACCCCCATGATCACGTCCCCCTGCCGAAGCCCCGCACGCGCGCCGAATTGACCCGCGTCGGTTACAAGCACACCTGTGAGCGAAAACGGCAATCCATACCGCGCCATTACCGCCGGGTTCACCCGAACCAGCGCGACCTCCGGCAGCACAGTGCGCTGCGACAGGGTCAGCGGCTCTGCAGGTGGATCATCGGGGGCAAGGATCATCGGCACAGTCAAGTCCGACGCCGCACCGTCGCGCATACGCGTGACTTGCGCAGCATTGCCCAGCCC
>JAUIAS010000049.1 GCA_030425395.1 Alphaproteobacteria bacterium
CGGCGAGTTCTTCGATCCGTTCGCTGCTGAGTTCGGGAGTCGACACCCGTCCCGAATTGGTCAGGAACAGCGCCCCCTCTGCCCCCAGACGCCGAACGGCTTCGCGCGCGGGCGTCATGGAGACGCCGTATTCCTTGCCGATCCCGCGCAATGTCAGGGCCTGCCCGGGCGGGATATCGCCATGCATGATGCGGGACCGCAAAGACCGGTACACCCGGTCATGGGCGGACTGCGAAGGATCAGAGACGCGCGTAGTAATCATCATGGCAGCGTTTGTGATCACGAAAGGCGCGCCTGTCAATCCAACTCTCAGCCAGCCACTCAGTCCGTCGGTTGGGCCGCAGCCTCAAAGCGATAGCGATGCAGCGTCTCGCCACGCACACGCAACCAGTCGCGCGGGGCGGCATAGGGGCCGTGGATCTCTTCCACCCGCGCCCAGAAGCGCGACGAGTGGTTCATTTCGGCAAGGTGGGCAACCTCATGCGCCGCAACATATCGAAGAACCTCGGGCGGGGCGAGAATCAGCCGCCATGAAAAGTTCAGCGCGCCCTGTGCCGAACATGACCCCCATCGCGATCGGGTGTCGCGCAGGGTCAGCCGGCTGTATCCCAGCCCCAACTGTTTCGCGTAGTGATCCGCGGCCAGCGCCAGACGATCCCGCGCCAGCGCCTTGAGAAAGGCCCCTATGCGGCGTTCCGGGGAGGGACGATGCAAGGGGGCTTCGATGGTATCCGGCAGCAACCGCACCCCGGCCCCGGCCCCCGCAACGATGCGGCGGTCGCGCCCCTCGACCGGGATCACCGTATCCGCCCCGACGATTTCGGGCGCGACAAGATCGGCCAGATGCCCGCGAATCCAATCGGACCGGGACTCGGCAAACGCCAGACCTTCGCGGTCAGTAACACCCCGTGGAAGGGTCAACGTGACCCGCCCATCCAGACGCGAAACCCGCAAACTGATGCGGCGCGCGCGCGGCGACCGACGCACCAGCAGCGAAATCGGTGGCGTGCCTTTCAAAACATGCATTTTTGGCCTGCTCCCCGACTGTCTTGCGCGCTGGGTGCCAAATACTTTGACAGTGTTCGCGTGATATGGCACGTGACCGGAATCGTCGATACGACTCAGCAGATTTTGAAGGGGATTTCAAATGCCCAAGGAAGAATGGGGCGTAAAACGTCTATGCCCGACCACCGGCAAACGCTTTTACGACCTGAACCGCAATCCGATCGTCAGCCCCTACACGGGCGAAGTCGTGGAAATTGACAATTCCAAGACGCGGATGATCGCCGCGGACGCCGCAGATGCGGCAACCACCAAGGCCAAGAAGGCCGAGGAGGCGGAAGACATCGTTCTTGATGACGACGATAAAATCGACGTCGAGATCGACGACAGCCTTCTGGATGATGACGAGGATGACGATAGCGTCTCCCTCGACGAACTGGCGGATGTCGCCGCCGACGACGACGAATAAACGATTTGTGCCGGGCGTGATTTTTTGGCTTGATCCCGCCCGGCACAACACATAGACAGCAGCGCAGAACGAAACGCGGTTGCGTTGCACGGGGCCTTAGCTCAGTTGGGAGAGCGCTTGCATGGCATGCAAGAGGTCAGGGGTTCGACTCCCCTAGGCTCCACCAAATCTCTCATCAGACATCAATACTCTGCCGCACGAACTCAGGTTCCTTTGCAGGAGGATTATTGTATGTGCCTGCGTTTCTATCAGCTTTGGTCGGTACAGAGATGTGTTCGGGCGGGCGGTCCATGAGGCACCGGGCCCAGCGCCACAGGGCGCAACGGCCTTGAGCCGACAGCCGAGGTTCGGGGGCTAACAGCGGGGTCTTGCCGCGTGTGCTTTGCTGCGCGTGGCGAACCATCAGCCGCACGTGGCGGGACCGAGCGCAGCGGCCATGACACATATCAGCAAACGCGCCGACAGGACTGCGGCGCGACAAAAGCTGGCTTGAATGCAGATGAGCGCCGAAGGCCGTGCTCAGGCGCTCATCAGGTCGTGGAATTCGGCAGATTTGATTGCGGACACCATGTCTTCGGCTGCGCTGCTGTTCATCAGGGTTTTGCGGGCGGTGTCGATTTTCTTGAGACCGGGCAGGCAGTCCATATGATCACCTGCGATTTGGCCAAGTCCCATCGCCCAATCCCCGAAATCGCGATGGTCGACCTCGCGTTCGAACAGGGCGGTCACCTGGGCGTGGCGCGGATCCTTGGCGATGCTGTCATACAGCTTTTTCACCGTTTCCTCGGGTCCTTCGAGAACCTGAAGAAAAGACGCGCCGTCATAGAGCAACACACCTGTCACATCCCTGAAGTGATTGTTCACCCGCGCCTTGATCAACAGCTCACGGATCTCCGCAAAGGATATGTCCCGGCTGGGTTTGCTCACATATACAAGCTGTATGAGCGTATCATTCATGGCTTTCACTTCGTCTCTTGGAATTTCACACGTTACGGCGTTTCCTTACCGATCCAGTGCAACAACGGCAGAATTCTAAGAAGTTTAGCGGGGGTCGTATTTGATCTATAACAGATTTGGGGCAAACGTTCACCCCAGCCCGTGCATAGAAAACGCAAAACAATCGAACCGCAGGCAAAACACCCCTGTTTTCATGAAGCAATCGCGCTTTCCTCCGCCTCCCCCATATAGAGGCGTTGCATGTCGACAAAGGTTTTGTTGGCGAAACGGGAACGCAGTTTTTCCCAAGGTGTCAGGTTGTCCGCGATGGCGGCATAATGTTCAATCGGGACGCTGATTTCCTCGATCGCCCCTTCGGTGGCGCTGTTCATCCACACGAACGTCAGGAACGCATCAGACGCAAGCATCAGTCGCAATTCGATGCCCACTGCCATGGGAGAAGACGGCAACCGGCGCAGCAGGTCCAGTTTGAGCAGTTCCAGAACGACATCATCAAGATCATGCTCGCGCGCGAGGAGCTTTTCGCGCACTGCGGGCCATCCGAATGTCAGTCGGACATCAAGGTCATCACCCACGGCGCGGGCAGCTTCGGGGGCGTTTTCGCCGTAGCTGTCGGCAAATATCGCGGCGACCTCGTGTTCGGCTTCGATATAGTCGGGGAGTCGCGCGGCGGGAAACGCTGCGATCCATTGCCGGCGACCGGCATCCAGATAATTGAACTGCGGTTGCAGACGGAATGATTCTTCGCAGGATGGGCACGGCACATCCTGAAAACTGTCATCCATGATCGCCTCTCGCAGATCGGGGCGGCGGTCGGCGTTTACGCTGCCTACGGCATCCATCTGAACGGCAGCCTGGCAGTTCGGGCACACAAGGTTGATCGGGTGAAAAAGTGACATGCTCTATTCCTTCTGTCCCGCCCGTCAGAGCGTCTTGAGCCATTCAACGGCGGGATGGGTGCCCTTGAGCTTGCCCGAGTGATAGGCGGCATAAAGCTCTGAGAACCATTCCCCCGGCGCGCGGAACTGATAGCCCGTCATCCCTGACGCCCGCGCGGCGAGCACATAGGATGTCCAGCTGTTTGCATAGCTCTCCTGATACACCACCCCGTCGATGGCCAACCGCCCGGCAATCGACATGCTCGACCAGGGTTTGTTGCCAACACTGGCCGCGTCGATATGGGCGCGAACGGCAAGACGGCGGCTTTCCCATTCCTCTGGGGAACAGGCTTCGGTTTCCGGCTTTTCCGGGATTGGCGGATTCGCATGGGCAAGGTAGGCGACAATGTAATCCAGATCATATTTGAACTTGGCCTTCAGCTTTTCCGCCACCGGTTTGACGTTGCGGCCATATTCGACCCAGCCGCCATGGTTGTCCTTGCTGCCATTGGTGTTCATGTATCCGTGTTTGTCGTCCACGGCATGGCCGACTTCGTGCAGCGTATTCCAGTTGAAGAAGGACACCGGATCTTCGTTTGCTGGCTGGCAATCTTCGGGCACGTCGCCAACCTCGTGCGGGCTGCCAAAGTTGTAAGCGGTGGAATACATCGCATCGCCTTCGGACATCACCACACGCTTTTCGCTCCCGCGGTAGAACGAACCGGACCCATTTGCATCCATCACGCTGAACTTCTGCATCGAATCGTTGTCGATCGTGTCCCCCGGCGGGAGATCTTCCATCGCCTGATAGAACGCCTTGATGTTCGGCCCCTTAGAGGTGCCGTCCGGGATCGGGACCGCCATATTGGGATTGTTGAAGTTTTCGATGTCGCAGCCAAAGCGCGCCTTGAACGCCACCTTGAGCACCGCGCGCTGTGCTTCGGGTTCAAGCTGGTCGATCATCGCGTCCAGTTCATCGGTGCCACCGGGACGCGACAGGATTTCATTGAGATCATCGGCGCTTGGCGGCGTGTTCGCCCGCATCTGCGCCATGACAAAGGCGGCGGTGCCAATGGCGCGCGCTTCTTTGAGAAGCGCAATCGCGGCCGTCATATCGCGTGACGCCGCAGCGTCACCCGCCTGCGCCAGTTTCTTCCGCATGGAATCGACGCTGGCCTTGATCGCATAGCGATGGTCATGCGCCTCAAGCACCGCGAGACGCGGTTCGACCTCGGGTTTGGCGCGCAGGGTCAGGTATTCGCCATAGTCATCGCCCAGTTTCCGGGTGGCGTGTATCCGCGCCATGATCCCTTCGAGCGAAAGTTTGGCCAGAATGGCTTCGACCGTCGATGACAGGTCGGCATAAAGCTTGCCGTCGTTCGCGCTGGCCCTTGCGTCGGCAAGCGCCTTTTCGAGATATGCGATATCCGGGGCCAGATAATCCTTTTGCGCGTGCGATTTGAGATCATTGACCCGCACCACAGCCGCGTCGAGTTCTTCAAGGATAAACTTGTGCTGGCTGATCACCTCATCGGCATTGTTGCACGCCTCCAGCGCGGCCTTGAGAGCCGCCTTGGCGTCTTCTGGTGCCTTGCCGTCCTTTTCGGTTTCGGCGATCTGCGCCCATGCTTCATCAATCAACGGCTTGGCAATCTCCGCTCCGGTCCGGCTGGACACCGCGGTAATCGACAGCTTTGCCGCCTGAATCTGCGGCCACCAAGGCGCGCTCTCGTCGTCGCCGCCAATGGCGTTGTTGATCGCTTCGAGGATGCCGTGATTACTGGCGGTCCGCACCGCATCCTTTGCGGCGGGCGTGATTTCATCCATCATGCGCCCGGCGGCTTCATAGTCCCCGGACCCGGCCAGTTTCTCGGCATTCAGATATTTGCCACCCAACCGCATGATGATCGCGGCAATCGCATCTGAATGTTCGTGATCGCGTGCTTCTTTCAAGGCATCATCGGCGGCCTTGCGCTTGGGATCATAGATGGCAAAGGCCTGCGCGATTGGCATCAACACATCGCATTCGCCGGGAATTTCCTTCATCGCGGCTTCGGCAGGGGCGTATTTGTCTGCGCCTGCGTCTGCGACGGCCTTGGTATATTTCGCTTCGATCACCTTGAGCTGTTCTTCGACCGCGGCGTTGCGGATCGCCTTAAGCGGGTCAAGCTTGGCATCCGCTGCTGTCTTGGCCGGGGCATATGTGGCCGCTGCCCTGATGATCGCGTCGCACTCCTGCACCGCCCAGCTTACCTCATCCATTGCGTTGGCGGCGGCTTCGAACTGACCGGCGTTCATGTAGGACTGATACACGCCCAGCTTTTGCGTCACCTTTGCATATGCGGTGGCCCCGGCTTCGTTGCCCGGCCCGGTAATCTGCGGCAACCAGTTGTCGTGCCAGTTTGTCTTGCGTTGAAGGCACGTCTTCGCCGCCCGGATTTCGCGACGCACGGCAGGGCGCATTGCGGCCCCGATATCGGCCTTGGCCTTGGCCTCGGAGAACTTGCCCGCCGCCACCAGCGCATTGATATCCGTTACGAATTTTTGCAGTTCTGCGGTCCGCGCGCCCATCAACGGCTGCACCAGCGGATCGCCGGTGATGTCGGTGATGGTTGTGTTGATCGTGCCTATGCTGACCTTGATCGCCGGATACAGCGCCGCGCCAGCCGCCGCACGGGCGGCGATCTGCCCGGCCTCGGCCAGTTTCTTTTCCGCTGCGGGATAGTCATAGCCTTCGGGCTGAACCAACGCCTGCGCATCCTGGATAAGCTGTTGCGCTGTGTCCATTTGCGTCTGGATGCAGTTATCGACATTCAACGGAACCAGCGCCGTCACCGCGTTCAGCACCGCACCGGAATGCGTGGTGAACGGGCCATGCGCCAGAATAACCACCTGCGCGATCTTGAGCTGCCCGATCGCCGCGTCCAGAAAGGCGCGGGCATCGTCGTGGTTTTTTGCCTTGTGCGCGGCGGTCGCCTGATCTGCGGGGCCGTCGGCCTTGGCGATCAACGCGGCAAAGCGGCCGGTTCCATCCTGATTGGCCACGGCGTCACGCATGTCGGTAAACACCTTGAACGCTTTCTTCCAGTGTTTGGCATGATCGTCCAGTGCTGCGGTGTCCTCAAGCGCGCCCAGCGCATCCTGCGCATCGGCGGCTGCCTTGGCATCGTCAGCCCGTTGCGCCGCGTCCTGTGCGGATTTGAGCGCGGCGGCAAAGTTCTTGTTGAGAGCCTGGGTGACACCGACTGACAGCAACGTCTTGGCCTGTTCGAGCGTGGCCTGCGCCTCGGCGCGGTTGGCCAGGGCCGCGATCTTGTCCTCGGCCACTTTACGCGCATCAAGATAGGTTTTGCAGGCATCGGCCTGCGCCGTCATTGCAGGCCACTGACCTTTGGAGCGTTTGAGAACAGATGTGGCGGTAGCATGTTTCTTGGCGTCGCCTTCGGCCTTGGCCGTTTCAAGATCGCGCTCCATTTCAAGGATAAATTCCTCGATGCCCGACTTGCCCGCGTGGGCCTTGAATTTGCCAAGCTGTTCTTCGAAATCCTTGCGCTCTGCCAGATATGCCTCAATCGCGGTGATTTCGGTTTCGAGAAAGCCGAGAATCCGCCACAGGTTGGAAATAATATCAATGGATTTGACGTAATCGCCCGTGACTTCGACCTTGCCTTGGGCATAGGTCGTATTGAATTCATCAATGGATTTCTGGATCGGCGATCGCACATTGGCATCCTTGCCGTTCACTGTCGCGATGCGCGGATCGTGATCGGCAATCTTGTTGAGGTAGGCGGTGCGTCGCTTCATATGAAGATGCACGTGATCGAACAGCGCCGGAATTCTGTCCAGCTTGGCCACTGCCGCCTTGAAATCACCATTGCCCGCATCTGCTATGGCTGCGTTGAAGACGGCCTCCATGTCCCGCGCTTCCTGATTGATCGCCACGACGGGATGGTTCTGGCCCTGATATTTCAGCGCCTGCGCCTGACGCGGTGCAAGAATGGCGTCGTAGTGGGCAAAGTCGTCCGCCATGATTTCGGCCGCGTCGCATTTGGCCCCCAAAGGTTCCAGAGCGGCGGCGGCCTGATCGTGCTTGTGAGCAACCGATTTGTCCATCGCGGCGCGCATTTCTGCCTTGATGGCGTCGATGGTCGGCTTGATTTCTGGCGCATTGGCCTTGGCGTGACTGTCCAACGGCACAAGCCGCAGCTTGAACAGATCAAGCGATTTCTTCCACGCAGCCTTTTTCGCGGTCTGGTCGAGGATCAACTGTTCAAACCGCGCAATCGCGGTCAGGGATTTATCAAGCTTTCCGCTATCCGCCTTGGCCGGGTCGGCTTTCATCGGGGCGATGATCTTGTTGATATCGCCCACGGCCTTGGTCCATGGCGCGGGAACCGGTTCGGCTGAGGCGGGAATGACCGCCTTGTAGGCGTCGATGAGTTTGCCGATTTCCAACAATTCGGCTTCGATACGGGCAATCTTGGCGGCGTCGTCTCCGGACAAATCCGCAGGCCCGGCCTCTTGTGACGGCTCGGCAGGCTGTTCGGGTGGCGGGGTTGAGGCGGGGCCTGCCTCTTGCGGTGGCGGCGGCGGGGCATCCCCGGTGGGCGGCGGCGGCGTATCATCGCCCGAGGGCGGCGGGGCCTCTCCGACATCACCGGGGCCATCGGCATGGTGGTCGCCCTGCGGTGACGCGGCACCGGCGGGCTCAAGGGCGCGGCGAGCTTCCGTCAAAAGCTTGGCCAGCGGCCCCACTGCCTTGAGAGCGGTTGCAAGGTCAGGCGGTGTTGCCTCGGCCTTGGACTTGGCCAGAGCCCACAGTGCGTTCACCTTTTTATAATCACCCGCCTGAGCCGCCATGACCTCATCGACGAGCGGACCAAGCTTGGCGGCGGCGGCGTCCCATTTGGCGCGCAGGGCAGGATCGGGCTGGTCAGCGCCCCGTGCGGCACCTGTCGCCGCCTCCTTGATAGCTGCGGCAACGGCAGACACATCCGCGATGGCGCCGGCATAATCGCCGTCGCTGGCGCGGGCCTGCGCGTTGTCCCACAAGCGGTTGACCGTAGAAAGGTCCGCACCCGGCAGGGCCGACACCTTGGCGATAGACTGGGTGATCTTGCCGACCACGCCCTCCCACTTGGCGGCTAGGGGGTCCGGAGCCGCGTCGCCTGCGGGCGCCGGATCTGCTGCCGGTTCTGCGGGTGGCGGGCCATCCTGTCCCCGCGTGTCGGGTTCAGCCGCCTGTTGGCCCGCAGCGGCGGCCTGCTGCGGAGCCGGGGTGCCCGCGTCGTCCTCATCCTCGAGAACGGTGCCGTTTGCATCGACGATCAGCACTTTGACGGTTTGGTTGGCTTCCTTGAAGAACGCACGGGTCTTCTTGGCGAGGCTGGGCAGCGTCTTGCCCTTCAGTTCCAACGTGACCTTGGACCCCTTGATCGCCATCGTGCCATAGGTGAACAACGGCGTTTCGCCATCCTTGCGCGCCTGCTTGCCCAAAAGTTCAGGATCTTTGGAACGATGGGTGACCATGACCGTCTTGTCCGGCTTTTTGCCCAGACACAGGCCAAATGGCAGGTTCATCTTGCGCGCCATTGATACGGCGGAATCGATTTCTTTCTGGGCGTCTTTATCAAGGGGCACGGCGAAAACTCCGTCAAAATGATTGTCGTAAGAATATACCTTCAGGGTTGCACCGAACCCCAATCAAAGCAAGCTTTTGGCGATCTCCAGCCTGAAACAGAGCCGAAACACTTGCCAGTTCAGCCCATTCCGATCACCTTGAAGGGATTGTTTACCAGAGCGCAGGACCATCCCAGTGATCCATCCCCCCACCGATTCGCATCGCCCGTCACGCCGGTTTCCAGCGATGCGGGCGTTTGCGGCAGGGGCGATTGTGGTTGCCACGCTCGCCTTTCAGAACGGAGCATTTGCCATGTCACAAAGCGGAAACATCGGGCTTGATGGAAACTGGATCGTGACCGAAGCCGAAGAGATCGAAATGCCATCGGGGGCCGAATGGCGCCTGGAAATCACCGGCGACTCGGTCTTTGGAATCGCGCCGTGCAACCCGTTTCGCGCGTCGCTTTCCCGTCAGGGGGATCAATTTGTTCTGGGGCCGATCGCGCTTGAACCACATCTGTGCGACGCAGACGTCATGGCCATGGAGCAGGACTATATCGGCCTGTTGGGCGCGGTCAGTTCCTATGCCATCGCGGGCGATGAACTGACCCTGCGATCCTTTGGCGATGTGGTTGTCCGGGCCACGCGGGAAAAATGACGCCCTGTCAGGCCCGGTTCCAGCCCGCCTCGTCCATGGCCGCGCGATAGGACGAAGCCACACGCATCCGGTCGCCCAGCCCCTTGGCCATCAGAAGGCGGTGCATATCCGGCAGCCGCCAACACGGCACATGCATTACCATGTGATGTTCGAGGTGATAGTTGACCCAGTAAGGGGCCACGAGCAGCCGCGCCAAAGGTCCGGCCACGGTGGTGCGGACATTCTGAAGCGGGTTCTCTGACTGCTCTGTTGCGCCGTGTTCGGCGATGTTGCGAATACGCAGGACCAGTTGAAACCAGGTCAGAAATGGCAAGAACCAGAACGCCAGCCCCCACCACCAGTCGCCCACCAGCCCCATCGCAACGATGATGCCCAGAAAAACCGGCAGGCTCTTCCAAAGGTCGCGGGCCTTGAACGCCTGTGCAAAATCAGAGGCCGCCGCCTTGACGGCGTCATCATCTCCGGCGAGGCGCACCGACATCATGATCTGACCGGCCAGCTGCTTGATCCCCGTGCGCCCGGTCAGATCGCGCAAAAACTTGCGCCGCAGCGACGCGCGCGTCGTGGGAAACTTGGACGACAAGACCAGATCGGGATCTTTATCCGTCTGGGTAAACCTGTGGTGGGTCAGATGATAATGGCGGTAAGAGTTCAGCTCGGCCAAAATAGGGCGGCCGCACAGCCATTCCCCAACAAATTCGTTCAACGCGCGGGTGCGGAACAGCGCATTGTGCGCCGCGTCATGCATCAAGATGGCAAGGCCCAATTGACGCGACCCGATCACCATAACCGCCGCAAGGAATGTCAGTGGATTGGGCCAGAGCGCAAATAACCCCACCGCCAGCGCAATCGTGCCCCAGCAATGCAAAATCAGCCACAGGCCCATCGCATCGGACCGTTCGGCCAAAGGCCGGATTTCATCGCTGCTCAGATAGGCTTTCCCAGGTGTCATCGCGCGCTCCTCCTGCCGGAAGGGTTCACACCATGGCTGGCTGTGTCAACTTGGCCGCAACGTCACGCGCGCCAGTCAAAGAACCCCGGACCGGCCTGCGCCAGCAATCGGCGCGCCATGTCGCGCCCCATTTCCGGACCGTCCGCAATGGCACCAGACACGTCATCGGCGATATTCTCCGATCCGTCCGGCCGCAGAACTTCACCCCGCAGACGCAAGGTGCCGCCATCAAGTTCCGCCAGCCCAGCGATGGGTGTTTCACACGAGCCGTCCAGCTCGGACAGAAAGGCACGTTCCGCGGCAAGCTGCTGACCGGTGGGCGCATGGTGGATCGCTTCCAGCATCGCCGCGACGCGAGCATCGTCGGCACGCCGTTCGATCCCGATCGCACCTTGCGCCACGGCGGGCAGCATATCGTCAGGACCGATCGCAGTGGCAGGCACCTCGGGGATCATTCCCAACCGGTTGAGCCCGGCCATGGCAAGAAATGTGCATTCGGCCACGCCATCGGACAACTTGCGCAGGCGCGTTTGCACGTTCCCGCGAAATTCGACAACCTTCAGATCAGGACGCCGGTTGAGCAGTTGCGCCCGCCGCCGCAGGCTCGATGTGCCAACCACGGCCCCCGGGGCCAGAGCCGCAATACCATCGAGAGCAGGAGACACAAAGGCGTCGCGCACATCCTCGCGCGGGAGGTAGGTGTCCAGAAGCAGGCCGCCGGGCTGCTGCACCGGCATATCCTTCATCGAATGCACGGCAATGTCGATCTTGCCTGAAAGAAGGTCTTCTTCGATCTCGCGGGTGAACAGACCCTTGCCGCCGATTTCCTTGAGCGGGCGATCCTGAATCGCATCGCCTGTCACCTTGATCACGACAATGGCAAAGGCATCATCGGACAGGTCGAACGCAGCACCCAGCCGGCGGCGGGTTTCATAGGCCTGCGCCAACGCCAACGGAGAACCGCGGGTGCCGATTTTCAGGGGTGAGGCGGGCGTGGGAAGATCGAATGTCATGCGGTATCCTTAGCCACGCGAAATTGCGGTGACAACCTGTCAGCCTTGACAAAGTGACGCCCAGACGGGACCAACGGGGCGCAATAAACGGGGACCACCATGGCCGAACAGAAAAAGCTGCTGCGCGCACTTGCGGGCGAAACCCTTGATACGCCGCCGATATGGATGATGCGGCAGGCCGGGCGTTATCTGCCCGAGTATCGCGCGACCCGGGCTCAGGCCGGGGATTTCCTGTCCTTGTGCTACAACAGCGAACTCGCCGCTGAGGTCACCCTTCAGCCGATCCGCCGATATGGGTTCGATGCGGCGATCCTGTTTGCCGATATCCTTTTGCTGCCGCAAGCCTTGGGTGCCGACCTGTGGTTTGTCACCGGAGAAGGACCGCGCCTGTCAACGATCACCGATCAGGCCGGGTTCGATGCGCTCAAACCCGTGGATGCGATCCACGAGACCCTGAGCCCTATCTATGACACGATCCGCATCCTGACCCGTGAATTGCCATCGGAAACGGCCCTCATCGGCTTTGCCGGGGCACCCTGGACGGTGGCCACCTACATGATCGCGGGACGCGGCACCAAGGATCAGGGCCCGGCCCATGCCCTGCGCGAAGAAAACGCGCCCCTGTTCGACGCTTTGATGGACCGCCTGACTGAGGGGACAATCGAATATCTGTCCTGCCAGATCGAGGCGGGTGCCGAATGCGTCAAACTGTTTGACAGTTGGGCGGGATCTCTCAAGGGGGACGCGTTCGAGAAATACTCTCTCGAACCCTGCCGCCGGATCACGGCCGCGCTCAAGGCCCGTCATCCCGGCATACCTGTCATCGGTTTCCCGCGCGAAGCGGGCGAAAAATACGTGGGCTTTGCCAAAGCCACCGGCGTTGATTGCGTGGCGCTGGACAATTCCGTCGATCCCGAATGGGCGGCGGCGCATGTGCAAACCGACGGCTGCGTGCAGGGCAACCTTGCCTCGTCGCATATGGTAACCGGCGGCCAGGCGCTGATCGACGACACCCGACGCATTGTCAAAGCGTTTTCCAAAGGGCCGCATATCTTTAATCTGGGTCACGGAATCACCCCCGACGCAGACCCGGAGAACGTGCAGATCATGATCGACACGGTTCGAGAGAAATAACACGATTTTTGATCTTGACGCGGTGCGGCGGGTGGCTTAGTCCGGCGCACGCTCTTGGCGGAGTAGCTCAGTTGGTTAGAGCAGCGGAATCATAATCCGCGTGTCGGGGGTTCAAGTCCCTCCTCCGCTACCAAATATCCTAGTATTTTCAGATATTTACGCTGATATTTGCCAAGCGCCCAATGTCCTGTAAAACTTAGACACAGTTAGACACTGGATCTGAGTGTGGCGTGACGAAAGAATCTCTCAATAGAAAGAAGACAATCAAGCATCTGCGGCGCGGTCTCAGCATCTACAAGACGGGGCGGTCTCCGTTCTGGCATGCACGGATTTATGATTCGGCGACAAAGAAATATGTCGTGCGGTCATCTGCGCAAGACAGGGGTCAAGAAATCTGTCTGGTCAGTTTCGACGGACACAAGACGATGAAGGGGTTTCGGGAGTGGTTAGCGTCTCAAGAACAGACTAGCAAAGACGTCACGCCCAGGCCATCTGGTCTTCAATCGCCAGTCTCGCAGCGTTGATGAAATCGCGTTCTTCATCTGACAAGACGCGCCAGAACTTCGACACCGACGCGATGGTCGTAAGGACTGCGATTACGCCTTCGACCGAGTGAAGGTGTTCGCCTGCCTTCAACTGCGTTTCCAATGCATCTAGACGCGCTTGGATTTTGACCCGAACGTTCATAAGGTCTCCTGTTGTTGGGAATGGTCAAAATTCCAGCAACAGGGCGGTGGTCAAATGGCAATGATGAAAAGCAAAATGCCGCTACCTACTGGAAGCGGCACGACATATTTTGCGTTCATTGAAAGTAGACATCTCGAGCGTCTACAAGACTATGAACTGGGTGCTACGGCGTTAGACGAGGTGGTTCCGTCGGACGCACCGCCTAGTGTAAATTCGGTGCGATCGCGCGCAGCGCCCAGCACAACTAGCGTCGGCTTGGCGTAAGGTTTCTTACCCTTCTCTTCTGTCGATGTCTTATCTGCATCCGAATTATGGCGTTCTTGCATAATATCTCCAGCGATTGATTGGATGTCCGGTGACGACAACGCCCTCACCAGTCTTTGGACCGTGATATCAACTTGTGCCCAGACGCACGAGTGAGCATGCGGATATGGATTAAACTTTGGATAGCCAGGTACCCCTAAGGCACCTCAGGGTGTCGACTGGCGAGGCAAACGCAGACACGGACTAACGGGAATCTAAAAGCACCGCCGACGAAAACGTCCTGATATCAATAACTTATAATAGTTAGACACATTATTAGACAAATCTTTATAAGACATTGTTTTATAATGCTGTCGGCGTCATCATAATCCGCGTGTCGGGGGTTCAAGTCCCTCCTCCGCTACCAATTACCCCGAATATTCCAGATACTTGCGGCGACATTTGCCATGCGCATATTGTCCTGCGAAACTTGGGCACAGTTAGACACTGCATCTGAGTGCGGGGTTACGAAAGACTCTCTGCACAGCAAGAAGACAATCAAGCATCTGCGGCGCGGTTTGGGTATCCACAGACAGGGCCGCCGTTCTGACATGCGCAGATTTATGGTCCGCTGACGAAGCGGTATGTCGTTCGGTCGGCGAAGGTGCCGCCTGCCGAGTAGACGACAACGCCCTCACCGCTCCTGAGACCGAAATATCAACCTGTGCCCCGACGCACGACTGAGCATACGGATACGGATTTAACTTTGGATGGAGACCCACCCCTAAGGCATCTCAGAGTGTCGACTGGCGGGACAAACACACGCACAGTCCAACATGAAGATTAAGGTCTGAGGCCTACCGCCCCATGGCCATCAATAGAGGCAGGATCATCAGCGCACCCAGAACGGCTCCTAAATCGCTTCCATCGTCGTCGTCGTCGAACACGGGGTCGGCGGGATCGCCTTCGTCGCCGACGATGTTTCCCTGATCATCAAAAACAATCTGATCATCTTGAATGTTCCCCTGGTCATCAAAGATGATTTCGCCCCCTTGGTCCTCACCATCCTGTTCGTTAATCACGTCTTCTTCTGGCGGAACATAGTCTGGAATGATGTTCCCAAACTGCGGTTCATAGGTCGGATTGTCGAAGGCGATGTGGAGAATTTCCTTGGGGCCGAGCGTCGTTTCGGCGGTATGGCCGTTCATCACCTGCGCGGGATCAAGAGACTGAAGATCAGGACGGGCGTCGCGTGATTCCGGGTCGTCGCCGGGCTGCACGCCGAGGCGCTGCACGCTTACCGTGCCTGTGTCGGTGAACACCTCAGACATATCGAGCGATACGTCCGCTTCCGCTTCGGAGCTGGCGAACACGAACAGCGAAGACTTTTCCGGACCCGCAAAAAGCCAATAATCGTAGTCCATTGTAACAACTTCGTCCTCTCGGGGGGACGAACCGTCAAGGTTTATCGAATAGGTGCCTGGCAGGTTCTCGGACATGATCCGGAACATTTCGCCCGGCACGGTCAGGTCCGTTTGACCTTCGCCACCCGACAGATCGGTTGCCGTGTTCTGCTGCACCGGCCAGACATGGGCCGCCTCGACATTGTTGTCGGTCATCGCGTGCAAAATGTGCAGCATCTCATGGGCGTTATCGAGACCGTAGATTTCATTTTCTTCGGTGGTAAAGGCGGTGCTGCGGGTGTTCCATTCGGTGACATATTTCGTTGCGTCAGGAAAGTTGTCCGCCATCACGTCGTCAATGACACGATAGTCGAACGACCAGCTGTTCGGGACATCCAGACCGCGCCCATAAACATGAGCCACGATTGCATCGACGGAATCCTGTTCTTCCGGGGTATCGAATTCCCGCGCCACCAGCGCGCTGTTCACACGGGTCCATGACACGTTCCCGTTTGAAAAGAGGTAGACATCCGGGGGGAATTCCATGCCGTAGTTTTGCTCTAGCGCTTCAAGCTGCTCTTCCGGAGTGCCCACATCGCGATAAGCTGTGTCGAGAATTGCCGTCCCGAAGTTGTCGCCCATCTGGACCAGCACGTCTGTCTCGACGAATGCAGATGCCAAGGGGTGGGAATCGATCTCGTCCCGGATGATTACCGACATCTCACTGGCCAGACGCCCGTATTCAACCGACGTCATTTCCCCACCGCCGTAGTATTCGTTGCCGATTTCAAAGGCCCGAATACGGGGCGAACCGTATGTCCCCCCGATGGTATCGCTGACAAATGTGCGCAGCGCCGCTTCATCAACGTTCGGAAAGCGGTCGCCATTGGCATCAGCGTCGGCTTCGTCGCCCAGTTGGGTCAAGGTCGGGATAACGATCGTGACTTCAAGGTCATTTGTTTCGGCCCAAGTCATGAAATCATCATAGGGCAGGAACGGCACCGCCTGTCCGGTAATCGCGCTTTCCGCTACGGAGCGTGTCGGATCGGTTATGTCAAAATACTGTTCAGCAAGAGCGCCGCCCGGGTAGCGGACATGCGAAACGCCCAGGCTCTCTATGACAGGTTCATATGTGCCACCGGGCCCGAGACTGTCGACCGTCGCGAGGATATTTGCTCCGAAAAGTTCGGAGGAAATCAAATTTCCTAAAAGAGCATCGGGACGAATAATGGGCATATGGTGACAGATCGTTTTGCATCGTTAGAATAGTTAGAATTGTAAGAAACCGGATTGACGACTAACCGTCTCGTTAACGCAACGGCGATACAAACAAACATCGCTTTGCCAAAAATATATTACAATTTCATTATATGGTGCATTGCTGAGAACTTTCAACTGCTTAACGAAAAACTCTGTGTTTAAAGCGGCAGATGCATGAATTTCGGAAACAAAGCCGGATGAATACGCCTACTGCCCCCAATAGGGAAACAATGGGGTCAGGTTGACGGCGGAGTCAGCGACGGTTACCCGATCTGATCTGTCTGTGATTCCTACCGAACCACCTTGCAAGACCGGTCGAAACCCAGCATAAGGGCATTTCCTGAGTATTTTTGTCAATGACCTCAGTCAAGGATACAAACGCTCGGAAATGGTAAGGATGAGACATGCGGAGGGCGCGGGAACCCGCAGGACAGCCCCCAAATCGTCCACAAGGTGCCTTCGCCCGCCGCAGCCCGGATTTTCCCTGAAAACTTGATGACTTAGCAACGCAGCCTGCGCAGGCTGTCAATCGCCCACGCATCTCCGATGACCCTAAAGGCGCTAACCCAATGCCGGGCCTTGGGGTGCTGTTGGGTCCGGGCGTTCAGGACAGGGCCCCCCGAGCCTTGTGACGTTCGAGAAAGCTCAAAACCGCGTCTGCTATGTTCTGGGCCACCTCCGCATCGAGATGGAAATGATGATCGCCCGGTAAATCCATGGTTTCATAAGTGGCCACCAGATCCTGCGCCATTTGCGCCAGTATCGCGGTTCCCGGTCGCGTGTGTTTGACGCCCTTTTGCGCCCAGATATTGAGAACCGGGCATTGCACCGCCCCCAAGACAGCCCTGACCTGCGCGGGGGTGAATTTCATCGCCGAACTCGCGAAAAGCCGTGCGTCGCCGCGCATACGCACACCGTCCGGGACGTCCTGCAACGCGCGGTCAGCAAGCGCCTGTGACGTCAGTTCCGAATTGCCCTGTTCGCGGCGGCGCTGGATATAGGCCGCCTTGCTGGCAAATGTGCGCGGCGGACGGGTCATGCTGGCGCGGGTCTGATCGACAAACGCCCGCAACGTTTTGACCACATCATCTTCAGGGACCGGTTCGGTCACGATGGAGTCAAGCGCCACCAACGCGCGCACACGATCCGGCTGTGCCGCGGTGAGAAGCGTGGCGATGTTGGCCCCCCGAGAATGGCCCATCACCACACAATCGTCCCATCCCAGTTGATCCAGAATATCAACGATCTGGGGCAGGTCATCCCAGATGTTGTAGGTCGCGTGTGCAGCCCGATGGGTGCTCAGGCCCTGCCCGCTGAGATCGAGCGCGACCACATGACAACCGGCCAGCCGGGGAGCCAATTCGCCGAAACCGGCGGCATGATCCATCCAGCCATGCAAAGCCAATACCGGCGTGCCATCGGGATCGCCCCACTCAAGCCCGGCGTACCGAAGTCCATCGGCATCAAAATTGCAGTCATTTGGTTGAACTTGCCGGGATCTATCCATCTGAATGCCTTTTCTGTAGGGAGCCAAAACATATGGGCAATGAACCAATCCAAGCACAACACTTTGTTGCGGCCAAAGGCGGCGTGCCCTTCCGAATCCAGCGGCCTACACACGCTGAACGGGAAATCCCAGCGCGCGGGGTGTTCCCTTACTGCTTGGTATCTGAGGGTTTTGCCAAAGCAGTGGATACATCACAGGCCATTGATAAACCATGTTAAAAAAATAAATATTGTGCCCGGGCTGATCTATACGGCGAATTCCTCTACATTAACAGGCCGCTGAAATAGTCCCGCCTCGACAGTAGTTTGAGAACATGATTCACCCTCCGCACGATAACGGCGGGGGTGAAGATGCGCGGGACGGACGAGACGAGCGGGTCGTTGTTCAGCTATGT
>JAUIAS010000050.1 GCA_030425395.1 Alphaproteobacteria bacterium
GCCATCTGCGCATCGCTCAGCCAGAAAAGATCAGACATGTTCACAGCTCGTTTTTCGAACCGTGAATCACGCCGCTGCTCCGAAATCAATGGGTCCTGAGCCTAGTGTCTCACACAGTTAGTGACGGTTTTGTTAACGCGAGCGATTATTCGAAGTTTTTCGGTAAGCGGCTGAGGAAGCCGGAAAAAGCCGAATGGGCCCCCTCTCTTCAGCATCTCGCATGGCATAGGGAAAATGTATTTCGTGACTAAAACACGTCGCCTTCCTTTTGGGGAGGCCTGGTGTCGGGAAGGACAAACTGGGACGGATCGTATTTAAGCGCTTGCGCCAAAACAATTGTTGTTTCCTAATCTGTCACCCGAGGGAGCGGATTTTCACTAGACGTCCCGTTCAATAAACTGTGGACAGTGACCGCGAACCCGATTGCAAGGAGACTGACCCATGCCCATTCGCAACAGACTGGCCGAGCTTGCCCCTGAGATCACAGGGTGGCGCCATGCGCTGCATCAGATACCCGAACTTTTGTATGATCTGCACAAGACATCGGCCTATGTGGCCAGCCGCCTGCATGAAATCGGGGTGGATGAGGTGACCACGGGGATTGGCAAGACCGGCATCGTCGCCGTGATCCGGGGACGCACGGATACCAAGGGCCGGGTGATCGGGTTGCGCGCCGACATGGACGCGCTGCCGATCAACGAGGTCAGCGATCTCGAATATGCGTCCGCGCATCCCGGCGTCATGCACGCCTGTGGCCATGACGGGCATACCGCAATCCTGCTTGGGGTCGCGAAATATCTGACCGAAACCCGCAATTTCGATGGCACCGTGGTTCTTGTCTTTCAACCCGCCGAGGAAGGCGGGGCAGGGGCCAAAGCGATGATCGACGATGGCCTGATGGATCGCTGGGGGATTCAGGAGGTCTATGGCCTGCACAACATGCCCGGTATTCCGGTGGGCACCATCGCGGCCCGGCCGGGGCCGTTGATGGCCTCTTCTGACGAATTCGAAATTCATGTGACCGGCAAGGGCGGCCACGCCGCCGCCCCGCATGAAGCGGTGGATACGACACTGGTCGCCGCGCATATCCTGATCGCGTTGCAATCGGTCGTGTCGCGCACGATCAACCCTCTGCGCCGGGTGGTGCTGACCGTGGGCACGTTCAACACCGACAGCGTCGCATCGAACGTGATCCCGCATACCGCGCGGATGCAGGGCACGGTGCGCACCCTTGACGATGAATGCCGCAACCAGTCGCGTGACCGTATCCGCGCATTGGTCACGGCCACCGCAGAAGCCTTTGGCGCAACCGCCGAAGTGCTCTGGGATCCCGGCTATCCCGTCACGATCAATTCCGAGGCCGCAACCGCTCATGCGCTTGATGCCGCGCGGGCCGTGGCTGCGGAGGTGATCGAAGACGTTGACCCGATCATGCCCTCCGAAGATTTCTCTTACATGCTGCAGGAACGCCCCGGATGTTATGTCTTTCTGGGCAATGGCGACACGGCCATGTGTCACCATCCCGCCTATCGGTTTGATGACGAGACGATCCCGCTGGGCACAAGCTGGTTTGCAGAGCTTGTCGAACGGCGGATGCCTGTTCATAACTGACCGCGTGCAAGCCCGATCCTGCCCGAGGCAGGCTTTGACCGTCACTGACAGAGAAAGAACCCCCGCCGATGCCGATCAAGAACAGATTTGCCGAAATGCAGCCCGAGATTGCCGCCTGGCGCCGCGATTTCCACACCCATCCCGAGCTTGGCTACGAGGTGCATCGCACCGCCGGTATTGTCGCCGACAAACTGCGCGCTTTTGGGTGTGACGAGGTCGTCACCGGCATCGGCAGCACAGGAGTCGTCGGTGTGATCCGCGGCAAGGCCAATACGACCGGGCGCACCGTCGGTCTGCGCGCCGACATGGACGCGCTGCCGATCACCGAAGAAACCGGCTTGCCCCATGCCTCGGCCACGCCGGGCGTCATGCACGCCTGTGGCCACGACGGACATACGGCGATGCTGCTCGGGGCGGCGCAATACCTGTGCGAGACGCGCAATTTCGATGGCACTGCCGTGGTGATCTTTCAGCCTGCCGAAGAAGGGGGCGCGGGGGCCAAAGCCATGTGCGACGATGGGCTGATGGAGCGATTTTCCATTGATGAGGTCTATGGCCAGCACAATTCGCCGGGAATGGCCGAAGGCAGCTTTGCGATCCGGTCGGGTCCGATGATGGCGTCCACCGATGAATTCGAAATCACGCTTGAGGGGCATGGCGGTCATGCCGCGCGCCCCCAGATGACGGTCGATACCGGGATCATGGCCTGTCACCTTGGCGTCGCGCTGCAATCGGTGGTCAGCCGCAACGCCGATCCGGTGGAACGGCTGGTGGTGTCGGTCACATCGTTTCAGACGTCTTCGGCCGCCTTCAACATCATTCCGCAGCGCGTCGTTTTGCGGGGCACGGTCCGGTCGATGAACCCCGATCAGCGGGCCATGGCCCGCCGCCGGATCGTCGAGATCACCAACGGGATCGCCGCCACCTTTGGTGGCACGGCGGATATCGACTTTCCCGAAGGCTATCCGGTGCTGGTCAACCACGAGGATCAAACCGATCACGCCCGCGCCGCTGCGCGGATCGTTGCGGGCGATTGCGCCGAGGCTCCCATGGTCATGGGCGGGGAGGATTTCGCCTATTTTCTGCAAGAACGTCCCGGTGCCTTTATCCGTCTCGGCAATGGCGACAGCGCGGGCCTGCATCACCCGGCCTATGATTTCAACGATGAAATCATCCCGGCGGGGTGCAGTTGGCTGGCGGGAATGGTCGAAACCCGGCTGCCTGCCAAGTGACCTGACCGGCAACGCGCGGGGGAACCGCACAAGCCAAACGCTCAACGGGGCCGGGCGGTCCCTGCACCCGCTTGAAATCAAAATGACATCCTGAAAAGAGGACACACAATGCCCGTCAAGAACCGCTTTGCGGAACTGCTGCCCGAAATCACCGAGTGGCGCCGCGACATCCATGAAAACCCCGAATTGCTGTTCGACACCCACCGCACCAGCGCCCTTGTCGCGGACAAGCTGCGCGAATTCGGCTGTGACGAGGTGGTCACAGGCATCGGGCGCACCGGTGTGGTCGGCGTGATCAAGGGCAAGGCCGATACCAAGGGCCGGGTGATCGGATTGCGCGCCGACATGGATGCGCTGCCCCTGCAAGAGGCGACAGGGCTGGACTATGCCTCAAAGACGCCGGGCGCGATGCATGCCTGTGGCCATGACGGCCACACCGCGATGCTTTTGGGGGCTGCGAAATATCTGGCCGAAACGCGCAATTTCGACGGCTCGGTCGTGGTCATCTTCCAGCCCGCCGAAGAAGGCGGCGGCGGCGGAGACGAGATGTGCAAGGACGGCATGATGGACCGCTGGAACATTCAGGAGGTCTATGGGATGCACAACTGGCCGGGCCAGCCCGTAGGCAGCTTTGCGATCCGGTCCGGCCCGTTCTTTGCCGCCACCGACACCTTCGATATCACTTTTCACGGCCATGGTGGCCACGCGGCCAAGCCGCAGGACACGGTGGATACCACGGTGATGGCCGCGCAGGCGGTTCTGGCCCTGCAGACGATCGCCAGCCGAAACGCCGATCCGGTGGATCGACTGGTGGTTTCGGTCACATCGTTCGAAACCTCGTCCAAGGCGTTCAACGTGATCCCCGCGCGGGTGCATCTGCGCGGCACGGTGCGCACCATGTCCACCGAAATGCGCGATCTGGCGGAAAAGCGGATCATCGAAATCTGCGATGGCATCGCGACCACCTTCGGTGGCCGGGTCGAAACCGATTACCTGCGCGGGTATCCGGTGATGGCCAACCATGAGACGGAAACCGAGCACGCCGCCGAGGTCGCGCGCCGGATCTCCGGCGATTGCGCTGACGCGCCTCTTGTCATGGGGGGCGAAGATTTCGCCTATATGCTGGAAGCGCGTCCGGGGGCCTATATCCTTGTGGGCAACGGCGACACGGCGATGGTGCATAACCCCGAATACAACTTCAACGACGAAGCGATTCCGGCGGGTTGCTCGTGGTATGCGGAAATGGCCGAAAGCCGTATGCCCGTCGCCTGACGCGACACAGGCACCTGCTCTGATGAGGATCGGGGCAGGTGCGCTCCACCGGGGGCGGCGGATACTGTGACCTTTGGGTGACAACCGGCGGACCCTGTGTATTTGGATCGGTGAGGCGCGGCATTTTCAGGCTAGGTCTGATCCCATGAACATGATCCCCGACGCAATCGAACCTCAGGCAATGTCGTTTCACACCAGCGACGGGCGCGCCTTTGTCGGGCTGCGGGTTCTGGCGGATGGCCGTCGGCAGATCGTCTATGACGAAACGGCGGGCAAGCGTGTTCTGATCTCGGTCACGCCGCAGGCAGGCGGCGATCTGGATATCCTTGCGGCAATGGCCGAAGGCAGCACCGCGCGTCACGCGCTGGGCGGGATTATCGCCGCGCTTCAGGCGCGCCGAATCCAGATTGATTACCAAGAATAACCCACGAGAATTCGGTCAAGGCGTCGGTTTTTGACTTTTTCCGGCGATTCATGCCATGTTCAACCCCTGCGTTAGCCTCAGGCTGGTGCGGTGCGGCGGGATAATCCCGACCGCAACCGGCCCCTTCGACAGGGGTCGCGTTACCAAGGGTGCGATACGACAGCACCCGGACAACAAGGAGGGAACACGTGTATCAGACGATCATGTCCCCGGTAGACCTTGCTCATGCTGACAAGCTGACCCACGCGCTGGACGTCGCGGGTGACTTGGCACGGCATTGGGGCGCAAAGGTGGTCTATGTCGGGGTCAGTGCAGCCACACCCGGTGCACTGGCGCATACGCCGGAAGAATATCGCCGCAAGCTGGAAGAGTTTGCCGCCGAACAGGCCAAACGCCTCGGGGTCGAGGCCGCCGCCCATCCTGTCATCACCCATGACCCGTCTGTCGATCTTGATCCTGCCCTGCTCAAGGCGGTGTCGGAGACCGGTGCGGATCTGGTTGTGATGGCCAGCCACATTCCCAACGTGGCGGATCGGCTCTGGCCGTCCAACGGCGGCACAATCGCGGCCCGTGCGGCGGTTTCGGTAATGGTGGTGCGGCCCCGCTGAGGCCCGCCTATCTTGCGTAATTCATTAAGGGAGTCCGCCAAATGGCAGACGAAAACACCAATCAGGGCATACCTGCGCCCGAAGGCGCGGCGGATGTCATCGATACCGAATACGAGATCGGTCAAGACAATATTGAAACCCAGTTCGGCCCGTTTGGCCTTGATATCCACAACCCCGTTTTCCTGATTTCCGGGTTGTCGATTATCGCCTTTGTCTTTTATGCGCTGGCGCTGCCCGAACAATCGAGCGCGCTTTTCGGATGGCTGCGCCCGTGGCTGACCAGCACTTTTGACTGGTTCTTTCTGGGGGCGGCCAACATCTTTGTGCTGTTTTGCCTGCTGCTGATCGTGCTGCCCGTGGGCAAGGTGCGGTTGGGCGGTGCGGATGCGACGCCGGATTATTCCTATATCGGATGGTTCGCGATGCTGTTTGCTGCCGGTATGGGCATCGGGCTGATGTTCTACGGTGTGTCCGAACCCATGAGCCACTTTGCCACCTCTCTTGGCGGCGTGTCAGTTGGCGAAGACGGCATGCGCACCGACTGGGCCCCTCTGGGGGCGGCTGCGGGGGATCAGGCGGCGTCCGTGCGGCTGGGCATGGCTGCGACGATTTTCCATTGGGGCCTGCACCCTTGGGCGATCTATGCGATCGTGGCCTTGGCGCTTGCTTTGTTCAGCTATAACAAGGGCTTGCCTCTCACCATTCGCAGCGCCTTTTACCCGATCCTTGGCGAACGTGTCTGGGGCTGGTGGGGCCATGCGATTGATGTGCTGGCGGTCTTTGCAACGCTCTTTGGTCTGGCGACATCTCTGGGCTTTGGGGCCACGCAGGCGAATGCCGGTCTGAACGAACTGTTTGGCGTTCCCGTGGGGTCCACGACCGAGGTGATCCTGATCACCGCGATCACCGCCGTTGCCCTGATTTCGGTGGTGCGTGGCCTTGATGGTGGCGTCAAGATCCTGTCCGAGATCAACATGGGGCTTGCCTTCCTGTTGCTGATCTTTGTGCTTTTGGTGGGGCCGACGCTGGCGATCCTGACCGGGTTCGCCGACAGCCTGATGGCCTATGTTCAATATCTGCCCGCCCTGTCGAACCCGATCGGTCGGGAAGATGCGAACTTTAGCCAGGGCTGGACGGCGTTCTACTGGGCATGGTGGATTTCGTGGTCGCCTTTCGTGGGCATGTTTATCGCGCGCGTGTCGCGCGGCCGGACGGTGCGGGAATTCATTATCTGCGTGCTTCTCATTCCGTCGCTGGTCTGCGTTCTGTGGATGAGCGTCTTTGGCGGCACCGCGATCCAGCAGTTCGTTCAGGACGGTGTGACCGCCGTCAAGGACGCGCCGCTTGAACTCAAGCTGTTCAAGATGCTGGATGAACTTCCGCTGGCGTCGATCACGTCCTTTATCGGCATCATCCTTGTGGTGGTGTTCTTTGTGACCTCTTCGGATTCCGGGTCGCTGGTGATCGACACGATCACCGCAGGCGGCAAGGTGGACGCGCCGGTGCCCCAGCGTGTGTTCTGGTGCATCTTCGAGGGGGCGGTTGCCATCGTATTGTTGATAGGCGGCGGGTTGGCGTCATTGCAGGCCATGGTCATTTCCACGGGCCTGCCATTCACGATCGTCCTGCTGCTGATGTGCTGGGCGATCTGGAAGGGGCTTGCCTCAGAACGCCGGGCCTGATCATCGCCTCCGGGCGTTGCTGAAAACACAACAAGCGGGGCCGCTATGCGGTCCCGCTTGACCTTGTGCGGCAGGGGGCTTTTGATGCGCCCATGACAAAGCTGGATTCCCAATTCGTCCGGGCGCAATTCCCGGCCTTCGCCGACCCTGTTCTGGGCTCTGACGGTTTCTTTGAAAACGCGGGCGGGTCGTTTCCCTGTCGCTTTGTGGTGGACCGGCTGACCCGGTTTTATACCCAGCGCAAGGTTCAGCCCTATGCGCCCTATGCCGCCAGCCAGTTGGCGGGCGAGGAGATGGACGAGGCCCGGACCCGATTGGCGGCCATCCTTGGCGTAGCAGGGGATGAGGTTGCCTTTGGTCCTTCGACCACGGCCAACACCTACGTTCTGGCTCAGGCGTTTCGCCAATGGATGCGTCCGGGCGAAGCGATTGTCGTCACCAATCAGGACCACGAGGCCAATACCGGGCCGTGGCGCAGGCTGGCCGATGAAGGTATCGAAATTCGCGAATGGAAGGTCGATCCGACAACCGGGCATCTGGACCCGGCCGATCTGGAAAACCTGCTGGATGAAAAGGTCAGGCTGGTCTGCTTTCCCCATTGTTCGAACGTGGTCGGAGAGATCAATCCGGTGACGGAGATTACCGCGCTGGCCCATGCGGCGGGGGCGTTTGTCTGTGTGGACGGGGTGTCCTATGCGCCGCATGGCTTGCCCCATGTGGGATCGCTGGGGCCGGATATCTATCTGTTTTCCGCCTACAAGACCTATGGCCCGCATCAGGGCATCATGGTGATCAACCGCGCGCTGGGCGAGCTTTTGCCCAATCAGGGGCATTACTTCAACGCGGGAAGCCTCGACAAAAGGTTCACACCCGCAGGACCGGACCATGCGCAGATCGCCGCCTGTGCCGGGATGGCCGATTACATCGACGCGTTGCATGACCACCACGGCGGTGAACCGGCTGCCACGCCTGCAGCGCGCGGGGCCTTTGTCCATGATCTGATGCGCGCACAGGAAACCCGGCTGCTCGCCCCGTTGCTCAGATCGCTGAGCGGGCGCAACGGTGTGCGGTTGCTTGGCCCGGATCAAGCCGAGGGCCGCGCACCGACGGTGGCGCTGGATGCAGGGCGCGACGCCGAAGCCATTGCGGCCAAGCTGGCCCAGCGGGGCATCATGGCGGGGGGCGGTGATTTTTATGCCACGCGCGTGCTCGAGGCGATGGGCGTCGATCCCGCCCAAGGTGTGCTGCGGCTCAGCTTTACCCACTACACCACCCAAGAGGAAATTGACAATCTTCTCAACGCATTGGATGATGTTCTTTAAGCGTTTTAAACGGTCGCGCCGCGTGTTTTCCGGGTCGTGACGCTGGCTGGCGCGGCAAATGATCCTGCGGTGGGTCAAGTAATTCGTGAATTCGGTCCTTCGTTTTGATCCGCCCGCGCATCCGGCGCGTAACAGGTTAAAGCAAAAAGGCTTGGCGGCGCGATGAACACTTCTCCGGTCATTCTCTGGTTCCGGCGCGATCTGCGCCTTGGCGACCACGCGGCGCTCGCGGCGGCATGTGCAACCGGCGGTCCGGTGATCCCGGTGTTTATCCACGACGATCAGGTGGGCGCGCTTGGGGCTGCGCCGAAATGGCGGCTGGGGCTGGGCATCGGGCATTTGCGCGACAGCCTGCGCGCACGCGGGTCCGACCTGATCCTGCGGCGCGGGGATGCGGCGGATGTTCTGGGCGATCTGATTGCCGAAACCGGTGCCAGCGCGGTGTTTTGGTCGCGCCTCTACGATCCCGCCGCCGTCGCGCGCGACAGCGATATCAAGGCCCGCCTGAAACAGGACGGTATCGACGCGCGGTCTTTTGGCGGGCACCTGATGTTCGAACCCTGGACCGTCGAAACCAAGACGGGCGGGTTCTACAAAGTTTATACACCGTTCTGGAAGGCGGTGCGCACCCGTGAGGTCGAGACCCCGATCGCCGCGCCGGATCGTATCCCCGCGCCGCAGACATGGCCCACGAGCGACAGTCTGGACAGTTGGCGCTTGGCGGATGCGATGCAGCGCGGAGCCGATGTGGTCCGCCCACATGTGCGGCTGGGCGAGGACGCCGCCCGCGACCGACTGGACGTCTTCATGAACGGGGCTGTGGCGCAATATGACGCCGGGCGCGATCTGCCGGCGGTGGACGGCACCTCGGGGTTGTCCGAGAACCTTGCTCTTGGAGAAATCAGCCCGCATGTCTGCTGGCACGCCGGACACCGCGCCATGCAGGACGGCAAAGCGGGGGCCGAAACATTCCTGAAGGAACTGGTGTGGCGCGAATTCGCCTATCACCTGATGCACCACACGCCACGCATCCTGACCGACAACTGGAAACAGGACTGGGATGCGTTTCCGTGGTCAAGGGATGCGCAATCCGATCACGTTCAGGCGTGGAAACAGGGGCGCACGGGGATCGAATTTGTCGATGCCGCCATGCGCGAAATGTATGTGACAGGCCGGATGCACAATCGTGGCCGGATGATTGTCGCGTCTTACCTGACCAAGCATTTGCTGGTTGATTGGAAGATCGGCCGCGACTGGTTCGAAGACTGCCTGATCGACTGGGATCCGGCCTCGAACGCGATGGGGTGGCAATGGTCGGCAGGCTCCGGCCCGGATGCCACGCCTTACTTTCGGGTGTTCAACCCGGTCACCCAAATCGACAAGTTCGACCGCGACCGGGCCTATTGCCGCCGTTGGATCGCCGAAGGGCAGGGAACACCGCCGGCAACGGCCTTGTCTTTTTTCGATGCGGTGCCGCGCTCCTGGGGGCTGACGCCCAAGGATTGCTATCCCGCACCGATCGTGACCGCAGAGGCGGGGCGCAAGCGTGCTCTGGCCGCTTACGAAGGGCGCGGGTTTTGATCCGGTCCCGGAGATCGGCTCGGGACTTGCCCGAACGCCCCTTTGCATTCTAGCCTTACACTCAACAAAACCAACAATACGGGGAAGCCGCATGATCCTGAAAACCACCGAAGGCCAAGACAACTTGCCGCGTTATTTTGCGCGCGTGTTCGAAATGGCCAAATCGCTGCGCAACGGGCGGATCGACATGGTATTGCCCGATGGGCGGACATTCCGCGCCGAAGGTCCCAATCCCGGCCCGGTTGCCGTCATGAACATCCACAACCCTGACATTTTCGCGCGCCTGATCCGCGAGGGCGATCTTGGGTTCTGCGACGCCTACCTTGATCAATGGTGGAGCACACCGGATTTGCAGGCATTCATGGATTTTGTGCACGCCGACAATGACGACATCTATGACGGGTTCCCCGGCATGGCGCTGGTGCGGGCCTTTGAGAACCTGCGCTTCTGGCTGCAACGCAATCACAAGAACCAGGCGCGCAAGAACATCTCGTATCACTATGATTTGGGTAATGATTTCTATGGTCTTTGGCTGGATGAAACCATGACCTATTCCAGCGCCCTGTTCGAGAGCGGGCAGGAAAGCCTTGAGAAGGCGCAGATCGCCAAATACGCCTCGATGGTCGATCAGATGGGGGCGCAGCCGGGCGACCACATTCTTGAGATCGGCTGTGGCTGGGGCGGGTTCGCCGAATATGCGGCCAAGGAACGCGGCCTGCGTGTGACCGGGCTGACGATCAGCGAAGAGCAGTTCAAGTATGCATCCGAACGCATTGAAAAGGCCGGTCTTTCAGACATGGTAGAGTTCAAGCTTCAGGATTACCGGGATGAAACCGGCACCTATGACGGGATCGCATCCATCGAGATGTTCGAAGCGGTGGGCGAAAAATACTGGCCGGTCTATTTCGACACGGTGCGCAAGCGGCTCAAACCCGGCAAGAGCGCCACGCTACAGATCATCACCGTGCAGGACCGGCGGTGGGATGTGTACAAACGCGGGGTAGATTTCATCCAGAAATACATCTTCCCCGGCGGGATGCTGCCCGCGCCCAAGGTGCTGCGTGCGCAGGTGGAAAAGGCCGGGCTGGACGTGGTGAAATCGGTGGAGTTCGGCAAGAGCTATGACCTGACGCTGCGCCGCTGGCACGAGACGTTCAACGAAAAGTGGGACCAGATCACCACGATGGGGTTTGACGACAGGTTCCGCCGGATGTGGAATTTCTATCTGACCTCTTGTGCTGCCACCTTTGCCAGTGGCAATTGTGACGTGACGCAAATCACCATTCAGCGGCCCGCCTGAGGGCCTTATACCCTCGGGAGGTGCCGATGAACCTGTTTCTCTATGGCACCTTGCGCGATTCTGCGCTGTTGGAGATCGTTCTTGGTCACGCCCCCGGCGAGGACCGCCTGCGTCCGGCGCAATTGTCGGATCACGCGGTCCTTGCGGTGCAGGGGGAACGGTTCCCTATGATCGCCGAGGCCCCCGGCCACACGGCGGCTGGCGTGGTTCTGACCGATGTCACCGATGATGAGAACGCGCGCCTGCGCTACTACGAGGGCGGGTTCGACTATGGGGTGCGGTCTGTCACCTTGTCGGACACGATCCAGGCATTTGTGTTCTTTCCCGAAGGCGGCTGGCGGGGCAACGGGGCATGGTCGCTGGAGCGCTGGCAAAACGACTGGGGCCCGATTGCGCGGGCGGCGTCGCGCGAACAGATGGACCATTTCGGACACTGGACACCCCAAGAGATGCTGGCGCGCACGCCGATGACGCTGCACCGCGCCGCCGCGCGGGTCGAGGCCGGAAAAATCCCGGCTGATCCAAGATCAACCAACGTCGAAATTCTCGATAGATCAAGGTCTTACACCTACTTCTTCGCGTTGGATGATATCAAGGTTCGCGTGCCGCAGCGGGACGGAACGCAGGGGCCGGTTCTGGATCGGTCGGTGTTCTTTGTCGGTGATGCGGCCGTGGTGCTGCCGTATGATCCGGTGGCCGATACCGTCCTTCTGACCGAACAGTTCCGCGCGCCTGTTTGGCTGAATGGCGATGGCGCGCCTTGGGTCCGTGAACCGGTGGCGGGGCTGGTCGATCCCGGCGAAACCGCCGAGCAAGCCGCCCGCCGCGAAGCCCAAGAGGAAGCAGGCATTGCGCTTGGGGCATTGCACAAGGTCGGCGCGGCCTATTCCAGCACCGGATCATCCACTGAATTCGTTCACATGTTCGTTGGGCTGGCCGATCTCAGCGATGCCGAAGGGCGCGGTGGCGGTGTGCCCGAGGAAGGTGAGGACATCGCCACAATTGTATTGCCTTTCAACGATTTTATCACCGGCGTCGATAATGGCCTCTACAAGGACATGCCGCTCTTGACCTGTGCGCATTGGCTTGCGCGGCATCGCGCCGGATTGCGTGCAAACGCTTGAGATCATGCCCGCGCGCGGATAGGTGTCGCTCAAAGGATTATTAACGGGGGCTCTCATGCATCTGGCGCAAGACTTGGCACAAGCGATCGGCAACACACCTTTGATCCGACTGCGCCGCGCGAGCGAAGAGACGGGCTGTGAAATTCTGGGCAAGGCCGAATTCATGAACCCCGGTCAATCGGTCAAGGACCGGGCAGCGTTGTTCATCATCCGCGACGCCATCGCGCGCGGCGATTTGCGGCCCGGCGGCACCATCGTCGAAGGCACCGCAGGCAATACCGGGATCGGGCTTGCGCTGGTGGGGGCGTCGATGGGGTTCAAGACGGTGATCGTCATCCCCGAAACCCAGAGCCAGGAAAAAAAGGACATGCTGCGGCTGGCCGGTGCGGAACTGGTGCAAGTGCCCGCCGCGCCATATTCCAACGCCAACAACTATGTGCGGTATTCCGGGCGGCTGGCCGAGGAGCTGGCGCGCACAGAACCCAATGGCGCGATCTGGGCCAACCAGTTCGACAACGTGGCCAACCGTCAGGCCCATGTCGAAATGACCGGCCCCGAGATTTGGCAGCAGACCGATGGCAAGGTGGATGGCTTTGTCTGTGCGGTCGGGTCCGGCGGGACGCTGGCCGGGGTTGGCGCGGCGCTTCAGCCCAAGGGCGTCAAGGTTGGCCTTGCCGATCCCGAAGGCGCGGGCTTGCTCAAGCTTTACACCGGGCAGGACAATCCCGGAAATTCGATCACCGAAGGTATCGGACAGGGGCGGATTACCGCGAACCTCGAAGGCTTCACGCCGGATATGGCGTGGCGGATTCCCGACGCGGAATCGTTGCCGATTGCGTTTGATCTGCTGTCCGAGGAAGGGCTGTGCCTTGGTGGTTCGTCCGGGGTCAACGTCGCCGGTGCGATCCGCATGGCCCGCGAAATGGGGCCGGGCCATACCATCGTGACCATCCTGTGCGACTATGGCACGCGCTATCAGTCCAAGATGTTCAATCCCGATTTCCTTCGGGAACGCAATCTGCCCGTGCCAAGCTGGCTGGGCATGTCCCCGGCGAGCATTCCGGGTGTCTTCATAGATACATGAGAGTTTCCATGAGCCGATTTTTTGCAATGCTGGGGGCGCTTGCGCTTGCGGCATTGATTTCCTTTTCTCTGCCGCTTGCCGCACAAGGCAAAGCGCAGGACGATCTGAACTATGCCGCTTGGGACAACCTTGCAGGGCGGGCCGAGACCGCCGTGGACGGTGGCCGGGTTTCGACCAGCATCCTTGAAAAGCTGCGCGGAGAGATCACCGAATTCCGCCAGAGGTTCCTGACCGCGACCGAAGCCAACAAATCGCGGATCGCAAGCCTTGAGGAGCAGCTTGCCGCGCTCGGGCCGGTGCCCGAAAGCGGTGACGAAGTGCCCGACGTGGCCGCGCGCCGTGCCGAGTTGAACGCGCAATTGCGCGAACTCCGGGCACCCGGTCTGGTTGCCGAAGAGGCGTTCAAACGCGCCAACGGGCTGATTTCCGAGATCGACACGTTGATCCGCGACCGTCAGGCCGCCGAGATTCTTTCGCTTGGCAGCACGCCGCTCAACCCGGTTTTCTGGGGGGATGCGTTCGGCGATCTGGGCGCGGCCCTTGATCGGCTGAACACGGAAACCGCGGCGAATTTTTCAAACCCGACGGCCCGCGCGCAACTGCGCAGCGATGCGCCGCTGACGGTGCTGTTTCTGGGGCTGGCCCTTGTTCTGTTGGCGCGCGGACGGCGTTGGGCGGAACGCTTTGGCACCTATATGCGCGGCTTTGGCGGGCGTGGAACAGGGGTCTGGAGCTTTGTCATTTCGCTGGGCCGCGTGATCCTGCCGGTTCTGGGGCTGGTTTTCCTGTCGCAAGCGATCCAGTCCACCGCGCTGGCAGGGCCGCGCGGCAATGAGATCATCGCCAACCTGCCCGAATGGGGTGCGGTCATGTTGTTCCTGCGCTGGCTGTGCGAACAGCTCTTTGCCAAGCAGGACGAAGACGCCCTTGTCCCATTGCCCGCAGAGCGGCGCACCGAACTGCGGTTTTATGGCACTCTGTTGGCCGTTCTCTATGTGATGCGGGATGTGATTTCGCTGTTGATGGATGGCCGGGATGTGCCGGAAGTCTCGCGCGCGGTGGTGGAGTTCCCGATCACGGCACTCGCTGGTCTGATGCTGTTCCGCATGGGCCAGATCATGCTGAGCCGTGCCGCAATGGACGAAGACGGGACGCTGCGCGGCGGTGCGACGCGGATACTCAGGCTTCTGGGTCGGGCGTCTATCGCGGTGGCCTTGGTGGCACCCGCGATGGCCGCGATCGGCTACAACAACCTTGGCAATGCCATCCTCTATCCCTTCATCATGTCGCTGGCCGTTCTTGGCGTGGTGCTGACGCTGAACCGGTTCTTTGCCGACATCTATGTCTGGCTGAGCGGGCAGGGCGAAGAGGCGCGCGATGCGCTGATCCCGGTTCTGGTGGGGTTCGTGCTGTTTGCGCTGGCGGCACCGGTTCTGGCGCTGGTCTGGGGCGTGCGGCCCGAACAACTCGCGGAGCTTTGGGCACGTTTTCTGGCCGGGTTCCAAATCGGAGAGGCGCGGATTTCGCCAACCGACTTTATCGTTTTTGCCGCCATCTTTGCCGCGGGTTATACCGCGACGCGGCTGTTGCAGGGGGCCTTGCGCACCAATCTGTTGCCCAAGACCAAGATCGACCCCGGCGGGCAGACGGCTTTGGTGTCGGGGATCGGCTATATCGGGATTTTCATCGCAGCGCTTGTCGCGATCTCGGGGGCGGGCATTGACCTTTCGGCGCTGGCCTTCGTGGCCGGGGCTTTGTCGGTGGGGATCGGTTTCGGCCTTCAGAACATCGTGTCAAACTTTGTGTCGGGCATCATCCTGTTGATCGAACGCCCGATTTCCGAAGGCGACTGGATCGAAGCGGGCGGTCACATGGGATATGTGCGCGACATCTCGGTCCGCTCGACCCGGATCGAGACGTTTGACCGGTCGGACGTCATCATTCCCAACGGGGATCTGGTCAGCGGGACGGTCACCAACTTTACCCGTGGCAACACGGTGGGCCGTCTGATCGTGTCCGTCGGCGTGGCCTATGGGACGGATACGCATCGTGTGGAAAAGATCCTGATGGAGATCGCGGACAAGCAGCCGTTGGTCATTAAACCGGCTACGGTGGTGTTTCAGGGGTTCGGTGCGGATTCGCTGGATTTTGAAATCCGCGCCGTTCTGCGGGATGTGAACTGGATGCTGTCGGTCAAGTCCGACATCAACCACGCCATCGCCGAACGCTTTGTCGCCGAAGGTATCGAAATCCCCTATGCGCAGCGGGATATCTGGTTGCGCAATCCCGAGGCGCTCGCCGCCATCGCGAAATCCCCCGACCGCCCCGAGGAAGAGACCGAAGCCGAGGACGCCGATGGCAATGAGCCCAACCAAGAATCCGAAGGTGGAGGGGCCAGCGCATGACGACCAAACCGCTGTTTCTCGAAAACGCCTATACCCGCGATGCCAAGGCACAGGTGGTCGGTCTGACAGACCAAGGGGCGATCCTCGTGGATCAAAGCCCGTTTTATGCCACCGGCGGCGGCCAGCCGGGCGACAGCGGAGAAATCCGTTGGGACGACAAACGCCTGCCCATCGCGACCGCGGTCAAGGCGGATGGGGGGCGTATCGCTCTGGTTCCCGCAGGCGATGCCGGGCCGCTCCCCGAGGTTGGCACCCAAATCGAACAGGAAATCGACTGGGATTGCCGGTTTGGGCATATGCGTGTTCACACCGCGCTGCATCTGTTGTCGGTGGTCATTCCCTTGCCGGTGACGGGCGGTTCTATTTCGGTTGAAAAGGGGCGGCTGGATTTTGACATGGCCGAAGCTCCGCAGGACAAGGCGGCGTTGGAGGCCGCGCTGAATGCGCTGGTGGAACGTGATCTGGAGGTCACCGAGACATGGATTTCCGACGCTGAACTGGAGGCCAATCCGGGACTGGTCAAGACCATGTCGGTGATGCCCCCACGCGGCGCGGGCCGCGTGCGTCTGGTGCGGATCGGCAACGCGGATGAACAGGTTGACCTGCAACCCTGCGGTGGCACCCACGTGGCGCGCACCGGCGAAATCGGACGTCTGCGGATCGGCAAGATCGAAAAAAAGGGCAAACAGAACCGCCGCGTCTATGTCCATTTCGCGGAGTGAATTTCCTCGCATTTCCCCCCTTGCAAATCCCCGCCCGTTCCGGCAAAACGCCCCCCATGGAGAGGTGGCCGAGTGGTCGAAGGCGCACGCCTGGAAAGTGTGTAGGCGGGAGACCGTCTCCAGGGTTCGAATCCCTGTCTCTCCGCCACCTAAACTTACCGAAACCGAAGATGGGCCCTTGCGGGGCCCTTTTTTCTTTTTTTTTCAAGGGGTTTAGCGGAGCAATCCGACTTTCGGAGACTGGTATTTCCGCCGAAATCGGTCTCTGAACGCCCCGCGTCTCTTTCCACCCGCCCTTCATGGAAATCGAGACGGATTCAAAAATACACGTCTTTTCAGATGCTTGTCAAAATTGGGTTGCGCCGCAGTTGAGGCGGGTTCGTTTGCTATCGAAGCAAACAGAGACACCCGAAGGCGGCGTGGTTGTGCGGGGTGGTGCGAAGGCTTGAGTGGGTTAGGCAGTACCCTGGACGGGCGGCGACGTCGCTGGGACAGCGGTCACCGGATCCGAGACCTGTCATTCGCTGCAGTCTGCAGCAACGACCGAGATGCGGACTAACCGGACCGGTGCGCCCGCGGCATGGTCGGTCGTCCAGATCATTGCCAGACGGCCATCTCATCGCTGCAGTGCAGTTCGATTTCCCGGAAGCGGTCTTTCGATCACGCCTAGATAGGGCAGATCCGAACCGGTCGTTCGCCGCGCAACAACTTGATGTCCCAGATGCGGACAAAGTGAGCTTTCGCTGCAGTTGCGCCAATGACAGCACTGGGATGGGGCTTGTTATCGCTCGACCAAACGTTCTTCCACTGGTGGGGCCTCTACGACGGGCAAGTTTGTTGAACCGAACGGCGTTCCGGAAAGCCCACCGTGTCTTTCGTTCTGCTTTTCCGAAAACTTCAGACAGTTGCCGGTCGGAAAACGATGAGCGACAACTTCACTCAAGACTTCTTCGCGTCTCGCGGTTGATCGGATATCCGCTTGCCGGGCCTTTGACCGGTTGAACCAGCATCCGGTCGAGCCACAGGTCACGAGTTGTCCGGAATTGCTCGATCCCGATCGACATACCTTCATGGCCCGCTGACGGTTGGGCCCTGTAGGTGCCAAGCAGCCTGTCCCACCAGGGAAGGTTGAAGCCGAAATTGCTGTTCGTCTCTTCAGGTCGGATCGAGTGATGGACACGGTGCATGTCTGGCGTCACCACGATCAGACGTAGGACCCGGTCTACAAATCTCGGCAAGCGGACGTTCGAGTGATTGAACATGGCGGTCGCGTTCAACAACACCTCAAAGATCAACACGGCAACCGCAGGCGGACCCAGAGCCATCACCACAGCCAGCTTGATGCCCATCGAAAGTAGTATTTCAACCGGATGAAAGCG
>JAUIAS010000008.1 GCA_030425395.1 Alphaproteobacteria bacterium
AGACAACAACGTCCGGCCCTCAACATCCCCTCCAACTCGACGCCCGTTTACCTCAACCTCTATCCGCATCTATCTTTTCCTCCCTAATCTTCATATTTCTGGTTCAGCTTCCCAATGCCCGCTTGAACCATCCCTTTTTCTTTTCGCTCCCGGCGTCTTCGGCGTTGCCGTCCTCTGCCTCTGGCTGTGCGCCCTCCGCCGGGCCTTCGACAGCATCCTTGAAGCTCGTAAAGAACTGGTCGGCCATTTTCTTGGCAAAACCGTCGATGATCCGCGATCCGAGTTGGGCAAGCTTTCCGCCCACCTTGGCCTCCACATCATAGTCAAGCAATGTGCCACCGTCCTCGGTATCCGACAGTCGGACACGCGCGCCGCCCTTGGCAAAACCCGCGGCTCCGCCTTTGCCTTCACCGGTCAGGGTCAGGCTTTCTGGTTCGACCATATCCTCAAGGGTCACGGCCCCTTTGAAGGTCGCGCGGACCGGGCCAACCTTTTGCGTGACGGTGGCTTCGAACCCCTCCTCGGGCGAGCCGGACATTTCCTGACACCCCGGCACGCAGGCCTTGAGCACCTCGGGATCAAGCAATGCGGCCCAGACCTCCGCGCGCGGGGCGGCGATCTCTCGCGAACCAGTCAATTCCATTCTTCTGTCCTTCTCGTAAGGCGACGCAACCCGTCCGGTTCCCGCAAAGGCCTGACCAAAAGGCGGACCGGTTGGAGAAACGGATCGGAAAGCTGCGCCGGTTCATTCTGGCAACACAACCATCTGTTCGCAGTTTGTTACGACTTGCGCCATTTGTCCAACCCAACAATCACCTGCACGCTGAACAGCGCAAAACACCGTCAGAGAGTGGGATCGTTCGGCAACCCGTTTCAGACCGAGACGGAGGCCACCAGTTCATCACGGCTGAGCGTGTCGCGCGTGCCCTCACCAATCACCTTGCCACGTCTGAGGATGACAAAGCGGTCCGCGTGGTCATAGGCAAAGTCGAAATACTGTTCGACAAGCACAATGGCCATGTCCCCCTTGTCACGCAGGTAATCAATCACGCGCCCGATCTGCTGGATGATGTTGGGCTGGATGCCTTCGGTTGGCTCATCCAGCAACAGAAGCCTCGGCTTGGTAATCAGAGCCCGAGCAATGGCAAGCTGTTGCTGCTGCCCGCCTGACAAATCACCGCCGCGCCGATGCGCCATATCCCGCAGGACGGGGAAAAGGTCATAGATTTCATCCGGTATCACGTGTTCCGACGGCGGCAGGCAGGCGAACCCTGTCTCAAGGTTTTCCGTCACGGTCAGCAACTGAAAGATATCGCGGCCCTGCGGCACGTATCCGACACCCAACCGCGCCATCGCATGGGCGGGCAGACGATCTAACCGATCACCGGCAAGCATCACCTCCCCAGAGGATCGTGGATGCGCCCCGGATATCGCCTTGAGAAGGCTGGTTTTGCCGACGCCATTGGTGCCCATGATACAGGTCACTTCGCCTTGCGCCGCAGTCAGGGACACATCGTGCAGGATTTGCGAACCACCATAATGCAGGCAGAGGTCTTTTACATCGAGCATGGTTCAGCGTCCCAGATAAACATCAATCACGTCCTGATTTCGGGTGACGTGATCCAGCGACCCTTCGGCCAGAACCGACCCTTCGTGCAGCACTGTTACCTTGCAGTTCAGGCGTCGAACGAATTCCATATCGTGTTCGACGACCACAACAGCACGGGTCTTGGCGGCCTCAACCAGAATGGACGTCGTGTGTTCACGTTCTTCAAGGGTCATGCCTGCGGCGGGTTCATCAACCAGCAAAAGGCGCGGATCCTGCGCCAGCAACATCCCGATTTCCAGCCATTGTTTCTGACCGTGGCTCAATTCTCCGGCGCGACGGGACAAATGATCGCTCAGCCCGATTTCTGAGGCCAGTTTTTCGGCCTTCTCACGGTCGGCACGATTGCGGCGATAGAACAACACGCCAAAGGGCGATCTATCGTTCCGCAGGGCCAGTATCAGGTTGTCAAAGACGCTTTGATCTTCAAACACCGTCGGACGCTGGAATTTGCGGCCCACCCCGGCCTGCGCGATCTGCGCCTCTGTCATCTTCAGCAATGAAGCGGATTTCGGACCCCACAGAACATGGCCCGTATCGGGTCGGGTCTTGCCCGTCACGATATCCATGAAGGTCGTCTTTCCCGCCCCATTGGGACCGATGATGGCGCGCATTTCGGTGGAACCGATCTGAAACGACAGGTTGTTGATGGCCCGAAATCCGTCGAAGGACACCGAAACGCCCGACACTTCGAGAAGCGTGCTCATTTCTCGGCCTCCTGTTCGCGCAAAGCCCCGTCACCCGGGCCAAGATCTGCGCCCCCCCTGTCGGGGGCGATCCTCCCGGTAACAAGATCGAACAATCCGCCAATGCCCTTGGGCGCAAACAACGTGACCAGAACAAAGGAAAGCCCCAGAACCACCTGCCACCAATCCACCCAGTTGATGGTGTAAAAACCAAGGTTGACCGATGGCACCTGCCCCGAGGTGAACCACGTTGACACAAGGCTGACAAAGGCCGCGCCGATCACCGCCCCATAGAGCCGCCCGCGCCCGCCGATCGCAACCCAGACCGCCAGATAGATCGAGGCAATCGGGGCCATCTCAGCGGGATTGATGATACCGGCCTGCGGATAATAGAGTGCACCTGCTATTCCGGCGATGACCGCTGAAAGAACAAACACGAAGAGTTTGTATCCCTCGACCGAATACCCAAGAAATCGAACGCGCGCCTCATCGTCTCGAATGCCTCGGATCACGCTGCCGAACTTGCCCGATACGACCCATGCAACAAGCAAATACCCCAGCCCGAGCGCCAACGCCGATCCCCACAGGAACCAGACCGACACCACGGCCTGCGATACACCGTCGGCACCCGGCACATTTTGCAGGCCGGAGAGCCCGTTGTTGCCACGCAACCCGCTGTCGTTTTGAAACAGGTAAAGCGCCAGCGCCAGCGTCATCGCCTGCGTCAGGATCGACAGGTAGACGCCGGTCACACGACTGCGGAATGCCAGCCATCCGAACACAAGCGCCAAAAGGCCCGGCACCAGAATCACCAGCGCCATTTGCGCTGGCAGGGATGATGCCACCGCCCAGATCGCCGGAAAATCGCTTGAGCCAACCACGCCGAAAATCTGGTTTCCGATTGCGGCGTCGATTTCAGCCGGGGTTGGGGGAATCTCGACGCCTGACAAACTTTCGACCACGATGCCGCGCGTGCGTTCATACATCAGCCACATGCCGATCATGTACCCCCCCAACCCGAAGAAGGCGAAATGCCCAAGGCTGAGAATGCCGCAATAGCCCCAGACCAGATCCATCGCGATCGCGACAAGGCACAGGCATAATGTCTTGCCCAAGGTCTTGATGAAAGACGTGGACACGATCCCGACACCCAGCCCCTCGGACAGAACCGTCGCCACCAAGGTAAACATCGCAAGCAACCCGATGAATATGAGAACCGATGGGTTACGGACAAGGAAACTGCGTTCGTTCATTCTGCGGCCCCTTTCGGGATCAAGGGCAAGGTCAGGAACACGCTGTGCGGATCGTGCGTGTAGTCCCCGAAAGGTTCGGTTTCAACAAATCCACGTGCGCCATAGAGGCGGCGCGCGGCGTCGAAATCGGGATGCACTCCGGTTTCGAGCCATAGCGCGTGATAGCCGCGTGCGGTTGCTGCGGTGATGATCGTGGACAGGATCTGCTGTGCAACGCCGATGCCGCGCGCCTCTTGGACCGTGTGCATCGACTTGATCTCGCCAGCGTTGCCCGGCATTTCCCTGAGCGCGCCCATCCCGACCAACTGGCCTTCGTGTATGGCCTGCCATACGGTCAACGCGGGATGCATCAGGGCGTCCAGGGGCAACCTGTGACAGCTTTCGGCCGGCGCTGTGCCATCACAAAACGCCGTGTGCCGTTCGACCAAGGCCGCAAAGGCATCGGATGAGAAATCCGCCGGTTCGATGATCACGCCCATCACCTCAGTCCCCTGCCGCACGGCCTTTAAGGGCTATGATGCCCCGAGGCCGGAATTGAATGAAAATAATGATGAAAATGATCATGTAGGTCTGTGCCGCCAACGTGTTGGACGGGTTGAACCATTCGATTCCCTTTTGCAGGAATCCGATCATCGCAGCCCCGGCCAGCGCGCCCCAGATGTTGCCGACACCGCCCACAACCACGGTCATAAAGCTTTGCACGATGTAATCGGATCCAAGCTCGGAGGTGACCTTGGCAAAAAGCCCGATCGCCACACCGGCCACACCGGCAATCCCGGAGCCAAGCCCGAAGGTAAGCATATTGACCCGGTCCGGGTTGATCCCCATTGCGCCCGCCATGCGTGGGTTTTGCGTCACCGCACGGGTTTCAAGGCCAAGGCGAGTGCGTTTCATGATGAAAAGAAACAGGCCAAGGAACATCAATGCCAGCACAAAGATCGCGATACGGATATAGCTGATCGACACCACGTCATTGAGAACCCATGCCCCATCCAGCCATCCGGGTGATGTCAGGGGACGCGCCTGGGTCCCAAAGATATTCTTGGCCAACTGTTGCAGCGCAATGGAAATCCCGAAGGTCGCCAGCAGCGTTTCAAGAGGGCGGTGATATAGCCAACGGATCACCAGACGTTCCATTGCGACACCGGCTCCGAAGGTGACAGCAAAAGCCAGCGGCAGGGCGATGATGATCGACAGGGTGTAATCGGGAACAAACTGCTGCACCACGTATCCGGTATAGGCACCCATCATGATGAATTCGCCATGCGCCATGTTGATCACGCCCATCACACCAAACGTGATGGCCAGACCGATGGCCGCAAGGAAGTAGATCGACGCCAAAGACAGCGCGTCCAGCGACAGATCAAGCGCCTGATTGAACCCGACGCGCGTTTCGATCGAGGAGAGCGCCTTGTGCGCAGCGTCAGTCACCAAAGGGTCAGGGTCTGAATAAGTGTCAAAAATTGTGTGGGAGCTCAGGGCCAGTTCAATATCGCCGGGCCGCACGCGCGGCGGCACAAGGTTCGCATCGGCAAGCCCGTCATAGGCCGTCAAACGGCTGGTCGGGTCCGACAATTGCGCCAATGGCACGCCGCCGACTCGACCCTCTTCGATATTGGCTGCAAGAGCTGCGTGGATTTCACCGTCGCTGATGCGCGCCGGAACCAACCCCTTTTCGGCAAGAAAATCATAAGCGTCTTCTGCGCTCATGTCCGAGCCCGGTTCGATGATCGCTGCGATGTTACCGGGGCCGGGTTCAGACCCGACGACCGCATCACGTGTCGTTGCCACAAGGGGGTTCAGTGCCGCGCGAACGTCCACCCCGAGATCGGTTGAAACCATCTCAATAGCGCTCAGGCGAGCGTTACTATCGGTGTCATAGGTGATCGTTAGAAGCCCCGCCAGCCGCTCTTTGAGCGCGCGCAGATCACTGTCCGTCTCGCCCTCTATCGACGCGCGCAACGGCCCCAGATGTGCGGCCTGCGCGCCCCTTTGAATGGCCAGAAGCGCCTCGGCGCGGCGTGCCGGATCCGGATCGGAAAGCTGAAACCGGACCAGCGCAGTGGATATCAGGGCCTGAACACCCGAGTTCGGCTTGGCCTGTTTGAAATCAGCGCGCGGGAAAACGCCCAACTCGGCATCGGTGTCGAGATCAAAAATGCGCAATGTTCGATCTTCTTCTTCGATACCCCGAAAAAAAAGTTCATCTGACTTGCGCCGCCAAAGTTCCCGTTCCCCCCAGGCCTCAAGCACTCTCGGCATTTCAGCCAAACCGCTGCCGGCAAGAGCGTCGATCACCGGCTGGATTGTCTTGCGCGACGGTTTGGCAACCTGCGCCCCGAATTCCTGAAGCAATGCCTGAACCGGCGCGTTCTGGGCAGCAACAGGCACAGAAAAACCTGCGAGGGCCAATAGGACCACGAGAATCAAACGCATTTGGGGGAAACCTTGATTAGGAATGGGAGGGGGCAGCAGCCCCCTCACAATAACGCGCGATCAGTAGTTGGACTGAATCTGAACGCAGGTGCTGGTTTCGGTGTTGTACATACCGCAACCCAGTGTCGCCCAATCAGATTTCAGAACAGCCGATTCCGGCAGGAAATCCGTCCATGCATCACCGGGGACTTCTGCTGTCTGGCTGATGATGTCGAACTGACCGTCGTCCTGAATTTCACCGATAAGGACCGGCTTGGTCAGGTGATGGTTCGGCAGCATCTTTGCCATGCCACCGGTCAGGTTGGGCACCTCGATGCCATACATCGCCGCGCGCACCGCATCCACATCGGTGGACCCTGCCGCTTCGACAGCTTTGACATACATGTTGAAGCCAATCACGTGCGCTTCCATGGGGTCGTTGGTCACACGCTCTTCACCGGCGAAGGCCTTCCACTTCTTGACAAACTCGGCGTTGATTTCCGTGTCGGCAGATTGGAAGTAGTTCCACGCCGCAAGATGCCCCACCAGGTTCGCGGTGTCGAGGCCCGAGAGTTCTTCTTCGCCCACCGAAAACGCGACGACGGGAATATCGTCCGCAGAAACACCCGCTGCGGCCAGTTCCTTGTAGAAACCGATGTTGGCATCGCCGTTGATGGTCGAAATCACGCCGACCTTCTTGCCGTCAGCGCCCAGAGCGACAACGTCGGACACGATCTTGGACCAGTCGGAATGCCCGAACGGGGTGTAGTTCACAAAAATGTCGTCCTTGGCGACACCCTTGGACATCAGGTAGCTTTCGAGAATGTTGTTCGTTGTGCGAGGATAGACATAGTCCGTTCCCAGAAGAGCAAATTTCTCAACGCCAAGTTCGTCAAGGAAATAGTCGGTAGCAGGGATTGCCTGCTGGTTCGGAGCCGCACCAGTGTAAAATACGTTCTTGGACGATTCTTCGCCCTCGTATTGCACCGGATAGAACATCAGGCCGTTCAGTTCTTCCAAAACCGGCAGCGCCGATTTCCGGCTGACCGAAGTCCATGCACCAAAGATGACATCAACGCCTTCGACGGTAAGCAATTCGCGCGTCTTTTCCGCGAACAAAGGCCAATCTGACGCCGGATCGACGACAACCGCCTCAAGCTGCTTGCCAAGAACGCCGCCTTTGGCGTTCTGATCTGCGATCAGCATCAGCATCGTGTCCTTCAGCGTGGTTTCGGAAATAGCCATTGTTCCCGACAGCGAATGCAGAACGCCGACCTTGATCGTATCCTCGGCGGCATGAAGCGGTGCAAGCGAAGCACCGAACGCCAATGTGCCAGCCAGAGCGTTTTTGAAGAAATTCATGAGGATCCTCCTGTCGAGGCCATGACCCTCCGAACTTGAAGCAAGCCCGGAACAGGCATAGATGTGCCTCGCAGCATAATTGTTGCAAACCGTGTGGCGGCCTTTCGATTTCCAGGTCAGGGCCGTCACACACCCCCGAACGCCGATCCGGCGCGGTTGGTGCGATCAGATCATGGCTTGGCCGGCCAATTTGCAACTGCAGCATGAGATTTTCTGCACCAGCACAGTGCAAAGCGCCTAATTTTTGACCACCTTCACCTCTTCTGCTCAAAATTCAGACATTCTCTGGGCGATTTTGCCCGGTGGGGCCGTCGGTGACTTGTTCACAGCGCGCAGTTGCACGTTTTACTGGCATCGAACGAAGCACCGCCCACGGAGATGGTCATAACTGTAGCGCCCTGCATAAGCCTTCCGCAAAGCCAGCCGCGCGCCATTGGCAAGGTGCGCGTGGACGCGCACGCCCGCGACGGGCGCAGCCACATCGCGCAACTGATGCAGCGCGGGTCGCTTAAGCTGTTGTTTCCCAACCGTGCGGAAAAGGCGCTCACCGCTGTGCTTCTCAATACGGCGGGCGGAGTTACAGGTGGGGATCGGTTCCACACCACTGCAACGGCATTGGCCCAAAGTGAACTGACCCTGACGACCCAAGCGGCCGAGCGTGGTTACCGCGCGCAGCCCGATGAGACGGGAAAAATCATGACCGAACTGGCCGCCCATTCTGGCGCTCGGATCGAATGGTTGCCGCAAGAGACGATACTCTACGATGGCGCGTCCATCGACCGGCGCTTGCGCCTGCGTCTGCCGGGAAACGCAAGAGGCTTGATCGTCGAACCCGTGATTTTCGGGCGCACCGCCATGGGCGAAACCGTGAACCACCTGCATTTTCGGGACCGCATAGATATCGAACGCGACGGAAAACTGATCCTGTCCGATCGCACGCGCATCACCGGAGACGCCGCCCGGACGCTTTCGCGCCGAGCAACCGGCGCGGGCAGCGCGGCCATGGCCACACTGATCTATGTGGGGGACGACGCGGACCTGCGCCTTGAGCGGGCGCGCAAGGACATGCCGCCCAATATCGGCGCAAGCCAGCCACATCCCGGTGTCGTCTGCGCCCGCGTGCTGGCCCAAGACGGGTTTGCCCTGCGCAAATCCCTGATTCCACTCATCTCGTCCTTTCGAGACACCCCCGACCTTCCCAGAACCTGGATGATCTGACATGCAACTGACCCCAAGAGAAAAGGACAAGCTTCTTGTCGCAATGGCCGCCGAGGTTGCCCGAAAACGGCTGGCACGCGGCGTCCTTCTCAACCATCCCGAAGCGATTGCGCTGATCACCGATGCGGTTGTCGAAGGTGCCCGCGACGGTCGGTCCGTGGCAGACATGATGCAGGCCGGTGCCGAGGTGATAACCCGCGATCAGTGCATGCAGGGCGTGCCGGAAATGATCCATGACGTGCAGGTTGAGGCGACGTTCCCTGATGGGACCAAGCTTGTCACTGTCCACAACCCCATCCGCTGAATTTCAAAGACTTGAAAGGACCATATTCAATGAAAACCCTGCTTCTCTCCGTTCCGGCCATCCTTGCTGCGGGTGCCGCTGTCGCGCATCCTGCGACCGTGCCTCACGTCCATACCTCGGACGGCTCCGCCGCGGCTTGGGTCGGGCTGGCGTTATCCTTGATGGCGGTCGCGGCTGCTTTCGGACGCAATAGCCTTTCCCAGTGGTGGAATCGCCGCAAATGATCCCCGGAGAAATCTTTGCCGCCGAAGGCCACCTGACGTTGAATCCGGACCGCCCCGCGATCACGTTGATGGTTGCCAATACCGGCGACAGGCCGGTGCAAGTCGGATCGCATTACCATTTCGCGGAAACCAATCCGGCTCTGGATTTCGACCGTGACGCCGCCCGCGGGCACCGGTTGGACATTGCCGCCGGAACCGCTGTCCGGTTTGAGCCGGGCCAGCGGCGCGAAGTCTCCCTGATCCCGATTTCCGGTTCACGACGAATCTATGGATTTAACCAGCAGGTGATGGGCGCGCTATGACCCTAGCCTGCCACGGCAGACGCATCCTCATTTGCCCGTTCGGCTTGCCGCGCGCGCCGCACTACTCCTGACGAAATCGAAGGTTTCAGACACATGCCCGCAACCATTTCCCGCGCTGACTACGCCGCCATGTATGGCCCCACCAAAGGCGATAAACTCAGGCTCGCCGATACCGATCTGATCATCGAGGTCGAGCGCGATCTGACCGCCGAAATGGCAGGCTCATCCACGACCGGCGGCACCGGCAACAACGCGCTGACTTACGGCGAAGAGGTCAAGTTCGGCGGTGGAAAGGTAATCCGGGACGGGATGGGCCAATCTCAGGTCACACGCGCGGATGGCGCGGTGGATACAGTGATCACAAACGCGCTGATCGTGGACCACACCGGGATCTACAAAGCCGACGTCGGCCTGGAGGACGGTCGCATCGCGTGCATTGGCAAGGCGGGAAACCCTGACACCCAACCCGGCGTCAACATTATTGTCGGACCGGGAACAGAGGCGATCGCTGGCGAAGGTCGCATTTTGACCGCAGGCGGGTTTGATAGCCACATCCACTTTATCTGCCCCCAGCAGATCGAAGATGCGCTGCATTCCGGGTTGACCACGATGCTGGGCGGAGGCACCGGCCCTGCTCATGGCACGCTTGCCACCACCTGCACCCCCGGGCCGTGGCACATTGGCAGGATGCTTCAGGCGGCGGATGCTTTCCCGATGAATCTCGCTTTTGCGGGCAAGGGCAACGCGTCACTTCCCGCAGCACTTGAAGAACAGATTCTCGGCGGAGCCTGCGCCCTGAAACTGCACGAAGACTGGGGCACCACACCTGCTGCGATTGATTGCTGCCTTTCGGTGGCCGATGCGCTTGATGTTCAGGTGATGATCCACACGGATACGCTGAATGAATCCGGATTTGTAGAAAACACCGTCGCAGCCATGAAGGGCCGCACGATCCACGCCTTTCACACCGAAGGTGCAGGCGGAGGCCACGCCCCGGACATCATCAGGATCTGCGGGCAGGAAAACGTCTTGCCATCGTCCACCAACCCGACCCGGCCCTTTACGGTAAACACTCTCGAAGAGCATCTGGACATGCTGATGGTTTGTCACCATCTGGACAAGTCAATTCCAGAAGATGTGGCCTTTGCCGAAAGCCGTATTCGCCGGGAAACCATTGCCGCCGAAGACATTCTGCACGACATGGGTGCCTTTTCGATCATCGCCAGCGACAGTCAGGCCATGGGTCGCGTCGGTGAGGTGATCATTCGCACCTGGCAAACCGCCGACAAGATGAAGAAACAGCGCGGCAGCCTGCCCGATGAAACCGGCGACAACGACAATATGCGCGTGCGCCGCTATATCGCCAAATACACGATCAACCCGGCGATTGCCCACGGCATCTCCCACGAAATCGGAAGCATCGAGGAAGGCAAGCGCGCCGACCTTGTGCTTTGGTCGCCTGCATTTTTCGGGGTCAAACCGGAAATGGTTTTGATGGGTGGCACGATTGTCTGTGCGCAGATGGGCGATCCGAATGCGTCGATCCCTACGCCGCAACCGGTTTATTCGCGCCCCATGTGGGGGGCCTACGGGCGTTCGGTAGAACACAGCGCAGTGACGTTCGTTTCAGCGGCGGCACAGGATGCAGGTCTGCGCGACAGGCTGGGACTGGCCAAACAAACGCTGCCTGTCCGCAACACCCGCACAATTGGCAAGTCCGACCTAAAGCTGAACGATGCCACCCCGCACATCGAAGTGAACCCCGAAACCTATGAGGTGCGCGCCGATGGTGTCTTGCTGACATGCCAACCCGCCGAGGTTCTGCCAATGGCGCAGCGCTACTTCCTTTTTTGATGCACAGGAGAGATGCGATCATGACATGCCGCAACGCAGCACCATTGCTGCACGTGCAAACCGGACATGCTGCTTTGTCGGTGGTCCCGTCAGCGACGCTGACTTATTTCATGGATCAGGGAGTCAACCTGAACTCTGAAAGGACTGTTTCCGATGGCATTTGCATCAACCAACGTCGCCCAAACCTCTTCCTCCAACGGCATCGCGGCCTTCTTTCGCGCGATTGGTGGGGCCTTGGTGGCCATGGCCGAATCCAACACCCGAATTCGCAAGGTCGAGGCACTCAGCGCCCTGAGCGACGAACAGCTCAAGGAACGCGGCATTCGTCGCGAAGATATCGTGCGTCACGTCTTCTCGGACGCGCTCTACATCTGATCACCTCAGGCGGCGCGTCATGAGCGCGCCTGAGCTTATTGCGCGGGTTTATCACGATCACGCGCACGCTGACCCCGTGGCGACCGTAACCCTCGACTACGAGGGCCGGTTTCTACGGCGCAAGGTCGTGACGCTGGATGACGGGCGCGCGCTGCTGGTCGATCTTGCGCGCACCACGTCGCTGGATCATGGCGGTGTTCTGATCCTTGAAACCGGTGGCGAAGTCGTCGTCCAAGCCGCGCCCGAGCCTCTCTATGCCGTGACCGGGGATCATCTCCCGCGCATCGCCTGGCACATCGGCAACCGCCACACCCCCTGCCAGATCGAAGCCGACAGGCTGCTCATTCAGCGTGATCACGTCATCGCCGATATGCTGACCCGTGTGGGCGCGCAGACACGCGAGGTGACAGAACCCTTTACCCCAGAGGGCGGGGCTTATGGGCACGGGCGCACCCACAGCCACGATCACGGCAATTCGCACCACCATCACAACGCACATGCCCATGAACACTGAGGCGCAACTGACCCTTGTGCAGTGGTTGTCCGCCGGGTTTCCGGTTGGCGCGTTCAGCTACAGCCACGGATTGGAGCGCGCGGTCCATGACGGCGACGTGCGTTGCGCAGAAAGCTTTGGCGAATGGCTGAACGATGTTTTAACGCTCGGCACCGGGCGCAATGACGCGATCCTCCTGTCCCAAGCCCACAACGCGCAGGATGGCGACAGGCTGAGGGCGCTTGATACGCTTGGCCGCGCGCTGAGCCCGTCGCGGGAACGATTGATGGAAACCGACCTGCAGGGCGCAGCCTTCTGCAAGACGGTATCAGCCATTTGGGGGCAAGCCCTTGACGATCTGGTTTATCCCGTGGCCGTGGGTGCGGCTGCCCGGGCACAGGGGATAGACAGGGCAATCGCCGTCTCGCACTACCTTCACGCATTTGCGGCAAATCTTACCTCGGCCGCGATCCGGCTTGTGCCTCTTGGCCAAACCGAAGGGCACGCTGTCCTGAACCAGACACATTCGCTTTGCCTCCAGATTGCACGCGACAGCGCCGACCTCACCACAGACGATCTTGGCGGTTGCTGCTTTGCCGCCGACATCGCTTCAATGACCCACGAAACCCAGTATTCGAGGCTTTTCAGATCATGACCACTTCCAACGGACCCCTACGTGTCGGCATCGGCGGCCCGGTCGGCGCAGGCAAGACATCGCTGACCGCTGCCCTGTGCCGGGCGCTGCGAGATGACTTTTCCGTCGCCGCGATTACAAACGATATCTATACGCAGGAAGACGCCGAAGCACTGATGCGGATGCAGGCCCTGCCCGCTGACCGGATCATGGGCGTTGAAACAGGCGGCTGCCCGCACACCGCCATCCGCGAAGACGCTTCGATCAATCTCGCTGCGGTGGACGCGTTGAACAAGCGGTTCCCCGATCTGGACATCGTGCTGATCGAATCCGGTGGGGATAATCTGTCGGCAACTTTTTCACCTGAGCTGGCCGACATCACGCTTTATGTGATCGACGTGGCAGCGGGCGAAGAAATCCCCCGCAAGGGTGGCCCCGCGATCACCAGATCGGATTTGCTGATCATCAACAAGACCGACCTTGCGCCGCATGTCGGCGCGTCGCTCGATGTGATGGATCGTGATGCCCAACGCATGCGCGGCGACCGGCCCTTTGTCTTTGCCCAGGTCCGTCACGGTGAAGGTGTATCCCGAGTGGCCGATCACATTCTGGCCCTGGGCGGGCTGGCCCGCCCGGCGCGCGCAGAGGCATCCTGACCTTGGTGCCATCCGATAGCCTGTCCGCGCGGCTGCTGCCGCTGGTCCGCCAAGTCTATCCCGATGCCGATGCAAAGGCGTTGGTGGCAGACCTGATCGCCGCGTTCTGGCCGGACACCGGCACGCGCCGCAAGCGCGCTCGCTTGCCCGGCAACAATTTCTGGTCGGAGCGTGACGCCCTTGTCATAACCTATGGCAATTCGATTACCGACGGCGTGCACAAGCCGCTCGATCTGCTCAGGGACTTTTTGCACCGTAACCTTGCCGGTTCGGTCAATGGCGTGCACATCCTGCCTTTCTTTCCGTTCACCTCGGACGACGGTTTCGCCGTCAGCGACTACCGCGCGGTCAATCCTGTGCTGGGTGACTGGCCAGACATTCAACGCATCGGCTCGGAATTCAAACTGATGTCGGATCTGGTGCTGAACCACGTCAGCAGCCAAGGCACATGGTTCAACGCATATCTTCAGGGCCACGCGCCATATGACAAATTTTTCTTCGAGGCCTCCCCCGACGCTGACCTGAGAAATGTCGTGCGCCCGCGCACACATCCGCTGCTGCGCGAGGTGGAAACCGCGAACGGAACGCGTCATGTGTGGTGCACCTTCAGCCATGATCAGATTGATCTGGATTTCCGCAATCCCGAGGTTTTGCTGGAATTCCTGCGGATCATGCGCCTGCATATCGACAACGGGGTGCGCATCCTGCGCCTTGATGCGGTTGCATTCCTTTGGAAAGAGGTCGGATCGCCTTCGATCCATCTGCCGCAGACCCACGCCATCGTAAAACTGATGCGGGTCTTGTGTGACTTCGCAACCGAACCGGTGATCCTGCTGACGGAAACCAACGTGCCCAGCGCCGAAAATCTCAGTTATTTCGGTGCTCAGGACGAAGCCCACGTCGTTTACAACTTCTCTCTGCCACCGCTGCTGTTACACGCGATGCTCGCAGGCACCGCGACCTATCTGCGGCGCTGGCAGGCGGGAATGCCGCCTGCACAAATGGGGTGTGCCTATCTCAACTTCTCGGCCAGCCATGACGGCATCGGCATGCGCCCGGCCGAAGGCATACTTCCCGAAGAAGACAAAGCCGCCATGGTGAACGCGGTGCGCGCCTTTGGCGGTGATGTATCCATGCGCGCGCTAGGGGGAGGAGGAGAAAGCCCCTATGAACTCAACATCACCTTCTTTGATGCGCTCAAGGGCACGTTCGCCGGGCAGGACGATCTGCATCTGGAGCGGTTTTTGACCTCGCAGACCATTGTCATGGCGCTTGAAGGAATACCCGCATTCTATATTCATGCCCTGCTGGCCACGCCCAACGATCATGCCCGCGTGGCCCACACTGGCATGAAACGCGCCATCAACCGTCACATGTGGGACTATCCGGCACTCAACGAACTGCTGCGCGATCCCGACAGCAACACCACCCAAGTTCTAACGACCATCAAATATCGTCTGGCCGTGCGCGGTGCGCAGAAAGCGTTTCACCCGAACGCGACACAATTCACCTTATCGCTCGATGATCGGATATTCGGCGTCTGGCGACAAAGCATAGACCGCGCCCAATCTGTGTTCGCTCTGCATAACGTCAGCGACCAGACCGTCAGTATCGACCCGGACACGCTCAACCTGATCGAGGGGCAGCCATGGCGCGATTTACTGAGCGACGAACCGATCCGTGCCGAGGGTGGCAGGATCAGCTTTGCCCCTTATCAAAGCCGCTGGATATCAAACCGCTGAACGGGCCTAGAGACCCAGATCCCGATAATCCGCCTCGACCGCGCTCAGCATGTCGTCCATCAGGCTTTGATCCGCGGCATGCACGCGGCTCCAGGTGGCGATAAACGGGGTTTCCGAAGGTTTTTCAAGAAACACCTGGCCTGCGCGCATGATGTTTTCGGCGAACAGTTCGATGCATTGTTCCTCTTTGTGACGGTCGATGGACAGGCCATTCATCTTGGCATCGTTGTAATAGCTTTCCAAAAGGTCCAGCGCCGTGCGGTAATACGTAGCCTTGAGGCTGCGAAAGATATGCGTGGTAAAAACGGTTCCATCCGCAGCCAGCTTGCGAAAGATTGCCTTGCAGATATCGGTGGACATACGGTTCAACCCGGTCGCGGCATCTTCGGCGCTCAGATCCTGATGTTTGTGATCATAATTATCGGCGATTTCGACCTGACACACCGATTTCGGGGCCAGATTGCGCCATGCCTCGGACAAAACGCCGATCTCCAACCCCCAGTCCGAAGGGATCCGCAAATCGGGCAGCATCGCCGTCCGCATGGCAAATTCCCCCGAAAGCGGATATCGAAAAGATCGCAGGTAATCTATGTAATCGCGATCTCCGATCACCTTTTTCAGCGCGATCAAAAGCGGGCTCACCAAGAGTCGCGTCACCCGTCCATTGATCTTTGCATCACCGATCCGCGGGTAATATCCCTTGGACAATTGATAGGGGAAATCCGGGTTCGCAACAGGATAGACCAGCCGCGTTAGCATGTCGCGGGAATACGTCGTGATATCGCAATCGTGGATCGCCACCACGGAACTGTCGCGGCACGCCATCAGATATCCAAGGCAGCCCCAGACGTTCTTGCCCTTGCCCTGTTCGATCGGGGCGAGCCCCATACGGCTCAGCCTGTCGCCAAGCGCGCGCTGGCGGGGACTGTCATTCCAGATCACCACATGGTTTTGCGGCAGACGCGAAAAATAGGATACCGCGTGGCGGTATTCCTCTTCATTGGCCCGGTCCAGCCCGATAACGATCCTGTGCAGATACGGCACCTGCGCCAACTCTGAAACGATGTGGTCCAACGCCGGAGCCTGCAATTCCGAATACAGGCTGGGCAGGATCAAGGTGATCTTGCGCGACTGCCCAAAGGTTGTAACCGCGTGGGTCATCGCCTCCATCGAAGAAGACCGCAGATTGTGCAGCGTCGCGATATGTCCATTTTGATGAAAGTCAGCCATGGGCAGTCTTCCCCTTTTCGTCAAATCCAATGTCATCAAGAATTGTCGTCACAGCCCCAGCCCAACCCGCAGGTCCCGGTGCTGGCGCATGTATGATATTCGCATCGGGGCCGAACCCGTTGGGGGCGGGGCCTGCAGGGTTGGGAACCACCACCCCCATGTCTGCCGCCGCGATCATATCGCGATCGTTCGGCGCATCCCCCAGTGCGACGATCATCTCGGCCGCAAGGGCGCGGCGCACGTCGTCCACCCGACTGGCTTTGGTGTGACCAAACCCGAGCGTCAGGAACCGCCCGCCCTGCTGGGCCTTGATGCCATGCGCCGCGCATTCCCTTGCAAGCCGTTTCAGGCCTGCATCGTCACCGGTCCACAGGCAAGGTTCAGAAAACTGGCGCTCTCCGGCCAGCACGGCGGATGCCCGCGACAGCCCCGTCGCCGCAGCAATCCCATCAGGGCCAAGATCGCCAAACCCCGTAAGGCACCCGCGCAGATCGGACGGCAAGCATTGCATGAAAGCGCGCAACCGGTGCCAATCCTCGCGATCCGTTTGCGCCGCGTCGTCCGGCCAGACAATCCCCGCGCCGTTTTCACAAACAAACGGCCAGCGCGCGACACCGGGCATCAGCGCAGCAATCTGGGCCATTTCTGCCGCTGTCTTGGAACTGCTCAAAACGACCGGAATATTCAACCGTTCCAGTCTGGCCAAAACCGGGCGCGCCGGTTCAAATCCGTATCCATGATGGTCCAGCAAGGTTCCATCAAGGTCTGATAAGATAATGAGTCTGGGGCGCGGCATAAGTCTTTCCTGTTACCGCAAACTACCGCAGCGGAACCGGCACACTGAACCCTGCGCGCGTGAAAGACGGGCAAAGGATCAACAATCAGGCGGCTACTGCCTGTTTTTTCAGCAAATCATTGGATCATGGCGCGCTGCCATGCGACGCGCCATGTCCAGCATCCGCGCCGAAAATCCCCATTCATTGTCATACCAGCCGAATATCCGCACCTGACCTTGGCCGATCATACGGGTCTCAGAAGCCGCAATGACAAGAGATTCCGGGCGCCCACGAAGATCGCTGGATACATTGGGAAAATCTGTGATCCCGACAACCTCTGATCCGGCGACCAGATCATGGACCGCGCGCACCGGATCCCCATCCGGCGCGTCGCGAACCTGCGCCACCAGATCAACCGCAGACACACTGGCGGTGGGCACCCGCACCGCCGCGCCACTGATCCGCGCGGCAAGATCGGGCACCACCAGATCAAGCTGCCGCTCGGCGCTGGTGGTGGTGGGCACCATGGACAGGGCCGCCGCGCGACTGCGGGCAAAATCGCCCCTTGGCGCATCAATGGTTGGCTGGCTTCCGGTATAGCAATGGATCGTGGTCATATGGGCACGCTCCAAACCCCACGCGTCGTCCACCAATCGCAGCAAAGGCGCAAGCGCATTAGTCGTGCAGGACGCATTCGACACGATCCGCGCGGCCCCGAGTGCGCCGTCATTTGCCCCGATCACAACTGTCACATCGGCAGCGGGGCTTGGCCCGGACACCAAAACCGACCGTGCTCCGCGATCCAGACCGCGCTTGGCGACATCTGGGGTCTTGGCCTTGCCAGTACATTCGAGAAGGACATCGACACCGCGCAAATCCACAGTGGCCAGATCGGGTGAATGGCTAAATGGAATGGACAGATCGTCAATCAACAGACAACCACCCTCGGCGCGCACATCCCGTGCCATGACACCGAAAACACTGTCAAACTTCAAAAGATAGGCACACAGAACCGGCGCAGCGATATCATTGAGGTGAACGATTTCGACACCGCCACCACCCGGTGTTTCCAGAACCTGCCGCAGGATCGTGCGTCCGATCCGGCCCAGACCGTTGATCGCGATTTTCACTGGTTTTCCCATCACAGCCTCCGATGCGGTTTGCCGCGCAAGGTCAACACCACGCGACACCGGATCACAAGGGGCCGCTCGCAAACGCCCCGATCAAGACGGCAGATCGTCAATCAGTAATGTCGCCGCTTTAGATCATCCAGAGTGTAACGGTTCGCAATCTGACCCATGGCATTGCGCACGAAACGGGGATCATGAGGCATACACCCGATATCACACAGCAGGCGCACTTCTTGCCGGGCCCCATCCATGAACCAAAGCCGCCCGCCCGGCGTCGAGACATAACCATCGGTGCCGGCGCGAATCTCGCTTAGCAAATCAAGCACCGACGGCACCTCATTGTCGAACCTGCGCAGGAAAGCCCCGTGGGTGTGGAACGTCGCCACGGTCTGGACGCCCCTTGGCAATTCCGGATAGCGGCACCTTGCCCGCGATCCACGCCGGGCCTTGGTTACGATGATACGCCCGGCAGCGTCCCGCCCGATCAAACCGCAATATTCACGGTTACGCCGGATGGAATCCGGCTGCGCCTTTTCCAGCGCGGCTTTGGCCACAGCGGTGATCTGTGCGTCCTGTCCGAAAACGGAAACCGGCATCAGAAAGAATAAGGCGGCCAACACCGCAAGGAACCTGTGCATTTTCCCAGTCTAGAGTATCGCGAAGCCTGTCCGCAATCACGAAGCGCGCCACGTCGCACGCAGGGTTTGACGATCAATCTTGTCCGTTCCGGTCTTGGGCAGGTTGGCAAGAAATTCGATGTGCCGGGGGTATTTATGAGGCAGCAATTCCGCCTTTGCATGGGAAACAAGGGCGGCCCGCAAGCGATCATCCCCAACCGAGCCGGATTTCACCGCGACCCATGCGCAAAGCGTCGTGCGCCCATCCGCCATCGGCACAGCAAGAACACAGCTTTCCATCACCTGCGGATGTTCATTCAAGGCAAGCTCCACCTCCATGGGCCACACCCACTGGCCCGACACCTTGACCAGATCATCGGCGCGGCCCTTGAAGAAAAACCGTCCATCCGCGTCGCGCACAAACCGATCACCGGTATTGATCCAGCCGTCGATCATCGTCTCAGCCGTCTTGTCAGGGCGGTTCCAGTAATACTGCGCCGCCGAACGCCCGCGCACATGCATCACCCCTTGGCCCGCCCCGTGCACCTCGGCCCCATCGGGATCAACCAACCTGACGTCATATCCCGCCACGACACGCCCGGCCGATCCCGGTGTCTGTTCCGTCGCGGTGTTGGATAGGTAGATATGAAGCATTTCGGTTGAGCCAAGACCTTCGATCACCGGCATGCCGAAGCGGTGCAACCATGCGCTTGCGATGTCTTCGGACAAAATTTCCGCAGCCGACAGACATAATCGAACCGAGGACATATCCGCACCATCTGCCGCGGGATCGTTCAACAAGGCGGTGTAGAGCGTGGGCAATCCAAAAAACGCCGTTGGGCGGAACCGGTCCACCGTTTCGAAAACCCGCGCCGGTGTGGGTCGACCGGACAAAAGCACGCTCGCCGCCCCGACTGCAAAAGGAAAGGTTACAGAATTGCCAAAGCCATAGGCGAAAAAGATTTTGGGCACTGAAAAACAGATGTCGTCCGGTCCCAGACCCAGCACACCAGCACTGTAAGTCGCTGCGGTGTAGGCCGGGTCCTCGTGCTTGTGCACGATCCCCTTGGGGCGTCCGGTCGATCCGCTGGAATACATCCAGAACGCCATGTCGCTGCGCCGCGTCGGATATTCGTCCAGGGTGTCCGGCATTCCCCGCGCCGCATCCGGGGTCAGGACTGGCACGGCGCAATCGGCGAACCGATCGCGAAACCCATCCGAACACATGACCACGCGCGCTGCGCTGTCTTCGAGGTAGAAGGCTATCAGATCCGGCGTGGACAAGGTGTTGATCATCATCGGCACCAATCCGGCCCGCAGCGCCCCCATGATCGCAGCCGGATACGCCGGTTCATCCTCCATGAACAGCAATACCCGGTCCCCCGGTTCCGCATGCGCGCGCATGGCATGCCCGAACTGTGCCGCCTGACGGACCAGTTCGGCATAGGTTGAGTTGCCCCCTTCGTGATAGATCGCGATGCTGTCGGCGCGCGCCGGCAGGTTATCCCACAGCAGCCGCGCGGCGTTATACTGTTCGGGCAGGTCAAAAGAGAGGTCCGCCATCACATCGCCCCCTCTTGTGCCATCTGTGCGCAGAACCTTGGGGCCATCGCACGCAAGCGTTCATCACTGATACGGCCCGCGCGCCGGATGTAGGATACGGCAAACGGCGCGGGATCAAGCGCCATATGCGCGCCAAACTGGTCATACCAGTCCGCAGATCGCCGCGCCGCGCCAACGATTTTGGCGAGAATCGGCTGGCGCGCAGCCTGATACGCAGGCAAAGCCGACGCCACATTCCAGTCCGAGACGACCAATGCGCGGACCAGTGCGATCACGTCCTCCAACGCCAGACGCGTTCCCGAACCGATGGAAAAATGCGCGGTGTGCAGCGCGTCGCCCACCAGAACCCGATTGCCATCAAACCAATTTCCACACGACAGGTTGGGAAACTGCCGCCACTGTGAATTGTTCGGGATCAAACGGGCATCGCCCAGCACATCGGCAAAACAGTCTTCGCAAAGCTTTCGGTACTCGGGTTCCGGCATCTCCTCGACACCGCTTTGGGCAAACGTGGCGGCGTCCATTTCTATGATGAAAGTCGCACGCCCCTTGCCATAGCTATAGTGATGCGCGTTCATTGGACCAAAGCGCGTATCGACAAAGCTTTGGGTCAAGGCATCAAATTCGCAGTTCGCACCATACCATACAAAGCGGTTCGACTGGTATGACATCTCCTCCGAGAAATTACCGCTGGCGCGCACCACTGAATTCAATCCGTCGGCCCCGATGACAATATCCGCATCAAGTGTCAGCGGATCGTCCAAACGTGCGTGATAGCGTGGCGTAATCCCCAACGCGGCAGCGCGATCTTGCAACAATTGCAACAACTGCAACCGTCCAATCCCGGCAAAGCCCACGCCATCAATCGCAATCCTGCGCCCTTTGTGAACCACATGAATATCCGACCAACGCATCATATGCGGCTCGATCAGATCGGCGGTTTGTGGATCGTCGGCCTTCAAAAAGCCCAATGCCTCGTCCGAGAACACGACGCCAAAGCCAAAGGTCGCATCCGGCGCGTTCTGTTCAAGAACTTCGATCTCCAGATCCGGGCGCGCGCGCCGCAACAGAATAGCAGCATAGAGGCCAGCCGGCCCTGCGCCCACGATCGTGATTTTCATGTTTCCTCCCCTATCGGCTTTGCCACCGCCTTGGGGGAAAACTCGCAGCGGTTTGGCTTGATGTCCAGAAGAGGCGTGCCATCAAGACAATCAAGTCCACGGATGATCAAGCCATCTTCTTCCACGCGAACCAACGCCACGTTCAACAAGGCAATCGGATTGGGTCGCACCGGGGATCGCAAGGCAAACGTGCCGATCAACCGATCATCTCTGGCCGGATTCTGTACGACCAGATCACGTCGCGAGCGATCCATCCAGTAAAGCACGTCCAACCGCGCGTAGGCTTCAAGCCCGGCCAACCCGGCGCGCCAGGTGGCATCGACCTCGATCTTGCACTCCGGCCCGTCATCACGCCCTTGTCGCGGACAATCGGCTCGATCTTTCCAAGGGGTGCGCAGCCGTCCGATAAACACCACCTCCGCGTCCATGCGCGCGGGCAAGGGCACGCTGACTTCACCGTTTCGAATATCGCTGTCCATTTCTATCCCCCGCTTGACCTTGGCGCGCGCATCACGCTTCCTTGCCCAAAGCAAAGGGAGAACGCGCATGGACATACACAAAGCAGGCACACGGCCCAGCATCAAGGCCCGGTCGGAATGGTTCACTGGAACAGTCTGGCAAGACCCGATCATCGAAGCCCCGGAACCCGCCCGGATCCGCGGGTTGCGCGTGTCCTTCGAACCCGGCGCAAGGACAGCATGGCACACCCACCCTCTGGGCCAAACGCTCTATGTTACGGATGGCGTCGGGCTGGTTGGCCTGCGCGGCGAGGCTCCGCGCGTGATCCGCGCTGGCGACACGGTGTGGATCCCACCGGGAGAGGAACACTGGCACGGCGCGACCGCAACCACAGGGATGGTGCATATTGCCCTGCAAGAAGCGCAGGACGGACAGGTCGCAGATTGGCTGGAGCACGTGACCGAAGCGGATTACACCGCCGCGGCGCGAGACTGACCAGCCCGGCATGGCCAAAATGAAACCGCCCCGAAGTTTCCTCCGGGGCGGTTCGATTGTCGAGTTCGCGGGATCAGCCCTTGCCTTTCCAAGGCACCAACACCCGTTCCGCCCAGCGCATCAGCATGTCGATCCCGAAGCCGATGACGCCAATCAGGATAATCCCCATAAGCACGATATCGGTCAGGGTGAACTTGGACGCGACCATGATCATCATGCCAGCCCCTTGTGAGGCCGCCACCAGTTCAGCCGCCACGACTGTCCCCCAACAGACACCCATTGCCACGCGCGCGCCCGTAAAGATGTCGGGCAGCGAATTGGGTATGATCACGTGACGCATGATCTGCCACTTGGATGCGCCCAAAGAATAGGCGGCGTGCACCTTGGTGATCCGCACACCGGAAACCCCCGAGCGCGCAGCGATCGCCATGATCCATAGGGCGGCCAAGAACAGAAGTATGATCTTTCCTGTCTCACCAATCCCGAACCAGATGATCACCAGAGGGATCAATGCCAATGGAGGCACTGGACGCATGAATTCAACGATCGGATCGAACCACCCGCGGAACCACCCGTTAAGACCCATGGCATACCCCAAAGGGATGCCCAACAGCGCACCAAAAAAGAACCCGCCTACAACACGGAAAAGCGAATATCCGAGGTGGGTCAAAAGATCGCTGCCCCTGTAGCCTTCGGAGGAAATTTCGATCAGCCGGCTGACCACCGCTTCGGGCGGGGGCAAATAGACCGGATCCATTTGCACGCCCAGCGGTGGTGTATAGCTGATCGCCCCCTTGTCCGTCAGGGCAAAGCGGCCCTTGTCGGTTTCCAGATCGATATTCGGTCCGATGGTTTGGCCGTCTATCGCGATCACCTGTGCGCCTTCTTTGCGCTTAACCTCGTCGTTCTTATCGAACAGGATGGTCTTGGACCGCGAAGCATTCATCGACAGACTGTCGTCCTTGGCAAAGCCGTCACCGGGCGCGACATCAAACTGCGCGGCATCCTCTCCGAAATCATAGACACGCACAAAAACAGTCGCGTCGTCACGGTTTCCGTTACCGTCATCCAGCGTATAGACAAATTCCGTTTCACCAACGAACGGCCCCGGTGCCTGAAGAAAACCCGGCACCATCTTGGAACCGGTAAACGCCCCCCAGATAAGAAAGATCGTCAAGATGGAAATGATGCTGGCAGACCTGTTCGACACCACGGCGCTTTCGTCACCGAATGTGACTGTCTTCAACGATGTAAAATCCTTGCGCGCGCCCCGAACCAGAAATTTGACGGCAAAATACGCACCGGCAAAAATCGCCACATAAACGAGAAGGATCAGAAAACCAGTCATGATGTGGCCTCCGTGCGTCCCATGATTTCTTCTTCCATATCCCAGATCATCGCGAGGATCTCCTCGCGGGTCGCGTTGTAATCAGGGTGCTTTTTGACTTCACGCAGATCCTGACCCACGCCCAGATCGGCAAATGGCAGGCGATATTCCTTGTGAATGCGCCCCGGACGCGGGGCCATTACCAACAGCCTTTCGCCCAGCAGCAATGCCTCTTCCACCGAATGGGTGATCAGGATGATCGTCTTGCCGGTCTCCTTCCAGAGCCTGAGCACAAGGCTCTGCATTTTTTCGCGTGTCAACGCGTCCAGCGCGCCCAGTGGTTCATCCATAAGAATCACATCGGGATCGTTCGCCAGACACCGTGCAAGAGCGACGCGTTGCTGCATGCCCCCCGACAATTCATAGATTGCCTTTTCCTTGAAGTCCCCCAAACCCACGATTTCCAGAAGGTGGTTGACGTTATCCTCATACTCCGCAGGCTTTTGCCCCTTCATGCGCGGCCCAAAACTGACGTTGTCCCGCACATTCATCCATTCGAAAAGCGCGCCTTGCTGAAACACCATGCCGCGTTCGGCGTCTGGCCCGACGACCTGATGGCCATTCAGCGTGATTTTGCCCTCGGTCGGGGCCAGAAACCCCGCGACGATATTCAAAAGCGTTGTCTTGCCACAGCCCGACGGGCCAAGCACGCTCATTAATTCCCCGGCTTCGAGATGCAGGCTCACGTTTTTGAGCGCCTGCACCGATCCGCCATTGGGCAGATCAAAGCGCATTGAGATGTTTTCTATTCCCAGACCGCTCATTGGCGTCCCCCGCATATGATTAGACCGGGCAGGATCTCTCCCACCCGGCCGGTTTTTGGATCTGGATTACATGCCGTGTGCGGCGGACAGCGGGCCAGAGTTCACAGCGTTTTCATATGTGTCCAGCGCCCCGTCGATGGAACCGGCGGCGACGAACACGTCGGCGACACCTTTCATAAAGCCCTGTGCGTTTCCGCCCAGCCATTTGGCCGAAAGCTGTTCCTCAATCGTCGGGAACTTGAAGGTCGCGATCGTTTCCATGGTCGCTTTTTCGTCCATGCCCGCGTCTTTCGCGATCACCGGAAGCATTGTCGCATGGTTGGCTTCGTCTGCCCACATTGCGTTGGCATCAGCCGTAACGGCAAGGAACTTGGACACAAGGTCGGCGTTCTCTGCAACAAAGCCTGCGGGGCCGGAGGTGACGTCAAACACCAGAATGCCGAGCTCGGTCTTTTCGTCGCCTGTCAGCAGGACGTTGCCGAATTCCTTGGCACGACGCAGCGCGCCGCCCCAGCCACAGAACATGTCAACGGCACCTTGTTCAAGCGCGACGGCACCTTCGGCGGGGGCCATGTCCACAATACCCATGGAACCGGCATCGACACCGAAATGGCTCATTTGCTTCAAGAAACCGTAATGCGCGGCAGTGCCCAACGGCACAGCGACCTTCTTGCCACTCAGTTCACCGGCGTTTGTCTTGTCGATTTCCAACGCTTCGGCAACAACACAGTTGTCGTTGTCGGCGTAGGACACGGCCACGTCCAGAATCTGGAGATCCTGGCCCGCCGATGTCGCGACAACAAATGGCGGAACGCCCTGGCTGACGGACAACTGCACATCACCCGATGCCATTGCAGCGCTCATCGCGGTGCCCGTATCAAAGCTGACCCAGTTGACCTTGACGCCCAAGGCTTCGTCATAGGTGCCCATTTCCTTGGCATACTGGAACGGCATCGGCCACTCGAGGAAATAGCCAACGGTGATTTCACCGTGCCCGGCGGCAGAGGCTGCCTGCGCGCCCAGTGCCATTGCCAGACCCGCCGCAGCGCCCATCAGTTTGGATTTCATTTTCATTCTCGTCGTCTCCCTGGTGTCTCGCGCTTGTGCGCGAATCCTTGTTTTTTGGTGACCTCACAGGCCCGTCGAAAAGCATCGGACTGCCCACCGTCAGGCAGGCAGAACCGCCGCTTGGAAATATCGGACTAGAAAAACGCGGCCCGATCAATGATTTTTCTGCGCCCCACCGGGCCGCAAGCGGGGACGCTGACCTGCTGTGAGGTTTCACAAACCATTAAACACCATGAAAATAGGGTAAAATTTGACACTCCGCCCGAATTTTCAGCCCTTACCCCCTCTGCTTTGGATATAATTCACCAAGGATTCTGGCCCTATGGACTGCCTAATTTTTTATGTGTTGTTTGATTGTCAAAGGCTGGCTTGTCCGGCCCGTTATGCCTTGCGCCACTCATACCCGGAAAGGTTTTGTCCATGGACGGCACATTCAATGAAAACGACATCAGTCACATCGTATCGGCTGACAAGGCTCATGTCTGGCACCACCTCAGCCAGCACAAGCCCTATGAAACAACCGATCCCCGGATCATCGTCGAAGGCAAAGGCATGCGTGTCTGGGACCAGCGCGGCAAAGAACACCTCGATGCCGTATCCGGTGGCGTCTGGACCGTAAATGTTGGCTATGGCCGCGAAAGCATTGCAAACGCGGTGCGCGATCAGTTGATCAAGCTGAACTATTTTGCGGGCTCCGCCGGGTCGATCCCTGGTGCAATCTTTTCGGAAAAGCTGATCGACAAGATGCCCGGCATGAGCCGCGTGTATTTTTGCAACTCAGGCTCGGAAGCCAACGAAAAAGCGTTCAAGATGGTGCGCCAGATCGCCCATGCCAAGTTTGGCGGCAAAAAGCACAAGGTGCTGTATCGGGACCGCGATTACCACGGAACGACGATCGGCTGTCTGTCGGCCGGCGGTCAGGACGAACGCAACGCGCAATACGGCCCGTTTGCTCCCGGTTTTGTTCGGGTGCCGCACTGCCTTGAATATCGTCGCCACGAACAGGACGGTGCACCGGTTGAAAACTATGGCGTGTGGGCGGCGGACCAGATCGAAAAGGTTATCCTTGCAGAAGGGCCTGATACCGTGGGCGCGCTGTGCCTTGAGCCAGTTACAGCAGGCGGAGGCGTGATCACCCCGCCACAAGGATACTGGGAACGCGTTCAGGAGATCTGCCGCAAGTATGACATTCTTCTGCATATCGACGAAGTGGTCTGTGGTCTGGGACGGACGGGGACGTGGTTTGGATATCAGAACTACGGCATTCAGCCCGACATGGTGACAATGGCGAAAGGGGTCGCATCCGGCTACGCCGCGATCGCCTGCCTCGTCACAACAGAAGAGGTTTTCGACAAGTTCAAGGATAATGCCGACGACCCACTGAACTATTTCCGCGATATCTCGACGTTTGGCGGCTGCACCGCCGGTCCGGCCGCGGCCATCGAAAACATGCGCATCATCGAGGACGAAAAACTTCTCGATAACACGCTGGCGATGGGGGCCCGCATGATGGACAATCTGGCGGCGCTGATGGACAAACACAAGGTCATCGGTGACGTGCGCGGCAAGGGCCTGTTCTGCGGCGCGGAACTTGTCGCCGACCGCGAAAGCCGGGAACCGGTGAATGAAAAACTGGCCGCAGCAGTTGTCGCTGATTGTATGGCGCAAGGGGTCGTTATCGGCGTGACCAACCGGTCGCTGCCGGGCAAGAACAACACGCTTTGCTTCTCGCCCGCGCTGATCGCAACGGCTGACGACATCGACCACATCACCGATGCGGTCGACGGTGCGTTGGGCCGCGTTTTCGGCTGATCCCGCATCAGAATAATGGTATTCAGAGGGGCCTTCGGGCCCCTTTGTCTGTTAACCAGACAGAAGCCATTGCAGCAGGCCATAACCACGGCTAGGAAGACGCAATGTTAGATATTCTTGCCAAGATCGTCGGGCCATCACGCGCCGTCAGCCTTTATGTTCTCGCCAAACGCTTTGGGGTGCCCGTGCTGTTGCTGATCGGGTTTATCGCAGCCGTGGCGATAATGTTCCTGACATCCGACGCCGAGCGCATGGAACACGTGGCCTATCTGGAGGCAGAGGTGATCGACACGACTCCGCTGACCACCTCCAATGTCGGGGCCGGGGTTTTCGTCGATGTGCGCCTGCCAGATGGAAGCGCGTTGAAACTCACCGAAACCGAAGGCGCGATTGCGCGAAATCTGACCGATCGCGCGTGCCTTGAACAACAGCGCGACACCAAGACCGGGGAAATGGAATACCGGCTGCGCCTGCCGCATCGCTGCGGGTTCTGACGACACACAATCGCTTGGCGCGCGGGTCGGGAACGTGCAAGATGCCCCTGTATTTCAGGAGGTATATATGTCATCGAAATCCAAGAACTTTTCCGAACAGGCAAAGCTTCTCAAATCCGTTGAGGATTTTCAGCAATCTCTGGTAACCATGGAGCGTGCTCTCGCCACGCTGGACACCGAACACAAGCGCGCCCTCAGCACCAGCCGCCAAATTCATTCCCTGACAAGATCGGAAGCCGGGCAATCACCTTCACCCGGCCTCAAGATGGAACTTACCCGCCTTCAGGCGCGAATTTCCAGATCTCAAAACGTCATCGACAAAGCCTACAAGACCTACTCGACGGCCCAGAAGAAATTTCACGACAACGTCGATACGTTCAAATCGGCGCATAGCTACCACAACGACCACCTCGCACGCCTGCAATTGGCCACCGCCGCCCAATCGCGCCAGAACGCAGCCCTGTTCAATGTGAACAACGATTTGCTGAGTCGACTGTTTCACAAGTCGGTGGACCCGGACGATCTGTCGGCTGACTACAGTGCCGTGCCAGAGGGCTCTTTTGAATATATCCCGCACGACCCCAAGGGGTTCCTTGCGATGCTGATGGACGTGAATGCCTGCCTGACGATTGACCCTGACTACACCGATGAACAGCGGCGCTATCGGCCCGTGAACTTTGTCGAGGTTGGCTGCTCAACAGGGCGGCTTCTCCATATGGCGATGGCCAGCCGGGTCCTGGTATATGACCGCGCCTGCGGCTTCGATATCAATGCCGACCAGATCGAGGTCGGCAAAGCGATGTTCGGTGAAGAGTTCGACATCTTTGCCGACGATGCGATGGCCTTTGATTTCAGCGCATTCGACGTCGTTTATTCTTACCGCCCGTTTCAGGATCCGGATATGCAAGTCGCCTACGAAGATCACCTGATCGCCTCGATGCGGCCCACCGCCTATCTGATTGCGCCGTTGCAGCTCTCGCTTGATGGCCGACCCGAAATTGAACCGATGGGTGCCACATCATCCGTCTGGCGCAAGGTATCGTGAACCGGCGGGGCGGGCAGCGGGTCGCCGATTGCATCCGCCCTTCCCACAGGCCACTATGTCGGCATGGCAATCTCGGTCGAGACCTTCTTTCTCAAGTCTGACGAACAGGGCACCCTGCAAGCGCGCATCCAGCAGATGATCGCGCAGGGTATCCTGTCCGGCCGTTTCCACGTGGGCGAAAAGCTGCCTTCGTCACGCAAGCTGGCGCAACATCTGGGCGTCAGCCGGATCACTGTAACGTTGGCCTATACCGAACTGCTGGCCAATGATTACCTCGTCTCACGCGGACGATCGGGTTATTTCGTATCACCGAATGCGCCGGTGCCACCCGCCTATGCGCCCACACCCAAGGGGCCGGATACGGTGGACTGGTCCAAGGCGATCCTGACCCGCTTTTCCGGTGGCGACACCCCGCGCAAGCCGCATAACTGGCAAGGCTATCGTTTTCCATTTATCTACGGTCAAACCGATCCGTCGCTTTTTGATCACGCGAACTGGCGGCTTTGTGCCCTGCGCGCATTGGGACAAAAGGACTTTACCGCGCTGACCACGGATTATTACGACGAGGACGATCCTCTTCTCGTCGAATTCATCGCGCGCCACACCCTGCCACGCCGCGGTATTGCCGCGCGGCCCGAAGAAATCCTGATCACCTTAGGCGCACAAAACGCGCTTTGGCTGGTGTCGCAGTTGCTGGCAGGGCAAGGGACAAGCATCGCAATTGAAGATCCCAGTTACTATGCCTTGCGCGACGTTCTGCGCGGCACCGGAGCACAGGTGCATCCGATATCCGTCGATCGCGACGGGCTACCGCCAGACGACATCCCCGCGCCATGCGACCTGATTTATGTGACGCCGAGCCATCAGGCACCCACCACAGCCACAATGCCCCTTGATCGCCGCCGCGCCCTGTTGGATCGGGCCCGCCAGCTTGAAGCCGTAATCGTCGAAGATGACTATGAATTTGAAATGTCGTTCCTCGGACCGCCGTCACCGGCCCTGAAATCCCTCGATGATGAAGGGCGGGTTGTCTATGTGGGCAGCTTTTCCAAATCCCTGTTTCCAGGTTTGCGCCTTGGGTATCTTGTTGGCTCGGAAACTTTTATCCGCGAAGCCCGTGCGCTGCGCGCACAGGTGCTGCGCCACCCGCCCGGCCATATTCAGCGCACCGCGGCCTATTTTCTATCGCTTGGCCACTACGATGCGCAGATCCGCAAGATGGGGCGCGTTCTGCATGACCGCCGCCGGATCATTGAAGAAGCCATCGCGCAACATGGCATGAGGATCGCCGGTCGTGGGGTTTATGGCGGATCGTCGCTGTGGATGGCCGCTCCGGAGGATGTGGACACGGCGGTTCTGGCCCGCAAACTGGACGCGGATTCGGTGCTGATTGAACCCGGCGCGCCGTTCTTTGCGCAGGGAGCAGGTCGCAGACACAATTATTTTCGCCTCGCCTATTCATCGATTCCCGCCAGCCGCATTCCGGAGGGCATTGCGCGTATCGCAGCCGAGCTTTGACCGCGCCCTTGCAGCTGCCGGGGTATTTGATGACAGAGAAAGACGATCCCATGCAATCTGGCTCTATCTGAGCGCAGATTTGGCCCTATTGCGGGGCGAGGCCGCAGCCTAAGCACTTGGCAGGGCCGATCAGGCCATTTCCAGATTTCCAGCCACCAACGGGGAGTGACTGACTATGAAGATGACCACTGAAGAAGCATTTGTGAAAGTGCTTCAGCGGCACGGTATCGAACACGCATTTGGGATTATCGGATCCGCCATGATGCCGATTTCCGATCTGTTCCCTCGCGCCGGGATCACCTTTTGGGACTGTGCCCATGAAGGCAGCGCCGGCATGATGTCCGATGGCTACACCCGCGCGACCGGCAAGATGAGCATGATGATCGCCCAGAACGGCCCCGGCATCACAAACTTCGTCACCGCTGTTAAGACCGCCTACTGGAACCACACACCTTTGTTGCTGGTTACACCCCAGGCGGCAAACAAGACCATCGGGCAAGGCGGGTTCCAAGAAGTCGAACAGATGAAACTGTTCGAAGACATGGTTGCCTATCAGGAAGAGGTGCGTGATCCGTCCCGCGTTGCCGAAGTGCTGACCCGCGTCATTTCGCAAGCCAAGCGCCTCTCAGGTCCTGCACAGCTGAACATTCCCCGCGATTTCTGGACGCAGGTCGTCGACATCGAGATCCCCGAGCCCATCGAGTTCGAGATGTCTTCGGGTGGTGAAAACTCGGTCGCGGCGGCGGCGGCACTGCTGTCTGAGGCACGCAATCCGGTGATGCTGAATGGCGCAGGCGTGGTTCTGTCGAAGGGCGGTATCGAGGCATCCATGGCGCTGGCAGAACGGCTGGATGCACCGGTGTGCGTGGGCTACCAGCACAATGACGCCTTTCCGGGATCACACCCGCTGTTTGCCGGGCCATTGGGCTATAACGGGTCCAAGGCAGGTATGGAGCTGATCAAGGATGCAGATGTGGTTCTGTGTCTGGGCACACGCCTGAATCCGTTTTCCACATTGCCCGGCTATGGAATGGAGTACTGGCCCGCGAATGCCAAAATCATTCAGGTGGATATCAACCCCGACCGGATCGGCCTGACCAAGAAGGTAAGCGTCGGCATCATCGGCGACGCGGCGAAAGTGGCCAAGGGGATTCTTGCACAGCTGTCCGATACCGCCGGTGATGAAGGCCGCGCGGAACGCCGCAACCGTATTGCAGAAACCAAATCGCGTTGGGCCCAGCAACTGACCGAAATGACCCACGAGGAAGACGACCCCGGCACCACCTGGAACGAACGCGCCCGCGCGGACAAACCGGATTGGATGAGCCCGCGCATGGCGTGGCGCGCGATCCAGAGTGCACTTCCCAAGGAAGCCATCATTTCGTCCGACATTGGCAACAACTGCGCCATCGGCAATGCCTATCCGTCCTTTGACGAGGGCCGCAAATACCTCGCACCCGGCCTGTTTGGCCCGTGCGGCTATGGCCTTCCGGCGGTTGCCGGGGCAAAGATCGGGTGCCCTGACGTGCCAGTTGTCGGTTTCTCGGGGGATGGTGCATTCGGCATCGCGGTCAACGAACTCACGGCAATCGGACGCGGCGAATGGCCCCCCATCACCCAGGTTGTTTTCCGCAATTACCAATGGGGTGCGGAAAAGCGGAACTCGACCCTTTGGTTCGACGACAACTTTGTCGGGACCGAGCTTGACGAACAGGTGTCCTATGCCGGTATCGCCAAAGCTTGCGGCCTTGAAGGTGTGGTTGCACGCACAATGGACGAGCTCACCGCCGCACTGAGTCAGGCAATCAAGGATCAGATGGAGAATGGCAAGACGACCCTGATCGAAGCCATGATCAATCAGGAGCTTGGTGAACCGTTCCGCCGTGACGCCATGAAAAAGCCGGTGCAGGTTGCCGGCATTGACGCGGCGGACATGCGCCCGCAGCAGGTCTGAACAATGGACGACCCGGTTGTTTCCGACGCCATTTTGGTGCTGAACGCCGGGTCGTCTTCCATCAAGTTCGCGCTGTTTGACGATGACCTGAATGAACGCCTGTCCGGTATCGCCGAGGCGATCGGCGGAGCATCCCGCCTGCGCATCGGCGATGAAACACACGACTGCCCGTTGATCGACCATCGTGCAGCGCTTCAGGCAATTCTTGCATCCCTTGAGGCCCGCGGTATCGCGCCGGGCCAGTTGCGGGCCGCGGCGCATCGTGTCGTTCACGGCGGGCGCAAGCTGTCCGCCCCGGTTCAACTGACACCGCAAACCCGCGCCGAAATCGCCAGTTGCACGCCACTGGCACCGCTGCACAACCCGCATAACCTGTCAGCAATTGACACGCTGGCCGAGCTGGCACCGGACCTGCCGCAGTTCGCCAGCTTTGACACGGCCTTTCACGCCACCAATCCTGATGTCGCCACCCGGTATGCCATTCCACGCATGATCGAAACCAAGGGCATCCGTCGTTATGGGGTTCACGGGCTGAGCTATGCGTCGTTGGTCCGGCGTTTGCCGCAGGTGTCAGGCACGCCACTCCCATCTCGGCTGCTGGCGTTTCACTTGGGCAACGGCGCATCGCTCTGCGCGATCCTCAATGGTAAATCGGTAGCCACCACGATGGGGTATTCGCCACTGGACGGCCTGACCATGGGCACGCGATCAGGCGGGATCGACGCGAATGCCGTCTTGCGGCTGGTCGAGGACAATGGCCTCGAACGGACCAAGGCGATTCTCAATCACGAAAGCGGGCTTCTCGGGCTGTCGGGGGGCAAATCGGACATGCGAAACCTGATGCTTGATCCGTCGGCGGACAGCGCCTTTGCCGTTGAACACTTCTGTTATTGGACGCTCCGCCATGCCGGAAGCCTGATTGCCGCGATGGAGGGGATCGACGCGGTCGCCTTTACCGGCGGGATTGGCGAAAACGCACATGCGATCCGGGCAAGGATTTTGCGTGGGCTGGAATGGACCGGGCTGCGGGTTCACCCTGATTTCAATGACCGCAATGCGCCACGCCTGCACACCGACAATAGCCCTGTGACGGCGTGGATCGTTCGCGCCGAAGAAGAGCGCATGATCGCAATGGATGCGCATAGCCTGTTGCAGGCGGCGTGATGGATCATCCCATCGCCACAGCCAGCACGGTCGAGGCGACGATATCGTCGACACTTGCGCCGCGAGACAGATCACAGACCGGACGCGCAAAGCCTTGCAGCATCGGCCCGATAGCCTGTGCGCCAGCGAGTTCCTGCACCAGCTTGTATGCTATGTTTCCCGCATCCAGAGACGGAAAGATCAGTACATTCGCATTGCCTGCGCCCATGCCCTTTTTCGACGCGATGGTAGCGTTCAGGGCTGCGTCCGCTTGCACCGGACCGACAAAGCCCGTCGCCTCGGCTACGGCGCGGACCATGTCCACACTGTCACCCGAACCGCTGGTGCCTGAGGAAAACGACAAAAGAGCAACATCCGCACGCCCACAAAGCGCTTGCGCCGAACTGTGTGACGCCCGTGCAATCGCTTCGAGGGCAGCCGCATCAGGATTGGTGTTCACAGCGCAATCCGCAAAGACAAACTCGCGCCCATCGGGTAGGACCATCAGGAAGAACGACGACGGCACGCTGACGTCCGGAGCCAGCCCAATGGCTAGCGACGCGGCTTCTATCACACGGCGGGTGGGACTGTCCGCACCGGCGACCATTACGTCAGCCTGCCCCGCGCTGACCATTGCGGCCGCGCGCATCAAGGGGCGCGTCAACATCCTGCGGGCCAGTCCTTCCTTGGCACCGCGCCGCTCGACCAGAGCCGCAACCTGCGCATCATCGGGTTCAGCCAACGGCACCGGTTCGCACAATTCCTGCTGGCGCAGAATCGCCACTGCTTGGGCAACGCGGGGATCGTCCCATTCGGGGAACACTACTTTGGCCATTCTGCCTTTTGCTATCGTCCGCGCCCGATCCAGCGTATTCATGAAAACCTCCGCCTGTTTGGAAAGAAGGAGCCATCAATGACCGACACCGTCAAGATCAACCGGGGCCTAAAGGGCGTCTATTTCGAACGCTCGGGCGTGAGCCACATTGATGGAGCCAAGGGTGAATTGAGCTATCGTGGTTATTCGATCCACGATCTGGCGACCAAATCCACCTTTGAAGAAGTCTGTTACCTGCTGATTAATGGCGAATTGCCGACCGCTGGCCAGCTTGCCGATTTCGATGTCGCGCTCAAGGCCGCACGGACCCTTCCCGATGCGGTGTTCGACATCATCGCGTCGTGCAAGGATGGCCACCCGATGGATGTCTTGCGCACTGCGGTGTCCGCTCTGGCCGCTCTGGAGACCGACAGCCAGCAAACCGGGGAAGAGGCGTTCATCCGCAACGGTATCCGCCTGACTGCACAGGTTCCGATGATCATCGCTGCGCATGAAGCCATCCGAAACGGACGCACGCCCGTTGCCGCCGATCCTGCGTTGTCCCACGCCGCAAACTGGCTTTGGATGCTCAAGGGGGAAAAGCCGTCTGAGGATGCCGCACGACTTGCGGATGTGGATTTCATTCTGCACGCAGAACACGGAGCGAATGCGTCCTCGTTCGCCGCACGCGTAACTGTGGGCACCGAGGCCAACCTGCATGGCGCGATTGTTACCGCCCTGTCCACGCTGGCCGGACCTGCCCACGGGGGGGCCGCCGAGGACGTGATGAAAATGGTTCACGAAATCGGCAGCCCCGAAAAAGCCGCCGAATACGTGAAAGCCAAGCGTTCCGCGCGCGAAGCTGTGACCGGATTTGGCCACCGCGTTTATCGTGCCGAAGACCCTCGTGCGCGCCACATGCGCGACGGTGTGCGCAAACTGGGCGAAGAAATGGGCGCACCGGAATGGTATGCGATCCTTCAGGGCGTCGTTGAAGCGATGAAGCCCTATTCCCGCCACGGGCTGAACGTGAATGTCGATTTTTACTCAGGCGTCATTTACCAATTGCATGGTATTCCGATGGACCTGTATGTCCCGATCTTCGCCATCGGTCGTATGCCCGGCTGGATCATTCAATGTCTTGAGCAGCAACGCCAGAACATCCTGATCCGCCCGCTTACACTTTATAACGGGCCGGATATGCGGGACTATGTTTCGATTGCGGATCGCGGATGATCCCTGCGCTTGGACTTGATGTTGGCGATGTTGCGCTGATTGCTTTGATCTGCTTCGGGGCCGGTCTGGTGCGGGGGTTCTCTGGCTTTGCGTTATCGGCTCTGGTCATGTCGGCGGCGACATGGCGCCTGCCTCCGGTTGAACTCATCCCCATGCTGTGGCTGCTCGAACTGGTGGCAAGCCTGTTTCTGGCCCGCGCATCGGCCAAGGATGCGGATATTCCGCTGGCGCTGTTGCTCGTGACGGGCACCTGGGTGGGTTTGCCTATCGGGCTGGCTCTTACCACGACGATGCCGGTGGACACGTCCCGAAACGTGGTATTGTCGATGATCCTTGGGTTGGCTGCACTGCAATTGTTGCGGGTGCGTGTTCCCGGTCTGAACAGCAAACCGGGAACAATCGCCGCGGGATTCTTTGCCGGGATCGCCACTGGTCTGGGCAATGTCGGCGGCATGATCGTTGCGCTTTATGTTCTGGCGCGCGGCGACGCGGCACGGGCCATGCGCGGCACGCTGGTTATCATCCTGTTCGCCGGGTCGGCGGGTGGTTTCGTCTATCTCCAGCTTTTTGGCGTCATGACGATGCAAAGCACACTACGCGGAGCAGTCTTTGCCCTTCCAACATTGGCAGGTGTCTGGATCGGCGCGAAACTTTTCAGACCCGCCTGGGAACCTTACTACAAACCCGTCTGCCTCGTGCTCCTCATGGGGTTGGCGGGTATGGGCCTGATACGCATGGGCTTGGCGGCATGATCGGACCAGATCACATTGCAGAGTGGCATCCGCCACGCCAAAATAATGACAGAGAACCGCTTTCCGAGGCTGTTTTCACCGATGAAAGCGCTTGCATTGACCGTCAAAGTGCAAGACCGTTTGCCAAACTTGAGGGAGAGGCCGCATGGCGCATCGCCAGCCACAACTAGATCTGTCACCCAAAGTTTCAGACGAAGTGCGTAAGACAACCTGCTACATGTGCGCTTGTCGCTGTGGGATCAACGTGCATCTCAAAGACGGCAAGGTCGCGTATATTGAGGGCAATCGCGATCACCCTGTGAACAAGGGCGTATTATGCGCCAAGGGCAGCGCGGGGATCATGCAAGTCAACGCACCGTCCCGCCTGAAGGCACCGCTGAAACGCGTCGGCCCGCGCGGGTCGGGCCAGTTTGAGGAAATCTCCTGGGAAGAAGCCCTGGACCTTGCCGTAAGTTGGCTGGAGCCGCTACGCCAAAGCGCGCCGGAAAAGCTGGCCTTCTTTACGGGGCGTGACCAATCGCAAAGCTTTACATCCTTCTGGGCGCAGAACTTCGGAACGCCGAACTATGCGGCCCACGGCGGTTTCTGTTCGGTCAACATGGCGGCAGCTGGCATCTACACGATGGGTGGCGCGTTCTGGGAATTTGGTCAGCCCGATTGGGACCATACAAAGCTGTTCATGCTGTTCGGCGTCGCAGAAGACCACGACAGTAACCCGATCAAGATGGGCATCGGCAAGATCAAGGCGCGCGGAGCGCGCGTTATCGGCGTCAACCCGATCCGCACCGGTTATAACGCGGTAGCCGATGATTGGGTCGGAATCACGCCCGGCACAGATGGTCTGTTCATCTTGTCCTTGATCCACACCCTGATGAAGGCAGGCAAGATTGACCTGACCTATCTGAGCCAGTTCACCAATGCCCCTTGTCTGGTCAATGCCGATCCGGAATCGGATGAACACGGTTTGTTGCTGCGTGACGATGCGGGCAAACTTCTGGTGATCGACCGGACCACAGGCAAGCCCACACCTTTCGATCAGAAGGGTGTTCGGCCAGATCTTGGGGCCACGCATGAAGTGGACGGAGTCGCTCATCGCACAGTGTTCCAGCATATGGCAGAGCGCTATCTGTCCCCAGAATACGCGCCCGAAGCCGTTGCCGAGCGATGCGGCATCCCAGCCACGCGCATCCGCGCGATTGCCGGCGAAATCGCCCGTGTCGCCTTTGACGAAGCGATCAGCCTTGATACCGAATGGACGGATTTCCGCGGCGAGACTCACAAGACGATGACCGGGCGGCCCGTTTCGTTTCACTCCATGCGCGGGATTTCGGCCCATGCCAACGGTTTTCAAACCTGCCGTGCGCTGCATGTTCTTCAGATCATCCTCGGCACGGTCGAAGTGCCGGGCGGGTTTCGCTTCAAACCCCCTTATCCCAAACCCCCAGAAGCACACCCCAAACCCCATTGCGGCGTAACACCGGGCAAGCCTTTGAACGGGCCGCATCTTGGGTTCGTGCACGGTCCCCAAGACCTTGCGTTGAAAGACGACGGATCGCCCGCCCGCATCGACAAGGCGTTTTCATGGGAAAACCCGATGTCGGCGCATGGGATGATGCACATGGTTATCTCGAATGCCCATGCGGGTGATCCCTACAAAATCGACACGCTGTTTATGTACATGGCGAACATGTCGTGGAATTCGTCGATGAACACGCGCAGCGTCATGGATATGCTGACGGATAAAGACGAAAATGGGGATTACGTCATTCCACGCATCATCTATTCCGATGCCTATTCGTCAGAAATGGTCGCTTACGCAGACCTGATCCTGCCCGACACCACATATTTGGAACGCCACGACTGTATCTCGCTTCTGGATCGTCCGATCTGCGAAGCCGACGCGGCAGCCGATGCGATCCGATGGCCTGTCATCGAACCCGACCGCGATGTTCGAGGGTTCCAGACCGTGCTCATCCAATTGGCCAACAAGATGGGCCTGCCGGGGTTCACTGATGACACAGGAGCCGCCAAATACACCGACTATGCCGACTACATCGTGAACCACGAACGCAAGCCCGGGATCGGGCCACTGTCTGGGTGGCGCGGCGACGGTGATGAGTTCGGGCGCGGTGCCAAGAACAGCGAACAGCTTGATCGTTATATCGAAAACGGCGGCTTTTGGGTCGGCCACATCCCCGACGGTGCCCAGTACTACAAGCCCTGGAACGCAGATTATCAGGACTGGGCTGTGCAAATGGGCCTGTATGACAGCCCGCAGCCCTATCTCTTTAACTTGTGGAGCGAACCGCTTCGCCGGTTCCAGCTTGCCGCTGAAGGAAAAGGCGACCGTCAGCCCCCCGACCATCTGCGCGCGCGAATCCGTGAAAAGCTGGATCCGCTACCGATCTGGTATGACCCGGCACCCGACAATCACGGCGAAGAATTCCCCATCACCGCGCTGACCCAGCGACCAATGGCAATGTATCATTCTTGGGGGTCGCAGAACGCATGGCTGCGCCAACTGCACGGACACAATCCGTTGTATCTGCCCACCAAGCTGATGCGCGACAACGGGCTGAGCGATGGTGACTGGGCGCGGGTGACATCCCCGCATGGAGAAATCACAGTGCCCGTAATGGAGATGGCCGCGCTGAACGAAAACACAGTCTGGACGTGGAACGCCATCGGCAAACGCAAAGGGGCCTGGGCGCTTAGCGAAGATGCCCCCGAAGCGACCAAGGGCTTTCTGCTCAACCATCTGATCCACGAACTTCTGCCGCCCAAGGGCGACGGGCTGCGTTGGGCCAACTCTGATCCGGTAACGGGTCAGGCGGCTTGGTTCGATCTCAAGGTTCGGATCGAAAAGGCCCAAGCCCCGGATGAAAGCAAACCTGCCTTTGCCCCGATCAAATCGCCGGTCGGGACAGGGCCAAAGGAATTGAAGTGGAAAGTCGGAAAATGACCCAGCTTCCCGAAACAACGACCCGCAAGCTCGGCCTTGTCATTGATCTGGATACCTGCGTGGGCTGTCATGCCTGCGTGGTATCGTGCAAAGGGTGGAACACCGAAAACTACGGTGCGCCGCTCAGCGATCAGGAAGCCTATGGGGCCGATCCCAGCGGCACCTTCCTTAATCGGGTGCATTCTTACGAAGTGCAGCCCGACGACGGCGCGGCACAGCTGATCCACTTTCCCAAGTCCTGCCTGCATTGCGAAGACGCGCCTTGCGTCACCGTCTGCCCCACGGGAGCAAGCTATAAACGCACCGAGGACGGTATCGTCCTGGTCAACGAACGCGATTGCATCGGGTGCGGGCTCTGCGCATGGGCCTGCCCTTATGGTGCACGTGAGATGGACGCCGCAGAAAAGGTGATGAAGAAATGCACCCTCTGCGTGGACCGCATCTATAACGAAAACCTCCCCGAGGTTGACCGCGTTCCGGCCTGCGTTCGCACCTGCCCCGCCGGTGCACGCCACTTTGGCGATCTGGGAGATCCCGACAGCGATGTCTCAAAGCTGGTCGAAGAACGCGGCGGCATGGACCTGATGCCCGAAATGGGGACCAAACCGGTCAACAAATACCTGCCGCCCCGCCCGAAAGACCGTATTGAGGATCAGATCGATATTCTGGCCCCCCTTCTTGCCCCGGTCGCAGAAGAGCCAAAAGGCTTTATGGCGTGGCTCGACAAGGCACTGGAGAAAATCTGATGCATCCCGCACGTTCCGTTATTCTCTTCACCACGCTGTCGGGTCTTGGGTTTGGTCTCTTGTTCTGGTTGGGCATTGGCCTGCCCAAGGCAACCGGCTGGATTGCGTTTGTGTTCTTTGTCATCGCTTATGCACTGGCGGTGGGCGGCTTGCTTGCCTCGACCTTTCACCTCGGACACCCTGAACGCGCGATAAAAGCTTTTAGCCAGTGGCGCAGCAGTTGGCTGAGCCGAGAAGGCGTCTGTGCGGTTGCTGCATTGGTGGTCATGGCGATCTATGGTGCAGGGCTGGTGTTTCTGGGGGAACGGTGGGCCATCCTTGGATGGATCGGTGCCGCGCTCAGCGTGGGAACAGTCTTTACCACCTCGATGATCTACGCCCAGCTCAAGACCGTGCCGCGCTGGAACCTGACCCTGACCCCGTTCCTGTTTCTGACGCTGTCCATTGCAGGTGGCGCATTGATGGCCGGTGAGGTGTCATGGGCGCTGACGCTCCTGCCAGTGGCGGCAGCGTTTCAGGTGGCCTACTGGATTACCGGAGATACCGCCCTGCGCCGGTCCGGCACAACGCTGGCCTCTGCAACCGGGCTGGGCGACGTGGGTCAGGTGCGTGCGTTTGAACCGCCGCACACCGGACCGAATTACCTGATGAAGGAATTCATGTTCGTGGTCGGCCGGAAACACGCGGTCAAGCTGCGCATCTTTGCCTTTGCGTTGGGATATGCGGCACCGATCTTGTTGCTGACCGTGCCTTTCGGCCATTGGGAAGCCGCGCTTGCCGTGGTGTGCCACCTTGGCGGCGTCTATGTGTCCCGCTGGCTCTTCTTTGCACAGGCCGAACACGTTGTCGGACTGTACTACGGCAAACGCTGATGTCCCGACAGAACCCGACCGCGCCGCATGAGGCGGGTGGTCGGGACGGGTATTTGGAACGAGAAAGAAGCTGAAGCGGCGATGACCGCTGGCCTTTTTTCGTCAGAGAAGACCAGCGTGAGACATGGCCGCGTCGATCGCGGCCTTGGTGCTGTCTTCGAGACCGGTCAGCGGTGAGCGGACCTCTTCGCTGCACAGGCCCAGACGCGACATGGCATACTTGGCACCGACCAGCCCCGGTTCGATGAAAATCGCCTCGTGCAGGGGCATCAACTGATCCTGGTATGCCAACGCCTTGGCATAGTCGCCGGCAAGAGTTGCCTGCTGGAATTCGGCGCAAAGACGCGGCGCGACGTTTGCTGTCACACTGATGCACCCCGTACCACCGTGGGCGTTGAACCCCAGCGCGGTCGCGTCTTCTCCGGACAGCTGGATGAAGTCCGGCCCGCAGGATGCGCGCTGCTGGCTGACGCGTTCCAGCTTTCCGGTAGCGTCCTTTACCCCGATGATCCGGGGCAATTCCGCCAGCTTGCCCATGGTGGCCGGTGTCATGTCCACAACCGACCGCGGCGGGATGTTGTAGATGATGATTGGCAGGGTGCAGCAGTCATGCACCGCGGTAAAATGCGCGATCATACCGCGTTGGGTCGGCTTGTTGTAATAAGGCGTCACGATCAGAACACCGTCGGCACCGACGCTTTGAGCATGTTGGGACAGGCGGATGGCCTCGAGTGTATTGTTCGACCCGGCCCCGGCAATCACCGGAACACGGCCAGCGGCAGCCTTGATCACTTCTGCCACCACGGTTTCGTGTTCTTCGTGGGTCAACGTCGGGCTTTCGCCGGTCGTGCCGCAGGGCACCAGGCCGGTCGAGCCTTCGCCGATGTGCCATTCCACGAGTTTGCGCAGCGTCTCTAGATCGAGTTCACCGTTGCGAAACGGCGTGACGAGGGCTGGCATGGAACCTCTGAACATGGGCACGCTCCTGTTTGATCCTTCTCGCGCGGTTTCGCGCCGGTTTCCTTTGCTGCCACGAATGTGAGTTGCAGGACACTTCGGGGCATCTATCTTAAAAGGCTGTATCGACAGTTTCGCGGGAAATGCAAGCCATGTTGCGCTCTCTGACCTTTGTGATCGTGTTGTCCGGCGCTCTTGGGCTTGGTGGCGGTGCGATGGCCAACGACGCATTTCGCACCGCCATGCAGGCCGTTGAAGCCAATGATTGGAACGGGGCCGAGCGTGCTGTTGCAAGCCAAAGCGTGGTCGCGCAGGACATCGTGATCTGGCACCGTTTGCGCCATGGCGAGGGCAGCGCGGCGGAAGTTCTGGACTTCCTCGACCGCAGGCCGGACTGGCCAGGTTTGGACTGGCTGCGCAAGCGCAGCGAGCCCGCATTTGATCATACGGGTGATCGGTCGGTTCTTGCCTTTTTTGACGAGGTGCACCCGCAGACGGCGAGCGGTGCGTTGCGTTACGCCGAGGCGTTGCTCGCCACCGGCAAAACGGACCAAGCAAAGGCAATTGTCGTTCAGGCATGGCGCAACCTGCCAATGGATGCGCCGACGCAGGCGGCCTTTCTTGCCGCGCATGGCCGCCTGTTGGCCGAGCATCACGAGACGCGGATTGATCAAATGATCTGGCAAAGAGATCTGATCAGCGCGCGGAGGATGCTCGACGTTGTGGAAGACGGCACAGCACGGCTTGCGCGCGCGCGCATCGGATTGCTTGAGATGGTCAGAGGTGTTGATGGGTTGATCGCGGCAGTGCCAGAGCGGCTATCGGATGACGCGGGCCTGGCATTTGCACGGTTTGAATGGCGTATGCGAAAGCGTCGTACAGACGATGCGATCGAGATGCTATATGATCGGTCCGAAAGCGCAGAGCGCCTGGGCCAGCCTGCCCAATGGTTGCCACGGCGGCGTCAACTGGCGCGCGACGCCATGCAAGAGGGCCGCCCGCAGCAAGCCTATCGCATCGCCGCCAACCATTTCTCAACCCCCGAAGACGGATACGGGTATTCTGATCTGGAGTGGATCGCGGGCTATGTCGCCTTGCGGCAGCTTGGCGATCCTGCCCGCGCGGCTGCCCATTTTCAACGCTTTGCCGCGTCAGTTGATACGCCGATTTCAAGGGGACGCGCTGGCTACTGGCTGGGTCGGGCATACGAAGCCATGGGTGATGCCGCACGGGCCAAGGCAGCCTTTGCCGAGGGTGCCCGCTTCCAGACATCGTTCTACGGGTTGCTAGCTGCCGAGCGCGCAGAGGTTCCCTTTACAGTCGAGTATGGGAACGAGCAGAGCTTGCCCAAATGGCGCGGGGCCGCGTTCACAAAAACCAGTGTGTTTGAGGCAGGGGTTCTTTTGTTGTCCGTCGGAGAAGAAACTCTTGCAGAGCGGTTCCTGACCCACCTTGCCGAAGGCTTGTCCTCGGAAGATGTCGCCCGGTTGGGTGCAATGGCGATTGAATTGCGTCGTCCGCATCTGGCCGTGATGTTGGGCAAACGGGCCGCCCAGTCCGGCACCCAAATCACCGCACCTTATTACGCGCTGCATCCGATGCGCGCTATGGAGCATCCGGCCCCGATGGAACTGGTGCTGGCGATTGCACGACGCGAAAGCGAATTTGACGCGACGGTGGTAAGCGGCGCAGGAGCGCGCGGCTTGATGCAGGTGATGCCAGCAACCGGACGCCATGTCGCGCGCAATCTGGGGATCATGTCCGAGCATTCGACCGAACGGATGCTCACGGACTGGAAACACAACGCACGGCTGGGCGCGGCCTATCTGGCAGAGCTGATCGGTGAATTCGACGGCAACCCCGTTCTGGTTTCTGCAGCCTATAATGCCGGCCCGGCCCGCCCGGAACGGTGGATGCTCGAAGCGGGAGACCCAAGGCAACCCGATGTGGATATCGTAGATTGGATCGAAAAAATCCCATTTGCAGAAACGCGCAATTACGTGATGAGGGTCGCGGAAAGCCTGCCGATCTATCGCGCACGGTTGGGGATGACACCCCTACCTGTCCCGTTCAGCGAGGAACTGAAAGGGGCCGGGCTTGGACAGCCGACAACGGCTAGAGGCTCAGTTTCTTCTGTCGCTCCCGCCACACGGTGAATACCCCGGCCGCCACGATAATCGTGGCACCGACCAAAACGTTCGTTTCCAGCACTTCACCAAACACGAGAATGCCCAACGCCGAGGCGAACACCAGCTGGAAATAGGCAAATGGTTGCACCGCGCTGGCTTCGGCCACTTCATAGCACTTGATCAAAAGGAAATGCCCGCTTGCCCCGGTGACACACAGCAACGCCATCCAACCCCAGTCCGGCGTGGACATGGGTTCCCAGAACCACACGCCCACCGCTGTCATGGCCACCGCGCCGACGGTACCAGTCCAGAAGAATGATGTGGCGGCGCTGTCGCGGCGCGACGCAAAGCGGGTCAACAGGCCGTAAAGTGCGAACATCGCGGCCGACACGAGTGGAATGATCGCCGCCGGATCAAACACACCAAGCCCGGGTTGCAGAATGATCAGCACCCCGACGAACCCGACACCGATGGCCGCCCATCGTCGCCAGCCCACCTTTTCTCCCAGAACAGGCCCGGACAGCGCAGCAACAAGCAATGGGTAACAGGTAAAGACCGCATGGCTTTCTACAAGGCCAAGAATGGTGAACCCTGCGACCATGATACAGATTTCGGCGGCCAGAAGGGTGCCACGGACTATCTGAAGCACCGGTTGTTCGGTCTTGGCCGCTGCACGCACTCCGCCTGCCTTGCGCGTGGCGACGGCAATGACAAAGGCGGCAAAGAACCAATAGCGCACCATCACAACCATCAGCACGTTGTATTCCCCCGCCAGATGGCGGGAAATCCCGTCCTGCGCGGCAAACACCACCGTTGTGGCAATCATCAGGATGATACCAAGGCGCGTGTTGTTCATCTGGGTCATGGTTTGCGCCCCGTGGTCATGTGACGTTTTCGGCCATATCCGGGCTGACGGGTGATCATGAGGCCCGCGTCCTGCAAAGCACGACGCACATGGCCCGCTGCGGTATAGGTGGCCACTGATCCACCCGGCTGCGTATGCAGGGCGACCGCGCCCATAAGATCCGCGCCCCACAGTTCGGGATTCTTGGCGGGCGAAAAGCCATCCAGAAACCACGCGTCCGCGCACCCGTCCCATCCCGGCAGCGTTTCGCGCGCATCCCCGGAGATGACACGCAGATCGACATCTGTGAACCGGACATCCACGGCTCCGCCAGACCAGACGCTGCGCAATTCTGCGGCGCGTTCGGCAAGGGATGGAAATCCGGCGTGTGCCCGTTCCATGTCTGAGGCAGACATAGGAAAGGCTTCGAAGCTGGTGAACCGGAACCGGCCCTTCTGACCACTGTTGCGCCAAGCATCCCAAGCAACCAGAAAGTTCAAACCGGTGCCAAATCCCAGTTCCGCAATGTGAAATCCGGGGCGAAACCGCTCCGGCAATTCGTTCCCTGCCAGAAATACATGCCGCGTTTCCGCCACGCCGTTCTCAAGGGAAAAATACGGATCGTCAAATCGCAGCGACACCGGAACGCCACTGTCCTTCCATTCCAATTCTGCGTGCTGGTCCTGCATCGCGTTCTCTCCTAGAAGGCGGTCCTAGACGGCGGGGGGACGGCGCGACACTGTAGAATGGCGAGGAATTTGGCAATGGGCGAAATCACGATTCGCGGAGCGGGCATTTTTGGGCTGAGCATCGCATGGGAATGTGCGCGCCGGGGTGCTGCGGTCCGTGTCATTGATCCGTTCGGCCCGGGCGCGGGATCAAGCGGCGGGCTGGTCGGGGCCCTGGCCCCGCATGTGCCAGAAAACTGGAACGCGAAAAAGGCGTTTCAGTTCGAGAGCCTGATCATGGCCGAACCCTTCTGGGCCGAAGTCGGTGGCGTGGCAGGCCAAAGCGCCGGATACGCCAGAACCGGACGTTTGCAACCCTTGCCGGACGCGCGCGCGGTGGCCCGCGCCCGCGAGAGAGGAGAAAACGCGCGCTCATTGTGGCAAGGCAAGGCCGTCTGGGAGGTGATCGCATCCGCCGACGCGGGACCATGGGCACCCGACAGCCCCAGCGGCTGGTTGGTGCGCGATACCCTGACCGCGCGCATGCACCCCCGCATGGCCTGTGCCGCGCTTGTGGCCGCGCTGGCCGCACGCGGTGTCACCATCGCACCGGATGGTGAAGACAGGGGACGAACAGTCTGGGCCACCGGCATCGCGGGTCTCGCGGCCCTGTCCGAAGATATCGGCAAATCTGTCGGCACGGGCGTCAAGGGGCAGGCTGCGTTGCTGCGGCTGGATCGTGCGGATTTCCCCCAACTGTTTGCCGATGCAGTTCACATTGTTCCCCATGAAGACGGCACCGTGGCCATCGGATCAACATCCGAAAGGGATTATACCGATCCGACCTCAACCGACGATCAACTGGATGACGTGATCGCACGCGCCTGTGCCGCCGTGCCGGACTTGCGCGGGGCAGAGATAATCGAACGCTGGGCCGGAGTGCGCCCACGCAGCCGCAGTCGCGCGCCAATGCTGGGACCTTGGCCCGGGCGTGACGGGCATTACATTGCCAACGGCGGCTTCAAGATCGGGTTTGGCATGGCCCCGCGCGTCGCCGAAGTGATGGCCGATTATCTTCTTGAAGACCGCGATATGATCCCCGAGGATTTCCGCGTGTCTGCTTCCTTGTGAAAGTCCGTGCTATGACGCCATCTATCGACAGCCTTGATCACCTCGTTCTGACGGTACGCGACATTGATGCGACCATAGCCTTCTATTCAAAGGTTCTGGGCATGCAGGCGCGCCCGTTTGTGACGGCAACCGGGGAACGGCGATGGTCGCTTGGGTTCGGGTCGCAAAAGATAAACCTTCATCAGGCAGGCGCAGAATTCGAGCCCAAGGCAGAACAGCCTTTGCCGGGGTCCGCGGATCTGTGTTTTCTCAGCGCGACGCCGATCCGGGATTGGGTCTCACATCTTGAAGCCTGCGAAATCCCGGTCGAAGACGGTCCAGTCCAGCGCACCGGCGCGACCGGTCCAATCATGTCGGTCTATCTGCGTGACCCCGATGGCAATCTGATTGAAGTCTCGAACCGGGTTTAGCGACTGGCCTCAGCGCGCAGACGATCCATCAGACGTTGTAGAGTGTCGCGATACAGATCACTGGTGAGGTGTCCATTTTCGTCGAATTGGTCACCGCTTTGGGCAAGATGCAGCTCTGGACCGCTGATCACACGTGGCTGGAACGGCACCAGAAAACTACGCAGGATCATCTGTGCCCGTTCGCCCCCGGCCCGACCTGCCGCGGCCGACATTACCGCCACGGGCTTGTCCTGCCATGGTACGGGCTTGGACCGGCTGACCCAATCCAAAGCGTTTTTCAGGACACCGGAAGGGCCCTTGTTATACTCCGGAGTAGAAATGACGATCGCATCTGCCTCGGCAATTTGCTGGACAAGCCGCTTTGCCGCGTCGGGCTGTCCCTCAGCCGCTTCCAAATCCCCGTCATAAAGCGGCAGATTCAGGTCAGCCTCGACAAAAACGTCTGCGCCAGACAGCCGGGCGGCTTCGTGAACGAGCTTACGATTGGTAGCATCGCGACGAAGCGACCCCGAAATGCCAAGCAGGTGAAAGGCGGCCATATTTTTCTCCGATGTGGGTCACTGTTGTTACAAATCTAGCAACAATGCCGCATGCGACAAGGATGGCCGCCCTTAATCAGATCAAGCGTTGGGAAGAATGACGATTTCGACCCGCCGGTTCATGGCGCGCCCCTCGGGCGTGAGGTTCGAGGCAAGCGGCTGATCCTCACCACGTCCAACCGTGGCAACCCGCCCACCTGGAACCCCGGAGTCGATCAGGATGCCAGCCACCGCGGCGGCGCGCCGCTGGGACAGTTCAAGGTTATACAGCGCCTCACCCACGTTGTCGGTATGGCCAATCACCTGAACGGTTGTGTTCGGATAGGCCATGAGATTGCCCGCGACGGTGCGCAAATCCCGTTGCAAGTCAGATCGCACCGCAAAACTGTCTGTTGCAAAGAGGATATCCTGTGGCAGCGTAACGATCAGGCTGTCGCCGGTGTTGTTGATCGTTACGTTGTCGTTGCCCAGATCGCGGCGCAGGTCGGCCTCCTGCTTGTCGAGATTGTTGCCGATCAGCCCGCCAGCGACACCGCCGACCACTGCACCCGCCATCGTCGCTTCGGTATCCCCGCCAAAAAGATTTCCGAGAACCGCACCAACACCCGCGCCCAAAAGGACACCGGAATCGCGGTTGCGGTTGGGATTGTCTGGGCTGTTCAACTGCCCCGGATCGGTGCAGGCCCCGAGGGCCAGAACGGTTGCAGCTACGGCTGTCAGACGGACACGCGTGGTTTTCATCTTAATCTTGTTCTCCAATTGCGCAGGAATGCGCATGCCTCAAACTGCGTCCGAATTTGGGACAATGACCATTGTTATTCAATATCACGCCGGGTTTCAGCGGCTTGCCGCCGGCCAAATCCCGCCTAGAGACCAGTTTGCGCCGACTCCCAGGCCAACATAGCCCTCTTGACCGGCAACCCCCAGTGATACCCCCCGAGTTCACCCGACTTGCGCAAGGCGCGGTGGCACGGGATCAGCCACGACACTGGATTGCGTCCTACCGCCGTGCCGACCGCACGCACCGCCTTGGGGTTGCCGATACTGGCGGCAATTTCGCCGTATGTCGTCACATGGCCTGTCGGGATCGCCAGCAGCGCCTCCCAAACCTTGATCTGGAATGGGGCTCCGATCAAGTACATCGGGGCCTTCTTACCGGCTTCGGACAACCCGAACGCGATCCGCACCCAATCCGCCAATGCGTCAGGATTTTCCACATAATGCGCATCTGGCCATCGGGATCGCAAATCCTGCATCGCCTCGGCCGTTCCGGTTTCAGCGGCGAATGCCAGACCACAAATGCCGCGATCTGTTCCCATCACCAATGCCGGTCCAAAAGGGCTGTCGAACCAGCCCCAATTTATGGTCAGCCCCGCACCACCCTTGGCATAGTCGCCCGGGGCCATCGCCTCCCACCTAAGAAACAAATCGTGTAATCGTCCCGGCCCGGACAAACCGCTGGCATGGGCTGCGTCCAGCGTGGTGAACCGTTCGCGCAGCAATGTGCGGGCATGACCCAGTGTTAGAAACTGCCGGTAGCGGGACGGCGACACGCCGACCCATTGACTGAAGAGCCGCTGGAAATGGGCCGGGCTCATGCCCATTTCTCCCGCGAGTTCAGACAACGACACCGATGCGTCCCCGTTGTCGATCCTGTCGATGGCGCGACGCATGACGTTGTAGTGATAGCTTTGCTCTTGCGGTTCGGTTGTCATCACGGACCCGTTTGGTTGTTTTGCGCGACCAAGCTATGCCGCTGTCTTGACCAGCGCGACCCGAAACATGCGCAAATCGGTCCATGACAACCGCAGACGCCTGTTTTCCGTTGCAGCACCGCGCGCGGCATTGCATTAAGTCGCCGATGGCCAAGCAACTCGATTATCACACGATCCGCGAGATCTTTACCCGGTTTCAACAAGCCGACGCAGAACCCAAGGGCGAATTGCATCACGTGAACGCCTACACGCTTGTGGTTGCTGTGGCGCTGTCGGCGCAGGCTACCGACGCAGGCGTGAACCGGGCGACCGCAGAGTTGTTCAAAATCGCCGATACGCCACAAAAGATGCTCGATCTGGGCGAAGAGGCTTTGATCGAACACATCAAGACCATCGGCCTTTATCGCAACAAGGCCAAGAACGTCATCAAACTGAGCCGCATTCTGGTTGAGGAATATGGCGGCATTGTCCCGAATTCGCGTGCCGCGCTGCAATCGCTTCCCGGTGTGGGGCGCAAAACGGCGAATGTGGTTTTGAATATGTGGTGGCGGCAACCTGCACAGGCCGTTGACACGCACATCTTTCGCGTCGGCAACCGAAGCGGGATCGCACCCGGCAAGGATGTGGATGCGGTCGAGCGTGCCATCGAAGACAACATACCGGCAGATTTCCAGTTGCATGCGCATCACTGGTTGATCCTGCACGGCCGCTATCACTGTAAGGCACGCAAGCCGATGTGCAGCACATGCATCATCCGCGATCTGTGCCAGTTTGAGGAAAAGACCTTATGAAAACCTATGATCTTGTCGGCATCGGCAATGCCATCGTGGATGTCATCACACAGAATGACGACGCCTTTCTGGACCGCATGACCATCCAGAAGGGGATTATGCAGCTGATCGAAACCGATCGCGCCGAAGTTCTTTATGATGCGATGGACAACCGGGTTCAGACGCCAGGCGGTTCGGTCGCCAACACAATCGCGGGCGCGGGCGCATTGGGCCTGTCCACCGCGTTCATCGGGCGGGTGCATGATGATGATCTTGGTCGCTTTTACGCGAGTGCCATGCAGGACGTCGGCATCGACTTCGTCAACCCACCCGTTGCGGGTGGTGAATTGCCCACCTCGCGGTCGATGATCTTTGTCTCGCCCGATGGTGAACGGTCGATGAACACGTACTTGGGTATTTCCTCGGAACTATCGAGCGACGATGTCCCTGCAGATGTCGCAGGCCGCGCCAAGATCATGTTCCTCGAAGGCTACCTTTTCGACAAGGACAAAGGCAAAGCGGCGTTCATGGAAGCCGCACGGGACTGCCGCGCAGGTGGTGGCAAGATCGGCATCGCGATTTCCGATCCCTTCTGCGTGGAACGGCATCGGGCGGATTTCCTCAACCTCATCGAAAACGAACTGGACTATGTGCTTGGCAATGAGGACGAGATCAAATCCCTGTTCGAAAGCGATGATCTGGACGACAGTCTGACCCGCGTTGCCGCGCTTTGTGATCTGGTGGTTTGCACCCGCTCTGGCGACGGGGTGACCGTCATGGCCGAAGGTCAGCGCATCGACGTCGCGGTGGAAAAGATCGTTCCGGTGGATGCCACCGGTGCGGGTGATCAATTCGCGGCCGGGTTCCTTTTCGGAATGGCTACCGGACGGGACTACGAAACCTGCGCGAGAATCGGCTGCGTCTGCGCAGGCGAGGTCATCCGCCATATCGGCCCACGACCCGAGGCCGACGTCCGCGCCCTTCTTGAGGACGCGGGCCTGCTTTGACCTCGATGCTTTCACCCGGTTTTCATGATGTGCCTTCTGGCTGTGTGGCAACGGTCGTCACCCATCTTGAGATGACGGCCCGCCCAGAACCGCGCCCCGTGCCCGAATCTGCGGAACTGGAGTTTGTGCCGTTGACGGCGGATATGGACGCATATCGCGATCTGTTCCGCCGTGTCGGGGCCGAAGACTGGCTGTGGTTTTCGCGATTGCGAATGGACGATGCCGAGCTTTCTGCGATCCTGACAGATGATGGTGTGGAACTGTTCACGCTGATGCGTAACGGACGGCCAGAGGCGTTGCTTGAACTGGATTTCCGCATCGCAGGTGAATGTGAGCTGGCCTTTTTCGGTGTGACACCTGCCCTTATCGGCACCGGTGCGGGGCGCCGGCTGATGACCCATGCGATCGACATCGCTTGGGCGCGCCCAATTCAGCGGTTGCACCTGCACACCTGCACGTTGGATCACCCGGCGGCGCTTGCCTTCTATAGGCGGTCAGGATTCACACCGATCCGCCAACAGATAGAAATCGCGCCCGATCCGCGCCTGACCGGTCATCTGCCCAAGAGCGCGGGGCCGCATGTGCCTATATTTGACGAGCATCTCTAAATCGGCTCAGGTCGGCACAACCAGCGGTCCGAATTCTTCAAGTACACGCGCATAGACCTCACGCTTGAACGGGACGATATTGTCCACCAAATCGTCCTTGGCCAACCAGCGCCATTCTGAAAACTCGGGGTGCTGGGTGGCGATGTTCACCTGATTGTCGGACCCGGCAAACCGCAACAAGAACCACTTCTGTTCCTGCCCACGAAACCGGCCCTTCCAGATGCGCGGCACCAGGTCGTGCGGCAGGTCATATGGCAGCCAATCAGCCGATTCCGCGATGACCTCAACCAGATCTGCAGTCACGCCGGTTTCTTCCCACAACTCCCGCAGGGCCGCATCGCGCGGAGCTTCTCCTTTATCGACCCCGCCCTGAGGCATCTGCCAGGCATCGGTATCGCGATCCAAACGCTGGCCCACAAAAACCTGTCCGTGCCGGTTCATCAACATCACGCCGACGCAGGGGCGATAGGGGAGCTTTTCGATCTCTTCAGGTGTCATGTGTATGATCTCCGCGCAGGATTGACGTTGTGCATGTCTAGCGCACGCCCCCGGACGCGCAACCTGTTGACGCGGCGTTTTTGGTGACAAGGAACCGCAACGCGCCCAAAAACATCCCCAACAAGGGAGAAACCGATGACCCAATACCCAAACCTTCTTGCGCCGCTTGATCTGGGATTCACCACGCTCAAGAACCGCGTCCTCATGGGATCCATGCACACCGGTCTGGAAGAAACCGGCGACTGGAACCGTGTGGCGGAGTTTTATGCCGAACGGGCGCGGGGCGATGTGGCACTTATGGTGACAGGGGGGATCGGACCCAACCTTGAGGGCTCCGTCCTTCCCGGGGCGGCGATGATGACAACCGACAAGGATGTCGCCAATCATTCAATCGTGACCCAAAGAGTGCATGACGCAGGCGGCAAGATCGCGATGCAGATCCTGCACGCGGGGCGTTATGCCTACGGGCCGAAATGCGTGGCCCCCAGCCCGGTAAAATCGCCAATCTCACCCTTTCCACCCGCAGAGTTGGACGAAGACGGCATCGAAAAGCAAATCTCGGATATCGTGAATGCAGCGGTTCTGGCCCAGAAGGCCGGTTATGACGGTGTCGAAATCATGGGGTCTGAGGGGTATTTCATCAATCAGTTCATTGTGACTCATACAAACAAACGGACGGACCGCTGGGGCGGGTCTTATGAAAACCGCATCCGCCTGCCTATTGAGGTGGTGCGCCGCACTCGTGAAGCGGTCGGATCCGATTTCATCATTATCTACCGTCTTTCGATGATTGACCTCGTGCCTAACGGATCGACGACAGAGGAGGTTATTCATCTTGCCAAAGAGGTGGAAAAGGCAGGCGCGACAATCATCAATACCGGCATCGGATGGCACGAAGCTCGGGTTCCCACCATCGCCACAAGCGTTCCCCGGCGGGCTTTTGCATGGGTCACGCAAAAGCTGATGGGACACGTCCAGATCCCGGTCATCACTTCAAACCGGATCAATACGCCCGAGGTCGCCGAAAGTGTTCTGGCCGAAGGATGCGCCGATATGGTGTCGATGGCACGCCCGATGCTGGCGGATGCTCATTTCGTCCGCAAAACACAAGACGGCCTTGCCGATCAGATCGCCCCTTGTATCGGCTGCAATCAGGCCTGTCTCGATCACACCTTTGGGGGCAAACTGACCTCCTGCCTTGTCAATCCGCGCGCATGTCATGAGACCGAGCTGGAGATCAAGCCTGCGGAAACCGCAAAGACTGTGGCGATCGTGGGTGCAGGCCCGGCGGGACTGTCCACCGCGATCACCTGCGCAGAACGCGGCCATACTGTCACTATTTTTGACCGCGACCGTGAAATCGGTGGCCAGTTGAACATGGCCAAGCAGATCCCCGGCAAGGAAGAGTTCCACGGATTTGTCGATTGGTATCGCACGATGGTTGCGACACTCGATATCACCCTGAAGCTGGGACAAGAGGCAACAGCCGCCGATCTAGACGGATTTGACGAAATCATCATCGCAACCGGTGTCAAACCCCGCGACACCGGCATTCCCGGTCAGGATGGCGCGAATGTCGTGTCCTATATTGACGTTCTGCGCGGCAAGGCCGAGGTCGGGAAACGGGTCGCCGTGGTCGGTGCGGGTGGCATCGGGTTCGATGTGTCCGAATTCCTTGTGCACGAAGGCGAAAGCCCAACGGAAAACTTGCCGGGATGGCTCAAGGAATGGGGCGTTGCCGATCCCGCCCAGCATCGCGGTGGCCTTGCCCCGGAAGGCCCCCAGCCAGAAGGCCCGGCGCGTCAGGTCACATTGCTGCAGCGCAAGGCGGAAAAACACGGCAAGAGACTCGGCAAGACAACCGGCTGGATTCACCGCGCGGCCCTCAAGATGAAGGATGTGTCCTTTGTGGGCGGTGTGAATTATGAACGCATAGACGCAGATGGGCTGCACGTCAGTTTTGGCGAGGCCCGCGAAAACCCCACTTTGATCGAGGCAGATACCATCGTGATGTGCGCCGGTCAGGAACCGCTGCGCGTCTTGGCCGACGATCTGGAAGCCTTGGGAAAATCCGTCCATGTCATAGGTGGTGCAGATGTCGCGGCCGAACTGGACGCCAAGCGCGCCATCAATCAGGGCACCCGTCTGGCGGCCACGCTTTAGGATATGCGGATGCGCCGTCCCTTTCGGCGCATCCGTCACCAACCGGCGCTTGTATCTTAAGTATCAAAGCGCAGTATTCCGTTTCCGCAGCCTAAACGATCCTCCTATATCCCCGATATTATCTCATGAGTGCCGCGTTCTTGCCCAGATTGGGCAGCATGTATGGTGCAACGAGAAAAGTAATGAAGGGACCGAAGTATGGACCGACTAACGGAAATGGAAGCCTTTGCCACGGTTGTAGATCAAGGTGGCTTTACAGACGCTGCACGAAAGATGGGCATATCCAAGTCCGCCGTTTCCAAGCACGTGTCCAGCCTCGAAGCACGTCTTGGAGCGCGGTTGCTGAACCGCACCACGCGGCGTGTATCGCCCACAGAAATCGGCCTTGCCTACTACGATCGGGCACGCCGGGTTCTGAACGATGCAGGCGAAGCCGATGCTCTGGTCACATCAATGCAAAGCGCGCCTTCGGGCTTGTTGCGGATCTCGGTCGCGTCAGACTTTGGTGGCAATCACCTGTCCCCCATCCTGAGCGAATTCCTTGAGGATTTCCCGGATATCACCGTGAACATGGTGCTGAACAATCGCTATGTCGAATTGATCTCCGAAGGTTTTGATATGGCCGTGCGCATTGGTGAACTGGAAGACAGCACCCTGCGCGCGCGCAAACTGACCGAAACCACCAAACGGATGATCGCAGCACCTTCCTATTTTGAACGCTATGGGCGCCCACAAAAGATCGACGATCTGAGCGATCACAAGCTTTTGCATTATTCCAACCAGTCGAACGGAAGCGTCTGGAAGATCACCGCGCCGTCAGGCGAAAAACGGCAGATCCGCACATCTGGCGCACTGAGCGTGAACGATGGGCAATCACTGCTCAAGGCAGCGGTTGCCGGGTTGGGTATCGCTTATTTGCCCAGCTATCTCTACGCCGATGCGATGGCGCAGGGATTGGTCGAAGACGTGATCCCCGACCTGCCCGTCGAATCGCAAGGCATCTACGCCGTTTACCCGCCGGGACGCTTTACCCAACCCAAGGTGCGCGCCTTCATCGACTTTCTTGCTCATGCCTTTGCCGACAAAGGCCCGAACAACTGGTAACCCTTTTCATGTTGCTTCCCTTGGCAACCCAAACTGCCCCCGCCTGGTGCGGGGGTATTTTTTTGGGGGATATCTGCTGCTCCAATGCGAAACCGCCCCGCCGGGGTGCGGCGAGGCGGGGCAAATTATTGTCGCATCAGATCTGTCTGTCGGGTCAGAGAACCACAACATCCAGCGGCGGAAAGCCATTGAAGCCGATCGAGGCATATGTCGTGGTGTAGGCACCGCAATTGCGGATCACGATACGATCTCCAGCCCTGAGCGCGGTTGGAAGCTGAACCGGACGGGTTTCGTACAAGACATCGGCACTGTCGCAGGACGGACCGGCGAGGATGCAAGGGCCGGTTTCGCCGCCGTCATGGTCGGTCGAAAACTGGTACCGGATCGCTTCATCCATGGTTTCTGCCAAGCCGGAAAACTTGCCAATATCCAGATAGACCCAGCGGTGCAGATCGTTTTCGGATTTGCGCGAGACCAACAGAACTTCTGCGGCGATGTGGCCCGCTTCGGCCACCATGCCACGGCCCGGCTCTGCCATAATGTGATCCACTTCGCCAAACCGGGCGCGAACCTGCTGCATCACCTCAGCCGCATATTCGCGGGGGGCGTCGATCGCTTCACCGTAGAACGCCGGGAACCCACCGCCGATGTTCAGCACCGAAAGCGCATGTCCCTTTGCGCGCGCTGCATGCCAAAGTTCAGCCACCTGATCGAGAACCGGAACCCAGAATGCCGCCTTGCGGGTCTGGCTGCCCACATGAAAGGACAATCCTACCGGGTCAAGACCCAGCGAAACCGCGTGATCCAGAAGCCCCGGAACCGCAGCGGGGGCCGCGCCGAACTTGCGCGTCAAAGGCCAGTCAGCCATGCAGTTTTCAACGATCACGCGCAGATAGACCTGCGCGCCCGGTGCGTGCTCCGCGATCTTGGCCAGCTCTTCTTCAGCATCGGCGGCAAAAAGCGTGATCCCCGCGCGATGCGCAAAGGCGATATCAGACGGCTTCTTGATCGTGTTGCCGAACGAAATGTTTTCAGGGCGCGCCCCCTGATCAAGGCACAACTGGATTTCCACCCGGCTGGCGGCGTCGAAATGCGAACCCTTTTCCACCAGCAACCGAATGATTGCAGGCTCCGGGTTTGCCTTGACCGCATAGTGTATCGCCGCGTCTCCCAGCCCTTGGTTCAACGCATCATATTGGGCCGCGACACGCGCGCGATCAATGACGAGTGTGGGACGTTCAAAGCTGTTTTCGGCGATGTAGGCTTCGGCGGCGTCGAGGTGTTCTGTGTCAAAGGTGCTGAGCGCACCGAACGGCGTCACGTTCATAGTCATCTCCTAAAGAACGCGCCCATTTAAGGGCAGGGGTTTTTTGGGAGACGTTACCGTCGCTACATAAACGCGGGTCAGATGGACCGGCCAGAGGCGCGTGCGTTGGCGTCTGATGGCGCACATAATGCCTATGGGGATTCGTGCAAGGAAAACTTCTGGCCAAGATTGGTTTTTTCACCAAGCAGTCATTGCATTGCAGCCAAGCAACACCGACTGCGTCCCTCAGAAACCCAGCCACAAAAAAGGGCGGACCAAAGGCCCGCCCGACAGATCACGACCTTGGGGTCGGAATCAGTTATCTTCTTCGTCGTCATCCCCGCCGCCCTTGGGCAGGTTAAAGAAGCTGTCGGCATCGGCGATGGGCTTGTTGCGATCGTCATCGTCATCCTCATCGTTGGAGCCTCCGCCCAGCGTAAAGGTTTCAAGCCCTTCAATGGCTGTTGGAATGCGCGGCTCCGCTTCCATGCCGAGGCTCTGCTCGGTGCTGACCAGCTTGCGACGTTCGTCATCGCTCATCACGACGCCTTCGGCAGCTTTCTTTGCAGCGGCTTTCTGAACGGCGGCGTCAAGCTCGGACTGCTTGCACAGGCCCAATGCGACCGGGTCGATAGGCTGAATGTTCTGGATGTTCCAATGCGTGCGTTCGCGGATCGCCTGAATGGTTGGCTTGGTCGTGCCCACAAGTTTGGAAATCTGGCCGTCGCTCAGTTCGGGGTGGAACTTGACCAACCAATAAATCGACGCCGGGCGATCCTGGCGCTTGGACAACGGCGTATAGCGCGGGCCACGGCGCTTCTCCTCGCCCTGAGCCGCGGGGTTGTGCTTGAGCTTGAGTTGAAACTGGGGGTTGGCCTGCGCGTTGTCGATGTCTTCCTGCGTCAACTGGTTGTTCGCCACGGGATCGAACCCCTTGACCCCGGTCGCCACATCGCCATCTGCGATGCCCTGAATTTCAAGTTCATGCATGCCGACGAAATCGGCGATCTGCTTGAAGCTGATCGTGGTGTTATCCACCAGCCAGACGGCGGTGGCCTTGGCCATCAACGGTTTCGCCATGTCGCATCTCCTTTGCGCAAATCTTCCTCGTCGCCGGAATTCGGCTGTCCTGACCTTTGGTCCGGGACGGTTTCCTTTGTCGGGGAACGATGGTGTGTATAGAGATCATGAGACTGGAAGGAAAGAGTGAATGCGCCTGTGGGCCTTGATCGTTATGTTGTTTGCCGCCCCTGCCCTTGCGCAGGATCGTCGGGCTGGGGATTTTGATTATTATGTGCTGGCTCTGAGCTGGTCGCCGAGCTGGTGTGCCACCACAGGGGACGCGCGCGGATCGGACCAATGCAATGCCCGTCACGATCACGGCTGGATTCTGCATGGGCTGTGGCCTCAATACCACCGGGGCTGGCCGCAGTTTTGCCAAAGCGGCAAACAGCCCGCTTCGCGATCCCAAACCCGCGCGATGACAGATATCATGGGCAGCCCCGGTCTTGCATGGCATCAGTGGAAGAAGCACGGCACATGTTCAGGGTTGGATGCATCGGGCTATTTTGCGCTGTCCCGCGCGGCCTATGCCCGGATTACCCGCCCGGCGGCGTTTCGCAAACTGAACGAGACCGTTCGCCTGCCCGCACGCGTCGTTGAGGCGGCATTTCTCAAGGCGAACAAAGGACTTGAGCCAGACGGAATAACCATCACCTGCAAACAAGGACACATCGCCGAGGCGCGCATCTGCCTGTCTCGCGATCTGCAATTTGTTCCGTGCGGCGCGGATGTCGTGCGCGATTGCCGCGATGAACGGGCGCTGTTCACGCCCGTTCGGTAAAGCTTTCCCTCTGGCTCAGATTTCCAGAATCGTGCAGCCCGTGGTTTGACGCGCTTCAAGCGCCTTGTGCGCTGCGGCCACATCATCAAGCGCAAAGCGCTGGTCAATCCTGATCTTGACGTCCCCGGATTGCACCTTGGCAAAAAGATGCGCCGCCATGTCCTGACAGGCGGCGTGATCGGCAATATGGGTGAACAGAGTGGGCCGCGTGATCTTGAGAGAACCCTTCGCCCCAAGAATACCGACGCTGAACGGCGGCACCGGGCCGGATGCGTTGCCAAACGACATCATCATGCCCAATGGTTTGAGCGAATCAAGTGACCCTTCAAACGTGTCGGCACCCACGGCATCCATAACCACATCGACGCCGGCACCGCCGGTCAGTTCCTTGACCTTGGCAGCGAAATCGTCGCTGCGGTAATTGATGCAATGGCTCGCACCGTGGTCCAGCGCCAGTTGGCATTTTTCATCGGTTCCCGCAGTTCCGATCAAGGTAATGCCTTCAGATCGCGCCCACTGACATGCAATCAGCCCGACACCGCCGGCAGCGGCATGGAAAAGGACGGTGTCGCCACGTTGCAAAGGTGACGTGCGGTGGAACAGATACTGCACAGTCATCCCCTTGAGCATCATGGCCGCGCCTTGCTCAAAGCTGATATCGTCCGGCAACGGGCATACCTGAGCGGCAGGCATAACACGCGCTTCGCAATAAGCTCCCGGCGGTTGCGACGCATAGGCAGCCCGATCTCCGGGTTTGAGATGGCTCACACCTTCGCCGACCGCGTCGATGATGCCTGCGGCCTCCATGCCCAAAGCATGGGGCAGCGACAGCGGATACAGACCCGTGCGTTGATAGACGTCGATAAAGTTCAGCCCCGCCGCCTTGTGCGTGATCCGCACCTCGCCCGGCCCCGGATCACCGACCGGCCTGTCGACGATCCTGAAATTCTCCGGTCCGCCAAACTCTTCTATGATGACTGTCTTGGCCATGTATGTTTTCCTTTTCTGAGGGACGTCAACCGCCTGCGACTTCCAGAACGATCTTGCCGATATGGCCGGAGCCTTCCATGCGGGCATGCGCATCACAGGCCCGAACCAGCGGAAATTCCGAATCCATCACCGGTGCAATCTTGCCCGCATCCAGCAACGGCCACACCTGCTCTCGCAAGTTCTGCGCGATGCGCGCCTTGGCCAGATCGCTCTGGGGGCGCAGGGTGCTGCCCGTCATGGTCAGCCGGCGCGTCATCAACTGGGCAAAATTCATCTCGATTTTCGGCCCCTGGAGAAAGGCAATCTGAACCAACCGCCCGTCATCGGCCAATGACGCAATATTGCGTGGGATATAAGGCCCACCCACCATATCAAGGATCAGGTCGGCCCCGCCTTCGGCGCGCATGACCTCAACAAAATCCTCTTCACGGTAGTTGATCGCCCGCTCCGCCCCCAGTTCAATACAGGCGCGGCACTTGTCATCTGAACCTGCCGTTACGAACACGCGGGCACCGAAATGGTTCGCCAACTGGATTGCAGTGGTGCCGATCCCGCTGGACCCGCCGTGGATCAGGAAGCGTTCACCTGCCTTGAGCCCCCCACGCGTGAACACATTGGAAAACACGGTGAAAAACGTCTCGGGCAGGCACGCGGCCTGCTTTAGGCTCATTCCCTGAGGGATCGGCAGGCAATGGTCGGCTGGCGTTGCGACATACTCGGCATATCCGCCCCCCGGCAGCAGGCCACAGACCTTGTCACCAATTGTATATCCGCTGACACCGTCGCCTATGGCCACAACCTCGCCAGAGGCCTCAAGCCCCGGAAGATCGCTGGCATCAGGCGGTGGCGCGTAATTCCCCGCGCGTTGCAGGGCATCGGGGCGGTTGACACCGGCCCACGCCACCTTGATCACGATTTGGCCGTGCTTGGCTTCGGGCATCGGGCGTTCAACGGGAACCAGCACCTCCGGTCCCCCCGGTGTGCTGATTTCTACGGCGCGCATCAATCTGGACATGTGACGGTTCCTCCTTGTTGGCAAAGTCGTAGCAACACACGCACAACAAAGAAACAGGGGATCGGCCTCAATTTCGGGCTATCGCCCGGACCGCCAACTTCCCGGAAGATCAATATCGGGCGTCCGCACCGGTGCGCGAACCTGGCCCATGATCCAATTCGGGCCACTCAATAATTTTTGCAGCACCGGGTTGGCGTTCACCTGCGCCTTGAATTTTTCGATCTGCATCACGTTTTCGATGCGCCGGTCGAGAAACTCCCAAGTCGCCTGATGATCGGCACTGTCGTCCCCAAGCCAGAACAGAACCGTCGCGGAATAGACAGCCGATAAGGTCGCGCGCTTTGTATACCAGTTCACATCGTCCGACGTGTCGCCCAGCGCCGTCCATATTTCATCGCACGTGTCCCAGACCAGACGCGCACCTTCGGGGGCGTGATTTGGCAACGCGAACAAGGTCGTGCCGCGCCGGACTGCTTCTTTGTCCGTGGCGGCCTCAAGGCGGAAACGCACCGCCGCCGCGATCCGGTCGCGAAACCGCATCGCCGACAGATCTTCGGCCTTGAGCCGCGCGACCATCTGCGCATCACCCCTCTTGTGATACGCAACCGCTAAATCCAGCGCCCCGCGCGGGCACACGCCACGCGCCACAACCGGGTCAATCCCGGCCTCGGCCACGGCTGCCTTGAACGTCGCGTCCGACCATCCATCGAACACGACATGCAGCATCGCCGCGTCCAAAAGGGCGTCTTTGACTGTGTCATGCGGCGGTATCATCATGCGGCTCCTTCGTTTGTGGTCATACTAGACAACATAGGAAGGCTTTGCTATACGGCCACTTCCTGCAAATCCTTGCAACTCAAACTTAGAAAGGTGGTGAAAACCACATGCAGGTTAGTGTTCGCGACAACAACGTCGATCAGGCGCTTCGTGCCCTGAAGAAAAAGCTCCAGCGTGAGGGTGTCTTTCGTGAAATGAAGCTCAAGCAGCATTTCGAAAAGCCGTCCGAGAAAAAAGCGCGCGAGAAAGCTGAAGCGATTCGTCGTGCCCGGAAACTGGCGCGTAAGAAAGCCCAGCGCGAAGGTATGCTCTAAGCACCTTCGATCCAGCTTTGGACACAATAATGATGACCCCCGTGGCCCGGCCCCGGGGGTTTGTCTTTTGGATGATACGATTGCCGTCGGCTGGCCCCGTCTGGCCCACCACCGAACCATCCCGCGCGACGGACATCGCAGGCATCGGAACGCCGGAACCCAAACTGCCTGTGCCCCTGTGCGCACGGGGTGTTCTTTCTTGCAGTCTGCCACCCGCTGGAACACTGTTCCGAAAAAAGGCATTCTACTGCCACAAGGGTGGAATGACCCATCCAGCCATTTAGATTGAACATAAACCAACAGACCGGAGATGCAGCATGACGGATACCTACGAGCCCCCCAAAGTGTGGACATGGGATCAGGAAAGCGGGGGACGCTTTGCCAGCATCAACCGGCCTATCGCAGGCGCGACCCACGACAAGGACCTGCCAATCGGGAAACACCCACTACAGCTCTATTCCCTTGCCACACCCAATGGCGTCAAAGCGACTGTCATGCTCGAAGAGCTTTTGGCGCTGGGGCACACCGGGGCTGAATATGACGCGTGGCTGATCAATATCGGGGAAGGCGATCAATTCGGATCCGGCTTTGTGGCGGCAAACCCCAATTCCAAGATCCCGGCCCTTATGGATCACACCACTGACCCGGCCACCCGTGTCTTTGAATCCGCCTCCATCCTTCTTTATCTGGCCGAAAAATTCGGGGAGTTCATTCCAACGGATGCCAGAGCGCGCACCGAGTGCATGAGCTGGGTTTTCTGGCAAATGGGCAGTGCGCCGTATCTCGGCGGCGGATTTGGACATTTCTACGCCTATGCACCGGAAAAATGGGAATACCCGATCAACCGCTTTGCAATGGAGGTCAAACGACAGCTTGACGTTCTGGACCGCGAACTGGCGGAAAATGAATTTATTGGCGGCCCTGATTATACGATTGCCGACATGGCCATTTGGCCGTGGTATGGTCAACTTGTTCTGGGGCGGCTCTATAGCGCGGCGGGATTTCTTGATGTGACCAGCTATGAAAACGTCATGCGTTGGGCCAAACAGATTGATGCGCGGCCTGCCGTGCTGCGGGGCCGGATGGTCAACCGAGCCTTCGGTGAACCGTCCCTGCAACTACACGAACGCCACGACGCCAGCGATTTTGACACAAAGACCCAAGACAAGATCGCGCCTGCCGAAGAGTGATCGGTCACGGCCGCGGGGGGGTTAAGCCCCCCGCGCATCCGCAAGGATCATATCCGCCGCTTTTTCGGCGATCATGATCGTGGGAGAGTTGGTATTGCCGCTCGTGATGCGCGGCATCACGCTGGCATCAACCACGCGCAATCCACCCAAACCACGGAATTTCAACGTCCCATCCACTGGCGCGCTGTCATCTGTTCCCATCCGAACCGTACAGGTGGGGTGAAAGATCGTTGTGCCCACGTCACCGGCCGCTCGGGCAAGATCTTCGTCACTGTCGCCAACAGGGCCGGGCTTGATCTCTTCGGGCCGATACCGCTGCATAGGTGACTGGGCCATAATCGCACGTGCCTGACGGATCGCAGATGCCGCGACCCGGCGATCCCCCTCTGCGGACAGGTAGTTGGGCGCGATACGCGGTGCCGCACGGTGATCGCCGGAAACGATCGTCACGTTTCCCCGGCTTTGCGGACGCAAGTTGCAGACCGAGGCCGTGATCGCAGGAAAGTCATCAAGTGGTTCGCCAAAGGCATTCAACGACAAAGGTTGAACATGATATTGAAGGTCCGGCGTTTCCAGATCGGGGCGCGAACGGGCGAACGCGCCCAGCTGCGACGGCGACATTGACATCGGCCCGGTGCGGCGAAGCGCGTATTCCAGTCCGATCTTGGCCTTCCCCCACAGGGAATTTGCCAGCGTATTCAATGTCAGGGCATCGCTCAAACGCCATGCGCAACGCAATTGCAGGTGGTCTTGCAAATTCGCACCGACTTCTGGCGTATGGAGCCGAACATCGACCCCCACCTTTCGCAGCACATCTTCGGGACCGATCCCCGAAAGCTGAAGAATCTGAGGGCTGCCGATCGCGCCGGCAGACAGGATGACTTCTCGTCCGGCGCGGGCTTCTTTAAAACTACCCCCTTGTTCATATCGTACCCCGACAACCCGTTTCCCATCGAACAACAGGCTTTGGACATGTGCGCGGGTTTCGACCTTTAACCCATCGGCTTTGGCGGTGCGCAGGAATGCCTTGGCCGTGTTGATCCTCCAACCCGAGCGCTGATTGACGCGATAGTATCCCACGCCCTCGTTGTTGCCGGTGTTGAAATCGCTGACCCTTGGCAGGCCCCAAGCGGCCGCCGCATCGGCCCAATCATCCAGCAAATCCCAGTGTAGGCGCTGGTTTTCAACCCGCCATTCGCCGCCTTCTCCGTGCAGATCGGATTCCCCTTCAACATAATCTTCGGACTTCTTGAAATAAGGAAGAACATCGTCCCAACCCCATCCGGCGAGGCCCATCTGCCGCCAGCCATCATAGTCAGCCGCTTGACCACGAATATACAACATGCCGTTGATCGACGAACATCCACCCAACAGCTTGCCCCTTGGATATCCGAGGGACCGCCCGTTCAGACCTTTTTCCTCGGTCGTTCGAAACATCCAGTCAGTACGCGGATTACCGATGCAATAAAGGTAACCCATTGGAATATGGACCCAGTGATAGTTGTCCTTGCCGCCCGCTTCGAGCAAGAGCACCTTGTGGCCTGCTTCTCCCAGCCTCTTGGCCAGAACGCATCCGGCGCTACCGGCACCGACGATGATGAAATCCCACTGCATTCCGTTCCTCCCTGCCGCACCTTATACTGGGAGGGCTGTTGTTTTGAAAACCGTGCGCAGCGCAAAGCTTGACTGCATTTGCGCAACTCCCGGCAACCGTGACAAATGCTGCCGGTGGATGCGGGCGAAATCTTCGGTATTTTCCGCAACCACCTTGAGAATGTAATCCGCCGTTCCCGCCATCAAGTGACATTCCAGAACATCCGGTATCCGCGAAACGGCTTTTTCAAAAGCGTCCAGAAGATCGTCAGCCTGTCCCTGCAACGTAATTTCGACAAACACCGTGGTGGACATACCCAATCGTCTGGCATCCACCAGCGCGACATAATCACGGATATAGCCGTCCTTCTCCAGCCGCTGCACCCGTCGATGGCACGCCGATGGCGACAGGTTTACCTGTTCGGACAGTTCTGAATTGGACATGCGCCCGCGTTTTTGCAGCGCCGCCAAAATCTTTCTATCAATCGTGTCCAGCGCCATATACGCAATTCCTTTGCGTCTTGCTTGGGTTCATTCGAATTCTGTCGCGCAAAGCATCAATGACACGCCCAGAGTTTTCAAGGAAATTGCGCGCCCTTTGCTGCATGCTGGATGACAGGGAACAAGGAGGATCACCATGAAAATCGGCTGTCCAAAGGAAATCAAACCACAGGAATTTCGGGTAGGTCTTACCCCCAACGCCGCGAATGAGGCTATCTCTCATGGCCATGAGGTGATTGTTGAACGAGGTGCCGGAGCCGGGGCTGGCTTTGAAGACGCCAACTATGTTGCCGCAGGTGCCCGGATCGTGGATAGCGCCGAAGAGGTGTTTGCCACCGCCGACATGATCGTCAAGGTCAAGGAACCTCAGGCAAGCGAACGCAAGATGCTGAGAGAAGGGCAGCTTTTGTTCACCTATTTGCACCTTGCCCCCGATCCCGAACAAACCAGGGATCTGCTCGCTTCGGGCTGCACCGCAATTGCCTATGAAACCGTAACCGACGCCAATGGCGGCTTGCCGCTTCTGGCCCCCATGTCCGAAGTCGCCGGTCGGCTTGCCCCTCAGGTCGGTGCCTGGACGCTCCAAAAGGCCAACGGCGGGCGCGGTGTGCTGATGGGCGGTGTTCCCGGTGTCGGCCCGGCCCGCGTCGTAGTCATCGGCGGCGGTGTCGTTGGCACCCATGCGGCCCGGATCGCCGCAGGCATGGGCGCGGATGTGACCGTTCTCGATCGCTCTCTGCCGCGCCTGCGCTATCTTGATGACGTGTTCGGTGGTACGTTCAAGAATAGCTATGCAAGCGCGGGCAATACGGCCGAACTGGTGGCCGAGGCAGACATGGTTGTTGGCGCAGTTCTGATCCCCGGTGCCGCGGCCCCCAAGCTTGTCACCCGGGACCAACTATCGACCATGAAGCCGGGCGCGGCCATTGTGGACGTGGCGATTGATCAGGGCGGTTGCTTTGAAACATCACGCGCGACGACCCATCAGGATCCGATCTATGATGTGGACGGCATCATGCACTATTGCGTGGCCAACATGCCCGGAGCCGTCGCACGAACCTCAACCATTGCACTCGGCAATGCGACGATGCCTTTCATGCTGGCGCTTGCTGACAAGGGATGGCGTCAGGCGTGCGCTGACGATCCACATCTTTTGAACGGCTTGAATGTTCATGCGGGCGAGTTGACCTATTACGCTGTTGGCAAGGCTTTGGGCATCGACGTGTTGTCCCCACAGCTCGCCCTGAAAACCGCCTAAGAACAGCAAAGGCAAAGCGTCGGTCTCGGCGCTTTGCTATAGAACGACAATACCTTCATGCTTGGCCTTGTGATCAGGCTCCACATGGATCGTGACAGTGCATTGCGCGATATCTTCCTTGAGCGCACCTTCGATCCTGTCGCAAATGTCATGGGCTGCTTCGACGGTCATTTCACTTGGCACGACAAGGTGAAAGTCTACGAAAGTTGCAGCCCCTGCATGTCGCGCGCGCAGGTCATGCGCTTCGACCGCACCGCGGGCGTTTGCGGAAATCAGGCTGCGCATCCGCGCGAGATCTTCTTCGGGCACGCTTTCGTCCATCAACCCGCCCACGCTTGATCGGATCACGCTCCAACCCGACCAGAGGATATTCAGCGCCACAAACGCCGCTAAAACCGGATCGAGCCAATGCAAACCGGTCAACACCGCTGCCGCCACGCCCACGGCAACCCCGACCGAAGAAACCACATCTGACAACAGATGCCGCCCGTCGGCCGCCAACGCCGGCGATCTCAGCGCCCTGCCCTGCCGCAACAACAACACGCACCAGCCGCCGTTGATCGCGCTGGCAAACAGATTCACCCCCAGCCCGGCCCACGGCTCTGACAATGCCACCGGATCGCGCAATGCCGCCCAAGCCGCTTGCAGGATCACAAAGGCGGCAATGACGATCATCACACCTTCGAGTACGGCACTGAAATATTCGGCTTTGTGATGGCCAAACGGATGATCATCGTCCGCCGGGCGCTGCGCATAGCCCACTGCCAACAACACGGCGATGGCTGTCGCCACGTTCACCGTGCTTTCCAACGCATCCGAAAACAGCGCGACAGAGCCTGTCATCCACCAGGCAAGCGTCTTGATCCCGAGGACGAGAACGCCAACGAAGAGACTGCCATACGCAATTTTCATGGCCTTGGACATGGCCGCTCTCCGGGGACGGTTTTCTCAGGGTGCCGCGCCTGATAACGCAGGAACACGCAGCGGCGCAACCGCCACCACGTGTATAGATGTTATCCTCGATCTTTAAGCGCGTCGCGGATTTCCAGAAGCACATCAAGCTCGGACGGGCCTTTCGGGGCTTCTGGTTCCGGCGTGGCGGCAGCTTCTTCACGTTCAGCCGCCTCCTTGATCCGGTTGACAGTGCGCACCAACATGAACACGACAAATGCGATGATAAAGAAATTGATCACCGCCATGATAAACGTGCCGACGGCAAAAACCGGTGCTCCGGCTTCCTTGGCGGCCTCGATGGATGCATAGCTGTTGCCATCCAGAACATAGAACCAGCCCGAAAAATCCAACCCGCCCGTAAACAGTGCAATCAGCGGGTTAAAGATATCGCCGACCAGCGATTTGACGATGGCCGTGAATGCAGCACCGATGATGATGCCGACAGCCATGTCCATGACGTTGCCTTTGGCGATAAACGCCTTGAATTCCTGAAGCATCTCTTCCCCCCTTGGTTTCGCGCACCATTTCTGTGCGTTAGCTTCCAAGAGTTACCAGATTTGCGGGAAAATCAACTTTCGTTTCTCGCGGCGGGCCGATCTTGGACATCTTGCGGCCCTACAGTATGTAATCGCCACGATCCAACGCCTGTTGAAGCGGCCTGTCAAACCCAACAATGCCCGCGCGCAGGGGCCGGTCCTGATTTCTCCAACCTCCATAGGCCATTGCAATTGGACCGTTCAGGGCAACCCAAGCCATGAGATCGCAAAACAGCCCCGTCACCCGATCCTGCTGTTCACGGGTGCGAAATCCTGAATTAGCGGAAATCTCTTCGACCATATGCCCGGAACCGTCCATGATGCGCCAGGTAAACGAACTTCTGATTTCCGAGATCACCACGTCCAAATGCGGGTTCCGGGTTTGGAGGTTTTCCAGTTCATCCGTGTCCAACATAGTGGATGCATCCGGTCGCGAGAAAATCCACCTCTCGCCGTCACAACAAAACAGGAATGCCTCAGTATCCCGGAACAGGGGCGGCATGAAACAGATCCAGACATCCGGGTCGGTTGTTCGGATCGTCGGGGCCTCGTAAGGGGAGCCGCGATCGCGGTAGTCCATCCAGAAACTCAGCCCTTCCGGTGTCTTGTAGACCGCAATATTTGGCGAAGGCCCCATTAAACTGGCAAAGCACCAGTCAGGACATAACGCAGTATCTGAACAACTTGTTCGGGCCGTTCAGCCACGGCGAGCGCAGCCGCGTCCACTTCCTTGAGTGCGTGGGCATGTTCAGGACCATGCAACACGATCAGGGATTTCCCCAATGCCGCCGCATAGCCCGCATCAAAAGCCGCATTCCATTGTTTGTATTTTTCACCAAACCGCACAACGACCACATCCGCATCGGCAATGCCCTTGCGGGTGCGGATCGCATTAACCTTAGCGCCCTTGTTGTCATGCCAAAACTTGTTGTTCTCGGCCCCAAGGATCGCGACACCGCAATCATCGCTGGCATCATGATCCGTCACCGGGCTGTCAAAGCTAACGTCAAGATCCTGCGATCCTGTCACGATCTGTTCACGCCAATCGGTGTGAATTTCACCGGAAAGATAAACCCTGAGCGTCATACCATTTCTCCTATGTTCGGCACCAAGGCCAGCGGATCGGGGAAACCGTTCCCAGCCCCCGCTACCGTTGGCGGATCACCCCCGCAGAGCGCCGCCCGTTGCCTTGCCGACCTTTTCGACAATCTTCTTCGAAACCGCTTCAATATCGGCGTCCTTCAAGGTTTTGCCACGCGGCTGCAGGCGCACCGTAACGGCAAGGGATTTCTTGCCCTCACCAAGACTGCCACCGATAAATTCGTCGAACACGCGCACGCTTTCGATCAAGCCCTTGTCAGCCCCGGCGGCCGCATTGATCAGCGTCAACGCATCAACCCCTTCATCAACGACAAAGGCAAAGTCACGTTCAACCGCTTGAAGATCGCTGATCTCCAGGGCGGCACGCGTAGCACCGGCTGATTTGCGTGGCAGAGGCACTTCTTCGGGCCAGATAGTAAAAGCCACCGCGCCGCCCTTGATATCCAGCGCCTTGAGAACCTTGGGATGCAATTCGCCAAAAACGCCCAAGACCTTCTTGGGGCCAAGACAAATACGCCCGTGACGGCCCGGATGCCACCACCCTTCGCCTCCACGCAGAATTTGAACCTTGGACGGGGCACCGATAGCCGAAAGGATTGCTTCTGCGTCCGCCTTGGCATCGAAAACATCTATCGCCCGGCTGGCACCGTGCACATCCTTGGGCCCGTTCCGGCCCACGAGGATACCTGCGATTTCGGCGCGCTGCTCGCCGGGTTCGCCGCCGGTGAAGACCGGGCCGACCTCAAACAGCGCCAGATCCATGAAACCCCGCGCCTGATTGCGGGCTGCAGCCTGCAACAAGCCCGGAAGCAACGAGGGGCGCATATGGCTCATCTCGGAACTGATCGGATTTTCCAGCATCGTCGCAGCGTCACCGCCACCAAACAACCCGGCGCTATCACTGTCGATAAAGCTGTAGGTCACGCATTCGTTGTAGCCCATCGCCGCCGCCGAACGCCGCGCCATTGCCTCGCGGCGCTGTTTGGGCGTCATCACTGGCTTGGGAATGCCTGCGGTTACACGAGCAAGGGGTACGCCCTCAAGCTTGGTCAGCGATGCAATCCGCGCGACCTCTTCAACAAGATCGGCTTCGCCCTGAACGTCGGGCCGCCAGCTGGGCACATGGGCCATGTTCCCCTCGAGCCGAAACCCAAGCCGCGTCAATGTCTGGCGCTGTTCGCTTTCGGGAATCGACATGCCAACCAAGGATTGAAGGCGCGCGGAATCCAGTTTGAAGGCGCGCGCATGTTTGGGCACCTCACCCGCGATAACGACGTCTGACGCCTCGCCTCCGCACAGATCAAGGATCATCTGCGTAGCCGCTTCGAGGCCCGGCAAAGTGAATTCCGGATCGACACCGCGTTCGAACCGGTAACGCGCATCGGAGTTGATCTTGAGCGCCCGACCGCCCAGAGCGATCTGAACGTGATCCCAATACGCGCTTTCCAGGAACACATTCACCGTCTCTTCGGTAACGCCGGTTTCGGCCCCACCCATGATCCCCGCGATGCTCTCAACGCCGTTGTCGTCGGAAATCGCGATCATACCGGGCTGAAAACGATAGGTCTTGTCGTCCAGCGCGGTGATCGTCTCGTCCCCCTTGGCGCGATGAACACGAAGCCCGCCGTTGACCTTGTCCGCGTCAAACACGTGCAGCGGGCGATTGCGGTCAAAGGTGAAGAAATTGGTGACATCCACCAAGGCCGAAATCGGACGCAGGCCGATGGCGCGCAAGCGATCCTGAAGCCATTTCGGCGACGGTTTGTTGGTCACGCCACGGATCAGACGGCCCGCGAACATCGGGCAACCGTCGCGCGTATCTTCATCAATCGTCACCGTGATCGGACAGGGAAACTGTCCTTCGACCCCTTCAATCGGTTTCGTGCGCAGCGTGCCCAGCCCGCGCGCGGCCAGATCGCGTGCGATACCTTCCACGCCCAGCGCGTCCGGGCGGTTCGGAGTAATTGCAATTTCGATCACCGGATCGACCTTGGCTGGATCGTTTTCGGCCAGCCAGTCCACGAACCGTTCACCGACCTCGCCCGAGGGCAATTCGATGATGCCGTCGTGTTCGTCAGACAATTCCATCTCGCGTTCGGAAGCCATCATGCCGTAGCTTTCGATGCCACGGATCTTGCCCACGCCGATCGTCGTGTCGATGCCCGGCACATAAACGCCCGGCTTGGCGACGACGACGGTGATCCCTTCACGGGCATTCGGCGCGCCGCAGATAATCTGCAATTCGCCTTCGTCGGTGGCCACCTTGCACACCCGCAGCTTGTCAGCATCCGGGTGCTTTTCAGCATGCAACACCCTGCCGATTGTAAAGTCGGCCAGCCGTTCGGCCGGATTTTCAATCCCTTCGACCTCAAGCCCGAGATCGGTCAGGGTTTCGGCAATCTCGTCCACGGATGCGTCAGTATCGAGATGAGTCTTGAGCCAGGAGAGCGTGAATTTCATCGTTTCAATCCTCTTTCGCGGCAAGGGGCACGCGTATCGCGCGATGCGCCCGGCCCGAGGGTGGGTGCGGAACGCGCCCGCCCATGGGGGCGGGTCGGGCGCGTCGCGGGATATGCATCCCGCGGATTATCGGCTCAGTCCGCCGTGCAATGTCGGCATATCGAGCGCGGAGAAGCCGTAGTGGCGCAGCCAGCGCAAATCGCTGTCAAAGAAGGCGCGCAGATCAGGGATGCCGTATTTCAGCATGGCGATCCGGTCGATCCCCATACCAAAGGCGAACCCTTGGTAAACCGCTGGATCAATACCGCCCGCCTCAAGAACTTTGGGATGCACCATGCCTGACCCGAGAATTTCGAGCCAGTCGTCGCCTTCGCCCACCTTGAGCGTGCCGTCCTCCCACGAACAGCGGATATCGACCTCGGCAGAGGGTTCCGTGAACGGGAAGTGCGACGCGCGGAAGCGCAATTCGACATCGTCGACCTCAAAGAATGCCTTTACGAATTCTTCCAGAACCCACTTGAGGTTCGCCATGGAAATATCGGTGTCAATGGCCAGCCCTTCGACCTGATGGAACATCGGCGTGTGGGTCTGATCATAGTCGGCACGATAAACGCCACCGGGGCAAATGATGCGGATCGGGGCACCCATCTTTTCCATTGATCGGATCTGAACAGGCGACGTATGCGTGCGCAGCACATGCGGCGGACGGTTATCGCCCTCGGCACGGTGCATATAGAACGTGTCCATTTCGGCCCGCGCAGGGTGATGGCTGGGAATGTTCAGCGCGTCGAAGTTATACCAATCGGTGTCAATGCGCGGCCCCTCGGCAACTGAAAAGCCCAGTTCGGCAAAGATCGCGGTGACTTCTTCACTGACCTGGCTGATCGGATGCAGCGTGCCCGCGCGGCGACCGCGCGACGGCAATGTCACGTCCAGCCATTCCGACCGCAACCGTTCGTCCAGCGCAGCATCAGCCAGTGCGGCTTTCTTGGCTGCCAACGCGCTGTTGATCTCGTCCTTGAGCGCATTGAGAGCGGGGCCCGCCACCTGACGCTCTTCCGGCGTCATTTTGCCAAGCTCACGCATTTTGAGGCTGATTTCGCCCTTTTTGCCAACCGCCTGCACACGCAGATCCTCTAGCGCGGCCTCATTGGCGGCCTCGGCAATCAGACCCAGATATTTGGCTTTCAGATCGTCCATGACGGCCCCCTGGATTTCAACCATGTCCTGCTATCGCCACAACCCCGCGAATGCAAGACACGCCACGGGCAATGGACATATCCCCCTACCTGCCGATACCGTCCGGCAACAACAACACGGAGAAACCGGATGGACGCAGAAATACGCCGCAATTGGCTTGTGCTGGGCGGGCTGACGCTTGGGGTATGCGTGACCAACGGATTTGCGCGCTTTGCTTACGGGCTCTTGCTGCCGGCAATGCGCTCGGAACTGGGCTGGAGCTATGCGCAGGCGGGCTGGCTGAATACTGCGAATGCGATTGGCTATGTGGTGGGAGCCATCCTGACGCTTGTGCTCTTGCGTCGCGTATCGCCCGCACGTCTGTTTGCGGTTGGCGTATGGACCACGGCGATCACGCTGTTTGCAACCGGTCTGAATGAATCGCTTGTGGCACAATCGCTCTGGCGATTTCTGGCGGGGATTTGCGGGGCAATGTCCTTTGCCACCGGCGGGGCGCTCGCGGCGGCGCTCTTTGCCAGCAACGCACGGCTCAATGCCCTGTCGATTGCAATCTATTTCGGGGTGGGCGGCGGTATGGGTATCGTTCTCGCGGGGGCAACGATCCCGGTGATCCTTGCGATTTACGGCCCTGACACATGGGCGTGGGGATGGATCGCGATAGGTGTGCTCAGCTTTGGCTTTACCCCTGCCAGCCTTTGGGCCGCCCGACAACTGCGTCCGCCGCCATCCGGTGCGCCGGAACCGGATGCGCCGGTCCCCTTGCGACGAATGCTGGGGGAAATCGCGGGCTATGCCGGGTTTGGCATGGGGTATATCGTTTACCTGACCTTCATCGCCGCGTGGATGACCAGCCAGAATGAAGGCCCGCTGTTCATTGCGGTGATATGGATGATCATCGGTCTTTGTATCTGTGCCTCGCCGTTCCTGTGGCGCGGAATATTCGCGCGGTTCTCGAATGGGGTTCCGCTGGCGTTGATCCTGACCGGCATCGCTGTGGGCTCTGCGCTTCCGGTGCTGTGGGACGGGGCCTATGTCCCGATCCTATCGGCCGTGATCTTTGGGCTGGCCGTGTTCATGGCTCCGGGCGCGATCACCAATTTTGTCCGTCGCAACCTGCCGCAACAAAGTTGGGGGCGCGCTATTTCGATCTTTACTGTTGTCTTTGCAATATCCCAGACACTTGGCCCGGTAGGTGCGGGCCTGATCGGGGACTTGACCGGTGATATCGGCATCAGCCTGCTTGCCGCATCAGGCATTCTGCTCTTGGGGGCGGCTTTGGCGATCCTCCAAAAACCTCTGGAACCTGACGGACCTTACTGACCCCGCCGACAAAAAGGCGAGCAACAAACAAGAAAGGCCGCCCCGAAAGGGCGGCCTTCAAATCCTGCCGGTGATCCGGGATCAGGCGGCCAGAGCGCCTTTGGCCTGATCGACGATCGCCGCGAATGCTTCGGGTTCGTGTACGGCCAGATCGGCCAGAACCTTACGGTCCACTTCGATACCGGCCAATGTCAGACCGTTGATGAAGCGGGAATATGTCAGCGCTTCGTCATGGGCGCGAACGGCTGCGTTGATCCGCTGGATCCACAGCGCGCGGAAATTGCGCTTGCGGTTCTTGCGGTCACGGGTTGCATACTGGTTCGCCTTGTCGACGGCCTGACGCGCAACCTTGAAGGTATTCTTGCGGCGGCCATAATAGCCTTTTGCGGCCTTGATGACTTTCTTGTGGCGAGCGTGGGTTGTGGTACCACCTTTGACGCGGGACATGTGTCTATCTCCTCTTAGCGGTCGTAGGGCATGTAGCCCTTGACGATCTTGGCGTCGGGGGCGCTGAGGGTCGTGGTGCCACGGGCATCACGGATGAACTTGGTTGTCCGCTTGATCATGCCGTGGCGTTTGCCGGCCTGACCCGCCATCACCTTGCCGGTGGCGGTCACCTTGAAGCGCTTCTTGGCGCTTGATTTCGTCTTCATCTTTGGCATTTCCGTCTCCTAGTCTAAAGGTCGGTAGAACGCGCGACTCGGCATGCCATTTCGGCCGGTCACGCGACACAGGAGCGCCGTTTACGCAGTTCGGCACCTGCTGGCAAGGCGTTTCTTGGTAATTTGTTCCTGTAAGGCCCGGAAATCCGCCTTAGGCGATCCGGCTCAGATGATCATTGCCACCACGCGGAGGATTGCTTCGAAAACGCCGTTCAGAGAATACCCGCCGTCGCGCGTCCATGTGGCATAAACCACCAAGGCAACCGCCACCGCCATGACCAGAACCGCCAAACGCGGGCGGTGGCCATCACTGAACGCGGACACCGCGCTTATGATGGCCAACCCGCCAACGAGGATGCCCGCTACTAAGGCCACATCTGGGTTCACGGCTGTCTCCTCAACTGGGTCGGGGTGGGCTATTCCGGGTCGGTGTTATAGATCAACCGCTCATCGCAGGGCGCAACACGCAAGATGTTCGTTGTGCCAGGCACGTTGAACGGCACGCCCGCTGTTACCACGATCTGATCGCTTGCGGTAGCAAATCCGCCATCGCGGGCGGCTCGGGCGGCGTTGACCACAGCGCCCTTGAAGCGATCAAGTTCGTCGGTCATCACACAATTGCACCCCCAGCTCAGAACAAGGCGGCGCGCCGTGTCTCTGAGACTGGTCATCGCGATGATCGGCACACCGGGGCGTTCACGTGCTGTCAAAAGGGCGGTGGTGCCCGATTGCGTGAAACAACAGATCGCCTTGATGTCAGTGGTTTCCGCAATTTCGCGCGCAGCGGCGACAATGCCATGCGCGATTGTATCGCCTTTGGCGGTCCGTGATGCCGCGATGATCTGACCATAGGTCGGATCGGCCTCAACTTCCTTGGCAACCTGATCCATGGTCTTGACCGCCTCGACGGGATACTGACCTGCAGCACTTTCCGCGCTGAGCATGATGGCATCCGCACCTTCGTAGATCGCGGTGGCGACGTCCGAAACTTCGGCGCGGGTGGGCATCGGGCTTTCGATCATGCTTTCCAACATCTGGGTCGCGACGATCACCGGTTTGGCCGCAGCGCGGCACCGACGGACAAGGCGTTTTTGAATGGGCGGCACTGCAGACACCGGCAGTTCAACGCCCAGATCGCCCCGCGCCACCATGATCCCGTCGCTGACCGCGAGAATATCTTCGAAACGGCTCACGGCAGAAGGCTTTTCGATCTTGGACAAAACTGCCGCACGACCAGCTGCCAACGCACGCGCTTCGTCCACGTCTTCGGGACGCTGCACAAAGGACAGTGCCAGCCAGTCCACGCCCAGCGCACAGGCGAATTCCAGATCCGCGCGATCCTTTTCACTCAGCGCCGCAACGGGCAGAACCACATCCGGCACGTTCACGCCCTTGCGGTTTGAAATCGTGCCACCGGTGACGACCTCGCACTCGGCAAAGTCATCGCCGCATGTCAGGACCTTCAAGCGGATCTTGCCGTCGTTGACCAGCAGGTTGGCACCTTCTTCAAGCGCTTGAAAAATCTCAGGATGGGGCAAGCATACGCGGGTCGCGTCTCCTTCCTTGGGGTCAAGATCCATGCGAAATGCCGCGCCTTCGATCAGTTCTTCGGAGCCGTTTGCAAAGGCACCAACACGCAGTTTAGGCCCCTGAAGATCGGCCAGAATCGCGATGGCACCGTTGGTATCAGCCTCAACCTGACGAATGATGCGATGCTTGTCGGCAATCTCTTGGTGGGTTCCGTGTGACATGTTCAGCCGGAAGACATCCGCGCCCGCCTCGTGCAGCGCGCGGATCATTTCATAGCTTTCGGATGCCGGCCCAAGAGTAGCAACGATCTTTACGTTTCTCTGACGGCGCATTTTGTTTTCCCCTCGGCGGTTCGGCTTGGTTTTCCGCGCATGTTAACGCAAACATGGCGCGGCGCTTATGACTCATTTCTCATCTGTGAGCAACTGGCATCCATTATGAAAACAAGTTACGACATCCCCATGACATATACCCCATATACCACCGAAGGCGATACGCGCACGGGTCGCTGGATTGTCACCTGCGATCACGCGACCAATACTGTGCCGGACTTTGTCGCAGGCGGCGAACTTGGCCTGCCAGCGGCGGACATGGCCCGCCACATAGCGTGGGATGTGGGGGCGATGGGCGTTTCACGGGTTCTTGGGCGGGCCCTCGATGCTCCGGTGATCGGGTCGAATTTCTCAAGGCTTGTGATCGACCCGAACCGCGGCGAAGACGATCCGACACTTGTGATGCAGCTCTATGACGGCACCATCATCCCGGCCAATCGCCACCTGCCTCAGCACGCAGTCAACGAACGGCTGGATCGGTGTTACCGCCCCTATCATGACGCCCTGACCAGACTGGCCGATCGGCCCGGATGTGTCATAGCGTCGATTCACAGCTTTACGCCGCGCTTGCGTGGTCGGGCACCGCGCCCCTGGGAAATTGGCATTCTCTACGCATCTGACGACAGACTGGCCCGTCCGCTTATTGATTTGCTTCGCGCCGAAGGTGATCTGACCGTTGGCGACAACGAACCATACAACGGTGCACTGAGAGGGGATGCGATGGATCGGCATGCTCTGTCACACGGGCGTCCGCATGTATTGATTGAGCTGCGCAACGATCTGATCGCAGACGAGAAAGGCCAGACCTATTGGGGAAACCGTCTGGCCCCGCTTCTCGAACGCGCCCTTGCCGAAACCGGGCTTTAGCGCTGCCTGAACTTTTGCCATAGCCAGATAAGCGCCATGGCCCCAAGGACCGCGCCGATCAAGCCACCTATCATACCGCCTGCAAACAGCACCGCCCGCAGGATCAGGCCACCGATCAGCGCCCCGGCCATTCCGATGACCGATGTCGTGATGATATCCGCTTCGATCCGCATCAGACGCGTGGCGACGAAACCCGCAGCGACACCGATGATGATCAGCGATACAATCGTCCCCATGTCATCTCCTCCAATGGAAGGGCACGATGATCAACGCCCCGATGGATGACACAATGGCATTCATTCCGGGACTGGCAAAGCCAATGCCAAACATGATCCTCACGAAAAAGAAAAGGAACGCGCCGCCGACGCAGATGATGATGCTTTGCAGAATGCCGTTGCTTGTCCAGCCGGTCTTTTCCGATGCGTAGCCGATGATACCGGCAATGACCACCGTCCCCATGAGCGTAAGGAACATATCCGCCCCCTTTCAGAGCTGCGTGCCCGGCGTGATCGCAAAGCCGCGCAGGAAGGTTTCGGCGTCTTGAGCGCCCTTGCCGCCGCGTTGCAGGCGCAGCAATTCAACAGCCCCCTTACCGCAGGCGATGGTTGGCTTGTCGTCCAAAACAGTTCCCGCCGCCCCGTCACCTGTTGCGATTCGGGACATCAGAACCTTGATCCTGTGGCCGTCGATTTCAGTCCAGGCCCCGGGAAAGGGGGACAGGCCGCGAATGCGCTGATCAACGATCCGGGCAGGTTGGGCCCAGTCGATCCGCGCTTCGGCCTTGTCGATCTTGGCGGCATAGCTGACACCCTCGGCTGGCTGCGGCTCTGGCACGAGGGCGTCAAGCTGCGCCAGCGCCGTGGAAATCGCCTCCGCGCCCAATTCAGCCAGACGGTCATGCAAGATCGCCGTTGTATCATCAGAAAAAATTGGCGTCTCGCGTCGCAACAGAACCGGGCCTGTATCCAGGCCAGCCTCCATCTGCATGATGCATACGCCCGTTTCGGTATCACCCGCCATGATCGCCCGGTGGATCGGGGCCGCCCCGCGCCAACGCGGCAACAAGCTGGCATGAATGTTGAGGCAGCCATGGACAGGTGCAGCAAGGATAACTTGCGGCAGAATCAGCCCATAGGCCACAACAACGGCGATATCGGCCCCCAGATTCGCAAAGGCCGCCTGCTCTTCATCAGATCGCAAGCTCACCGGATGGCGCACCATCAGGCCCAGTTCGCTTGCCCTGGCCTGCACCGGTGACGGACGGTCCTTCTTGCCACGCCCGGCGGGGCGGGGCGGTTGGCAATATACTGCGGCAATGTCGTGCCCGTCGTTCACAAGCCGATCGAGGATCGGAACCGAAAAATCAGGTGTTCCCATGAAAACGATGCGCATCCGCGATCTGTCCTTTGGTTGGTCCGGCGGGGTCAGCCCGCCAGCTTTCGCGCCCTGCGCAGCAGCATGTCGCGCTTTACCTTGCCGAGGTTGTCAAAATACATCTTGCCATTCAGATGGTCGATCTGATGCTGAACGCTGGTTGCTTCGATACCCACGAAATCGCGCCGGTTGATCGTGCCGTTTTCGTCAAGATACCGCACTGTTACCGCGCGTGGACGTTTCAAAGTGGCCGAGACACCCGGCAAGTTCGGGCTGGCCTCTTCATGATCGCGCAGCTCAATGGAAGCGTGCAATATCTCAGGATTCGCCATCCGCACAGCTTTGCCGCGATCCAAGGATCCATCCACTACCGCCAACCGCAGCATTACTCCGATCTGGGGCGCAGCGAGGCCTACACCGGGCATCGCGTCCATCGTGTCGATCATGTCCGCCCAGATCGCGCGAATGTCGTCTGTGATCTCATCGACCGGGGCGGCCTTAGTGCGCAGACGCTTGTCAGGCCACGGGATGCAGCGGCGGACAGTCACGTGCGGGTCCGTTCACGCTTGAGCTTTTGCATCTTGCGCGTGATCAACTGGCGCCGCAGCGGCTTGAGATAATCAATGAACAACTTGCCATCCAGATGGTCGATTTCGTGCTGGACGCAGGTGGCCCACAGATCGCGGAATACTTCCTTTTGGGAATTGCCGTCCCGGTCCAACCATGACACCTCGACCTCGGCGGGGCGGGTAACTTCGGCGTATTGATCAGGGATCGACAGGCACCCTTCCTCATAGACGCTCTGATCGTCCGAGGCGGCGACAATCTCTGGATTGAACATCACCAGCGGTCGCGGCTTGGCACCGTCTTCCTTGACGCAATCAAGCACGATCAGGCGGTCAAGCACTCCTACCTGAGGAGCAGCCAGCCCGATACCGGGCGCGTGATACATGGTTTCAAGCATGTCATCGGACAGCTGGCGCAAATCGTCTGAAAGATCGGCAACGGGCGTGCAGACCTTTTTCAGGCGTGGGTCGGGGTGAATGAGGATCGGACGTTTCATGATCATGATCTAGGCGATCAACGCCACGCCCGCAACTGCCCTTGCACAACGCACAAAGCACGTTAGCTTGGCCGACGCAAAAACCTAGGAGTGCATGATATGAGCTTTGACGAAATCATCGACCGGCGTGGCACACACAGCACAAAATGGGACATGATGGAGCAGCTCTATGGTGTGCCCGCAGATGACGGCATCGCGATGTGGGTCGCCGACATGGATTTCCGCCCACCTCAGGTGGTGCTGGATGCTTTGCGTGATCTGAATGATCACGGCATCTTTGGGTATTTTGGTGATGATCGCGCGTATAAGGATGCCATCGGTTGGTGGATGAACACGCGCCACAACTGGAATATCGACCCGTCGTGGGTGTTTACGACCCACGGCCTGGTAAACGGCACCGCCATGTGTGTCGACGCCTTTACTCAGCCGGGTGATGGCGTGGTGCTGTTTACGCCTGTCTACCATGCGTTTGCCAAGGTTATCCGCGCAGCGGAACGCGAAGTGGTGGAATGCCAGATGCCCATCGTGGATGGCAAATACACCATGGATTTCGATGCTTGGGATGCTCAGATGACTGGTGGTGAAAGGATGCTGATCCTTTGTTCCCCGCACAACCCCGGCGGGCGCGTCTGGACACGCGAAGAATTGCAGGGCGTCGCCGATTTCGCAAAGCGACACGATCTGATCCTTGTTTCGGATGAAATCCACCACGATCTGGTGATGCCCGGTCATACCCATATTCCAATGGCCGTAGTGGACGAAACCATTGCAGACCGGTTGGTGATGATGACCGCGACGACCAAGACGTTCAACATCGCAGGCTCGCATTCGGGTAACGTTATCATCCCCGATCCGGAATTGCGGACGCGCTTTGAAGCGCGGATGTCAGCTCTTGGGCTTTCTCCGAATTCCTTCGGTTTGTTCATGGCAACTGCGGCGTATTCCCCTGAAGGGGCCGCGTGGGTTGATGATCTGTGCGAATATCTGGATGGCAATCGTAAATATTTCGATGCAGCAATACAGGCCATCCCCGGCCTTTCGTCGATGCCGATGGAAGCAACCTATCTTGGCTGGGTCGACTTCTCGGGGACGGGGATGGAACTGCAGGAATTCACCGATCGCGTTCAAAAGACCGCGCGCATCGCGGTGAACCACGGCCCCACTTTCGGCAAGGGTGGCGAGCAATTCCTGAGATTCAATTTTGCAACGCCGCGTGCACGGGTGGAAGAAGCCTGCGCACGGCTTGCGGATGCGTTCAGCGATCTACAATAGGATCAATCGCGCGGCAGCAAGGCGATCGGCGCGTCGGGGCTGCGGTAGAAATCCAGCGGGGCACTGTCAGCAGCGGCGGTGTTCCGCTTGAACTCATACCGCATTTCGCCTGCGTCCTCCTCGGACGCGACGATCAGGCACTGATACAGGTGGCGCGAGCCATCAAACAGATCGACCAGACCACGCAGCGGCGGCACCACATCACCCTCTACCGAGAACCCATCTTCCCACAGGCGCAGCACGCGAAAGCTGTCCTGCCCGGTTTCCACACGTAGGCGGCTTGTCTTTCTTAGCCCAGCCAGTCGGGCGGCACCGAGACTGTCCTGAATTTCTTTTGGCAGATATGTCGACATCGAATCCCCCTCAGGCCATTAAGCAAAGCTGACACCACGACCTATAAAATCAAGTTAACCGTTATGTGACAGACCCCAAGATAACGAGGCGTTGCATCCTTGCTTCAGCCGCAACGCAGCAAGATGCCTGTGCACGGATGCAGAGCCTTTGCGCGCACTCTGCGTTGTGCCGATGTTCATAGCGGATAGGTTGTCCTGCAAACAGGAGAACACGATGGGCATGCTTGTAGACGGTGTCTGGCACGATGGCTGGTATGACACCAAGAAATCCGGTGGAAAATTCCAGCGGTCCGAGGCGCTGTTTCGCAATTGGATCACGGCGGACGGATCGGCCGGCCCAAGCGGGTCGGATGGCTTCGCTGCTGAATCCGGGCGCTATCATCTTTACGTCAGCCTAGCCTGCCCTTGGGCGCATCGGACGATGATCTTTCGTGCAATCAAGGGACTTACGCCGCATATATCCATATCTGTCGTGCATCCAGATATGCTTAGCGATGGCTGGACATTCGAAACCGGGTTTGAAGGCGCAACAGGCGATACACTGCACGGCGTTTCCTTTGCCCGCGATCTATATACCCGCGCCGATGAGGCCTATTCTGGGCGAGTGACGGTGCCGATCTTGTGGGATCGCCAGCGCGACACCATCGTTTCCAACGAAAGCGCCGACATCATACGAATGTTCAACGGGGCCTTTGACGAGATCACTGGAAACCGGGATGATTACTACCCCCAACCGTTGAGACCAGAAATCGACAGCGTCAACGCCCGCATCTATGACACGCTGAACAACGGTGTTTACAAAAGCGGCTTTGCCACCACGCAAGAGGCTTATGACGCTGCGGTGTATCCCTTGTTCGATACGCTGGATTGGATTGAGGATCGGCTGTCAAAAGCCCGATATCTCGTCGGCAATCAGATCACCGAAGCGGATTGGCGGCTGTTTACAACTCTGATCCGCTTCGATCCGGTGTATCATCTGCATTTCAAATGCAATCGCAGGCGTATCGTCGATTATCCGAACATGTGGGCCTACACCCGAGAACTTTTTCAAAGACCCGGCGTGGCGGAAACCGTGAGCCTGCCGCATATCGTTCGGCACTATCATTTCAGCCACGACACGATAAATCCTCATCGGATCATTCCTGTCAATCCGACGCTGGATTATACCGAACCGCATGGGCGCCACTAACGCGCGTTTCCGTAATGCTCTACCATGGCAACCAGATCCTCGGGCGCAGTATGCGTTTGCAGGTAGGCACAGGCGTTCACGCAATGGGTGAAAATCGACCCGTCCGAAAAGAAGCTGGTATTGGTCACAAAGATGACGCGCGTGTCCGGCCGACGGTAGGACGCATAATCCGCGACGGCAAAAGCGCTGCCGTCCTTGAGCACGAGGTCAAGTATCACAACGTCGATGTCTTGTTGCGCAAGCTGGGCAATTGCATCTGATTGAGTTGTGGCCAGCATCACATGTGCGCCATGTCGGCACAAATGCGCCTTCCACAAAGCTCCGAGATCCGCTTCGCTTTCCACAATCAAAACGTTCATTCTGTCTGGCGCAGGTTACCGGCAAACCGCATCGCGCCCTCCTTTCTCCCGGTTTGACCACTATTCGTTAACAAAAACTTAACGTGCGCCCGATGACGCATGGTCAGCGCAGGAAAACGCCAGACGAGCCTTGCCTCTGATTTCCGCCTTGGCGATTGCAAATCCGCAAGTTCCACCGCTACTGTGCCCAAAGTTGACTAAGGACATTTTCATGCGCTTTTTTCTTTCCGCTTTGGCTTTTTCGCTGCTCCCCGTTGCCTCCGTAGCCGCCCCGTGTGGTGGCAGTTTCCCGACTTTCATCAACGAAATGAAGGCCGAAGCGGTCGCCCGAGGGCACCCCCCCGCACGCGTTGACGCATTTTTCAGAAGCGCGCGCCAAGACCCCAAGGTCTTGCGTGCGGACCGCGGCCAGGGGTTCTTTCAGAAACCGTTCGTTGAATTTTCCCGGCGACTGATTTCGCAAAACAGGATTGATCACGGCAAAAAGAACGCCCGTAAATACAGCGCAGTCTTTGACCGGATCGAACGGGATTACGGTGTGTCACGCGGTGTGCTGTTGGCATTCTGGGCTTTTGAAACGGACTACGGGGCGTTTCAGGGGGATTTCAACACGCTCAACGCGCTGGTCACGCTGGCCCATGATTGCCGACGGCCGGCGCTCTTCCGGCCACAGGTCTTCGCGGCACTGGACCTTTTCGCAAACGACGATTTCGACCCGGCCCGCACCACCGGTGCATGGGCGGGTGAAATCGGTATGGTCCAGATGTTACCCAAGGACATTCTGGAAAACGGGGTTGACGGAGACGGCGACGGGCATGTCACCCTAAAGACTTCTGCCCCTGACGCGCTGATGTCGGGCGGCAAGATGTTGCAGCATTTGGGATGGCGCGCAGGTGAACCGTGGTTGCAGGAGGTCGTTCTGCCTGCCGGAATGGATTGGAGCCTGACCGGCCTGCACACCGAAATGAGCGTCAAGCAATGGCAGGCCATGGGCGTGCGGGCACGCACCGGGGCGTTGGCAAACGGCACGTTACCCGCCTCCATCCTGCTGCCACAGGGCAAGGATGGACCAGCCTTTATCGCCTATCCCAATTTCCGCGTCTATTTCGAGTGGAACCAGAGCTTTGTCTACGTCATGACCGCGGGATATTTTGCGACCCGACTGGAAGGCGCGCCCGTCTATGATGCCCGCAACCCACAGCCCGGATTGGCTGGCGAACAGATGAAGACATTGCAACGCAAGCTTCAGGCTTTGGGCCATGATGTCGGCAAGGTGGACGGCATCCTTGGTGCCAAGACCCGCGCCGCCGTGCGCGCCGAACAAATCCGCCTCGGCCTTCCTGCTGACGCCTGGCCAACGGCCACGCTTCTCAACCGACTTTAGAAAAGGACAATCCATGGCTTTGACCAAAAGCGCGGCGCAGATGGTCGCCGAGGCCCGTGCCCGTATTGAAGAAATCACCGCAGCCGAAGCAATTTCGCTGGCAGAGGATGCCAACGTCCAGATCGTCGATTTGCGTGATGTTCGTGAACGCGAACGCGGCGGCTTTATCCCGGGCAGTTTTCACTGCCCCCGAGGAATGCTGGAGTTCTGGGTGGACCCGGACAGCCCTTACTTCAAACCAATCTTTGGCGAAGACCGCAAGTTCGTCTTTCACTGCGCTTCTGGCTGGCGATCCGCGTTGGCGGTGGATGTGCTGAACGGCATGGGGTTCGAGGCCGCACATATTTCCGACGGGTTCACGGGCTGGAAAGACGCAGGCGGGCCAATAGAGTTCAAACAGCCCAAGACCTGATCTTCACGCGACCAGCGCCTCTGCTTTCTTGAGATCGACCGACACAAGCTGTGATACGCCCTGTTCGGCCATCGTCACGCCGAACAGGCGGTCCATCCGGGCCATTGTCACCGCGTGGTGGGTAATGATCAGGAACCGCGTATCGGTGCGGCGGCACATTTCGTCCAGAAGATCGCAGAAACGGGTCACGTTGGCATCGTCAAGGGGGGCGTCGACTTCGTCCAGGACACAGATCGGTGCCGGATTGGCAAGGAACACCGCAAAGATCAACGCCAGCGCGGTGAGCGTTTGTTCCCCGCCCGACAACAGGCTGAGCGTCGACAGCTTCTTGCCGGGGGGCTGGCACATGATCTCAAGCCCCGCATCCAGCGGATCATCGCTTTCGACCATGACAAGATTGGCCTCGCCACCCCCGAAAAGGTGGGTGAACAGCAGGGTAAAGTTACTGTTCACCTGCTCAAACGCGGTCAACAACCGTTCGCGCCCTTCCCGGTTGAGGCTGGCGATACCACTGCGCAACGTCTTGATCGCCTCTTCCAGATCGGTTTTTTCCTTCAACAGGGTATCGTGTTCTTCCTGGACCTCGCGGGCGTCTTCTTCGGCACGCAGGTTCACCGCGCCGAGCGCATCACGCTGACGTTTCAATCGGTTTACATCCGCCTCAAGTGTATCAGCGGCAGGCATGTCTTCTGTTGCCATGTCGAGACGGGTCAACAACTGGTTCGGGGTCAGTTGTTGATCCTCGGCGATCCTTTCGGCGGCATAGGCAACCGTCTCACGCGCAGCATCAGTGCGCGCCTCTGAACGCGCGCGGGCTTCGCGAGCTTCCGACGCGGCCCGTTCCAGGTCACGCTCTGACACCAACGCATCGCGCAGCGCGGCTTCGCCTGCGGTCAAGCGGTCCTCGGCATCGGCCTTGCGGTCTTCTGCCTTGGCAATCTCGTGCCCCAGTTCGTCACGCTTGGCGACGATTTCTTCCGGGGCTGCGCGGGCCTCGATCAATTCATCTTCGGTCTGCTCGCGGCGTTCCGCCAATTCGGCGGCATGTTTTTCCGCTGTCTCAAGTCGATGCCGCCATCCACTGATATCCTTGGTCACCTCTTGGCGGCGTTTGGTCCGGGCCTCACCTTCGCGGCGCAGTTCATCATGTGCAGACCGCCGGGCCATCATCGTCATCCGGGCCGCTTCGACGGTGATCTTGATGTCTTCCACCTCGGCGCGCGCGGTATCAAGATCACCAAGTGCCTCCAACGCAGTTTCGGCTTCGCGCAGTTGCAAACGTGCGGCGGTGGCATCGTCCTGAAGGCGGCGCACGGACAAATCCAGCGTCTCAAGCCGTCCTTCCGCAAGATTACGATCTGCCTCGGCCCGGCTCAGCGCCCTACCCGCATCTGCCAACATCCGGTCAGCCTGCCGGCGGGCATCGCGGGCGGCTGTGTCGGCCTCGGTCAGGTCACGCAATTTTCCGGTCAGGGAGTCATGGGCAAGCCGCGCGGCATCTGCGCGCGCGGTAACCTGTTCAAGTTCCTGTTTGAGGGTTTCCAATCTGTTAAGCTGCTCGAGGCGTAGCGCGGCGGCACTTGGAGCGTCCTCAGCCCACGCACGGTATCCGTCCCACCGCCACAAATCGCCATCCAGCGACACCAATCGCTGACCCGGCAGCAAATCGGGTTGCAGCCTTTCACCGTCTTCCGGTTCCACGATGCCAATCTGCGCAATGCGGCGGGCGAGAACCGGCGGAGCTGTAACATATTGCGACAGCGCAATCGCCCCTGACGGCAAGCGCTGCTCGCTGGCATAGGCGGGCATAGGCATCCACCCAGAAGGACCATCCGCGTCAACCTCAGGGGCCCGCAAATCATCGGCCAGAGCCGCCCCAAGCGCCCGTTCATACCCCGGCTTGACCTCCAAGCGGTCAAGGACATGGCCGCCTTCAGCTGTATCGCGCTGAACCAGTTTGGCCAGAGCGGTCACCTCGGCGCGCAGCGCACCAAATTCGCCTTCGGCTTCCGATCTCTGCGCGCGCGCTGCGGCCTCTCGGGCCTGGGTTTCGGCACGCTGACTCTCGGTTTCGGCCAGCACTTCTTCGGCCCGCTCAGCGGCTTCCACCGCTTCGGCTTCGGCCTCTTTTGCCGCATCAAACGAATGTTTGGATTGGCTCAGCTTTGCGGTCGCCTCCCCCACAGCCTGCGTGACTTTATCGCTTTCGGTCTCGGCCCGAATCAGCATCTTGCGACTGTCTTCCAGAAACCGTTGCGCCGATTGGTGCCGCGCGGCCAAGCGGGCCACGTCTTCGGTCACCTGGGAAAGATGCGCCTCGCGTTCCTGCAGGGTCGACGCGGCCTCGCGGGCAGCTTCGGCGGCCTCGGCCAGGCGATCATCCTGCCCCTCTGTGGCCTTGGCCAGTTCACGAAACTCCCATTCCAACCGCTCTATCGTTTCGCCGGCATCGCGGTTCAATCCGGCCTCACGCTCCATATCACGGCCAAGCTGATCAATACGGCGGGTCAGGGTTTGTATCAGGTCCTGCGCGCGGGTTTCCTGTTCGTTCAACGCATCGCGTTGAACTTTCAACCGTTGCAGAACAGCGGCGGCTATGGCGTCTTCCTCACGCAAGGGGGGCAATGCATCTTCACGTTCTTCCCGAAACGCCGTGGCTGCGCGGGCGCTGGTTTCTGACACCGCTGCCTGCGTGATCTTGGCGCGCAGCTCCTCTTCGGCCAAGAGGCGGGCTTCGTCGGCTTCGCGCCAACGGCGATACAGCAACATACCTTCCGTGCGGCGCAGTTGTGTCCCGATCTCGCGGTAACGCGCGGCTTGACGGGCCTGCCGGGCAAGCTGTGCCAGTTGTTGCGCAAGTTGTTCGATCACGTCTTCAACGCGGGCCAGATTGGTTTCGGTGCCTCTCAGCTTGAGCTCGGCTTCATGACGGCGTTGGTACAGGCCCGAAATGCCCGCCGCCTCTTCGAGGATACGACGACGCGCCTTTGGCTTGGCGTTGATCAACTCGGAAATCTGGCCCTGCCGGACCAACGCGGGGCTGTGCGCGCCCGTGGATGCATCCGCAAACAGCATCTGAACATCGCGGGCGCGCACGTCCTTGCCATTTGTCTTATAGGCGCTGCCCACATCACGGGTAATCCGGCGAACGATTTCCAGCGTGTCGGCGTCGTTGAACCCGGATGGAGCCAAGCGTTCAGAGTTGTCGAGAAGAAGGCTGACCTCGGCAAAGTTTCGCGCCGGTCTGGTCGCTGCCCCCGCAAAAATCACATCTTCCATCCCTCCGCCGCGCATCGCGGTGGGGCGGTTTTCTCCCATCACCCATCGCAGCGCCTCGAGCAGGTTGGATTTTCCGCACCCATTCGGACCGACAACACCCGTCAACCCATCCGAAATCATCAGATCGGTGGGATCAACAAAGCTTTTGAAGCCTGTCAGTCTGAGTTTGGAAAACCGCAATTTTACTCCGGCAGGTGATTCCGATTGAGCTCAAAGTTGGCGGGGAAGGGCGGCCCATGTCAACGGTGCGCGTCACGATATAGTGACGCCGGGCGGTTTATCCCCAAGATATTGGCCCTGAAGAGCAAGTTGGACAAGCCCCTTCCGCGCAAAGGGGCAGTTGCCCGAAGAATGCCCGCCCCGTATAACGGTCTGATAAGCAAGAACAGGAACCACATGCCATTTGAACCTGTCCAGCCTGAGAAGTTGTCGACTTCTGTCGTAAAACAGATCGAACTGTTGATCCTTCGCGGTGTCCTGCGGCCGGGCGAACGCCTGCCTTCCGAACGCGAATTATCGGATCGTCTGGGTGTATCGAGGCCGTCACTGCGCGATGCTGTCGCCGAATTGCAGACACAGGGATTGCTGACCACGCGCGCCGGTTCCGGAATCTTTGTGGCAGAAGTCCTTGGCTCTGCCTTTTCACCCGCGCTGACACGATTGTTTTCCAAACACGATGAGGCAGTATTCGACTACCTGTCCTTTCGTCGGGACATGGAAGGGCTGGCCGCGGAACGCGCAGCCAGACTTGGGTCAGAAAGTGATCTGGAGGTCATCCAAACGATCTTTACCAAAATGGAAGCGGCCCATCTGAGAAAAAGCGGCGATGAAGAGGCCCGGTTGGATGCCGAGTTCCATACAGCCATCATCGACGCGAGCCATAACGTCATCATGTTGCATATGATGCGGGCCATGTTTGGGCTTCTGCGCGAAGGCGTATTCTACAATCGACAGGTCATGTTCAAGCAACGCACAACACGTGAAGCGCTTCTTGATCAACATCGCCAGATCAACGTTGCGCTTCAGGCCCGCGATCCTGGCGCATCCCGCGCGGCGGTCGAGGCGCATCTGGACTATGTCCGGGTCTGCCTGTCCGATCAGAAACAGGCCGAACAGAACGAAGCAATCGCTCGAAAACGGCTGTTACGCGAACAGCACCGATAAGCCAGCCGCCCGATCTTCACTATCATGACAGGGCTACAAAAGAAAAAACCCGGGCGCATGGCCCGGGTTTTTCAGTTGTTCTACGATCCACGTTAGTGAAGCTTTGCGTCCACTTCGGCAATAGCCGCGTCGATCAATTTGTTAGCGTCGGCTGCAGTGATCTGCTTGGCGATCACATCGCGAGATGCCGCGATGGCGATCTGAACCGCTTGATCGCGCACCTCTTTCACAGCGGCGTTCTGCGCCGATACAATTTGATCCTCGGCCGCAGCAATACGGCGCGCGATAGACCGCTTGAGGTCTTCTTTTGCCAACTCAGCCGCGAGGTCCGCTTCTTCCTTGGCTGCCGCAACAATCTTGTCAGCGTATGCCTGAACTTCCTGCTGCTTACGCTCAAAGGACGCCAGAAGAGTCTGCGCTTCTTCACGCAGGGCACGGGCCTCATTGATTTCTGCCTGAATGCCCTCGGCGCGCTTGTCCAGCAAACCCGAGATCATCCCCGGAACTTTGAAATAGAACAGAACCCCGACAAACAGGATGAACGCAATCAGCACCACAAAGTCGGTGTTACCCAGCGAAAAGAACGGACCCGATGCCGCGAACGCCGGCGAGGCGGCCGCGAAGGTCAGGACGAAGGTCAGTGACTTCCGCATCGTCTTATCCTTTCATCTGGTTTTCAACGGCACCGGTGACGGCATCGGCATCAGCCTTGCCACCCATGGCCGAAATGATTTCGGCAGCGGTGTCATTTGCAACTGCGCGAATGCTGTCGACAGCACCGGCGCGGATCTCCGCGATGGCTTTCTCGGACTCGGCAGCCTTGGCAGAGATTTCTTCGTCAGCCTTGGCAATCGCCTTATCCAGATCGGCCTGAATTTCGGCGCGTGCTTCGGCGGCGATGCGCTGTGCTTCGGCGCGCGCGTCGGCAAGCGCTTGATTGTAAGCCTCTTCGGCTGCAACGGCTTGCGCCCGCAGCTCTTCGGCCTTGGCGACATCATTTGTTATCGCGCCTGTCCGCTCGGCCAGAATGCCCTCGATCCGGGGCAAAGCAATCCGTGACAGGACGAAATAGATCACGACGAGCGTGACAACGAGCCAGAAAATCTGGTTCGGAAAGGTCGAGAAGTCGAGCTGCGGCATGCCGACCGATTCGGCAGCAGCACCAGCGGCTTCGTGTGTCTCAGTTGCCATATCGTCCTCCTGGGGAAGGTGCCGTTACATCGGGCGGTGCATGTTGTGCACCGCCCGACCGTAAGGATTAGTCTTCCGAAGGATTAGACGGCAAACATCAGCAGCAGAGCGACGAGGAACGAGAAGATCCCCAGAGCTTCTGCAAACGCGATGCCGATGAAGAGGGTCGCTGTCTGCGATGCAGCAGCGGAGGGGTTGCGCAGAGCGCCGGCGAGGAAGTTGCCTGCTACGTGGCCCACACCGATTGCGGCTGCGCCGGAACCGATTGCGGCCAGACCGGCACCCACGAATTGACCCAGTTGTGCGATATCGCCTTCCATGTCTCTATCTCCTTACGATGGAATGGTTGGATTTCGAAGCTGAGGTGCAGAGCGCACCCCGGCAAGATTAGTGATGCGGATGAAGCGCGTCCTTCAGGTAAACGCATGTGAGGATGGTGAACACATATGCCTGAATGAAGGACACCAGAACTTCGAGCCCGTAGACCGCCATGACACCGATGATAGCGATGGGGGCGATGGATGCGACTTGCGCGAACCCTGCGAAAACCTTCAGAACTGCGTGACCGGCCATCATGTTACCCGCAAGACGGATGGAGTGGCTGACCGGACGCACGAAGTATGAAATCAGTTCGATCAGAGCCAGAACCGGACGCAGCGGCAGCGGCGCGCTGGACACCCAGAAAAGGCCCAGGAAAGACGCTCCGTTCTTGACAAAACCAAGAATGGTGACTGCCAGAAAGACCCCAAAGCCCATTACAGCCGTGACCGCGATGTGGGACGTTGTGGTAAAGGACATCGGCAGCAAGCCAAGGAAGTTTGCAGCAACAATGAACATGAACAACGTCATGATATAAGGGAAGTACTTGATGCCGTCCTTGCCGGTGACATCTTCGACCATCTTGTAGACAAAGCCGTAGGCCAGTTCGGCGATCGACTGCCCGCGGGACGGGATCATGGCCCGCTTGGACGTGGTCAGCACGAGGATTGCGATGATGGCAAGGATCGAGATCCCCAACCACAGCGTCACGTTCGTCGGCGTGTACCACGCAACAGCTCCGTCTCCGAAGAGGGGCTTAACGATGAACTGGTCCATCGGGTGAAAAGCAAGACTGCCGGCTTCGGAATGCGCTTCGGTTGCCACGTCTCAGTTCCTCTCGTCGTCTCTCGCGGCCTGTTCGGCCATCTGTTTCGCCTGAACCTCCTGAGCGGATCGCATCATTGTCTTGACGCCGGCCGCGAGGCCCAGAAATGTAAACAGCACGAGGAAGATCGGGATTGTCCCGAACAGGCTGTCCAGCCCGTACCCCATGCCAAAACCGATCCCAAGACCGGCAACCAGTTCGATCACCATCCTCCAGGCAAGCTGCGCCTGTGAATAATGTTCGTCCGCCCTTGGCTTTGGCTCCTGTGCCTTTTTGGCTGCCGCTATCCTTGCGTCGAGGTCAGCCAGACGCTGTTTCTCATCATGCTCGGACACGGTGCAAAGCCTTGTGCGGTGTTGAGGGGTTGCTAAGTGGGAACGGGAAAGGAGTCAATTCCTTGATTACCACGCCAAATCCAGTTTTATCCCTATGTTTTGAAACGATAATCTACAATGGGCACAACGATGTGCAGATGTGCCGCACCTGCCTGATTGGCCGAAAACGCCCTATTGTCATATTTAACCAAAAGGTTGACGATTGGGCGGGCTCTGGCTCACCCCTCCAGCAACCGCGAAACTGCACGCCTCGAACAGGACGCCAAATGACCGATACGCTCGACATGGTATTTGCCGCCCTTGCGGATCCGACGCGGCGGGCGATCCTGTCCATGTTGCTCGAAGACGACATGGCCGTGACTGATGTGGCCGAGCCGTTCGAAATGTCACTCGCAGCGATTTCCAAACATCTTACTCTTTTGACGCGCGCGGGGCTGATCAGCCAGGAAAAACGCGGCCGCGTGAAATGGTGCAAGCTGGAACCGGACGGTCTGCGGGCAGCATCGGTTTGGATGCAGGGTTTCGGACAATTCGAACCCGTCAACCTTGATGCGTTCGAGCGGTTTCTGGCAACCGAGATCCCGGACGCTGCCCGCGATGACGGCTAGGCCTCGTCGCGCAACAGCAAAACCAGCGCGATCACGGTTATGCCAACGCCGCCCAGAACGATTGGGGCCGGCGCTCCCTTGCCCAGTGCCACTTGCCACAGGATAACCCAACTGGGTGTCAGGTAAGTATAGGCCATCACCTTCGCGCTTGGCAGGCGTAGCGTCGCAAACTGAAGCAGCAGGAATGTCGCCGCGCTGGCAAAAAGCGCAACGTAAAACAGCGTGATCCACACGATCCCCGGAAGCGCCGCCCAATCGGTCGCACGAATGTCACCCCAACTCCACACGACCAACATGACAGTGCCCGTGATCAGCATACCAAGAGTAAACGATACCGCGCTTTCGCCCCGGTTCAGTTTGCGCACCATCGGTGTATAGAGCGCGTGCGCAACGCATCCCCAGAAATAGACGATCTCGCCGCGCCCGACCTCAAAGGACCGCAGCGCCGCAAGATCAGCCCGAAAGATCACCCAAAGCGCCCCGGCCCCGCCCAACGCCAAGGCCAACGCCATACGTGGCGTAGTAACCTGCCGCATCAGCATATACCCGAACACAGCTGACATGATCGGGGTCAGGGTAAATACCGCCGCCGCGCTGACCGGCTGGGCGGTTTTCAACCCTTCGAACATCAGGACAAAATACATCCCGAACAGCCCGCCCAGCACGACATATCGCCAGGGTGCCACAAGAATGGAGCGCGCGATCTTTCCCTGCATCACGGCCAGCAGACCGATGGCCCCGGCGGCGATCCCGAACCGCGCAGCGGTAAAGGCAGCAGGCGATATTTCGTTCGCGGCCATCGACCCCAACGAGAAAGACCCCGCCACCAGCGCCGAAAACAACAGCATGGAAGCGTGGCCTTGCAAATGCGGGCTCATACCGGCCAACCCTTTGCCTGTTCCTTGAGAAAACTCAGGAACCCCTGCACCTTGGGCGACCGGTGCAGATCCACGTGGGTGACCAACCACAAAGGAGCAGACCATTCCTCGCGCGTTGGCTGCACCTCGACCAGATCGGGATGGCGCTCGGCCTCCCAGACCGGGAGAAATCCAATCCCAACCCCAGCCAGAATTGCCTCCAGCATGACACCCACATCCGACGTCCGAAACCGCACTCGGTCACGGTCCACAGCCGCGTGCAGCCAAGCATTGAACGGTGCGCGGCTGTTTTCATCATCGTTACCCACAAACCAATGCGCGCCAAAATCTTCTGTGTCTTTGGGCATTCCGTGGCCATCGACATAGGCACCGCTGGCATACATCGCCATTCGCTGCTGCATGAACGGCTGCACCACATTGTCTGGCTGATCCGGCGCGGCACCAGCGCGCACGGCGACATGCGCTTCGCCATATTCCAACCGGAACAGGCGTTCACCGGTCAGATACCGCACGGTTACCCCGTCATTGGCCTGCTGAAACCGCGCCAAAACCGGCACCAGCAATGTCGAAAGCGCAGGCAGCGACGTAACCACCAGTTCACCGGTAACGCCACTGCCCTGCCCCCTGATCCGACCGGCAAGTTGGCTGAGTTGATCATCGGTCGCTTGCGCAACGCGCAACAAGTCCTGACCAGCCTCTGTCGACGTGTAACCGCGCGCGTGGCGTTGAAACAGTTTGACGCCCAATCGCGCCTCAAGAGCATCGACATGGCGAATGACCGTTGCGTGATGCACACCCAAAACCTCGGCCGCACCGCTGACAGTTCCCATACGTGCCACATGATAGGCGGTTCGAATTTCATCCCAGCTTTCCATCGCGCATCCTACATGTGTGCAAATTCAAACAGTATATGATCATTTATACGCGTTGCGTTCAATTATGCAATGAATAGGTCTAGGGCACATTCTTGAAACAGGGAAGCATCCAATGACCCACACTATCCTGCACATAGACAGTTCCGCCCGCCAGACGCAGTCCACTACACGCGCGCTGTCCGAGCAAATTATCGAAAAATTTGAAGGCACCGCGGTAATCCGCCGTGACCTCGCACAGCCTTTGCCGCTGATTGACGAGGCCTGGATCGCCGCGAATTTCACACCGGAAGAGGACAGAACAGACGCACAGCGTGATATACTGGCTCTGTCCGACCAGCTGCTTGACGAACTTCAGGCCGCAGACGTGATCGTGATCGGCCTGCCCATCTATAACTTCTCCATACCGGCAAACCTCAAGGCGTGGGTGGATCTGGTGGCTCGCGCTGGCAAATCCTTCCGCTATACTGCTGACGGGCCGCAGGGGCTCCTGACCGGAAAGCGCGCGCTTCTTGCCATGGCATCAGGCGGCACACGCGCCGGATCCGAAATCGACTTTGCCACCGGATACCTGCGTCATATTCTGGGGTTTATCGGAATCACTGACGTCGAAATCGTGGCCGCCGACCAGATGGCCATCGACCCGGATGCCTCAATGCGTGCAGCCAATGACGCGATCGGCCGGATCGCGGCCTGATGTTTCCCCGGATCGGCGGCGCGTGACCGGGTCTTGACTCCGGTGCCGCCGATCTTTATCCGGCCTTAACTCCCGGAAGACCTCAATCTTCCGGTCCCGCATAGCTCGGGATCGCCCCCCACCAGCGCGTTGCGCCCGTGGGGGCATTTGTGCATTTGGTCGCGCGCCCCTAGATTGGGCGTCAATTCAGGAAACCGGCTCAGGAGGCCGAAGGCATGTTTGAAAATCTTTCCGAACGCCTATCCGGTGTCTTTGACCGTCTGACCAAGCAAGGCGCGCTCAGCGAGGAAGACGTCAAGACAGCCCTGCGTGAGGTGCGCGTCGCCTTGCTTGAGGCAGACGTATCGCTTCCCGTGGCGCGCGACTTTATCAAACGCGTGCAGGACAAGGCGACAGGTCAGGCCGTCACCAAATCAGTGACGCCCGGCCAGCAGGTCGTCAAGATCGTGCACGACGCCCTGATTGACGTGCTGAGCGGCGAAGGTGACCCCGGCACGCTCAAGATCGACAGTCCGCCAGCGCCCATTCTGATGGTCGGCCTGCAGGGGGGCGGCAAGACCACCACAACGGCCAAGCTGGCCAAGCGTCTCCGGGACCGGGACGGCAAAAAGGTGCTGATGGCATCGCTGGACGTCAACCGCCCCGCGGCCATGGAACAATTGGCCATTCTGGGCACCCAGATCGGCGTCGACACCCTTCCCATTGTCAAAGGCGAAGACCCTGTGTCGATCGCCAAGCGCGCCAAGACACAGGCAAGCCTTGGCGGGTATGATGTCTACATGCTTGACACCGCCGGGCGGCTTTCCATCGACGAAGAGCTGATGGCGCAGGTCGAGGCCGTGCGTGACGTGGCCAACCCGCGCGAAACCCTTCTGGTTGTCGATGGCCTGACAGGTCAAGACGCAGTGCACACGGCCGAAAACTTTGACAATCGCATCGGCATTTCCGGCGTGGTCCTGACCCGTATGGACGGTGACGGGCGCGGCGGCGCGGCATTGTCCATGCGTGCCGTTACCGGCAAGCCCATCAAATTCGTCGGTCTTGGCGAAAAGATGGACGCGCTGGAAACCTTTGAACCAGACCGCATCGCTGGCCGCATTCTTGGTATGGGCGATATCGTCGCCTTGGTTGAAAAGGCGCAGGAAACGCTTGAGGCCGAGCAGGCCGAACGCATGATGAAGCGCATGTCAAAGGGTCAGTTCAACATGAACGACCTGCGCATGCAGCTTGAGCAGATGATCAAGATGGGTGGCATGGAGGGCATGATGTCCATGATGCCCGGCATGGGCAAAATGGCCAAACAGGTGCAAGAGGCCGGATTTGACGACCGCGTCCTGAAACAGCAGATCGCCATGATCCAGTCCATGACCAAGAAGGAACGCGCCAACCCGCAAATCCTTCAGGCCAGCCGCAAGAAACGCATCGCCGCCGGCTCCGGCATGGAAGTCAGCGATCTCAACAAGCTTCTCAAAATGCACCGTCAGATGTCCGACATGATGAAGAAGATGGGCAAGATGGGTAAAGGCGGGATGCTCAAACAAGCCATGAAGGGCATGTTTGGCAAGGGCGGCATGGATCCCGCCGCAATGGCACAGGGCATGGACCCCAAGGCGCTGGAAGCTGCGGCCAAACAAATGGGCGGCAAGCTGCCGGGCGGTTTGGGCGGCATGGGTGGCGGAATGGGTTTGCCATCCGGCCTAAGCGGGTTTGGCAAGAAGAAGTAACAGACCGATGACTGCGCTGATCCCAACCATTGAAACCGATCGCCTGATCCTGCGCGCCCCGCAAGCCGGGGATTTTGCGCCGTTCGCCGCGTTCTACGCATCCGACCGCGCCCGTTTCGTCGGCGGCCCCCTGACCGCCGAGGGCAGCTGGCGCATGCTGGCGATGGAAATCGGGCACTGGTCCCTCAAGGGATTTGGTCGCTGGATCGCAGAGGATCGCGCAACTGGCGCGGCGGTGGGCCTGATCGGCCTGTTTGAACCCGAAGGCTGGCCCGAACCGGAAATCGGCTGGGATCTGTTCAACGGGTTCGAAGGACACGGATACGCGACCGAAGCCGCGCTCGCCGCGCGCGACTATGCCTATGACATGCTGGGATGGACCACGGCGATCAGCCTTGTAAAGGAAGGCAACGACGCATCTGCCGCCGTGGCGCGCCGGATGGGGGCCAAGCCTGACGGCGTCGTGACCCATGAGCGCCACGGCCAAATGCATGTCTGGCGGCATCCCGCACCTGCAGAAACGTCCGACGGTGGAATGGAGGCCTACGCCTGATGCCGACCTCAGCCATCCCGGTAATCGAAACCAATCGTCTGGTCTTGCGCGGCCCGGAACCGGATGACTATCCGGACTTCAAGGCGACCTTCACTAGCTACCGCGCACGTTTTATGGGCGGACCGCTGAACGCTTATGAAGCGTGGATGCTCTATGCCGCCGAAATCGGGCATTGGACGATCCGCGGCTATGGTATGTGGATGATCCACGACAAGATCACCGATGAAACCTATGGCATGGCCGGCGGCTGGAAGCCCGCGCAATGGCCCGAGGCCGAACTGGCATGGGTTATCTGGCCTGGGTCTGCCGGACATGGATTTGCGCTTGAGGCGACCCATGCCGCGCGCGCGTATTTTTACAAGACTTTGGGCTGGCAGGGCGCGGTCAGCTACATCGACCCCAAGAACCTTGACAGTATCCGCCTCGCAGAACGGCTCGGCGCGCGCAAAGATCCCGATGCCCCCACGATTGATGGCAACGATACCGTGTGGCGGCACCCTTCGCCCACGGAATTGGATGGATCGCAGCTGGCCCATGGCATCGACATGGAAATCGCGCACTACGCCGATCCGCTTTTCAAACCGAAAGGCTATGCAATTGACTGACCTTTCTCACCGCCGCAACCGCACCGGAGGTTCCCAATGACCGATCCCGTGACCCGCGCCGAAGAGTTACTGCGCGAACATCGCGACAGCATCGACCGGCTCGATGCCATCCTCGTCTATACGCTGGGCGAGCGGTTCAAACAGACCCAGGCCGTGGGCAAGCTCAAGGCCTCCCACGACCTTCCCCCGTCCGATCCGGCCCGCGAAGCGCGGCAGATCGCCCGGCTCGAAGATTTGGCGAACAAAGCAGATCTCGACCCCGAGTTCGCCAAGAAGTTCCTCAACTTCATCATCGCTGAAGTCATTCAGCACCACAAACAACACCAGACCTGAGGTGCGTCCGCAAACGCACCAAGCAAGCCATTCAAAGGAGTTAACGACATGGCAATGAAGATCCGACTGGCCCGTGGCGGTTCCAAAAAGCGCCCCTTCTACCGCATCGTGGCCGCAGACAGCCGCATGCCGCGTGATGGTCGCTTTATCGAAAAGCTGGGCACATATAATCCGCTGCTGCCGAAAGACAGCGAAGAGCGCGTGAAAATGGACATGGAGCGCGTACAGCACTGGCTCGACAAGGGTGCCCAGCCCACCGATCGTGTTGCACGTATGCTCGAAGCCGCGGGTGCCAAGCCCAAGACCGAGCGTAACAACCCCAACAAGGCCGTCCCGGGCAAGAAAGCCCAGGCGCGCGCAGAAGAAAAAGCCGCCAAGGCAGCCGACGCCGCCGAAGCTGGCGCAGAATAACCGGCCCGGCCTCCGGCACGAAAACGAAAGCGGCCCCACCATGGGCCGCTTTCTGCTTTTTGAGGCAGAGCTTGTGTTCCGCTTGCCTCCTGATGCAAATTTTGGCATCGCATTGACAGCCGTCAACAATCGGGCCGCGCCATGACTTCTGAAACCGATGATAACATGATCTGCGTAGGCAGCCTGTCCGGCGCTTACGGTGTGCAAGGCGAAGTTCGGCTCAAGAGCTTTTGCGCCGAGCCGTCCGATATCGCGGATTACAATCCGCTCAGCGACGCAAGCGGTTCGCGCCAATTCGCGGTGACCCTGATCCGACCGATAAAGGGCGGTTATGCCGCGCGTGTATCGGGTGTGGCCACCAAGGAAGACGCCGACGCCCTGCGTGGAACCGATCTGTTTGCACTGCGCGACCAGTTGCCGAACCTGCCCGACGATGAATTCTATCATGCCGATCTGATCGGGCTTGAGGTTCTTGATGCCGGCGGCGCCGTGCTTGGGCGGGTAAAATCTGTTCAGAACCACGGTGCCGGGGATCTTCTTGAACTGCACGGACCTGCTTTCAAGAATACCGTGCTGCTGCCCTTTACAAAAGAGGCGGTTCCAACGGTAGACCTTGCCGGGGGACGGATTATCGCCGATCCGCCCGAAGGGCTGATCTGAGCCGCCGCGATGCCGCGTCGGATCATCCTGCACCCTGGTTTTCACAAAACCGGCACGACGACCCTACAAAACACGCTGCGCCGGAACCGCGCCGCCCTAAAGCCCCATATGCGGATTGTTCTGGGCGGTCAGTTTCGCGATCTGCAACATGCGGCGCGCGGGTATTCGACCCTGCGTGATGTCGATACACTTGCCAAAACCGAAATCCGTTTTGCCGAATTGATGCAGCGCCAGCCGCGCATGCCCCGGCGCACATTGCTTTTGTCTTCAGAAGAACTCTCGGGCCACCTGCCCGGTCGGCCCGGCATTCCAGACTACAGCGCGGCTGTGGATCTGGCGTGCAGCTATGTTCGCATTTTGCGCGCCGTTTTCCCCAAATCTGAATTGCGATTGTTTTACACTCTTCGAGATGCCGCATCGTGGATCGACAGCGCATATTGGCAGCATGTGAAATCCTCGAACATGACAATGGACATTGGTGAGTTCCGCGACCGCTTTGCAAGCGCCGGAAACTTGGCGGATATCGTGGCCCGGATCGGTGATCGAACCGGCATACCGATAGTAACCGCACCGATGGACGTCTGGCAGGACGGCCCTCTTGGCCCCCTGTCGCCGCTTCTCGGGCAATGCGGCGTGCCTGAGGCTGAAATTACCGCTCTGACACCCGCACCGCCAACAAATACCCGGCCCGATGCTGAGGTGATGCTTGAACTTCTCAGGATAAACCGCGCATACGCAGACCCCGAGGCCCGCCGCCTCCACAAGGCGGCCGTTCTCGCAGCGCAAGGGGAAGATCAACGTGACGGATGACACCAAGAAACCGGGCCGTTCGATTGGCCGCAAAGCCATTCGCCCAACGCTGCAACCGCGTGAACTGATGACCGACACGCCGGATCTGCATGGCGTTTGGAAAGCCAAGATCCTGACCCTCTTTCCGCAAGCCTTCCCCGGTGTTCTGGGCGAAAGCCTGACCGGCAAGGCGCTACGGGATGGGCTATGGCAGCTTGAGACGATCGACCTGCGCCCCTATGGCGTGGGACGCCACAAGAACGTGGATGACACCCCTGCAGGCGGTGGGGCTGGCATGGTGCTGCGGGCAGATGTGCTCGGGGCCGCCATCGACGACGCGATGGCCGGAATCAGAGGCAATTGGCCGCTGATCTACCTTAGCCCGCGCGGTCGTCCGATGGATCAGGCCATGATGCAATCCCTGGCGCGTGCCGATGGGGTGACTCTGTTGTGTGGACGGTTCGAAGGCGTGGATCAAAGGGTTCTTGATCATTACAGCATCGCCGAAGTCAGCTTGGGTGATTTTGTAATGACAGGCGGTGAAATCGCGGCTCAGGCAATGATTGATGCGACCGTCAGATTGATTCCCGGCGTGTTGGGCAATGCCACCTCAACCGAAGAAGAGAGCTTTGCTTCGGGTCTGCTGGAGCATCCGCAATACACGCGTCCGGCAGAGTGGCGCGGCCATGAAATCCCGGACATCCTGATGTCCGGACACCATGGCCGGATCGCCCAATGGCGACGGGAAATGAGCGAAGCCCTGACACGCACCCGCCGTCCCGATCTGTGGGAACGCCACCTTCTAGCGAAGGACAAGGATCGCACTTGATCCCGACGGGCCAAGGCCCTATACGGACGCCGGACCGGAATCGCCCAAGGCGGCTCCGGCTTTTGATTTTGCCTCCATGCAGCTTGCGCTTTCTTCGGCGTGGGTGGGGGCAGAACCCTGAAGTCAAGGAACGGACGGCCTGAACTCTGGCGGGCGCTGCGGCGGACCCGGTGAAGACACAGAGCTCTTGGGACGCGCAAACCTTCGTGGAACAACCACGAGCATAGGAGAACAAGCGATGGACCTGATCGCTCAGCTTGAGGCGGAACAAGTTGCCGCCCTGGGAAAAGAAATTCCCGATTTCAAAGCCGGTGACACAATCCGTGTCGGCTACAAAGTGACCGAAGGCACCCGTTCGCGCGTGCAGAACTACGAAGGCGTCTGCATCAGCCGCAAGAACGGTGCCGGAATTGCCGGGTCGTTTACGGTTCGCAAGATCAGCTTTGGCGAAGGCGTGGAACGTGTGTTCCCGCTGCACTCGACCAACATTGACAGCATCGAAGTTGTCCGTCGTGGCCGTGTTCGCCGCTCCAAGCTGTATTATCTGCGTGCGCGCCGCGGCAAGTCTGCCCGTATCGCCGAAGATTCGAACTACAAGCCCCTCAAGGGCGCTAAGGCATAAGGACCGGCGCTATGAAAAAAGACACGCATCCCGAATACCACATCATCGACGTCAAGATGACAGACGGCACCGTCTACCAGATGAAATCCACTTGGGGCAAAGAAGGCGATACGCTGTCGCTAGATATTGACCCGACCGTGCATCCGGCATGGACCGGTGGTGGCGCACGTCTGCTGGATACCGGTGGCCGCGTCTCCAAGTTCAAGAAGAAATACGAAGGTCTGGGTTTCTAAGACCGGTACATTCGCAACAAGCGAACGCCGCGCATCAGCGCGGCGTTTTGCATTTGTGGCGTTAGCTCTTGCGTTTAGGATTAATCTGGATACCGAAAGGCTCATCGGTTACGACTATACCGCGCCGGATGGTGAGGTATTTGCCGCGGCCTGACAGGCTGCAAGGGAATTCCGGCGGGCATTGTTCCCATTGCGCGCGCCGCACCATATAGTAATGGAAACCGCACAAGAGAACAGCGGTCCAACAAGGGTAGCGGTATGGCGCATATTATCGTCGTCGGGAATGAAAAAGGCGGAGCAGGGAAATCCACCGTTTCGATGCATGTGGCCAGCGCGCTTGCGCGGCTGGGCCATCGTGTCAGCGGGCTGGACCTTGACCTGCGCCAGCGCAGCTTTGGGCGGTACATGGAAAACCGGCTGGCGTTTCTAGAACGCGCCGAACTGGATCTGCCCACCGCCATGGTTCACGACCTCCCCGAGGTTGCCAGCGAAAGCCTCAAACCGGGCGAAAATCTGTTTGATCAGCGTCTTTCGGCGGCGATTTCAGAACTGGAACCGCACAGCGATTTTATCCTGATCGACTGCCCCGGATCACACACCCGACTAAGCCAAGTGGCGCATTCGCTTGCCGACACTTTGATTACACCGATCAACGACAGTTTTGTGGATTTCGACCTGTTGGCGCGCACCGATCCCCACGGTGAGAAAATCCTCGGGCCGTCGGTTTATTCCGAAATGGTCTGGAATGCCCGCCAACTGCGCGCGCAGGCCGGGCTCAAGCCGATTGATTGGGTTGTCTTGCGCAATCGTCTGGGCGCGCAGCGCATGGTCAACAAGGAAAAGATGGAACGCGCGGTCAATGCCCTTGCCAGCCGGATCGGTTTCCGTGTGGCACCCGGCTTTTCCGAACGGGTGGTGTTCCGCGAACTGTTTCCGCGCGGGCTGACCCTTCTTGACCTGCGTGATATCGGGGTCAAGCAGCTCAATATCTCAAACGTCGCCGCTCGGCAGGAGTTGCGGGATATGATGAAGGCGCTCAACCTGCCCGGCGTGACAATTGATTTCTGATCCTCAGCGCGGCGTGCTCAGGATCAGCAGCATGTCACGCAGCCGCGCGACATCATCGGAAGAAAATCTGTCCGTTAACCGGGCATCATACTGTGCCGCGACCTCTCTGAGATCCGCATAAACCACGCGGCCCGCATCGGTCAGTGACAACCTCTCGGCGCGGCGGTCCTTTGCATCCCGGACACGTTTGAGAAGACGTCTGTCTTCCAGCTTTTGCACCGCGCGGCTGATCTTGGTCTTGTGCATCCGCGCGCGCGAACCGATTTCGGTTGCGGTCATTTCACCGTAGATGCCTAGATGAAAGAGCACCCGCCATTCCGTGCGCAACATGCCATAGCGGCTCTTGTATACCTCCTGAAACGCGATGCTGCTTTCTTCTGCCGCCTGATTCAGCAGGTAGGGCAAGAAAATCTGCAGATCAAATCCATCTTTTTGGTCCATTAGGCGACCCTCCCGATTGTTAGTTACAAAATCAACCATTACAGACGCAACAAGATTTGGAGGATTTGACAATGAATCAAGCGACAAAACCCCATCACATGGTCCAAGCGCCAACATCCGTAGGCACCACCGAAGGCTATATGCCCGGATTTGGGAACGACTTCGAAACCAAAGCTTTGCCCGGTGCGCTGCCGCAGGGCATGAACAGCCCGCAAAAATGCAACTATGGCCTCTATGGCGAACAACTGTCCGGAACAGCCTTCACGGCAAACCCGCCGGAGCGGACATGGACATATCGCATCCGGCCCAGCGTGAAACATTCCGCGCGCTATACCAAGGTAGATCTGCCTTACTGGAAATCCGCACCGAATGTTGACCCCGATGTGATCAGCCTTGGCCAGTATCGCTGGGATCCCGTCGACACGCAGGATGGGCTAACCTGGCTTACGGGTATGCGCACGATGACCACAGCCGGCGATGTGAATACGCAGGTCGGCATGGCATCCCACGTGTATCTTGTGACGGAATCGATGCAGGATGCCTATTTCTACTCGGCTGACAGCGAATTGCTCGTCGTGCCGCAGGAAGGCCGTCTGCGTTTTGCAACAGAGCTTGGGATCATAGATATCGAGCCCAAGGAAATTGCAATCATTCCTCGCGGCCTTGTTTACCGGGTCGAAGTTCTTGAGGGGCCGTGCCGCGGGTTTGTCTGCGAAAACTACGGCCAGAAGTTCGAACTTCCCGGTCGTGGGCCGATCGGCGCAAATTGCCTTGCCAACCCGCGCGATTTCAAGGCCCCTGTCGCCGCGTTCGAGGATCGCGAAGTGCCATCAACGCTTACCATCAAATGGTGCGGGCAGTTCCACGAAACCAGTATCGCCCAAAGCCCGTTGGACGTGGTGGCCTGGCATGGCAACTATGCGCCCTACAAATACGATCTGCGCACCTACTGTCCGGTAGGGGCAATTTTGTTCGATCACCCGGATCCGTCAATCTTTACTGTTCTGACTGCCCCATCGGGCCAGCCCGGCACCGCGAACATCGACTTTGTGCTGTTCCGCGAACGTTGGATGGTCGCGGAAAACACCTTCCGTCCACCGTGGTATCACAAGAACATCATGTCTGAACTGATGGGCAATATTTATGGCCAGTATGATGCAAAGCCCAAGGGCTTTGTGCCGGGCGGCATGTCCCTGCACAACATGATGCTGCCGCACGGGCCGGATCGGAATGCATTCGAAGGGGCCTCCAATGCCGAGTTGAAAGCCGAGAAGCTCGACAATACCATGTCGTTCATGTTCGAAACCCGGTTTCCCCAGCATCTAACGGTATTCGCCGCGAAAGAGGCCCCTTTGCAAGACGACTATATCGACTGCTGGGACAGCCTTGAGAAGAAGTTTGACGGCACACCCGGCAAGAAATGATCGAATTCCTGACCTCTCTCGGCCTCCTTGGATGGATTGTTGTGCTGGTTCCGATCCTAGCCTTAGTATTCCGCAAGCGGCTTTGGATGGGTGAGGGCGCATCGACCTTGCCGGCGGACGAAACCCTGCCGCTTGGCGAACCGCCCGATTTTCGCGGACCGCCGCCGTCATGACCCTTCCGGATCAAAGTCCGGGGCGCATACGAACGACAAGGCGGGTGCAAGTGGCACTTCGCAATCCCGGACCCGAGAATGACCGCGCATAACCGCGCCAAAGACGCATCGACAAGAAGGACGACAGAATGACATTGATGAAAAGCTGGGTGGAAAGTGCCAACGCCACTGACCACCCCTTTCCGCTCAACAACCTGCCTTACGGGGTGTATTCGACGACAGATGCCGAAGCACGATGCGGTGTGGCCATTGGGGACATGATCCTTGATATGCAGGCCGCAGAAGAAGAAGGCCTTATCGTTCTGGCCGAAGATCCATTGTTTGACGTGCCATATTGGAACGATTTGATGGAACAGGGGCCAGCCGTCTGGGCTGCGCTGCGCGCCCGGCTTATCGCCATTTTGCAAGAGGGTGCCGAGGAACGCGCAGCAGTCGAACCCCTGCTGGTGTCGATGGCGGATGCAGAAATGCACCTGCCGATCGTGGTGAGCGAATACACCGATTTCTATGCAGGGCGTCATCATGCGACCAATGTCGGCACGATGTTCCGCGGGGCCGAAAATGCTTTGCCACCAAACTGGCTGCATATTCCTATCGGTTACAATGGGCGCGCGTCTTCGGTGATCGTATCCGGCACACCGGTGCGTCGCCCTTGGGGGCAACTGAAATCCCCCGATCACGACCTGCCCGCATTCCTGCCCTGCCGCCGCTTTGATCTGGAACTGGAGATGGGTGCGATTGTCGGGATGGCGTCCGAAGGCCCAATTACGGTGCAAGAGGCCGATGACGCGATCTTTGGCTATGTGCTTCTCAATGATTGGTCCGCCCGCGATATCCAGGCGTGGGAATACCAGCCGTTGGGGCCGTTTCAGGCCAAGGCAACGGCCACATCCATCAGCCCATGGATCGTCACGCGCGCAGCACTGGATCCGTTCCGCTGTGACACACCGGAACGCGAGTTTGAATTGCTGGATCACCTCAAGGATTGCGGGCCGATGCTGTTTGATATCGACTTGTCCGTCGATCTGGCCCCTGAAGGCGGCCCTGCAACAATCATCGCACGCACTAACTACCGCGAGATGTATTATTCATCGGCTCAGCAGCTTGCCCATCACAGCACCAGCGGTTGCCCGATGAACGTGGCCGATCTGCTCGGATCTGGCACGATTTCGGGGGCCGAAAAAGACAGCCGAGGATCCCTGCTTGAGCTAAGCTGGGGCGGCAAGGAACCGATCACTCTCGACAGCGGGCAGCAGCGGTCCTTTCTCGAGGACGGAGACACACTGACCCTACGCGGCCACGCGCAGGGTGATGGGTATCGCATCGGGTTTGGTGATTGCACCGGAACGATCCTGCCCGCGCTTGAAAATCCATACGCACGCTGACCGCCAACTCAAAGGAAACCAACCCCATGGCCAAAGCTTTTGCCTCGCAAGGCGACATGACCGAAAAGAACATCTCCTTCACCGAAGTGGGTGAGGGGCTTTTTGCCTTTACCGCCGAAGGTGACCCCAATTCCGGCGTTATCATTGGTGACGACAGCGTAATGATCGTCGAAGCGCAGGCGACACCACGCCTTGCCCAAAAGGTGATCGACTGTGTGCGATCGGTGACAGACAAGCCAATCAGCCACGTGGTCCTGACTCACTATCACGCGGTGCGTGTTCTGGGTGCGTCGGCCTTTGGTGCAAACCAGATCATCATGTCCGACGCCGCGCGGTCTATGGTGGTCGAACGCGGTCAGGAAGACTGGGATAGCGAATTCCAACGGTTTCCCCGCCTGTTCGAAGGCCATGAAAGCATTCCCGGGCTGACCTGGCCCACCACCACCTTCAGCGACAGCATGACTGTCTACCTTGGCAATCGCCGGGTCGACATCATGCAACTGGGCCGCGCGCACACCGCGGGGGATGCCGTCATTCATGTGCCGGACCAGAATGTGATGTTCACCGGTGACATCGTTGAATACCACTCGGCCTGCTATTGCGGCGACGGACATTTCAGCGACTGGGGCGATACGCTCGACGCGATCAAGTGGTTTGACGTGGACGCCATCGCGCCGGGGCGTGGCGATGCCCTGGTCGGCCGCGAGATGGTGAATGCGGCGATCGAGAACACCCGAGACTTCGTTGACAGCACTTATCGCCCGGCGGCACGCGTCGCGGCACGCGGTGGCAGCCTCAAGGAAGCCTGGGACGCGGTACGCGCCGAATGCGATCCCAAGTTTGCCGATTACGCGATCTATGAACATTGCCTGCCGTTCAACGTCGCCCGCGCCTATGACGAAGCCCGCGGAATCGACACGCCGCGTATCTGGACCGCTCAGCGCGACATCGAAATGTGGGAAGCGTTGCAAGGCTGATCCGCCGACACGAAAACACGCCGGGCCTGCGTAAACTCAGGGGCCCGGCGCATCTACCGATCCGAAGGTTTCCGAAGGGAGAGCGATCCGATGGCTTATGATTATACCCCATACCCCTTTGTGCCCCCCAAGGGACTGAGCGAAACGGAACCGCGCCATCCCGTGGTGATCGTGGGTGCCGGCCCAATTGGTCTGTCGATGGCCATCGACCTTGCCCAGCGCGGCATCGCTTCGGTGGTTCTGGATGACAACAACGTCGTTTCGGTGGGGTCTCGTGCAATTTGCTGGGCCAAACGCACCCTTGAGATTTTTGACCGGCTCGGTGTCGGGGAGCGGATGCTGGCCAAGGGGGTGACATGGAAGGTTGGCCGGAATTTTCATGGAGAGGACGAGGTTTTCTCCTTTGATCTGTTGCCGGAAGACGGGCACAAGTATCCCGCTTTCATCAACCTTCAGCAGTATTATGTCGAAGAATACCTGATCCAGACAGCACTGGAATTCCCCGAACTGATCGACCTGCGGTTCAAAAACCGCGTCACCGCGCATGAGGACCGGGATGATCACGTGCTGCTGACCATCGAAACGCCGGATGGGTCCTACACGCTCGAAGCTGACTGGTATATCGCGTGCGATGGTGCCGGATCGGCCACACGCGAACGTATGGGCCTGACCTTTGAGGGGCAGACCTTTGAAGAACAGTTCCTGATCGCTGACATCGAAATGAAGGACAGCCCGTTTGGTGAAGCCTCCGTGCCGGAGCGCTGGTTCTGGTTCGATCCACCATTTCACGCAGGCAAGTCCGCGTTGTTGCACATGCAACCGGACAATATCTATCGCATTGATCTGCAATTGGACGTGGATGCCGATGGCAAGGCCGAAGCGCAAGAAGACAAGGTGATCCCCCGGATCAAGGCCATCGTCGGTGACAAACCCTTCAGGCTTGACTGGGTCAGCGTCTACAAATTCCGCTGTATAAAGCTGGACCGGTTCGTGCACAACCGCGTCGTCTTTGTTGGCGACAGCGCCCATGTGGTCAGCCCCTTTGGCGCGCGCGGTGGCAACGGCGGCGTACAGGATGTTGACAACCTAGGCTGGAAGCTGGCCGCCGTCATCTCCGGGCAAGCAGACACGGCCTTGATCGAGACCTATCACGAGGAACGGAGTCACGGATCGGCCGAAAACATCCTGAACTCGTCGCGGGCGACCAATTTCATGACGCCCAAAACACCCGCCGAAGCCTTGTTCAGATCCGAGGCGCTGCGCCTTGCCCATGATCAGCCATTCGCGCGCAAACTGCTGAATTCAGGCCGCCTCTCCTTGCCCTGTTCGCTTGAGGGCTTCGCGCTCCAAACCGACGGAGCCGCACAGGTGGCACCTGGCCACGCGATGCTCGATGCCCCTCTGACCGGCCCGGACGGCGACACATGGCTGATAGAGAAGGCGCAAGGCGCGTTTACTCTGGTTGGTTTTGGCGATGTACACCTGCCGGATCTCGCCGGGTTACCCCGGATCGGGATCAACCAGCGCGCCGATTATCCCTGTTATACCGCCACTCATGGCCACGCCATCCGCCGCTATGGCAGCGACATCGCGTATATGTTCCGCCCCGACGGTCACGTCTGCGCTGTTTTCCGCAATCCCACCGCCGAAGACGTGCAAGCCGCCATCGACACCGCAATGGGCCGCGCGCTGGAGACCGAAGCATGACCAAGATTTACCCCGACCGCCTGTCGCCGCAACAAGATGATTTCTACAATGCCCTGATGGATGCCCATGCGGGCCTGTCAGATACGCAGAGCCACGCGCTGAACGCGCGGCTGGTCTTGTTGATGGCAAACCAGATCGGCAATCTGGAGATATTGAAAGATCTCATGGAAACAGGTCGGAGTTATTGCGATGAATGATATCACACTGTTCGATTTCTGGAGGTCCTCGGCCAGCTACCGATGCCGGATTGCCCTTGGCCTCGCCGAACTGGACTATACTTCTGTGCCTGTGGACCTGACCATCGCTGAGCACAAGACGCCTGAACACATGGCGCGCAATCCCCAAGGGTTTGTTCCGGTTTTGGATATCGACGGTGTCAGGTTGACCCAGTCGCTGGCCATTCTTGAGTATCTGGACACGACGCGCGAACTGGGCCTTTTGCCCAAGGATCCCGCGACACGCGCAAAGGTTCAGGCGCTGGCCCATTCCATTGCCGTGGATATCCATCCTGTGTGCAATCTTCAGGTGGCCGCCTATGCCGTTGAGATTACCGGCAACCCCGAGCAACGCGCAGAATGGATGCGCCGTTTCATCCGCCCCGGTATGGAAGCCTTCGAAGCACTTCTGGCGGGGTTCGATCAAACGCCCTTTGCCTGCGGAGACAAACCCAAGCTTGTCGATGTATGCCTGATGCCGCAGGTTTATAATGCACGCCGCTGGGGGGCGCAGATCGACGATCTCCCGCGCACGATGTCCGTGGTTACCGCCTGCGAGGCACACCCCGCATTCCAAGCCGCGCACCCTGATCAATGGCAGCCAGCCCCCTGATCCACGACAGGGCGCACTGCGACTGGAAACTTGGTCAGGCCGGTGGCGACATCCGGTTGAGCAGCGGGTCAAGATTATTGAGCGACTGGAGATGCACATAGGCCAACTCCAGTTCATCACCTTGCGACATCTCTTCGAGAACATCCGCAGGCAAAGCCTTGAGCTTCTCCCGGTTTATGGCATGAAACCCGCGCATTACCCCGGAAGTTCCATCCAACAGATTGTATTCCACGTGCATCGGCTCAAGCAGGCCACGCTCTAGCAGCCGTCCGCAAAAGGCGCGAGTTGCGTGATACTGGCCCTGATAATCCTGCATGAATGCCAGCACATTGGTCAGGTATTCGCTGCGTTCGCCGTTTTCATCAAACAGGTTTGATCCTTCGCCATCCCGATTGAACCCTGCAAAGTTTTCATCAATGCACAGGGTGAACGTCTGACCGTCAGCCGACATCGAAAACGCAAAAGGATAGCGCCGGATAAACGCCGGGACATAACGCCCGCTCCACTGCTGCGCAGGATCAAGAAACAGGTTTTCTCCATCCCGCAATCCCAACACCGCCATTGGCATCATGCCGTTTTCATCACCCGCGAATACGATCATCATATCGCATGCTGCCTTGCCGAACTCTGGCCCGACGATCGGCACCGCATTTACCCCGCCGGTATAGCCATAATTGGTCAGCGGCCTGATGGACGCATTCTTGTGGTGTTCCAACGAAATCGGCGTTGCATCGGAATAAAATAGCAGCTGCGCGGACATATGACCCCCGTAATATTCGTCACGCCTTTAACGCATCATCCCGGCAAGGTTGCAAGCCATCACACAAAGGAACGGACCGTGGCAAGAGCCCCATCGAGCGCGTCTCCGCCTTCGTCCTGCAACGCGGCCTCGCGCAAACGGCGCGCCCAGTCCGCCGCGTCCTTGCGCCCGGCAACAAGGCCGATGCCCTCCATCACCTTGTCAAATTTGGACAGACCCCGCGCATGCGTATCTGAATATCCCTTGATCAGACGCCGACAGCGCAACACCTCGACGGCCAGATCGTAGTTGACTTCGCTATATCGCGTGACCTGCGTCAGCCAGGCCTCAAGGTGCGCGCGCTCAACCTCATGACGGCGGGTTTTGGGACGGTAGCCCCGCAACCCGGCCACCAGATACAACTGCAAGAACCCGCCGAGCGTGTCACTGCGCAGACGCCGCCCGCGATTAAACCACCGATCCAGACGCGCCATCCATTTCGGTGACGCCTCTACCCGTGCCCCCAACCGAGCCGGCAGAAGGCTTGCAATTTCTTCGGCGCGCGGGTGCAGAAATTCAGTGATCTGGAGAATCTGATCTGCCTTTCGGGCCATTTCTCCTTCGATCCTCGGCAGGCGCGCGGCGCGTGTTTTTCGATCCGCAACGCGGATAACGTCATCATAGGCCATCGCGTTGGCGATGTATTTCGCCGCCTCAAGCGTCAGAGCAAATCCCTGATCGGCACGGTCGCGTGAGGCGATGCCTTCGATGCGGTCCATATAGTCCGCGCCATATGCCGTATTCTGAAACGCAACAACCTTTTCCAGTCCGGCACTGGTCATATCGCGCACCGGTGCAGGCAAGCCCGACACCCGCGCAACCAGACGATTCCACGCCACCTGCTCGGCCTTGGGACCTGTAATCGCGCCAAGGGCTTTGGTCGGTTGCGCCGGTTGTGCCGCGCGCGGCGGTGTAGACACCGCGTCAAACCCTTCGCCAAAGGCGGCAAGGCTGGCATCGACTCCCTTCCCGGATTCCCGAATGGCGGTCTCGAACGCTTCGCGCGCAAAAGGCAAAGCCCCTGAGCCTGCCAATGCGCCCAAGAGGCTGGCCGAGATAACGGACCCCTGCGCCACGGCCAGACGCTCCATATCGGCTCCGTAATACTGACGCGCCGCGACCGACGCCGCAGCCAGAACTTCCTCGCCCGAGGCGATCCCGTTGCCGGGCACCATCTTTTCCGACACTGCCAGCGCGCGATGTTCGGATGCAATCAGAACAGTACGGTCCGGTGTTACAAAACCGCGCTGGATCGCGCGACCTGCTTCCATCAATTCAGCCGCGATAAGGATATCCACATCCCCTGCGGCGGGAGCCAATGAAAAGATTGGTGCCTTTACCCCCTCGGGACCGATTTCGACGTAGTAGATCGTGGCACCGGTTCTCTGCGCGACGCCAGCAACCGATGTCGCCTGAACCGCCCGTCCCGCGTCGCGCGCGACGGTCTCGATCCAGTTCGTCAGGACGCCACCTCCCTGCCCCCCGACCGCCATCACCACCAGCTTGGTGATGGCCTGTGTGCTATCGGCCCCTTGGGGGGAAAAAACCGCCTGATGCGGGGTCATACGCCGCCTCCGAATTGCAAATGGCTCCGGGCGCGGCGGGCTTGCAACCATCCAATGACGCGGCGGCGCCAGCGGTCCTTGCGGGCCTCCCACCGGGATGGGTTGTGCACGATATCCGCGCGATAGAATGACGGGCACAAAACTGCGGCATCGGCCACTTCACCGCAATTGCCGCAACCGACGCAGGTCTGGTCTATGCTGGCCACCGGATCGTCGCGCAGAGGATCATCAAGCGTCTTGAGCGACAGAGAAGGGCACCCCGAAAGCCGGATACAGGCGTGATCGCCGGTGCAAATGTCTTCATCGACGCCGAAACGCGGGGCTTCCACCCGCCTGCCATCTGCAATGGCGGCGGCGCGTTGCGGCTTTTCGCGGCGCTGGCGATTGAGCATGCATTCCGACGAGGCAACGATAACCTTGGGACCGTCATAGTCCGTGGTCAGCGCTTCGCGAATTGTGTCACGCATTTTGGCAACGTCATAGGTGTGGTCGATCTGGCGCACCCATTCCACACCGATGCCTTCAAGCGCTTTGGAAATTGGATGGCCCGTTGCCTTGGACGGGTTGTTGGATCGCGACGACAAGACATCCTGCCCGCCCGTGGCAGCAGAATAGTAATTATCCACCACGATCGCCACACTGTCCGAACGGTTGAAAACCATGTTGCCGAAAGACGAACTCAACCCGTTGTGCCAGAACCCGCCGTCCCCGATGAACGACACTGCCCGTTTTTTGCCGCCGCCATCAAAGGCGGCGTTCGATGCCGGTCCAAGACCGTAACCCATGGTCGATCCGCCGATTTCAAACGGCGGGAGACTGGCGAAAAGGTGACACCCGATATCGCCGCTGATCTGGTGCTTGCCCAATTCGCCTTCGACCAGCTTCATCGCGGCAAAAATAGGGCGTTCGGGGCAACCGGTGCAAAACCCCGGAGGCCGGATTGGCACGGTTTTGGACAAATCAGGAATTTCAGGCGGCGGTGCATTTGGCGCGCGCGCATGCCCCGGCAATAGCTGCGGAGCCGCGTTCCGCAGGAACTGCGTCACGCTCTCAAGCATGACTTGCCCCGTATATTCCCCCGCCATAGGGAAAACATCCTTGCCATGCAGGCGCACTGGCGATCGAGCACGGTTAAGAACGGTGGCGAGCCCCTGCTCAATGAACTCGGGCTGGCCTTCTTCCACAACAAGCAACGCCTTCTTGTCCTTGGAAAAAGTCAGGAATTCATCCTGAACCAAGGGATAGGTGACGTTGAGAACATAAATCGGAATGGCGGAATGCCCTTCGATATCGGCAAGCCCCAGTCGCTGCAGCGCGCGGATGACGCCATTGAACATCCCGCCCTGAACCACGATGCCTACCGGCGCATCTTCTGGCCCGAAGGTTTCGTTCAAGCCATTGTCCATGATGAACTGTTCGGCTGCAGGCCAGCGGTTTTCGACCTTGTCGTGTTCGTGTGCATAGGACATCGGAGGCAGCACAACGCGGGCAAAATCCCGGCGCGGTTCTGCCAGTGCGTCGCGAACGCTCAGAGGCGGAGAAACATTGTCCGCGCATTCAAAGCTGCCCGTCACGTGACACGATCTGATCCGCACCATCAGCATAACAGGTGTGTTGGAGGCCTCTGACAAATCGAACCCCTGTTTGACCGCCCGCACGATGGACGGCAGATTGGGGCGCGGGTCCATCAGCCAGAACTGCGATTTCATCGCAAAGGCATGACTGCGTTCCTGCATGATCGACGACCCTTCGCCGTAATCCTCGCCGACGATGACCAACGCACCGCCGGTCACCCCAGACGATGCCAGATTGGCCAGCGCGTCCGAAGCGACATTGACACCGACCGGCCCCTTGAAGGTGACAGCCCCCCGGATCGGGTAGTGCACCGATGCTGCCAGCATCGCCGCTGCAGCAGCCTCCGAGGCATTGGCCTCGTAGCGCACGCCAAGTTCGCCCAGCAAATCCTCGGCGTCGGCAAGAACATCCATAAGATGGCTGATCGGCGCGCCTTGATACCCGCCAACATAGCCCACACCGCTTTCAAGCAGAGCTTTGGTGATCGCCAGGATACCTTCACCTGTGAACGTGTCTCCCGCCCCCAGTCGCAAATCCTGAACTTCTCTTTTGAATGATCGTTCTGCCATGGGTTCCTCAAAAATCGTGAACGCGGATATTGGCCAGCATCTTTTTCAATGTGGCAAGGAACGCGGCGCACTCTTGGGCGTCGATGCCCTTGAACATGGTTTCTTGCCCTGCTCGCATCTGGGGCCAGAGTTGATCGTTAATCCTGCGCCCCTCATCAGTCAGATAGATGCAATATGATCTCTGATCTTCGGGCGACGCCTGTCTTGTGACAAGGCCGTCGGCTTCAAGCCCGACAAGCGCGCGCGACAGGGTCGATTGCTCGATAACCGCATAAACACCCAGAACCGTGATCGGAAGGCCGTCTTCGATAGACAGGATCGCCAGCGCCCGCATCTTGGCAGTGCTCAGCCCCAGCGCGGACATCTGCGCCCGCATGGTCGCGTTGTACCGCCCCATGATCCGATTCATCAAATAGGGGGCGAAACGGTCGAGTCCGAGATCCGCGAAAGAGGATGCGTCGCCGGTGTTGTTCTGTGTCAATGCCATTCTGGGCAATCCCAAATTGTCGGCACAGGGTTCCCGAATTTACATGCAAATGCAAGCTTTCCGGCGGCGCTTTGGCCGATTTTCAAGTCTTCTCTTGTCATTTCTCTTCGGCCCCGCAATCACGGAGGCTGAAAAGACGACAACCGGACGACAAGGCCAGAAGAGGGAGAGCCAATTGACCAAGATTTTCACAACCGAACGCGAATTGCGGTTCGGCGATTGCGATATTTCGGGAACCGCCTATTTCCCGTCCTACCTTGATATCCTGAATGGGGTGAACGAAGAATTCTGGGCTGTCATGGGCTTTCCATGGCATCACATCATCTGGAATGAACGCTGGGGCACGCCGACCGTTCATCTGAGTTGTGACTTTTCCAAGCCGTCCTTCTTTGGCGAAACCTTGCGGTTCGACGTCGGCGTGATCCGAGTTGGGCGGAGTTCCGTTACCGTGCGTCACCGCATCAGCTGTGGAGAAGAAGTGCGCTGGAGCTCGACGCAGGTTCTGGCCGCCAGCGATCTGGACAAGCATACATCCATCGAATGGCCCGATGCGATGCGTCAGGCGCTCCAAGAGCGCCTGACAACACAGGAAGAATTGGGCTTCTGAGAGCTTACATCTGGCTGGGCAGGTAAAGCGCCAGCGCAGGCACGGCGAGCAACAACGCCAGCCGGATGATATCGACGACCCAGAATGGCGTGACCCCGCGGAAGATTGTCCCGGTGGTCACGTTCCCCACCACGCCCTTGAGCACAAAGACATTCAATCCGACCGGCGGCGTGATCAGGCTGATTTCAGTCACGACAACCACGATGATGCCAAACCAGACCGGATCATACCCAAGGCTCGTCACGAGCGGGAAGAAAATCGGGACCGTCAACAACAGCATCGACAGGCTTTCAAAGACACAACCCAGAACGATGTAAATGGCGAGGATCATCGCCATCACGGCCCATGGTGGCACGTCATAAGCCGTGACCGCGCCGCGCAGCGCCTCTGGCAACCCTGCGATATTGACAAAGTTGGAAAAAATCCACGCTCCGATCAGCACCGCAAACAGGCTGGCCGTTGTCATCGCCGTTTCGCGCAACACCTCAAAAGTGCCGGACAGGTTCAGCCCCCCACGCGCCCAAGCAATCAAGAACGCGCCTGCCGCGCCCATTCCCGCCGCTTCGGTCGGCGAAAAGCGCAGGTAAACCGGCCAGACGTTCAATACGCCGTAAAGCCCACCAATCACCAGAAAGAACAGCAACAGAACGGCCCAAACGCCTTTGATCGCGTCAAACCGTTGGGACCATGTTGCCTTGGGGCCCGCCGGTCCTGCTTCGGGATTGCGCCAGACGGACCAGCGCACCGCAAAAAGATAAAACAGAATGCCAAGTGCACCCGGAATCACTCCGGCGATGAACAGCTGGCCGATGCTTGTTTCCGTCAACAGACCATAAATCACAAGAATCACAGAAGGCGGGATGAGAATCCCAAGCGTGCCACCCGCAGCGATTGACGCAGTAGAAAGCCGATCAGAATAGCCGAACCTGCGCATTTCGGGCATGGCAACCTTGGCCATGGTCGCCGCCGTCGCCAACGAAGACCCGGAAATCGCGGCGAACCCGCCGCAGGCCATGATCGTTGCCATCGCAAGGCCGCCCCGGAAGTGACCGAGAAACGCGTTTGATACCTGGTAGAGTTCGCGCGCGATACCGCCCTTATTGACGAAAAGACCCATCAACACGAACAAGGGAACCACGGACAGGCCATAATCCTGACTGGCATCAATGATCAGGCGCGCGACCATGGAAATCGCACCACGAAATGAATTCTCGGTCATATAGCCGATCATCCCGACCAACCCCATCGCAAACGCAATGGGCATGCGCAGCAGAACCAGCGCCAGAACCGCAGCAAACCCCACCAAAGAAGCGGTCATGTGATGTCCTCCAGCAGGCGCGGCGCAAACAGCAAGGCAAGACCACGCAGGATCAAGACGATCATCGTGATGAACGTCATGATCGCAATCAGCCAAGAGATATAGAATGTTGGGATCTGCAAGAATTCGGTCAGGTCACCATAACTGCGTGCGCGTTCGGCAAGGTCGACAACCCGGTTGGCAGGCCACCACAGCATCGCACCGCAGGCCAGGGACATGAGGGCCGTCCAGATGCGGTCTATGCGCAGGCGGGCGAAAAGGGGGTCAAGCAGATCGACATTGATATGATGGCCCTTGCCGGAAATCACCGGCAGAGACGTAAACACGATCACCGCGACAGACATCCGCGTCAGTTCTGGCGCGGCTTCGATCGGATTGTTGAACGCGGAGCGCAGAACAACGTCAAAGAACGTCATTCCCATCAGAAAGAAGAGCACAGCAGACGCCACCCCCATGGGGATCAACGACAGCGCGCGAAAGAAAGGGGCAAATCGGGTCATGAGCAAAAAATGGACCGGCGAAGGCCGCTGCATTCGCCGGTCCGGTCCTTTCGGATTACTTGGCCATTTCGGCCTTGATCATGGCGATGGCGGCATCGGCATCCACGCCCAGCGCATTCACCTCGGCCTTGACAGAGTCGATCACTTCGGCGGCAATCGCATTGAACGCGGCCTGATCTTCCGCAGAGGCCACTGTCACCGTGTTGTCCGCTGCCGCTGCTGTCGCTTCCATTCCGCTGGCATCGGCGAGATCCCAGACCCCACCAGCCATACGGCTGAGCGGCTCTCCGAAGACTTGCTCTTCCAATGCCTTTTGCGCGGCCTCTGGAAGATCATCAAACGCTTCCTGGCTCATGATCAGGGCGAATGCACCGCGATAAAACCCGCCCGGCATCTCATAGAGATGCGGCGCAACCTCGGTCAGCTTAAAGCTCTTGCGGCCTTCGGCAGGCATCGCGACCGCGTCAGCTGCCCCGGAATCCAGAGTTTCATAAACCTTTGGGGCAGGAACGCGAATGCCCGACATCCCCAGCTTCGCGCCGATATCTCCGGCAACACCGCCGCCGATACGAACCTTGAGGCCATCAATATCCGAAAGCGCATTGACCGGACGGTTCGCATGCACCTGCCCGGGTCCGTGTGTCATCAGGCCAATGACCTTGACGCCTTTATGCTCATCAAGCTGCTTGAGCATCGCATCGTATACACGCCAATAAGCAACGGACGCCTGTTCGGCATTTCCTTCATAGCCCGGCAATTCAATCAGCTTGGTTCCGACAAAACGACCCGGATTATACCCGTTGAAAATCCAAGTCATATCCGCCGCGCCGTCAAGCACCATGTCCATCATCGCAGGCGGCGGAGCCAGACCATATTTGATCTCTGCGGTCACTTCGCCGCCGGTTGCCGCTTCCATGCGGGAGATCAGCTCCGGCCACATGGTCGAATTCATGTGGTGGCTGGGTGGTGCCCAGCTCGCGATGGTCAATTTGGTCTCCGCAGCCAGTGCGGATACGCTCAGGCACAGGCCAAGCGCGGTCGCGCCTGCCAGCTTTGCAAAATGTTTCATTATTTCCTCCCTTTCGCCGATATACGGACCTCCGCCCGCTATGGTCTGGGCTCACGCTGGCACTCGGACCGCCATCTTGTCAAGTTATATGAAATCACATGCTTTGCGGATCATCTGAACCGCGCTCCTCAAGCGTGTCCAGCAAGGTTTGCAAGACAACCTTGATGCGTTCAGCATCTGTATCCGCCAGAGAGGACAGCAATCGCGCCTCATGGGCGCGGGCGTCGGCAACAAGGGTATCCGCCAGCGCCCGCCCCTTTTCGGTCAGGCAAACCCGAACGCGGCGCTTGTCCGCGTTGTCGGGTGCCCGCGCGACCAGCCCCCTTGCATCCATCTGATCCACGATGCGCGTCATCCGGGACTGCTCCATCAATGACAGTTTGGCCAATTGCGTGATCATCATCCCGTCATCATCCACCAGACACGCCAGAACCCGCCACTCTGGAACCCGCAGACCCTGCGCCCGGACATGGGCGTGAAACTGCGCGCTGGCCCGGTCGCTTGATGCAGCCAACAGATACAGCAGATAGCCCGACACAAAGCCGCTTTTGTTCAGATCAGACATGGGTCACTTATTTTTCTTGACTCGATTTATATGATTTTTCATATTTTGAGACGGGAGGCGTTTCAATGCTCGACTTGACCATTGCGCAGAAAACGGTGGTGACCAAGCGGATTTCGGAATTCTTGCTGGTTTCCGGGGACGGCGAACCGCTGCCGTCTTATTCGCCTGGTGCGCACATCGACGTCATGACCACAGCAGGGGCGCGCAGCTATTCTCTTGTCGATTGGCCTCAGGACTCGGGAAACAGCTATCGCATCGCCGTTCAGCAAGAAGAGAATGGCGATGGTGGCAGTCGGCACATGCACAGCCTTGATCAAGGAGCCGCGATTTCGGCAACCGCGCCCAAGAATGATTTTGAACTGATTGACGGCACCAAGCCCGTTGCTCTGGTCGCAGGGGGCATTGGGATAACCCCGTTGATCTCGATGGCGACCCAGATGACAGCTCAAGGCCGGGAATTTGCGTTCCACTATGCCGGACGCAGCGCGGATGTAATGGCCTACCTCGATCCGCTGCGCACAACGTTCGGAGATAGATTTACCCCCCATTTCGACGATGCCAAAACGCTGAACCTGCCCGCGTTGATGGGCGGGCTGACCAATCATGCGGTTTACATATGTGGCCCAAAAGGCATGATCGACGCCGCCCGCGACGCCGCCGAAAATGCGGGGATCGCAGCCGGGGATATTCATGTCGAACTGTTCTCAACAGGCAAAGCAGAAAGTGGTGACCGCGGCTTTGAGATCGAAGTGGCATCAACCGGCCAGATCATCCCTGTCGCCGCCGACCAGACCATTATCGAAGCGCTGGAGGCCGCCGGGCTGGACCCGCTTTATGATTGCGCGCGGGGCGATTGCGGCATCTGTCAGACAGCCGTCATATCGGGCACGCCGGATCACCGCGACGTTGTCCTGAGTCAAACCGAACGCGACAGCGGCACTGTCATGCAAATCTGTGTCAGCCGGGCGGCCTCTGACCGTCTTGTGCTGGACCTCTGAAAGGGGACCCCCATGAATGCGGCAGAGATCAACGCCCTGATTGAACCCGAGCGCGTGCATCGCGATGTCTATATCAGTCAGGATATCTACCGGCTGGAGATGCGGCACCTGTTTTCAAACACTTGGGTTTTTGTTGGCCATGACAGCCAAACGCCTAACAAGGGCGATTACATCACCACCCAAATCGGCGATCAGCCGGTCATCATGGTGCGCCACAGCGACGGAAACATTCACGTCCTTTACAATCGTTGCCCACACAAGGGCACCAAGATCGCAATTGACCGGCAGGGCAACACCGGCAAGTTCTTTCGCTGTCCCTATCATGCATGGAGCTTCAAGACGGATGGCTGCCTTCTCGCTATCCCTCTGAAGAAAGGCTACGAAAACACCGGCCTTGCAGACAGCCCCAACGGCAAGGGCATGAAATCCGTCGGCGCAGTTCATAACCATCGCGGGTTCGTCTTTGCCCGGCTCGCGGAGGACGGCATCGACTTTGACAGCTTTTTTGGAGACAGCTTGTCATCGCTGGACAATATGGTCGACCGCGCGCCAGAGGGGCGGCTTGAGGTGTCAGGTCCTCCGCTTCGCTATATGCATCAATGCAACTGGAAGATGCTGGTGGAGAACCAGACCGACACCTGTCACCCGATGGTCGCCCACGAAAGCAGTGCGGGAACGGCCGTGCGCATTTTCAAGGAGATGGGCGAACCCCAGCCCCGTCCCGCGGCGATGCAGATCATTGCCCCCTTCATGTCGCCTTATGAATTTTTTGAGGACATGGGCATCCGCACATGGCCCAATGGCCATGGACACACGGGCGTCAATATGTCGATCCACTCGAACTATGACGCGATCCCCGGATATTTCGACGCGCTTAGAGATGCGTATGGCGAAGACAGGGCCAAGGCAATCCTTGACGAAAACAGACACAACACGGTCTATTTTCCGAATATCATGGTCAAGGCACCGCTGGCGCAACTGCGTAATTTCATCCCGCTGGCGGCCAACCGGACACTGGTCGAAAGCTATGTTTACCACCCGGTCGGTGCGCCGCGTCAACTGACCGAGATGTCGGCGATGTATAACCGGATGATCAATGCCCCAACGTCCATCGTCGGACACGACGATCTTGAGATGTATGAACGTGCGCAAGAGGGACTGCATGCCGAAGGCATGGAATGGGTGGATGTCAGGAGGCTTTATACCGGCCCCGAGGATTTTGAAGCCGAGGCCGTCGAAAATGGCACGACCGAACGGCAGATGCGCAACCAATTCAATGCTTGGGCAAAATTCATGACGGCAACGATGGGGGACGCCACAAGCGTCGCCGCCCAATGACCGGGCAGGCAAACGGAAGGATCACCCGCGACGACGTGATCGACTTTGTCTATAACGAAGCGCGCATGCTCGACGAAGGTCGGTTCAGCGATTGGCTCGAGTTATGGCTGCCCGATGCCATCTATTGGATGCCGCTTGATTACAAACAGGATGACCCTGTCGGCGCGACCTCACTGCTGTACGAAGACAATTTCATGCTGCGTCTGCGCGTTGAACGGTTGAATGGTGAACGAACATTCTCGCAAAAGCCAAAGTCGCGCTGTCACCACGTTCTGCAGCGGCCGTTTGTGGATGTGTTCGACCCAGAGACCGGCACCTTCCAGACCGTTACCCAGATGCACTACGTGGAAACCCGGCTGGATGAACAACAGTTGTTGGCGTTGACCGTCACGCATGATTTGTCGACCTCTGACAACGGGCTGCGTATCGCGGGCAAAAAGGTCGAGCTTCTCAATTGTGATGCAGCCTTCGGCAACATCCAGCTTTTGCCATGACCGGAACTTCTTTCCCGGTCACCGTTCATGAGGCCATAGCGCACGCCGCCCAACACTGGCCGGATCGCCCCATTCTGGACGTGTTACCCAGTACCGCATCTGCCTATGGGATTGATCCCGGTTCTGTCAGCTATGGCGAGTTTCTTGCCCGAGCGGAAGCGCGAGCGGAGGCTCTGAGGGCTGCGGGATACCGAGCAGGCATGCGCGTTGCAGTGCTGATGGAGAACCGGCCCGTCTTTTTTGAAATTTTTGCGGCCCTGAACTGCATCGGGGCATCCATCGTGCCCGTGAACCCCGATCTCCGAGCAGCCGAACTGGAGTATCTCATCGGCCATGCCGAACCCGCTTTGATCATCGCCCTGCCCGCAAGGCATCAGGACCTGCGCGCGGCGGCTAAAACGGCGGACGTCGCCGTTGCGGTGATTGGGGCCACCGATCCCCCACCGGCCCCGCGCGACACCGCCGTCGTGGCAGAGGATCGCACTGGCGAAGCACGGGAGGCCGCCGTGCTTTATACATCCGGAACGACGGGCAATCCCAAAGGCTGTGTTCTGCCGAACGCATATTTCCTATTGGCGGGGCGGTGGTATGCCAACTTGGGCGGCATCGCCAGCCTGACAAAGGACGGTGAGCGAATGATCACCCCTTTGCCCATCTTTCACATGAACGCGATGGCCTATTCTTTTATGGCAATGGTCAGCGTCGGCGGGTGTCTGATCGCACTTGATCGCTTCCATCCCAAAAGTTGGTGGTCAGATGTCAGAGCGGCACGGGCAACCTGCCTGCACTATCTGGGGGTGATGCCGTCGATTCTTATGTCGTTGCCCGAAGGGCCACAGGACCGGGCGCATTCGGCCCGGTTCGGCTTTGGCGCGGGCGTCGACCCAAAGCTGCAAGAACGGTTTGAGACGCGCTTTGGCCTGCCGCTGATTGAGGCATGGGCCATGACGGAGACCGGCGCGGGTGCCGTGATTGCCGCGCACACCTCAGACCGGCTGATCGGACAATCCTGTCTCGGTCGTGCTGACGGGTGGGTGCAGGCGCGGGTCGTGTCCGAGGATGGGCAGGACGCTGCGCCAGACCAACCCGGAGAATTGCTGGTGCGCAATGCAGGCCACGATCCGCGCTATGGCTTCTTTTCGCACTATTACAAGAACGACGCCGCCACGGCCGAAGCATGGGAAGGCGGCTGGTTTCATACCGGCGACATTATGCGTCGGGACGCGTCGGGAAGATTTTATTTTGTGGATCGCAAGAAAAACGTGATCCGCCGATCCGGCGAAAACATCGCCGCAGTTGAAGTCGAAAGCGTTTTGATGCGCCATCCAGCCATACAGGCTGCCGGTGTCGCGGCGGTGCCCGATCCACTGCGTGGAGACGAGGTTTTTGCCTGCATCAAGGCGGATGATCCGTCCCCGGAACTGGCCACCGCAATTGTGGAGTGGGCACTGGAGAAAATGGCCTATTACAAGGTTCCCGGATACATCGCCTTCATCGACGGTCTGCCTCTGACCCCGACCCAGAAAATTCAGCGAAAGGCTCTCAAAGATATGGCGATCCGGCTGCTAAACGATCCCGAGACGACGGTGCTGACCCATCTCAAGAAACGGTTGGTGGCCTGATGGGGCGTCCGGCATCCTACGACGGGGTGGCGTTGGTGGCACCGTTTTCCACCAATTATCAAAGGTATTCCATCGACACGGCGCATCACTGGATCGCGACCGCGCTGCGCGGGTCGTTGCGGGCAGCGGGAATAGGACCGGCTGATCTTGATGGGTTTTCCGTGTCATCCTTTACTCTGTTTCCCGACACGGCGGTCGGTTTGACCCAGCACCTTGGTCTGTGTCCGCGCTGGTTGGATCACATCCCGATGGGTGGGGCCTCCGCCGGTGTCGCGCTGCGGCGCGCGGCGCGCGCGATACAGGCCGGAGACGCGGAGATCATCGCCTGCGTCGCGGGGGACACGAACCACATCGACAGCTTCCGGCAACTGCTGTCGAGCTTTTCGCGCTTTGCCATGGATGCCAGCTATCCTTATGGCTACGGAGGACCAAACGCGAGCTTTGCCCTGCTTACCGATCGTTACATGACCGACTACGGGGCAAGCCGCGCGGACTTTGGCCATATTTGCGTGGCCCAAAGGGAAAACGCGCTGAGAAATCCCAACGCAGTAATGAAAAAACCTCTGAGCATGGAACAATATCTTGCCGCGCGGCCAATCGCTGAGCCGATTGCATTGTTTGATTGCGTGATGCCCTGCGCGGGGGCCGAGGCGTTTCTGGTCATGTCCGAGGATGCGGCGCGCGCCCGCAACCTGCCTTATGCGCGCCTGTCTGCTGCAATAGAACGGCACAATGCCCATGCCACCGATCCCATCCAGTTGCGCGGAGGCTGGACCATGGATGTGGATGTGCTTTGGGAACAGGCAGGATTGGGGCCGGGCGACATGGACCTTGTTCAGACTTATGACGATTACCCGGTCATTTCGGTGATGCAAATCGAAGACCTCGGGTTTTGCGCCAAGGGAGAGGGGGCGGCATTTCTGCGCGCCAGAGATTTGACCATCGCCGGTGATTTTCCACACAATACCTCGGGCGGACAGCTATCAGCGGGACAGGCCGGGGCAGCAGGTGGGTTCATCGGTATGGTTGAAGCAATTCGCCAAGTCACAGGGCAGGCAGGGGAAACCCAGGTGAGAGACGCGCGCACTGCGTCGGTGTCGGGGTTCGGCATGATAAATTTTGATCGTGGCTTGTGTTCAAGCGCCGCTGTTCTGAGCACAGGGGCACTGGCATGACCCAACCGATCGCGCCTCCCCCCAAGAAGAACCCGCAGGTGCGCAGCCAGTCACCGACGCGCCCGCCCGAAGTCAGATCGCGCGCTGCGATGCACCTGACAGCCGCCGCCGCCGAGGGGAGATTTTCCCTGCAACGCTGCGGAGAATGCGGTGTGGTTCAATACCCTCCCCGCGATGCCTGCGGCGCGTGCCTGTCAACCGACCTACCTTGGGAAGACATGCCCGAAGGCGGCACAGTTCTCGCCGAAACAACGGTCCACGCCTCGCCCCGGCTCTATTTTCGCGAACGCATGCCGTGGCGATCCGGTACGGTTCAGCTGGACGCGGGACCAACAGTTCTGGCGCATCTGCACGGTGACGTGCCACGCCATGCCCGCGTCCGCATTCAGGCGCGGCTGGACCATTCCGGACAGGGGGTTCTGATCGCCCTGCCCGCACAAGACACCCCGAACATGGAAGACGACCCGCTTATGCGCGCCCTCTCAGCCGATCCGAAGCACCGCCGTGTCCTGATCACCGATGCCCGGTCACCACATGCGTTGGCCCTGACCCGTGCACTGCGTCAAGCGGGTGCGGCGATGATTTTTGCGGGCGAACCGGAAGGTTGGCGGCCTTACCCGCAGCGGGCCGCGCTTGAGGCCGAAGGTGTCGAAATCCTTCCCATGGACGTGACCGATACGATCTCGGTGCAAAAACTGGCGGGAGAAATCGGCGGCAAGACCGATATACTGATAAATACCGCTCAATTCCTACGCCCCGGCGGCGTTCTGGATCGCGGCGATACCGGCTTTGCCCGCGACGAACTTGAGGTAAATTATCTTGGGCTCATGCGTCTGGCACAGGCCTTTGGCCCAGGCATGGCGGCGCGCACCGCCGATGGCGTCAATTCTGCGATCGCATGGGTCAACCTGCTCAGCGCCGGGGCGCTGTGCAACGCGCAACCGTTCGGATCATTTTCCGCCAGTCAGGCAGGTGCCTATTCGCTGACCCAGTCGCTGCGCGCCGAATTCCGCTCCTCAGGCCTGAGGGTGATGAACGTCTTTTTCGGCCCGACAGAAGATGATTCATGGTATCAGCCCCTGCCACCGCCACGCGTTACCTCATCCGCACTTGCGCGCGCAGTGGTGAACGGCCTGCAACGCGGGCTTGAGGATGTCTGGTGTGGTGATATCGCAATGGACCTGCGCGACAGGTTCCGCCGTGACCCAAAGGTTCTGGAACGCGAAATGACGATGGGAGGAGAAGGCGCATGAGCACCTTGGCCGACTTTGCCGCTCGCATCGCATCCGGAACGATCCGGGTCGTGGACTTGACGCACACGCTCGACCCCGATTTCCCGGTGATTATCCTGCCGCCCGAGTTCGGCCAATGTGCCCGGTTTCGAATGGAGGAAATCAGCGCTTATGACCATCGCGGCCCGGCGTGGAAGTGGCACAACATTTCAATGTCAGAGCATACAGGCACCCATTTCGATGCGCCATCGCACTGGATTTCCGGACGCGACGTGCCGCGCGGAGCGGTGGACGAAATCGACGTTGCCGATTTCATTGGTCCGGCTTGCGTTATCGATTGTTCGGACGGAGCCGCGCAGAATGAAGACTTTGAACTGACCGTCCCGGTGATCGAAGAATGGGAGAAAGCCCATGGCAAGATCCCTGCGGGATCCTGGGTCCTGATGCGCACAGATTGGTCGAAACGAACCGGCGCGCCCTATCTCAACATGAAAGACGACGGCCCCCATTCTCCGGGACCCACGCCAGAGGCGATCCGGTTTCTGATTGATCAACGCAATATTCGGGGATTTGGCGTTGAAACCGTTGGGACCGATGCCGGGCAGGGCAGCCACTATACCCCGCCCTATCCGGCGCATTACTATTTGCACGGGGCCGGAAAATATGGCTTGCAATGCCTGACAGGCTTGGACGCGTTGCCGCCCACCGGCGCGGTTCTGGTTGCGGCACCCCTCAAGATCAAGAACGGAACAGGAAGCCCGCTAAGGGTGTTGGCATTGGTAGAGAACACATGACCTATACCGCAGTGATCACCGGCGGAAACAAGGGCATCGGTGCCGACACAGCACGTGCGCTTCTGGACCGGGGATACGCGGTTGTATCGCTGTCCCGCCATGCGCCCGAGTTTGAGCATCCCCGCCTGTCATCTGTCACGGTGGATTTGCTTGATCCCGAAGCCGTCGATGCCGCAGCGCGCCTTGTTGCGACATCACATGATGTGACGCACCTGATCCATAACGCCGGCCTGATCTGGCCCAATCTGATCGAGGACGCCTCCCCGTCAGACATAACCGGGCTGGCACAGTTGCATCTGGGATCGGCACTGACCCTGTTGAAAGCATTCCTGCCGGCCATGAAGGCCCAAAACTTTGGGCGCATCATGTTCAACGGATCGCGCGCTGCGTTGGGCGCCCCGACGCGCACAGCTTATGGCGCGACCAAGGCCGGGATGATCGGAATGGCGCGCACCTGGGCGCTTGAACTTGCACCGCATGGGATTACCGTGAACGTCGTCGCGCCCGGTCCGATCCTGACGGATAATTTCTGGGGAATCGTCGAAAAAGACAGCGCACAGCAAGAAGCTCTCGCTGCACGCATCCCCGTGGGTCGGATTGGCCGGGTAGACGATGTGACCCGCGCGTTTCTTTTCTTTTGTGATCCGGAAAACAGCTTTGTCACGGGGCAAACGCTCTATGTCTGCGGCGGTGCCAGCGTGGGATCTCTCCAAATTTGACGAAAAATACTGTCCGCCCCTGCCCCGTCGCCTGTGCTTTTGCACCCGAACGTGTCGGCGCTTTGTCGAGAGAAGGTTGCGGCGCTTTCGGAGGCTCTTTCTGAGCCGTTGATCCG
>JAUIAS010000083.1 GCA_030425395.1 Alphaproteobacteria bacterium
AGCCGCCAGACCCGCATCCACGATCTGGGCCGGAGAAGGGGAGGCAAAGATGTTTCCCAGCGGTGCCGCGTCCGCCAGGCCCTGACCGACATAGCCCGCGAATGCCGGTTCATGCCCGGAGCCCCCGCCGATCACGATACCGACCTTGCCCTCGCGCGGACCATTGCGCGCTACAATCGCACGCCCGGTTACGCCTTGAGTGGTCAAATGTTTCGGATGTGCCGAGAGCATCCCTGCGATCAATTCAGAGATCAGATTGTCGGGGTCATTTATGAGTTTTTTGCTCAAGGGGCGTTGCCTGATATGAAGTCATTTTTCGTCCGGCTGCAGGGCGCTGTTCTTGGGGAAGGTCTTTGCGCAAAAGACATCCTGCCTTGATCTGAGCCTCAGCAACATTGAATTCGATTATGTGGAATTCCAGGTGTTCATCAAGCGTTGGTTGAATCAGACACCTTGCTGGTCTTGTCGGCTCTTGGTACCGGAAACTTGGAGCGGACGTGGCTTTGATTGGGTCTGTCGGGCCCTGTTCCCCAACTGCGGTGCGCGCCAACGGCTTCGCTAATCGAAACCACATGCGATGCGTAAGGATAGGCGCGCTCCCATGGGGTGGCCTTGGATTAGTCGATCCAGTGGTGACGTTCGAAATGATGCATTGTCTCGAACGTACAGAATTCCACGGGGCCAAGCACGATCCTTGGCACCCTCTCGATAAGTTCTGCGCCAACCCTGTCCGAAAGTGCGATGATGGATCGGGCTTCTTCCGGTGAGAACCAGCGCAGGTTGTAGGCCAGCGTGATGTGGAACTCGTAAGCATCGTGGTCGGGGCGCACGAGGTTGGTTGCGGCCTGCAATTGATCACGGGTCAATCTGAGCAATGCCTCTTCGCTTTTGTCGGCACCGGACATCCGCACGCTGAAGCCGCCAAAAACTCCGGTGGGGCGGGCAATGACGGTGCGGGTCAGGCCGATATCCTGAAGCCGATCTGCGAAATCCATGGTCACAGTATCCACCGAAGCCTCGTTGGGCAGATGCCCCGGCCAGCGATCAGATGTGCGGGCATAGTCGATGACGCATTCGAAGATCGTCATGTGAAAACTCTCGGGCGGCAAAAAGGTGAACCCGTCCGCTAATGGCCCTGCCTTGAGGCGATACTGTGCGTCCACCAGTGCGGCGAAAGGTTTTGATCGTGGATCGACGTGACAGATCGTCGTGTTGCCGCGACAGGTCAGCGGCTGTCCATCCGGTGTGAACTTGAGGCCCACCGCACTGGGCGCCGCGCCACCCGTCAATGCACCAGTCAGGTAGTCAAACGCGCGCTCATGGTCGGTCATGAAGCTGGTTCCTCGGTTTCAGAATGAACAGAGCAAGCCCTCCGGTCGCAAACAATCCTGCAAGGGCAAAACTGACCCCGGTCGTCATCAGGCTGGTCGCCTCGGCAGTCACCCCGAAGAGAAACGCGCCAAGGGCCGGGCCGACCCGGAAAATGATCGTGTAGAGGCTCAGGATGCGACCAAGCCGATCCTGTGGCGCTTCAAGTTGAACATAGGCCAATGCGGCGATGTTCGACGATGACATGGTTGCGCCGTGCAGCAGCAGAATGGCCAGCGCCAACCAGAAGATCTCTGTAACCGCAAAGACCAGAAGGGACAGGGCGAAGACAGCGGATGTGGTCAGGATCTGCACCAAGGCTCCGCGCCCGTCCTGCGCTTTGGACATTGTAAGCGCCCCGAGGATCGCGCCGACCCCAAGCGCGGCATTCAAAAGGCCCAGCCCGACCTCGCCCCGGCCAAAGGCCACTTCAGCATAGGCTGGGAACAATTCGCTGGCCGGTCGGATCAGCAATCCCTGAGCAAGTTGCAGCATCAGGACCCCGAGAATGAGCGGTGTGTGCATGAGATCGCGCATCACGCCCGCCATGTTCACAGGCTGGGCAGAGACAACCCGGTTCGTCTGTGCCGGAACGTTGCGGATGCGGTAAAGCGCAACGGACAGCGCAAGGAAACCCGCAGCCGACACCGAGAAGACCAGACCAGCAGAACCGACCACCAACAGGCCCGCGGCAAGCGCCGGGCCAAGGAACCGCGACAGGTTGAAGCCGGTCGAATTGACCGCCAGCGCCGAAGACAGCAGTTTCGGGGGTGCCAGATGCCGCGCCATCGACAGCCGCGCGGGCAGAAGCACACCGGACACCGCGCCAAGCACCGCCATCATGCCTGCCATCGCCCAGGGTGTCAGGCTGCCGGTGAAATAGAGCAGCGCCAGAGCAACCGATACGGCCGCGCTGGCGATCTGTCCCCAATACATGATCTTGGGGGCTGCGTGCCGGTCGGCCAGCGAACCGCCCCACAACGCCGTCAACAGCGACGGAAAGAGTTCGGCAAAAGCCACGGTGCCGAGCCATGCCTCGGACCCGGTCAGTTCCCAAGTGACCCAGCCTACCGCGATGCGTTGCATCCAGAAGCCGGTGGTCATGATCAGGTTGCCCGCCTGATAGGTGGCGAAGGCGGGGATGGCGAATACGGCTTTGAAATCGGCGATGCGTGCACGAACAGCTT
>JAUIAS010000051.1 GCA_030425395.1 Alphaproteobacteria bacterium
GGGAAGAAAGGCTCAAGACGCGCCATCTGCGCATCGCTCAGCCAGAAAAGATCAGACATGTTCACAGCTCGTTTTTCGAACCGTGAATCACGCCGCTGCTCCGAAATCAATGGGTCCTGAGCCTAGTGCAGGCTGCGCCGCTGGCGCACGGCACCTGCCCTTAGCCGTGCCTCAAGGGTGGGGCGGGCGGAGCCGCCCACATTGCCGATCCTTTGCAGTGCCAGTTCGGGAAACACCTGTTTGGCCTGTTCGCGCATTTCTACAGACATTGCCATGAGAACGTCCGAACAGGGGTTCAGGCTCTCGCACGGGATGCCTTCGGCATAGATGATTTCATGGGTGTCAAAAATCATGTGAAAATAGGCAATGGTGGGCATAGGCGTGCGCGCGAACCCGGGCAACCCGACAAGGCAGCGCACGGGGACCAGAGTCTCGGATGGTGTGCCGAACAGCTCAAGGCACTGACGTCGCCCGATCAATAACCGAGTATCGGGTGACGCCACGAGGTCGCGTTCGTTTCGGACGGCTCCGGCGTCGATGGTGATCGGTGCGTGTTGGTCCATCGCGGTAACCACTTGTCGCCCGATCCAGCGCAAAGGCTGAAACCCTCTGTCCATTGTCAAAACCGGATCGCCTGGTGCCAGACGTTCAACGGGCACAGCGCCAGCACGAGTGATGATTGATGTGCCGCTGGCTAGGCTGATTGGAAGTCTCTCGTCTACTTTGGGCATAACGGTCCGCGTCCAGATCGGCTGGGGGTATGTCTTGAACGGTTCGCGACGCCTGTAGTCGGGCTCGCAAACCGCGTTTGTTTGGCTGACAAAGGTATCCAGAGGTCCGCGAATAGCGGTGAATGTCTTCACTTTCCTTAACGGCGCAAAGGCACCGGAATATTAGTCATCACCCAGCTTGGCGGTGATCATGTCGCGCAACCGCATCACTGCGGCCTTCTTGATTTGGGATACGCGCCCTGTCGTGACGTTCAGGATTGCACCAATCTCGTAAACGTTCAGTTCCTCCACGTAGTAGAACTGCAAGACCATGGCTTCGCGTTCGGGCAATTTTTCAAGGCATCCACGCAATACGCCCTTGAGCTGTGTCATCTCCAGCTTGTCTTCGGCGCTGCCTTCGGTGGTGCCGAATATCAGGGAATGGTCGGTATAGACCTCATCGAGCGATTGCAGCTGATTGACCTGAAACTTGTTTTCCCAATCCAGAAGCTCTTGCACGGTCATGTTTGTCGCTTCGGCAATCTGTTCGGGTGTCGGGCCTTCCCCTAGTTTTTGGGTCAGGTCACGGCGCGTGCGTTCGATTGTCTGACGCATGGTTATCGTGTTGCGGCACAGGTTTGAATTGCGTCGCAAAAGATCAATGATGGCCCCGCGAATTCGGATCGCGGCGTAGGCGGCAAATGCAACGCCTTCGCGCACGGAATACCGTTGGCTCGCTTCCACCAGCCCCATGTATCCGGCCTGAAGCAGGTCGTCGATTTCTATAAAGCGCCCGACACGCCCCTGAAAGTGCCAGGCAAGGCGTTGAACCAAAGCCATGTTTTCCTCAACCAGCTTTGCGGGGTCGGTCTTTTGTTCGCTGTAACTTGTCGGCGCGATCATGTGGAGCGTTCCCCTTCGGCGGTTTCACTGGTCCGGCGTGCGGAATGGCGAAACACGATGTTTGGCTCGGCCGGGTTTGATACCGGCACGGTTGGTTCTGGCCGGCGCGCAGGCGTCAACCCGTTGACAATGCGAGCACTGTCGCTGTTCCAGATATGGACGAGGCCTGCGGCTGTGATTTCATCGCTGTCGGCCTGCGTTGCCGGGAACTCCGGGTCAGCGCTCAGGATGACGGTTGCAACATCCGTGCCCCATTGGCCGCTAAGGCCAATAATTCTGTCTTTTCTCAACCCGGCTGGCAAAACTATGATGGCATGGGCATCAGCGGTCTGGATCAGCGGGCGCATGCGATCGGGTCCGGGGCCGCCGCGCCCGGTCACGACGATCACTTGGAATTCGCCAGGCTGCGGATCGTTGATCATTTCGGGTTGTCTGATCTCGATTTTCAGACCCAGCAGATGCCCTTTCTGGAAAAGGAATCCCGCATCGCTGTGTGATCCGTTGCCGCAATAAATCAGCCGTGGCCGTGTGTCCGGGTCACGTTTGAGCCTGAGCGCGGCAAGCTGGAGCGCAGCGAGCGATTTTCCAGCCCCCGAAGGACCGACAATGACCACGCGTCGCGCAGTCAACTCAGGGGCGGTCGCCACCTGAGCACCTGCGGCCGCCTTGTCCTCGGCCAGTTTCAACGTTTCGGCAAAACTGGTCGTGGTCTGTTCGGCATGTGTTTCGGCGGTGGGTTCGAGGGCTGCATTGGTGGCCGTGTCGCGCCGCAGAAAGGACGGCAATCTCGGCGCTTTGCGCTTTTTGGCGGGCGGGATTTGCGCAGTGGGCACCGATTGCGTTTCAGACATGTCATCGCCGACAACAATGTCGATTGGCCGCCGGGTTGGGGCGACCTGGTTTGTTGGGGTGGACACGTCATCGGCGCTGGCCACGATCGTTACGGTCCCGTCATCGCCGGTTTGCATCGAAAGGATGAGCGCGTCGTCACCAAACTTTTGATGAACGAGGTCCAGCGCACTGGCGCTGTCATTTGCGTGAAGAGTAACGGTGTCCATTGTCACGCCGCTCCCGTGTTGTTGCCAAGGGTTCCGACGATTTCGATACGGCGGTTTTCAGGCAGTTCGTTGACACCCAGCACGATGGCTTCGCTGCCATGGCTGCGCAGAAATGTTGCAAAGGCCCGGCGCAATCCACCCGACACAACGACAAGCCCTTGCCGTCCCTGACCAGCCAATGCTTCCATTGAATTGTTGATCCCGCCCACGATTTTCTCGGCCAGCCCCTGTTCGACGATCAGGCCGGAGTCTTCACGGTTCGCGCGCATTAGCATTTCCTCAAGTTCAGGCGACAACACAACGAGCGGCAGGGCCTCTTTCAGGGGGGCGATCTGTTGCAGCAGTTGCGGTGCAAGCATGGGCCGCAATGCTTCTGCCATCTTGGTGACATCGGTGCCGAAGCGACCGGATTGCGCGGCAAGCTCTTCGAGGATCCGGGGCAGGTCGGCGACCGGCATTCGATCCGAAAGCAACGCGCGCAGCACACCGGTAAGCGTGTGCAGCGGCACCAGTTTGGGCACGACGCTTTCGACCAAAGTCGGTGCGCTGCGCTCAAGGTTGTCAAGCAGCCCTTGAACGTCATCCGCGCCCAAGAGTTCCGAGGCATGGGCGTAAAGCACCTGACTGAGATGTGTGGCGACCACGCTGTCGGGTTCGACCACGACATAGTCGTCAGCTTGGGCTTCGGCCTCCTGATGGGGAAGAATCCAGATTGCATCCATTCCAAAGGAGGGATCTTTGGCCTCGATACCGCGCAATTTGCGGGTGGTGCGGTTGCCCGGAAGGGCAAGCTTGCGATCGGGATAAACCGTGTCCTCGGCAGCGACCGCTTGTCGGATGCGGATGCGATAGCTGTTGGCGGGCAATGTCATGTCGTCACGGATGCGCACACCGGGGATGACAAAGCCCATCGCCTTGGACACATCCCTGCGAATGCCGGTGATGCGGGAAACCAGCGATCCGCCTTCGGTTTCATCAATGAGTGGGATCAACCCAAACCCGATCTGCAGCGTAATCGGGGCGTAGTCCGTCACGTCTTGGGCGGTGATCACGCCGTCGTCTGGCTTTTTCTGACCCGATTGTGCGCCCGCACCCTGCGAAGGCGATGGCAGCGCCGCGCGCGTGTTGCCTTGTCCGGTCAGTTTTTCCGGGCTGTCTGCTGTTCCGGCTTCTCGCTTGTCGCGACGCTGTGCCCAATACGCAATTCCGCCCGCCCCAAGTGCTGCGATCAGAAACAGGAGGTTTGGCATACCGGGGATAAGCCCCAGAATACCCATCACGATCGCCACCGGTATCCAGGCGCGTGTCAGGGTGATCTGGGTCCCGATATGCCCGGCCATATCATGGGTTGAGGCCACCCGGGTCACGATCACGGCTGTGGCAATCGACAGCAGCAGCGACGGGATCTGCGCAACAAGACCGTCGCCAATGGACAGCAGGACATAGGTTTGCGCCGCTTCGCCAAGGCCAAGCCCGTGCTGTGCCGTGCCGATGATGATGCCGCCAAGGATGTTGGCCACAAGGATCAGGATGCCAGCTACCGCGTCACCCTTGACGAACTTGGACGCCCCGTCCATTGCGCCGTAGAAATCCGCCTCTTCGGCGACTTCGGCACGCCGCGCGCGGGCTTGTTCAGGGGTCATTATGCCTGCGTTCATGTCGGCGTCGATGGCCATCTGTTTGCCGGGCAGCGCATCAAGGGTAAAGCGCGCCGAAACCTCGGACACCCGTCCGGCACCCTTGGTGATGACGACAAGATTGATGATCATCAGAATGATGAACACCACTAGACCCACGGCAAAGTTGCCTGCGATGACAAAGTTGCCAAAGGCTTCGATCACCTTGCCCGCGGCGCCGGGGCCATTATGGCCATCGGTCAGAACGATCCGCGTCGATGCGACGTTCAAGGCGAGCCTCAGAACGGTGGCAATCAGCAACACGCTGGGAAAGCTGGAGAAGTCCAACGGGCGATAGCTGTGCAGGGACACCATGAGCACCAGCAGCGCCAGCAGGATGTTGAAGACAAAGAACAAGTCCAGCAACGCCAAGGGAAGTGGCAGCACCATCATTGCGACAACCGCAAGAATACCAATGGGAAGGGTCGCACCGGCGATATTCCCACTGAAACGTGCACTGGTCAGTTCGGCCATGAATTTCCCTGTCAGGCTTGCATTGCAAAGGTGTGCGCATCGTCACGCACAGACAGAACTGCAATTGTCATGCCATCTGCGGCCCGGATCCTGTGCTCTTTGGTTCGCCCGCATTCTGTCTCTGTGTGGTTGGTGTGTGCGGCGGACTGGCACGGGCTTTGCAAGGGGATGGCGAACGCCGATCCGTTGAAAGAGGTTAATATGATCCCGCAAAAATCCGCGCCGCTTCTGGGGCTCGCCTGCGCAGTGGTTCTGCTTGGGGGCTGCATGAATGCAATCCCGGCCATGCGCGCCGTGCCCGCGAATGCAGATGACCACACCGCCGGTATGGCCCAGATCAAGGATGATCTGGCCTCCATCCCGGTTCCCATGGCCGCGCCAGTGAAGGCGCCCACGGCGTTTCAGGGCATCGGATTTTCCCAGATCGGGACCCAACCGGGCAAGAGCTTGAACGAAAGACGCCTGATGGCGATCCGCGCCGCCCGGATGGAGGCCCTGCGCGATTTGACCGAACAGGTGCATGGCATCAAGCTCACCGCCGAAACCACGATCAGGGATCAAACCGTGCGTAACGACAGCCTGCGCGGCATTGTGGATGGCGAAATTCGTGGTGCGCGCACGGTTCGGATCACCCCCAAGGACAACAGCACCTATGAGGTGGTGATGGAGCTGACGCCTGACACGGTGCGATATCTGATGCGCGCTGCGCGGCTGGGGATCTAAAGACATGCGCCTTGCCCGATTTACCGCTGTTTTGTGCCTGATCGCCGCCACGGCATTTCCCGCGCTCGCGGGGCAGGATGCAGTGCAACGTGTCACGGCACTCGGGCGGGCCTATCAGTCATCCGAAGCGGATCGCGACAGCGCGCGCAGGCGGGCCATCGTCGATGCGCTGGCGAACGCGGTTTTATCCGGTGGCGCGCTGTTGCGCGGCCACACGGCCATGGTCAATGGGCGCATTACCTCTGATTTGAGTATCCTGCGGCCCACTGGCCGGGTTCTGTCGCATCAGGTGATTGAAGAGAAGTTTCAAAACGGAATCTGGTTCGTGTCGGTCTTGGCCGACGTCGGATCGACACCGATTGGTGGATGTGCGGTCCGCCGTCAGATCGTGCTCAGCGCGGAACCTCCGACGTTTCGCGCGGGGCGTATGGCACCGGCGTGGGCCGAACAGATTGGGCGCAGCGCGCTGAATGACGTGGTGCGCCAGATTGCCGATCACCCCGGCTTTGATCTGAGTCGCTTTGTCGACGCGACACAGCCGCGAAATGCAGCGATGAACTATGCGGCGTTGACACAGGGCACCAGCGTTTCGGCCCCGGGCGATCACCGGTTGCAAAGCAAAGGCTTGGTCACGATGGACGGGTCAAACACGGTGACTATCACTGTAGAACTCGCCTTTACCGGTCCCGACGGCATCGTGGCGCGGCGGGATTTTTCTATCTCCACGCGCACACCCAAGGGCGGGGTGCTTGATGTTTTGTCTGGCATCGGGCGCGCCAAGGCGGAACGCCAGCTTGCTACGGGTCTGGCCGCGCAGGTGGAGGATTATCTTGATCTGTTGACGTGCGAGGCCCCAAGCGCCCGTGTGGAAATGCGCGGCGACCAGCTCAGCGTGCCCATCGGGCGGCGGCATGGGCTGACCCGTGCGTCGCTTGCCATCATTGATGATCCCGATAGCGGGTTCGGCTTGCTTGAACTGAAATCGCTGTCACGCGGCCAGGCGGTTCTCAAACCCATTGATCCGAACCGCCGACCCGATAGCGTGGCCGGAAAGCGGGTGTATTTTCTGGATGCAGGTCTGTGATCCTGCGCGGGTTCATAACAGCGTTGGGCTTGACGTTGCCCGTGTTGACCGGTGCCGCGCAAGCGGCTGAACCTTTGGATGGCCGTCAGATTGCTGTCCTGATCAATGACGCTCTCGAAGAGGCGGGCCAATCGGGCCGGGCATTGGTATCGCCGAACAGGGGCTTTCCCGCTTGTTCCGTGCCTCCGGTTGTTGCCCGCGGAGGGCGCGATTGGTCGACCGCGCGCGTCAGTTGCCCTGAAGGACGTGAATGGAGCCGTGTTGTGCGTATCAAGGATGGCGCCCGTGCGCCGCGTGCCGCACAGGTGCGTAGCAAACCCATTGGCGATACGGTCTGGGTTTTGGACGCCAGCCTTCCACGTGGCACCGTCATTGCGGCGCATCACCTGCGGGCAATGCCTGTGCGACAGGTGGACCGGATGCCCGATGGCGTGATCGAAGAGGCCACGCGCATTCTGGGCCGAACCTTGAAGGCCAACCTTGGCGAAGGGCGGGTCATTCAGGCGCGGCACCTGGAACATGACTGGTTCGTGACCAAGGGCGACCGTCTGGTGATAGAGGCCCGCGTGGGTGCCGCGTCGATCCAGACAGGCGGCGTTGCGCTTGAAAACGGGCAGTTGGGGCAACGCGTGCGAGTGGAAAACGCGCGGTCCGGACGCGCCATCAGCGCAACCGTGAAGGGCCGGAATTTTGTTGTTGCGGGGCCTAACATTCAATGAAACGGGGCCGTTTAAATGGTCAAGACGTGTTTTATGAGGGAAAACCTCACCGGAGAGATCTATGGTTGATTCAATAAACAACTCGATGGCTGCACGCGTGCGGCTTCAACCAACAGCAACCGATGCAGCGAACCCAAGCACTGCAGGGGCGACACAGGCCGGACGGTCGAACAATGCCCCCGTCAGCGCTGTGGATCAGGTTGTTCTGAGCGGCCAGATCGGCAGCACCCAGATAAATGATCTGGTTGAGAAAGGTCCCCCCTTTGACATCGAACGTGTCTCACGCATTCGCGAAGCTGTGTCCGAAGGACGGTATCCCGTTGACGCCAGCCGGATCGCCGAGGCGATGTTCCAGGATTTTGCGTCATTCGCGAACCGCTAAGGTCGCCGCGTTGAATGAACGTCACGCGGTTTGCGGTGGCGTTTTCTATACGCGTGTCCGGGAAACTCAGGACTGAAACTCTCATTTTCGCGACACGCTCTGAGAAGGAAAAAATATGGAAGTGGTCGTTTTCTCGTCGGTGGCATCGGCGGTTGGCTTTGGATTGTTGGGGAGCATCTGGTTTCAGGTGCGTCGCCTGAACAAGCAGCTGGCGCAGAATGCTGCGGGTAGTGAACGCGCGGCGGAATTGATCGTTGATGATCTGAGCGCGCGTCTGAACCTGACGGACAGCACCGATCTGGACCGGATCAGCAAGTCGGTCGAAGAAATGCGCGAGGATGTCTCGTGGATGGTCAGCGAACGGATGATCGAACAGGCAATTGAAATTGCCCGGACGGAACCCGCGAACAAATCCATGTGCAGCTTGGGAATGAGTGACGACGAAGTCACCGCCGCCGCGATCTTTCGCAAGCACTGAACGCCCGAATAAACCTAACGAGCAGTAAATTCAGCCCGCGACTTCAAAGTCGCGGGTCATTTCTTTGTAAATGCCATTTAGCCGGTCAAGCTCTTGGCTGGCAGCCTCAGGCAGGTGGGTCTGCGACGGGTCATCCCCATCGAGGGCAAGCACTTCGGCAGCCGAGAGCGTTTGGCTCAGAACGGTCATGCCAGTCATCCCGGTGGAGCCGACAGCCAGGTGGATACGGCGTGCGCGGTCTTCAAGATCGCCATCCGTTTCTTGCATCGCTTGCAGGGCAAGCCTGGCATCGTCCAATGTTGCCTTGATCAGGCGGAAACCGGTTTCTTCCCCCATGCCCAGAATGACATCGTCGAAAATCTCGCTGCCATCCAGCGCATCGTCATCATCTTCATCAAATTCGGCGTCGCCGAGCCAGTCATGTTCGAGATGTTCACGGCGCGCTGCCACGTGAATACGTAATGCCTCTTCCAATTGCGCCTTGCCCAGTGGTTTGATCAGAACGGCTTCCATGTGCCGAACCCGTTCGGCCTCTGACGGATCCTTGGCGGCAATCAGGGCGGTGACGCCAATGATTACTGCATCGCGCGAAGCACCATTGCCGGTGCGGATATGTTCGGCGGCTTCGGGGCCATCCATCACGGGCATTGAGAAATCCATAAGAATGACGTCAAACCGTATTCCAAGCGCCAGTTCGACGGCTTCTTGGCCATTCATTGCAGGTGTTGCGGTGTGACCAAGGCGTTTGACCATTTCGGTCAGCAGGGTCACGTTGACTTCGTTGTCATCAACCACGAGCACATTCAGTGCCGGATTGTTGGTCGGATTGACCGCAACTTGCTCTGTGATGTGGACTGGGACAGAGGTGTCTTCTTCCAGCGGAATGGTAAAGTAGAACCGGCTTCCGAAACCTACTGTGCTGTCGAGTTGAATTTTGCCGCCCATCTGTTCGATTGCCAGCGCCGCGATGGGCAGACCCAGGCCGGTGCCGGATACATCGCTGATTTCGCCCTTGGCAGTGGTTTCGAATTTGTTGAAGATCCGCTTTTGATCCGCGGGCGCGATACCGATGCCGGTATCTGCGATTGATACGTCCAGATATAGGGCATTACCCTCAGTGCGCCGGAGGTTGAGCTTGACGGTTACTGTGCCGTCTTTTGTAAACTTCACCGCGTTCCCGGCCAGATTGTAGACGGCGCGGGAAAACGCAAAAGGATAGCCGAGCACAGCCGAGATGTTGCGGAATCCGTCAAGCTCGAAGACAAGTTCATTGTTGCGGCGGCGTGCCAATGGACGCAGTTCGTCGATGATGCCTGCAACGGCGTCATCGGGGGAAAACCGCTCGGGGGTTTCGCGGCTTTCCCCAAGGCGGGTGAACTCAAGGATGTCATTGACCTGCGCCAATGCCCGCGCACCACAATCCCGCGCGGTCTTGAGAAACCGAAGGTTGTCGCCGGTGATAACGTGTTCGTCGATCAGCTCAAGGGATGCGATAACGCCGTGCAGTGGGGTGCGCATCTCATGGCTCATGGTGGCAAGGAACGTGCCTTTGGCGGCGGCGTGAATTTCCGCCTCATGGGCCAGTGCTCTTGCATTGGCAAGCGCGTCGCGCAGTTGCTCTTCTGCGGCGATCTGTGCCGAGATATCGCGGATGAAGCCAAGAACAATCGGTGTCCCGTCCAGATCCTTGTCCGACTCAAGAGACAGTTCGACCTGAATGGTATGTCCGTCTTTGTGCAGGGCTTCGATCTTGACCAAACCCCTTCCCACCAGAGTGTAGTCCCCGGTTTCGGCCATCCGGGCCATGCCGCGGTCGTGTTGATCGCGCAGGTGTTTGGGAACGATCAATGCGCTTATCGGCTGGCCGATCATTTCATCCGTTGACCAGCCAAAAATATCCTCGGTGCGTTTGTTGCAATATCGCACGATCCCCTGATGGTCAGTGACGATGACCGAATTGTGAGTGGACGCGAAAGCCTTGGACAGGGTGGCCGCGACGTTGCTGGTCTGGCGCGTCTTTGTTTCCAGTTCCCGCCAGATGCGCACGACTAGATAGGTGCCGATGGCAATTAGAAGCGACAGAACAAGCGATTGAAAGAAGAACCTGTAAAACAGGGATGTTTCCTCTTCCCGCGCTTTTAGTGTGGCGGCTTGATAAAGATGCAGTGTGTCCACTGCTATGGCGCGCACTTCCGGAGCCTTTTCGATAAGGGCAACCTCGAATTCCTTCAACGCCTGCACGTCCGGATCCTGCATGGCGTCGATCATCTCGGCCAATTCGTCACGATCCTGACGGACCTCAGCGTATTGTGACAGGATATCCGACGTTTCCCCGACCAGCGAGATTGCGCGCCGGAAGACATCAACGCGGCTGTAATAGATGTCGAATTTCAGGAACAGCTCTTCCAATCTGCTTTTCGTCAGGCTTTGCTCGGAACTCTCCGCAGCTTGAAGGGTTTCGCGTGCGGCCAGTCTGACACCGAGGTAGTCAATTTCGATCTGGCTCACGACCCAGCCCAGATTGTCCTGACCTGCAGTTCGCACCGAAGCCAGTTTGTCCCGAAAGGTCATCGCCGTGATAAGAAGACCCACACAGGCGACAAGCAGCACAAAAAGCAGCACTTGCACATAAATGCTGCGGACCGGGTTTGTGACCCGGCCCAGTTCTTCGATAGGTTCGTTAAGTTTTTGAACCACGGCTATTTGACTGCGATGCGAACAAGTTGCCAGATGCTGTTCGAATAGATTTGTTCGGTCTTGTAGCGATCCGCGCTGTCAAAGGGATATACAAGCCAAAGAGGCCCCTTTTCCCGGCGCGAAAATGCCTCACCGTTGATCCGGTTGGCGACGATCGGGGCTTCATCCTCAAGTGTGTCATACTCGATGACTACACTATAGTCGTTGACCGCCGTCAATTCGATCGACCCACCGTTTATTCCGGCTTCGGAAAGGACGCTCTTGAGCGTTGGGCCTGAATAGGTGTTCACGCCTTCGGTCCAGATGCTGGAGGTGCTGAAACTGACTTGCGGCAAGTCCAGCAGCGCGGCATCGGTCATCTCGATCAGGCCATCGCCGGACTGGATTGTCAAAAGCGTCTCGGACGCATTGGCCGTTGGGGCCGCCGCGACGGCCAACATGCTGAGAGTGCATGAAAGGACAAAGGATCTACGGTTCATTTTATGTACCTTCTTTAGGACCGTATTCGGTCAGGATGTCATGTTCGCCATGCTTCGACGTCCGCAAGGGGTTATGCGGCCCGATCAACGGCGAGCTTATTGAGAACGCAGTGCAAGTGATGTTCTTGAACCGGTCGCGGCAGAATGAAATCCACAGGGTATTTCGGCAACGACGTCTGATCTTGCGCCGTCATGCCTATCATGCCGATCTCTGGCCAAATTCTTCTCGCGGCGGTCATGTCGTCCCACAGTGTTTCAGTTGCAAGCGTATCCAGATCGTACAGGATCAAATCGGGCTGATCGGCTTCGGGGATGGCAATTCTTGACAAGGGCTTGTCATAGAGTGACACGTTTCCCGAGATCGGGGTCAACAATGAATCCAATCTGGATTTTTCTTCCGGTGATGTGGTGACCACAGCCCAATGAACCGATGCCATGCGCGCTTGTGCATTTTCGCTGACGGAATCTGAGGGCGCAGGCTCAAATGGGAGGCGTATTTCCACACGGGCACCACCACGAATACCGGGAAGACAACGCAGTGTTCCGCCCAAGGTTTCAATGGCCGCGCGGCAAGCACGGATGCCCAATCCTGAAGATGTGTCAGAGCCCGGTGTTGAATCCGAGGCGTTGAAATGGTCCGTATGCAAACCGCGCCCGTCATCCTCTACGATCCATATAGACCAGCTTTGATTTTGCCAATCTGTTTCCTTTGCATGGCTCAGCCATACACCCGACCCGCCGGAATGCCGCGCAGAGTTACGCATCAGTTCCCCAAGCACATGGGACAGGCGCAATTCGTCCAGCAATTCCGCCTGATCCGAACCGGAAATTGGCAGGACCGTTACGTCAAAATCCGAGTCCAGCAGAGTGGCGGCCTGGGTTTCCCGGACCTGCTTGAGAAACTCAGACGGCCGGACCGGGACTTTGTGGCCCGATGTGGTGATTTTCGGCGCAAGCATCAAGCGCAGATTGTTAAACCCGTTTATCAACTTCCAGCGGCTATCCTTGAGCATGCTGTCAACGCCGTGTGGAATGTCTGCCATTGTCTCCAAGGATTCGGTCAGGTCGCCCACCGTAGTTTCCAGCCGTGCTGACATTTCCAGGGTCAATGCTGCGTTTTCTTCGTGCCAGGACAGCGCGCCGCTTTTCCAGTTTCCATCCCCATGGGCGGCATCCTCGCATGGAACCCGCGTCACATACCCGTCGATGATCTGCCCGCCTGAGCCGTTGGGTAATTCCATGTCCCAGCCCACAAACCGGATGTCGCAGCGACCGCCGCAGTCTCCGCGCGGAACCATTATCTGCGCTTGGCGGGTTGGGTTCGTTGCGGTTCCAGTCAGTGAAAGTAGGGCCTTGTTGCTTGGTTCATCCAGAAGGGTTTCAAGTTCATTCAAGGCGATTTCAGGCGGCAGGCCGGTTGCCGTTCTGGCAGCGTCGTCCAGCATCAAGATCCCGGCAGCAGCATCCAGACGAAACCGGCCAACCCCGGCGAGAGTCTGCGCTTGTTCGCGCATTTGGTCGCCACGGGCCAGATTTGCCTGAACGTGGGCCGCCTCAACCTTTTGCACTATGATCAGCGCGGTCAGCGCGATCAAAGCGGCCGACATGCCATGCGCCAGAAGAGCGCCAGACCCAATGTCCATGGATGTCACGATGAATGTGCCCGTGGGCATCGCGAAAATGACTGCCCCTGTGATCCCGAGAACCGCAGTCGCGGAAGGCGAGGATACAATTGCAAACGCCAACAACACGACGGAGAACACCAGTTCCGGGTAATCCAGCGTCTCCTGAATCGTCATCCATGACGCAAATACAAACACAGGCGCTACAGCAACAACCCGGCGTAGGTCCTGCCGCGCGATTGGCAAGATGCATACTGCAAGCATGAACAAACCGGCAAGCCCACCGTTCACACCCCGAAAGAGAACGAACAAACCCTTTGCCATGGTGTTTTGTTGGTTGCCCTCATCGGCAATGCTGAGCAACCAAGACATCCCGCCATCGACCAATGCAAAGGCCACGCAGGCGGTCACAACGCACGATAGAAACACCGAAATGAACAACAGGCCGATTTGTGACAAGCCGGTTCTCAAGAGTGGGCTGTTGCCCCCGGCGATCCGTGCGCCCATACGCCCAAAGACCATGGCCAGCCCAAGGTTGAGGGTGAACGCGATACCACCGTAATACAGCCCCCGACTGGCGTTTGCATCAAGCGCCAGCATGTAGGGGCTGAACAATGTCGTCAGGAAAAGCCCGGCAAACAGCACCATGGGAAACCATGAGAAGCGCGCTGGAAACAGGATCAAACCCAGAACTACACTCAGGAACCCGACATGCGGTGCCAGATGCACGGCGAAATTGTTGTCGGGATAGACGGATAGCGCGATCGTATAACTCAGGGTCCAGATAAGCGACGCCGCTGTGAATATGGCTATTGCCATCGCGGGACGACGATCAACCGCGTCCCTGAGCATTGCAAGCCGCGCTTCGCCAGTCAGCCCCGTCGTCGTTGCCAATAAGCGACGGTTTTGGGGCCCACCACTTTCGCTCATGGCGAAGGGCACACATCCTGAAAATCGGGAAGCGAGCGCCTGCATTTAGAATCACCCATTGATACATTTCACTCTTCAGAAACCTAAGGCATCGTCGGAGGCACGTCGCGAGATCTCAAGAACCGAAAGAAGCCCAAAAGTATTAAATGTATCGAAAGATATAACCAACACCTTACATGATTGGCTGCACCTGCACGCCGGTTGCGATGCGTTCAGCCCAATGCGACAGCGCCTCATCGAAATGGCCGCGCACATCCAGATCGGATTTCAACAGGGCCAGGATCGCCGGTTCGCGTGAATTGACAGGCGAAGATTTGCCCAGATCGACCAAAACTGGCTCGGCCCCGCTGAAGGCAATCTTGCACTGCCCCTGGGCCAATGGGCGCACAGTCCATCGCGTGCCGAGGGTGTCGAACTCCATGACGCTGCTGGACGGGCCATCGGCAGGTATCCGCACCGCGTGTGTATGGAGGAAATCGTAAAGGGAATCCGGGTCTGCCAGCACGATATCGGCTGCGATCCGTCCCCATCCATCTGCGACGCGACGATCCAGAGCGGTCCAGGTCCGGTGTCCTTCGCTGCGAAAGGCAAGCATGTCCGCCTCGGTCAAAGCCTGCGCCACTTCGTAAACGTTTCGCCCAATCTCAAGACGCGCGAACGGGTTTGCTGCGCTGCAGACACGGCCATGGAGGGGATTGAGCGGCATCGCTGCCGGTGCTGCATGTGTGTCGGTCATGTTCATGGTTGTTTCGTCCGGATCTCAGATGTTTCTTGCTTAGGGAAACGGCTGAAGACATCAAAAGTTTAGCTGTCTGAACCGGTGGTGGTGGCAAACCCTACATGGCATGAAATCTGCATAGGTCCTGATACGTCCAATTCAGGAGCCTGACATGACCACGCAGCCCGCCGATCTTGAAAACAGCATTCGTATCGCGCTTGAAGCGGCCGAGACGGCGAACGAAAGCGCGGAAGAGGTTTCGCGTTTGGGTGCCGCGACGCAAGAGTCCGTCAATAAGCTGGATTCCTTTGCCAAAGTGATCAAGCCCGTGGCCATTGGATGCCTTGCCGGATCGCTCATTTCAGCGGCGCTTGGTGGTCTGGTATATCTGCGCACCTTGTCTGAAATGCGCACCGCCACCGCCACCCAGATCGAAGCTTTGGCGGTCTTTTCCACTTCGTTGGAAGAATTGCGCGAAGAGATCGACGGAATGGGCGCAGCGTCCGAAACGCTGACGGCCCTTTCCCAAGCACAAGAAGGCCGACACGCCGAAGTTCTGGCCGCGATCAGCCGGATCGAAGCATTGGCGGTCGCAGAACCGACAATGGTTGAACCCTCTGCCGAAGTTCAGGCGCTGCCCCAGCTTCTTCGTGGCGTGACTGACGCGATTGAAGAGGCCCACGGCGAAACGCGCGATCAATTCACCGCCGGATTGTCTGACTTGCAGTTGGCGCTGGCCCGGATGCTGGCCGATGAACTGGCCCCGCAGCCAGCCAAACCCGCCGTTGCCCCGGCCACCCAGCCGCGCCCTGTGCCCCGGCCTGCACCTGCCCGTGCCCGCCCGTCCAAACCTGCCGCCAACCCCTTCAAATTCCCCTGATCCACCATGCAGGAAACCCCTCAGAACTTGGAGGAAATGCGGCTTCTGTCGCTTGCCTCGGTAAACGCAAATGGTCGGGCGCTTGGCCTGCTTCCGGGCGACATTCTGGAAGCGGTGGACGGTGCCCCCTTTGGTGACGGCATTGAAAATTTGGTCAGGCTCTTGGACAATGGCACACAGAGAACCGCGCATTTGATGCGGTTCAGTCGTGGCGATGTCGTCTGGAGCGTGCTGGCCGATACCGCCCGTTTGGGTCAGTGGCGCATCATAAATGCTCAGCGCCCTGCTACGGATTTGCGTCCGCGTCCAGACATGCGTACCGGGTATCGAAATTGGATCGTGTTGTGTGATCGCGACGGGTTTTATGATGCTCACCCGGTGCGGCCCACTTGGTTCGGGCTATTGGCACCGCTGCATCTGTTGCAAATGCGCCTTTACGGACCGCTTGCAATCTGGGGCGCTGTCGTTCTGTGCGGATTGCCTTTGGGCGTTGTCCCTATGGCGGGTCTGGCCCTGCTCGCGTCGGTTTATTTCTGGTTGGCTACCCCGGCCCTGTTCCGGGCCGATCGCGCCGCGCGCGGCTATATGATGTGTCGTGTCATGGCGGCCCGGTCAGAGGCCGATCTTCATCGTCGTGTTGCACGAACCGATCCTCATCTGAGGTTCGTTCTTGCCCGTCGGCAACGGATCGAAGAACCGCTGCCCAGCACCGTGGAATAAGATCAGGACATTGCCAGCTTGGCCGCGCGGCGCCGCTGAAACGACGAAGGAATCTTCAGCATTTCGCGATACTTCGCCACCGTCCGCCGCGCCAGCTTGGGGTCTTCTCCGGCCACGAGCGTCTGAATACGGTGGCGCACTGCCGCGGCCGAGGCGCTTTCTTCGGAGTCGTCATTTTGCAACGCAGTTGAGAAAAACCTCTTGAGATTGAACGTGCCCTGCGGGGTTACCATCATCATGCCCGTTGTGATCCGGCTGACCGTGCTTTCGTGTACGCCGATTTCCTTGGCCACAGCGGCAAGTGTCATTGGTGCGATATGCGCGGGTCCGTTGTTCAGGAAGGCGGTCTGGCGGCGCACGATTTCGGCGGCCACGGCCAAGGCTGTCTGATTGCGGTGTTCGACTGCGCGGCGCAACCAGCGCGCAGTGCCGACCCGGTCACCGATGTATTCGCGGGCGATCTTGTCGCGGCTTAACGCCTTAGCGCCTTCCTCATCGACCAGAACGGTTGGCAGGGTTGACCGGTTCAGCTCGACTTTCCAGCCGGTTTCGCCGCGCGACACCAGAAGATCGGGTTCGCGTTCCAGCGTATTGGCGCCGTCAAAGGCCATGCCTGGTTTCGGATCCAGTCCACGCAGCGCCTTGAGCACATCCTTGAGCTGTTCCATCGAGCAGTCGCAAATCTTGCACAAGCCGCGTAGGTCGGCGGCGGCAAGACGCGGCAGGTTTTCAAGCACTTTTTCGAAAACCGGGCACAGAAGCCCTTTTTCAGACGCTTGCAGGCGCAGGCATTCCGCCAAAGAGGGGTCTGATGCCGGAGGGGGCAGAATCCTACGCTAAGGCTTAGCTTTTGGGGAATTTCGCTGCAGCGTCCTGTAGACGGTCGGTCTTGAGACAGAGAAGAGCTCAGCTA
>JAUIAS010000084.1 GCA_030425395.1 Alphaproteobacteria bacterium
ATGAAAGAAGCGGCCGATATGCTGGATGCGCTCAACGTGCCTTATGAGGCCAAGATCGTGTCGGCGCATCGCACACCGGATCGGCTTTGGGACTATGGAAAGACTGCCGTTGACCGGGGTTTGCAGGTGATCATCGCGGGCGCCGGAGGTGCGGCGCACCTCCCCGGCATGATGGCGTCCAAAACCCGTGTGCCGGTGATTGGTGTGCCGGTGCAGACACGTGCATTGTCGGGTGTCGACAGCCTGTATTCCATTCTGCAGATGCCACGCGGATTTCCTGTGGCAACCATGGCCATCGGATCCGCCGGTGCGGCGAATGCCGGTTTGATGGCTGCCGGGATTCTGGCCCTGCAGGATGCCGATCTGGCTGCCCGCCTTGACCAATGGCGCGCTGATCTCTCGGCCTCCATCCCTGACGCCCCTTCTGACGACGGATAACACCCATGACGCTTGCACTCCCTATCGGATCGACCATCGGCATTATCGGCGGTGGTCAGCTGGGCCGAATGCTGTCGGTCGCGGCCAGCCGTCTTGGATTTCGCTGCCATATCTATGAGCCCGGCGCGAATCCTCCAGCAGGTCAGGTGGCCGATCAGGTGACGACCGCCGCTTACGACGACGAGGCCGCTCTACGCGCCTTTGGTCAATCGGTGGACATCATCACCTACGAGTTCGAGAATATTCCAACCTCAGCACTGGACCTGTTACAGGATCTCGCCCCGATCCATCCGGGCCGCGAGGCGCTTCGGGTGAGTCAGGACAGGTTGACGGAAAAGACCTTTCTTCGGGATCTGGGTCTTCAAACTGCGCCCTTTGCCGACATCACCGACGCCGCCAGCCTTGAGGCAGCGCTTGATCAGATCGGCGCCCCGTCGATCCTGAAAACACGCCGCTTTGGCTATGATGGCAAAGGACAGGCGCGGATCATGACGCGTGACGACGCAGCGCAGGCCTTGGCGGACATGCAGGGGGCACCCGCCATTCTGGAAGGATTTGTCGATTTCTCGCATGAAGTCTCAGTGATCGCCGCGCGGGGTCTGGATGGCGCAGTCGCAGCCTTCGACCCCGGAGAGAATGTCCACAGCGACGGCATCCTGCGGACCACGACCGTTCCCGCGCGCCTGACGGCGAGCCAGCGCACCGATGCCGTATTGCTGGCCGCCAAGATTGCAAGCGCATTGAACTATGTTGGCGTGATGGGGGTCGAACTCTTTGTGACGCCGGGCGGACTTATCGTGAACGAAATTGCGCCGCGCGTTCACAATTCAGGACACTGGACCCAGAACGGCTGCACCGTTGATCAGTTTGAACAACATATCCGCGCCATCACGGGTTGGCCCTTGGGTGACGGTCAGCGCTATGCGGACGTGGTGATGGAAAACCTCATCGGCGACGATATGGACCGCGTGCCGGAACTGGCGAAAACGCCGGATTGCGCCTTGCACCTCTACGGCAAGGCAGAGGTGAAGCCCGGCCGCAAGATGGGCCATGTGAACCACATCAAGCGGGCTTAACTGCGCAGAAACCGCTCCGCGACCGTGCCGGTGAGATGCGCGACGCGACCTGCTGCAATGGTTGCTTCCAGACGGCGGGTCGTTGGATCAACGACAATCAGATCCGCCCGCTTGCCCGGTTGAAGGGTGCCACGATCCGCAAGGCCAAGCATCTGCGCTGGACCGGAGGACAGCATGGCCCAAGCAGAGGCGAGATCGCACAAGCCCAACTCCTCCAGCCGAAAGGCTGCCCGCAATGGTGACGGGTAATGGTAATCTGACGCAAGCGCATCACAAAGGCCGTGCGCCACAAGTTCCGATGCCGCGATATTCCCGGCATGGCTGGCCCCACGCACAACATTGGGTGCGCCCAACACGATCTGCGCACCATCGTCCCGCGCCGCTTGCGCCGCCTCCAGCGTTTCGGGAAATTCGCTGACCGTGGCGCCGCGCGCGGCCCATTCCTCGCGATCCTCGGGTGTGCTGTCGTCATGGCTCCCAAGGACAATACCCTGCTGAACCAGCCGTTCGGTCAGCGCATCAAGTGCTGCGGGCACGTCTGACGACCGTGCGTGTAGGTCTTGCATCAGAGCAAGATGCGCCTCTGGGCTGCGTCCACTTTTGAGCGCCTGCCCAGTCAGACGCGGCGGCTTGCGCCCTTCCGACAGACGCTGGTGCGGCAAGTGGTCATTAAAGACCACATAGCCGATCCCGAAACGCTCGATGGCCACTTCGGCGCGGGCAAAGTCGTCAAGGAGATGGGTTTCCAACCGCAATTGAAGTTGCAGGTCCACAGCGACGCTGTCGCGAACGGCAGCCACGCTTTGGAAAACATGCTCGGCAAAATCGGGCCCGCGCATGCCGCCTTCCCATGAAAAGAACTGGGCCAGAACAGCGGTGGTGATGCCGTTCGCAGCAAGCTCCGCCGCCACGGCAACAACGCCATTTTCAGCCTCGCGCAACGCCCCACGGCGCGGGGCCATATGCCGTTCAAAGCCGTCCCCATGTGGGTCGACGATCCCCGGCAGGACAAGATACCCCGACAGGTCA
>JAUIAS010000052.1 GCA_030425395.1 Alphaproteobacteria bacterium
TCGTGGCGGGCCAGGCGGTCTATGTGCCGGAGGCCGATTACACCGGTCCCGACAGCTTTACCTATACGGTGAGCGACGGCGACGGGGGCGTGTCGACCGGGACGATCTCGGTGACGGTGAGTGCGGTGAACGACGCGCCGGTCTTTGCGCCGAGCGTTTTCCCTGCGCTGTCGGTGACCGAGGATGGGACAGCGACCGCGGGCTTTAACCTCAATGATAGCGACGCGTTCACAGATCTGTTCACGTATCTTGGTGGGTCTGACGCCGCCGTCGAAGGTGAATGGCGTTGGGCAGGAGGCAGCGAGGCTGGCCAGCTTTTCTGGCAGGGCGGGGTAAGTGGGAGCGCCCCCGGCGGAGGCTTCGCGCCTTGGGATTCACCGAATGAACCCAACAATGGCTTTGGCGACGAAGATTACCTGATAATGTATGTCAGCTCCGGTCCCATCGGCATGTGGAATGACATCGGTGGAGGACTGAACACGCAAATTGGCTTCCTTGTGGAAATGGATGCCGAACCGACCGCGTTGACGGGTTTTGTCGAAAACCCTGACAACGGGCATTTCTATAAGTTCTTTGAAAACGACGTCACGTGGACGGAAGCCAACGCTCTGGCGACAGATATGGGCGGCTACCTTGCCAATATCACGTCTTCGGATGAACGGGCGTTTGTACTGGATCTGGCAGGCAGGATCACGCCTTATGCGACAGATCCGGATGGCGACGTGCTCGAATTCAGTCTTGTCAGTGGCGGGACCGGCACTTACGGCACGGCGTCAGTGGACGCGTCGGGCAATTTTCAATACGTGCTCAACACGGCCGCTGCCAACGTGCAGGCTTTGACAGCGTCAGACAGTGTGACCGACGATTTCACGGTGCAAGTCAGCGACGGCAACGGCGGCACCGACACAGCCACGATTTCGGTGGGTGTCGAAGGTGCGTATGACGCTTTGGCTGCCAGCGATGACCTGTTCATCGCGCAGGGCACCTATTACGAGGGCGGATATGCCGCCGGGTATTACTATTACGGCTACTACTATCCCGGCCCCTATCAATATGCCTATACGGTTCTGGATCCGTTTACGGTCAATGTTCTGGCCAACGACGTGGGCGAAGGGGCGTTGTCGGTCGATGACTATGGGTATGATCCCTATGACGGGTATTACGGGCCGGGGTATTTCAACACCGGGGCAACCACTTACAACTACGGCACGCTGTCGGTAAATCCTGACGAAACCCTGACATACACGCCGACCACGCCGTTTCTCGGGGTGGATTCGTTTTCCTATACCGCTCTGGACGAAGGGGGCGTGCCTTCGTTTGCGGATGCCACGGTGGTGGTGGTGGATTCCAACGCGATGACGCTCAATGTTCTGGAAGGGTTCAACCCGCAGTTTGGGTCGGACCAGTCGTCTGGAAATGCGTTTTTGTTCGGTGGGAGGTTGGAAACGACCGGTGGTCTGAGCTTTGAAGTCGGACAGGATGGTGCATTTGGTGCTGTCAACACGTCCAGTAATCCGGATGAATCGCGGTTTGATGGCCTATACGGTACCGCCTCTGTCACGTCGGAGGGCGCTTGGTCTTATGTGCTTTATGATGACACATCCGCCGTGCAGGCGGCATTGTTGCAATCGGGGACAGGCTCTGTCGAGGAAGAGTTCGACCTGCGCATTACCGATCTGAACGGATCGTATGATGTCGCCACGCTGACCGCCAGCGTTGTGGAGGGAATCGACGCCATTGCGGATTCTTTCGTTGTCGAACGCGAGCCGTATTACGATGGGTATGGCGGATATAATTATCCATATTTCGTCGATATCGACGTTCTGTCGAATGACAGCGCAGGCGGCGCATTTACATTGACCGAATTCGGCACTCAGTTTGACGGGAATTATTATACAAACGACGTGACGGGGGCATATGGATATGCGGGGACTCTGGAATACGATGCGGTTCAGGAAACCCTGAGGTTCAGGCCGATGAACGGCTTTTTCGGGCTCACCAGCTTTGCCTATACCATTGAGGATCAGCAGGGATACACGTCCACTGGCACCGTCCATATCAACGTGGTCGAGGATCAATTGGTTCTTTTGCCCGCCAGCATGACCCCGCCAGCCTTTTCGATTGACGTGGATGTTGACGGCACCAACCCCGCTGGACGGTTGGTCGCGTCTGCCGACAATTTCTTTTCCGGAACACTGACGGACCTGTCTTTGCAATTGTTTGCGGACGGTGAGGATGGCGGCGCGTTCGTCGACGTGTTTTCGCTGGTTGATCCGGGCGATATCGGGGGGGTGGATCCGAATTTCGAAATTCCGCTGGCGGCGATTGGCATTCCGGCATCCGCCTTGGGTGAAACGAACCATTTCTTTGTTACGGCAACATATGACGTGCCCGATGCGAGCGGAACGGTAGAATACAAGGTGACCTCTGTGCCAGCGCTGTCCAAGGCTTCATCGGCACAAACTGTATCGGGGAGCACCGGGCCGGATCTCATATTCGGCAGCGATTTCGCGGACACGATCACCGGCAGCGATGGCGCTGATGTCATCATGGGCTTTTTCGGCGCGGATAACATCAACGGCGGGGCGGGGGACGATGTATTGGTTTATGGCGGCAGTTCAGCCGTCGCTCTTCAGGGCGGAGCCGGACGCGATACACTTCGGCTATTGTTCGAGGACCAAGGTCCGGTGGACCTTGCAGGTCTGAATGCCCAAAGCATCGAAGTGCTGGATTTGACCCATGCGGCGGATCAGGAATTGACCATGTCGGCTACAGATTTGATCGCGTTGTTTGATGGCGGCGATCTTGATCTGAACGCCTTGCTGAGCGCGCAGCGTCCTGCCCTCAACTTTGATCCTGCTGCAACACTTACCGTGCTTGGCGGCAGCGGTGACACCTTTGATATTGATCAGCCCGGCGGGGGACCGGTTCTTGTGCAGGTGGAGAGCGGCATTACGACCGCGGACGCAAATGTCTTGAATGTCTGGCAATTGTGGGGGACGGGGCCCGGTGATGTTCTTGCGACGCTGGGCATAGATGCGGACATGGCCGTTACGGGGCAGGCTCCGAGTTGATCCGGCGGCACATCGCCGCCCGTTTGAGTGGCGTCACGACAGAACGGTCACACACGATAACACGTGCCAAAGAGGTAGCTTATCCGCGACGCAGCGGTTGTCCGGGCCGAGCGCCGGTCGCTTGTCCATTCGCCCATGTGCAAATGCCGTTGGTGAACACCTTGTCGATCCCCTTGGCGGCCCGGCACGGATTGGCGAAATCGGCGACATCAATGATCGTGTCCGGATCGAACAGCACCAGATCGGCGAAACCTCCAACCTGTAGAATTCCACGATCTTTCAAACCAAAGGTCCTTGCGGTCAGGGCGGTCATCTTGTGCACAGCCGTCTCCAACGGGAACAGACCTTCGTCCCGGGCATAGTGCCCCAGAACCCTTGGAAACGTGCCCCAGGCCCGGGGATGGGGATGCTTGTCCTGCACAATCCCATCCGATCCGATCATCGTGTCGGGGTAGGACAGGATGCGCTGAACATCGTCTTCGCTCATCTGGAAATAGACCGCGCCACCGGGCAAGAGGCGCTTTGCTGCCTCCTCATCCGAACACCCCATTTCAGCGGCAATGTCCGACAGGTCGCGTCCCGAAGCCTCGGGCATGACATCCGACCAGGTGATCATGACCCGTGCACATTTCGCCACCCGCTCGGGCTGCAAGATCGTGGAACTTGCCGCGTAAGGATACGCATCCAGTGACACGGATTGATGTTTGCGGGCCTCGTCGATCATCGCCAAGGTGATCTTGGACTTGCCGTGGTTTGGCTGGCTCACGCATTTGTGGTGCGAAACGACCACGGGCACCCCGGCGTCGCGACCAATCCGGAACGTTTCTTCCAGTGATTGGATGACATTGTCTTCTTCGTTGCGCATGTGGGTCACATAAAGCCCGCCATGGTTGGCCAGTGTTTTGGAAATCTCTATGACCTCTTCGGTCGGGGCTGCCGTAGCAGGGGGATAGTAAAGCCCGGTAGACAGACCAATGGCACCGTCATTCAATGCCTGTTCCAGCAACCCGCACATCTGGGCGATCTCTTCGCTGGTGGCGGCCCTGTCCAAACGATCCATCACAGCGTGTCGCAGATTGGAGTGACCGCACAAACAGGCGGAGTTCACTGCCGATGGGGTCTTTTCCAGGGCAGAAAAGTAAGCGTTGAAATCCGGGAAATGCCGGTAATCCTCACCGACAAACAGATTGAGCGGCGGCGGGGCGTCTGGGCGATCTGGCAGGACCGGTGCAATGCTGACCCCGCAATTGCCGTTGATCACCGTGGTCACACCCTGACTGACCTTGGGTTCCAAAAGGGGCATATCGAGGATGGCCCGGTCATCGTGGCAATGGCTGTCGATAAATCCCGGGGATAACGCCATTCCATCAGCGTCAATCACCTGCCCGGCAGATGCGCCCCCCAAATCACCGATTGCGGCAATCCGGTTGCCCGATACGGCCAGATCGCCGATCTCTGATGGTCGCCCTGTGCCATCGATCAACCGGGCATTGCGGAACAGAATGTCATGGTCGGGCATGAGTTTCAGCTTTCAAGAGGCTTCTTGGTGTCACCAGCCCAGCGGGCTGCCAAGTGCAACAGGATCACAAGCAGAGCCATAGGCACGGCCACTGCAATAAAGATCGTCGCGAATTCCATTGTCTCTGAATAGGTCTTTGAGTGCCGCATAAGGTAGCCGCGTTTTATCCGCATCCCCGGTCCGAACACCGAATAGAACAAGCCGGGGATGACAAAGATCAACACAGCGGCACTTTGCACCGCCAACATGATGCGCTGCATACCTTCGGACATCTTGGGTTGAAACACCGACGGGTCAAAGAACCGTTTGAAGGACAGTGTTGCCCCCAACAGCCCCGCCCAGATCATCAGATACCGTGACAGTTCTTCCGTCCAGACGGGTGGCTGGAAGAACACATAACGGGCCACGACCTGCAACAAGACCACTGCGACAAGAACCACCAGAGCGAAGGCGGCGATGCGGAATAGAACCGCATCAACCACGTCGCTGGATCGGATGATCAGGTGCTTCATCGCCCGGTCCTACTTGCGGACCTGACCGATGGCGGCGGCATAGTCGGCCAACGCCTCTTCGGACAGGACCTGTTGGTGAACGGCCACGGCCAGAGCCAGCATCTTGTCGCGCTCACCATCGGCAAGATCGGTCACAGTCACGCCAGCCTCGGCAAACTTGGCATCGACCTTCTTGCCCCATTCAATCACCCAAGCCCGGTTTGCCGCGACCCCGGCTTCGACCGCCGCTTCGATCTTTGCACGATCCTCATCCGACAAGTCCGCCCACCAGTCTTCGGAGACCAGAACCGCGCGTAGCGATGGGGCCAGCGCTGCGGGTGTGTAATGTTTGAGGTACTGCGTGTGTCCCGTTCTCAGGGCAGAGTTGGGCGAGTTTACGTATCCATCGACGATGTTAGTCTGAAGTGCGTTGGCCACTTCTCCCCAGGCTACAACCGTGGAACTGACCCCCATCACCTTGTAAAACGCCACTTGCCCCTTGTTCAGGGCCCGCATCCGAAGGCTGGCAAGGTCATCCAGCGTCGCAATCGGCTTTTTCGAGTTGAAAATACCGGCATCAAGCCCACGCTGGTTGAAGGCGACAATACGCAACCCGCTGTCGATCAGGGGGGTATTCATCTTCTCCAGCAGGTCGGTGTTGCTTATGACTTCATCGAACTCGGCGGTACTTTCGAACATGAACGGCATGATCAAACCCCGCAACATCGGGCTGATCGAGGCGGGCGAGGTCGCCGCTGCAAGGTTCATATGAATGAGGCCCTGAGACGTTTGCCCAAGACGTTCCTTCTCTGACCCCAGCGCATCGGATGGGAACACCTGCACGTCGATGCCCGATCCCTCGAGAGCATCGCGGAACCCAACCACGAAGGCATATTCCGAGTTGGTCTCGATGTCCTCGGCCCCGTTCATCGCGATCTTGATCGTCTCCGCCATCGCGGGCATGGCCGAGGCCGCTGCAATCGCCAGGGCCGACAGTGTGAGTTTCCAGTGTTTCATCATATCTCCTCCCGAGAGTTTTGATTTCATTGCATCAGGCCAAGCCACGTCGGCAGGGCCAGCGAGATTGAGGGGAAAGCGACCAGCGCCGCCAAAAGAAGGACTTCGACCACGAAGAACGGGAAGGTCGCCTTGATCAGTTGCCAATAATTTGCACCCGTCACGGTCGAGATGATCAGGATCACACCCCCCAACGGCGGTGACAGCAGCCCGACCGTGATGTTGAAACAGATCACGATACCCAGATGCACCGGATCAACGCCCATACCGATGGCGACAGGCACAAAGATCGGAGCCAAAAGCGCCACAGCCGCCTTCACGTCCATGACCATCCCGGCCAACAGGAACACGATGTTCAGAACCAGCAGGTATTGCACCTTGCTCAGTCCCAGATCGACCACGAAGCCGGATATTTTCTGAGGCCATTGGGCTAGAGCGGTGATGTAGCTGAAGGCCGAAATAGCACATAGGATAATGAAGATCGCCCCAAGCAGCATCAGTGTGCGTTCGCAAGCCAGAACCAGCTTGGCACGATCCAGTTCACGATAGGCAAAGCCAATGATCAGGGCTGCAAACACCGCAATGCCTGCCGATTCTGCCGGGGTAGTGAACCCAAAGAGCACACCGCACAGGATGATGATCGGCAGCAACAACGCTGGAAGAGCTTTGCGAAAGCTCGGACCAAAGGGCGGCAGATCCGCCCCCTTGCCGCCGGGATGGTCCTGCACATGGGCGTAGACGCCATTCACGATGATCAGAACCCCGGCCAGCATCAATCCCGGCAAGACCCCGGCTGCAAACAGGGCTGCAATCGGCACGTTCATCAATGCACCATAGAAGATCAGGATGATGCTCGGCGGAATGATCGGGCCAATGATTGACGATGCAGCAGTCACGGCGGCTGCGTAGTTGAGCGAATAGCCTTGCCGTTGCATCTGCGGCACCAGCGTATTGGAAAGCGCCGCTGCGTCTGCTGCTGCGGACCCGCTGATCCCGGCAAAGAATACCGAGGTCAGAATGTTCACATGGCCGAGCCCGCCCTTGAGCCGCCCGACAATGGACATCGAGAAATCGATCAGCGCCTGGGCAATGCCGCCCCTGTTCATCAACTCGCCTGTCAGGATAAAAAGCGGCATGGCCAGAAAGGCAAACACATCAAGCTGGCTGAACATCCGCTGTGGAAGAATGGCCAGATAGTCGCCCTGACCCAAGGCGAAGAAAGTCAGAACCGAGCCCGCACCGATGACGTAGGCGATCGCCCCGCCGGCCGCCAGCGTCAGCAGCACATAGCCCAGGATGAACCAACCCGCCATTCTGTTACTCCGCGGCCCGGGGGATCGGTATGTCCAGCCTGTGTGCGTATCCAAACAGGGCAACAGAACCGCCAGTATGAACGAACAAGACCCGATGATCCTTGGTCAAGTCGCCGGATCGGATCATACCGATCAATCCGGCCATTCCTTTCCCTGAATACACCGGGTCCAATAGAATGCCCTCATATTCCGCCGCAAGCCGCATCGCTTCGACAGTAGACACGGCTGGCAGGCCATACCCTTCACCGATGAAGCCGCAATTCGCCCTGACATCGCCACGTTCAACCAGATCGGCATTTCCAAGCTTGGCTGCCGTGGCCTGAGCCAACCGATACACATTCGCTTCCTGCACTTCTCTGGGGGCACGGACGCCGACGCCCAATACCGGCGAAGACCCATTCGCATTCTTGAAACCTGCAACCAGACCCGCCTGCGTCCCCGCACTTCCCGTCGCGTGGACAACATGTGTGAACGACAATGACCGGGCCTCGCTCTGAGCAACGATTTCATGGGCAGCGTTGACGTATCCCAAGGCCCCCGTCGCGTTCGACCCGCCACCCGGGATCAGATAAGTGCTGTCGGTCATCCCAACGGAGGCAATATGTTCGGCCAGCGCTGCATTCATGTCCGCTGCCGGGTCGCAATGCGTAACCTGCGCGCCGTGCAGTTGATCAAGCAGGACATTGCCGTTGGATTGGTAGTCAGCATCGACATACCCCGTTCGGTTTTCCAACAGAAGGTGGCACTTCAGTCCCAGCTTGGCCGCTGCCGCTGCGGTTTGACGGGCATGGTTTGATTGCGTTGCCCCATGGGTGGCAACGGCGGTGAAACCTTGATCCAGTGCCTCACCCATCAGGAACTCAAGTTTGCGGGCTTTGTTGCCCCCGGTGGACAGCCCGGTGCAGTCATCCCGTTTGATCCAGATCTCAGGGCCACCAAGATGAGAGGTGAGCCGCTCTGCAAATTCAATGGGTGTCGGCAGGTGTGCTAACGCGCGTCGTGGAAAAGTATCAATATTGAGCATCGCAGAAGCCTCATGCGGTTTTGATTATGTTATCGAGGGATAACCAGTTTGAATAATGCCGATTGTCTGATTTAATATGCGTGAAATGCATATAGGAGGGGTCATGGATATCGGATGGATCGACGACCTGATTGCGATTGAAGAAAAAGGATCGCTGTCCAAGGCGGCGGAGGCCCGAAATGTAACGCAACCGGCGTTCTCCCGCCGGATTGCAGCAATTGAACAATGGTTCGGGGCCGAGATCGTCAATCGTTCCAATCGACCCCTCAGGCTGTCTTCAGAGATGGCCAGCAGAATGCCGACACTGCACGACGTCGCGGCGACGCTTCGGCATCTGCGATCCGAATTGCAGGCCAGTCAGGGAGACACATCCAAGGTTGTGGTTGCGGCCCAACACAGTCTTCTGACCTCGATGTTGCCGAAGTTGCTGCTCGACAAGATCGACGAACACAGGATGCTGCTGAAGCTCCAGTCGGCCTATCCCGAAGATGGGGTTGCCCTTCTGTTGAACCGTCAGGTGGATATCCTTGTCGCTTACGAAACCCGGCGGCGTCCCCTGTTTGGCCAAGTCCCCGATTTAGAGCGATCCCTGATTACCCGGGACAGCTTGGTTCCCGTCACCTCCAGCGTGGAAACCCGGGATCGGCTGATCACCACGCCGACTGATGAACCCATGACGCTCAAGGTGATCACATTCCCCCGTCAGAGTTTCTTTGGCCGCGTCCTGTGGGAAGACATTGCATCCTCGTTACCCCCGAACATTCGTCTTGATCCCTTGATAGAATCCGGACTGTCAACCGGCGTTATCCAATTCGTCTTGGCCGGGTCGGGTGTGGCGTGGCTACCGATGGCGATTGTTGAGCCATACCTTGAAACGGGTCAGGTTCTGATGCTGGATGATATCCTGCCCAGCGAGGATCTTTTCGCCCACTGCTTCCGGGTAAAACGCAATGCGCCAAAAGGCGTGGCATTTGTTTGGGACATACTGACCGGCAGTAGGTGAGTGGCGTTTCGTTGTGGAATGGCCGCTCTGCACGCATCGCACCAGTTCAAGCATGGTGCCGCTTTGGCAAATTGGGGCTGTCTGCCGCCATTGGATTGATCACAGCATTTTCACATGGCAGGCGCGCCATCACCGAAACGGACGGACCATTGCCGTCCATCGCTTGTTGGCCGGGCGCTGCGGCGCAGCTTCACCGAAGCGGCCATTCATCCATCGCCCAGCATTCTTGGCGGGTGAAGGCCCGGTGTGCGGGACAAACCTGCCCTATGCTGCCAATGATCCAATGACCGCTCTCCCAACGTAGCCTCCTAGAAATTTTGAGTTGTTGTGAAATTTGTTCTTCTTCCTAAAATGAATTTAGGAGGAATGCCTATGTTGCCAGAACAGTTCACCGGTGGGTGCGCGTGCGGAGCAATCCGATACAAGTCCGAAGGTGTTGCCCGCTACATGGGCAATTGCCATTGCCGTGCTTGTCAGCAGGCTACTGGAAGCGCCTATTTTCCAGCAGTCCTAGTGAAACAGGCGGATTTCAAGCTCGAAAAAGGGGAGCCAAAATGGTTTGAGCGCCGAGCTGATCGCGGCCATGCTATGCTTCGTGGCTTCTGCTCTGAATGTGGATCACCGTTGTTTCTGATCAACAAGGCAAGTGAGGGAGCGATGATCCTGTTTGCTGGTAGTTTGGATGATCCGAGCTGGTACCAGCCAAGCCGCGACATCTTCGTGAAGAGCGCTCAGCCTTGGGATCAAATGGACCCCAATCTCCCGAAAGCAGATGGAATGCCTGCCTAATTTTTCCAAGCTTGCTGCTTTCTCGGTATCATTCGTAAGCCGACATTCGCGCATGGCGCAGCATTATTCAAAGAGGGCTCACAGCAGACCTCGGATGCATCGCAGCATCATGTGATATGATGTCGTGTCATTGTCGGGTTGTCGATGTGGGTGGGCGCGGTGGATCGAAGGGTCCACTCTGCAAACATCAAACTTACCCGCCATTCGCGCGCTGCGTCCTGCCTAGAACAGGGGCTGGATCGTCGGCCAGAAAAGACCGCCCAATCTTAAACACCTCTGGGCGATCAGGCTGCGGCTTGAGCTGGCGGAAGACCATCGTGATCTGACCCTCTCCAATCTTGCCTTCGACAGCAAGCTGAGTGGCTGCGAACGGGTCAAAATGAGAGGTGGTCGATGTCATGGCGTCAGGTCAAATCAAGGAACGCGCGTTGGTTTTGCAGAGCAAGACCCGGAAACCAGCGCGTTTCGAAAATGTGAACACACAGGCGCATTTCTGAGCATCCCTGTTCCCTTTCAGGCATACAGCCATCAAATTTGTTTACTTGTAGGATGAATCAAGCAATGCTTTCCTTATGGGAAAAACCGAGCTTGCAGATTCTGTCCGTGACACAAAGATGCTGTTCAGCAGGCTGGCCAAGGCGCTTGGGTCGAACGGAGTTCTGACCGGCGCGCATATCACCGAAACCTACACGAGCGACTGGGGCAAAGACCGAATGGGCCGGTGTCTCGCGGTCGTCCGTCCGGCGTCTACGGAAGAGGTTTCGCTGGTTTGTCGTCTCTGTTCGGATGCTGGCGTCAGTATCGTGCCACAGGGCGGTCACACCGGGCTCGTCGGAGGCGCACAACACCCAGACGGGGACTGCATCCTGTTATCCACCCAGAGACTGAATACGATCCACCAAATCGACCCCGACAATCTGTCCTGCATTGTCGAGGCGGGGGTGGTGCTTGAAAGTCTGCAGACATCGCTGGCGGAACGGGGACTGCAATTCGGTGTCTCTATCGGATCGCAGGGCAGCGCCCAGATCGGCGGGTTGGTATCGACAAATGCGGGCGGCGTCCGTGTCTTGCACCAAGGCATGACAGCATCCCATGTTCTGGGGCTGGAATTGGTGCTGGCCGATGGCAGCGTTGTGTCCTCGATTTCCGGACTGCACAAGGACAACCGCGGCCCCGACCCCTTGCGCATCGCTATAGGCGGCGAAGGTGCGTTCGGCGTTGTCACGAAAGCTTGCCTGCGGATATCTCCACAATGGACCAGTTCGGCGACGGCTTATGTGGGCTGTGCCTCTTTCGGGGATGCGTTGGCATTGCTGCGCCACCTGCGCATGGGGGCGCATGAGGTCCTGTCGGCGTTCGAGGTCATGTCCGACGCATGCCTGCCCCTGGCGAGATACGTTGACCCGACCCTGATCCCGCCGCTGACGGCACCCGTGCATGTGCTGGTTGAGTTCTGCTCCACCATGCAATTGCCATTGGACAGCCTCCTTGAGGCTGCGCTGGCGTCAGCGATGGAAGATGATTTTGCGCAGGATGCCGTCGTCGCCAAATCGGACGCGCAGGCAAAACGTCTTTGGGCACTACGCGAAGGTCTGGTCGAAGGACACTCCCGGCGTGGGTATCATGTCCGAAGCGACGTCTCTGTGCGGCTTGGTCGGTTGCCAGAGGCCGTATCATCGCTAGAAGCCATGCTGGCGACTGAATATCCCGGCTGGATCGCGCAATCATACGGTCATCTGGGCGATGGCAACCTGCATTTCAACGCATTGCCGCCTGAGAGCATGGCCGAGGCAGAAGCCCGCTCGATCGGAACCCGGATCGAACAACGGATCTTCGACATCGTGTTGGAATTGGACGGGTCGTTTTCGGCCGAGCATGGCATCGGGCGGACCAAGGCTGGCTGGTTCCGCCAGACAATGCCAGAGCGGTTTGAACTGCTAGGGCGGATCAAAGGGGCCTTTGATCCGGGCGGCGTCATGAACCCCGGATGCCTGCTGCCGGTGGAGGGCGGGTCATGATGAAGAAGCCGGCAATCGCAATTGGCGCGCCACAATCGCTGGCCACCCGTGTCGCCGAGCATCTGAGCCGTGAAATCCACGCGGGTCGGATTGCGCCCCAAAGCCGCCTGCCGACAGAGCATGAACTGGCCGAGACACTGGGTGTCAGCCGCAATGTCGTGCGCGAGGCCCTTTCGCAACTCCGCGCTGACGGGCTTGTCTATGTGCGACAGGGGGCCGGAACTTTTGCGCTGGCACCCGAAGACAGCAAGGTGATCCGCCTTGATCCGCTTTTGCTGGGCGATGCCTCTGATCTGGGCCAGTTGTTTGAATTGCGCGCCATTCTGGAGACGGAGGCTGCCGGGCTTGCCGCCACGCGCATTGGTTCGGACGGGTTGGATGTGTTGGCGGGTGCTCTGGCGCGGATGCAAGGCAGTGAACGCACGCGCGACGACTCCGTGGCCGCCGATCTGGAGTTTCACCGAGAAATCAGCCGGGCCACGGGCAATACCTACATCCAGACATTCACCACCTATATCGCGGGTCAAATTCGCGACACCATCTATCTGGCGCGCAGAGCGCAACCGATTGATGTGGTCGTGGACGAGACTATTGTCGAACACGAGGCGATCTTTTCCGCGCTGATGGCCGGTGACGAGGTGCAGGCCCGCGCAGTGATGCGCCGTCACATCCTGCGTTCCGGTCTGCGCGCGGGTGCCAGACTTCCCGATTATCTGAATGGAGAAATGGAATGAGCCTTGGGGCGCTAAAACACATCACCGACATCTGCCTGCTGGTGGAGGACATTGAACGCACCGTGGCGTTCTACACTGAAAAGCTGGACCTTACCCTGCGCCGCAGGGCCGAAGGGTTTGCCGATTTCGAAATGCCCGGGGTGATCCTTGCCGCCTGGGAGATTGGCCATATCAGTCAGCACACCGGCGTGCCAAACCGCCCGGAACGTGCCGGGCACAAGGCCTGCGTTGCCATAGAACTGCCAAGCCCGTCCGAGGTTGACCGGCTTTTTGAAGAGTTGAGCGCCCGCGACGTGCCGTTTCAGGGGCCACCCGACGATTACATGTGGAACGCACGATGCGCCTATTTTTATGACCCGGACGGGACCGTCTGGGAACTCTACGCCTGGTTGGACGGGGGGCCGGGCGATTACCACGACCCGGAAAAACATGAAACGACAGGAGAGTAAGATGAACAGATTTTCAAACATGTCACGCCGCCGGTTCCTGCAATCGGGCAGCGGCGTTGCCGTGGCCAGCGCATTGGGCGGGGCGGTGCAACTGGTCCTTCCCGACGCCGCCAGCGCGCAGGGTGCCAAGGTGGTGGTCAAATACGACTGGTTGATGTCGAACGGCCAGACCGGCGATATCATCGCGGCGGAAAAGGGCATCTATGCCGATGCCGGGCTGGACGTGGAATTCGCGCCGGGCGGACCGAATTCTGCCACTGTGCCGCCGGTGATTTCGGGTGCGGCCACGCTGGGGCAGTTTTCCGAAACACCACAGTTGTTCAACGCACGCGCCGGTGGTGTGCCGGTCAAGATCCTGGCCTGCGGGTTCCGCACCGGACCCTATGCGCTGACCTCTAAGCCGGAAAAACCGCTGCGCAATCTCGAAGACCTGCAAAACGTGCGCGTCGGCGTGCAGCCCACGGCCCGGTTCCTGATTGATGCCATCGCCGCCAAGCACGGCATTCCGATTGAAAACATCACCGTGATCCCCGTAGGCTTTGACAAATCACCCCTGATCGCGGGCGAGGTGGACGCCATCGGCGGCTGGATCACCAACACCCAGGCGCTTTCTGTGGTCGGCGAAGACCGGATCGACCTTCTGGTCAGCGATCTGGGGCTGGAATCCTATGCCGATGTCTATTTCGCAACCGATGATGCGGTGGATAGCAATGCCGAACAGCTTGCCGCCTTCATTGGGGCTACGGCCAAGGGGTGGGGCTGGGTTCACGCCAATCCGTCCGAAGCGGTCGAAGTCATGGTCGGCGCGGTCGACGGGCTCGATCTGGGATGGGAGCAAAAAACCATCGATCTGGTGCTGAAGCTCAGCTTTGATGACGACACGGCGCGCGATGGCTGGGGCACCTTCGATCCGGCCAGCCTCGAGGCGCAACTCGCGCTCTATGACCAGATCGGACAATATCCCAGCGGCCGGCCCAGTCTGGCTGATGTGCACACCACCAGCATCCTTGAGATGACGGCGGATGCCCGCCCGAAACTCGGCGCACCAGCCTGAAGATGAGTGTCACGGCAGTTGACGCGAGGCGGCTTCAGATCGGCTATCGCAACGGGCGGGACAGTACGACCGTCCTGAGCGATGTCGATCTGACAGTCCCGCAAGGGGAATTCCTGACCATCCTCGGCCCCTCGGGCTGTGGAAAGTCGACCCTTCTGCGGGTTGTCGCCAACCTTCTGGACCCTCTGGGGGGACAGATCACAGTTCTGGGCGATGCCCCTGAGGCCGCGCGGCGCGCGCGCAAGACCGGGTTCGTCTTTCAGGATGCAACGCTGCTGCCTTGGCGCACCGTCGTGCAAAATATCCGGCTGCCCGCTGTCGTGGGCGGCCGGCAGGCACGGGCACTGCCCGAAAGCCGAATTTCGAATGCAATGGAGCTTCTTGGTCTGTCCGGGCTGGAAGACCGATATCCATCGCAATTGTCCGGCGGTCAGCGCCAGCGCGTCGCCATCGCGCGTGCCCTGATTGACGAGCCGGAAATCCTTTTGATGGACGAACCATTTGGCGCACTTGACGAGATCACCCGCGACCGGCTGAACGATGAACTGCTGAGCATCTGGCGCGAAACTGGAATGACGATCCTCTTTGTGACGCATTCCATCGAAGAGGCGGTCTATCTGGGGCAGCGGATCATTGTGCTGGCCGCAAATCCCGGGCGTATTCTGAATATTCACGATCTGCGCCCGATCAAGACCGATGACAACGCCTGCCAGCGCGAAGACGCTGCAATTGTCGCGGAAATCGCAGCGCAGCGCCGACTGCTGGCAGAGGCGTCATGATGCGTTACACCCATATCTTGGCCCCGATCTTCGGTGCGTTGTCGATCCTGGCGGCCTGGCAGTTTCTTTTGCCGCTTTCCGGCGTGCCGGCCTATATCGCCCCTACACCGACAAAGATCATTGCCGTATTCTTTACGCAGACCGACCTGATCCTGTCGAACTTTTTGCCCACTGCGACAGAGGCAGTCGCAGGCTTCTTCTTTGGCAATCTGGCTGCCGTCATGTTCGCAATTCTGTTTGCCTATGCACGGTTCATTCGCATGGCCTATTTTCCGGTGGTGTTGTTCTTCAACACCATCCCGATCCTGGCCTTGTCACCGATCATCATCCTGATTTTTGGTCTCGGCATGACGCCCAAAATAATCATCGCAGCCATCATCTGTTTCTTCCCGACACTGGTGAACATGATCCGGGGTCTCGCCTCGGCCTCGCCCAACGAGGAAGAGTTGTTTCGCATGCTATCGGCGACGAAGTTCGAAACCTTTCTGCGGCTGCATCTGCCACGTTCTTTGCCAATGCTGTTTTCATCGCTCCGCATTGCCACCGCAACGGCGGTGATCGGTGCAATTGTCGGTGAGTGGATCGGCGCGGACAAAGGGTTGGGGGCGCTGATCATACAGGCAACCTTCAACTATCAATCCGACAAGCTTTACGCGGCAATCGTTGCGTCGTCGTCGCTCTCGATTGCTCTGTTTGCGCTTGTCGCATTGATCGAGGCACGCGTTATGCGGGGCTGGGCGCGGTAAACTGGCTTCAAAATCCGTTTTCCTGACGGCACTTGGTCAGAGTGGATCCCGCCTTGTTCGATGGCTGGACCGCGCGCATCGCGCCCACTCATGCATCCCGCAGCATCGGCACTATCCGGACCTGCAGCCGAGGCAAGGAAGGCCAGAAGCGGACCTTCATGATTAGCGCAGAGAGCGGTGGTAAAGAGCCCTGTTGACCGATGCTGCACATTCAACGAACGGCACCTTCACTGTGAAGGTAAACAAATCGACGGTGGCGTTTGGTATCGAGATGATGTGGCACTCTGCCGATGAGGACTTATGCATTCTTACCCAGAAATCAGTTGCTAAACGTGCTGGTTAAAGCAGCTCAAGGCGCCCACGTGTTAGGTTGGCCGTGGGCAAGCAGCGAAAAAAGCGCCTACAATTACGTCGGCAGTCCTTTGTAAGAATAGTGTTCGGTGGAGAGGTCACCAACCCAAGCGTATACGGACATAAAAGCGTCCTCTTTGGTCAGAGTTGCGTGTGGAAGGAAAGAGGCGTGATGCGATCTGTCGCCAACGCCTGCGCTCTGATAACCCTCATCCCCACGACGCCAAAAACACATACCAGCAAGCATAATGTAGATCTCTTCTGCCGGATGAGTGCGAATTCCATATTCGGAGTTTGGCAGCATCCCATAGAGACCCAGCCGGACAATATCCGACTTCACCAAGCCATCAGGCCCTAACAATTCGACATGTGCCTTAAAATGGCTGTGCTTTTTGTAGAGTTCACTTTTTGAGGTCTCGGGCGGCTCCCAATTGAAAGGCATGTTGAGTACATCTGCACAAATTGGATGTGCCTTATCCGACCTCATAACCACGGCTATATCCTCCGATATCGCTCTTGGTTCACTTACTCCTTGTCCGAGCATGGATTTCGCTGACAATTCTTGAGAGGCGATCTTTTCAATTTCTAGGGTCAGGACTCATAGCCAGTAAATGACGAGTGCAGCAAGCGCGATGGCTGATAGGAACACTTTCGGACACCTGTCGTATCGTGTCGCCACACGCCGCCAATCCTTCAGCCTGCCGAAC
>JAUIAS010000009.1 GCA_030425395.1 Alphaproteobacteria bacterium
ACATAGCTTGGCGTTGTGGTGAGGCTGATTGATTTGGCATGGCCGCACCCCGGTTCTACGCCGCAATTGTGGAAGGGGGGGTGCTCAAAATCTCTAAACGTTTTGAAGCGGAACCGGCGGTAAAAACTGCAAGCTTTTGTAAACCCGAATTTCTCACGCGCGCGCGCAGTGAAGCAAGGTCGAGAAGGGGATATCTAGGGGGATAGACGGCAACAACACTATCAAATTTCTCAAATAAAACAGTATGCTATCGATAAAATATGGTGCTGCTGGAGAGAATCGAACTCTCGACCTCTCCCTTACCAAGGGAGTGCTCTACCTCTGAGCTACAGCAGCGCCGTGGGCGGCTCATTAGACCCAAATGAAAACTGGTGCAAGCGCAATCTGGACGCTTTTTCATCGCTGGGTTACAGAGGCTTCCATGACCGATAAAACACCCAAATCCAAACGTGGCGATGCGGCAGCGGAACGCGAGGCGCGGCTGAAGGCGGCGCTCAAGGCGAATCTGGGGCGGCGCAAAGCGCAGGCGCGTGCGCGCAACACCGATCACGGCGGGCAGGACAAAACCGAAAAGGGCTAGAGCAGATGGACCAGATTATCGTAACGGGGAATGGCCCGCTGAGCGGGCAGATCCCGATTGCGGGTGCCAAGAACGCCTGTCTGACGCTGATGCCCGCAACATTGCTGAGCGAAGAGCCTTTGACGCTTACCAATGCGCCGCGCCTGTCAGACATCAGCACCATGTCGGATTTGCTGCAATCGCTGGGGGCCGAGGTCGCGGCGCTTCAGGACGGGCAGGTTCTGGCCATGTCCAGCCATACGATTTCCAACCACAACGCCCATTATGACATCGTGCGCAAGATGCGGGCCTCTATTCTGGTGCTTGGGCCGATGTTGGCGCGGGACGGTTATGCCGAGGTGTCCTTGCCCGGTGGCTGTGCGATTGGGGCGCGCCCGGTGGATCTGCATCTCAGGGCGTTCGAGGCGATGGGCGCCGATCTGGATCTGCGTGATGGCTATGTTCACGCAAAGGCACCCGGCGGTCTCAAGGGGGCGGTGGTGGATTTCCCGTTCGTGTCGGTGGGGGCCACAGAGAATACGCTGATGGCGGCGACGCTTGCCAAGGGCACAACCGAAATCCGCAACGCGGCGCGGGAGCCGGAAATTGTCGATCTTGCGGAATGCCTGCGGAAAATGGGTGCCCAGATCGAAGGTGAAGGCACGGGCACGATCACCGTGCAGGGGGTTGATCGGTTGGGCGGGGCCACGCACCCGGTGGTGACCGACCGGATCGAGCTGGGCACCTATATGCTGGCCCCGGCAATCTGCGGTGGCGAAGTCGAGCTGCTGGGCGGGCGCAAGGCGCTTGTTGGTGCCTTTTGCGACAAGCTGGACGAGGCCGGGATTGATGTGATCGAAACCACGGCCGGGCTGCGGGTCAGGCGCCGCGCCGATCATGTGTCGGCGGTGGATGTCACCACCGAACCGTTCCCCGGATTTCCAACCGATTTGCAGGCGCAGATGATGGCGCTTTTGTGCACGGCGGACGGGGTCAGTGTGCTGGAAGAGAAGATATTTGAAAACCGGTTCATGCACGCCCCGGAACTGATCCGCATGGGCGCGCGGATCGACGTGCAAGGCGGCACGGCCACCGTGACCGGTGTCCCCAAGCTGCGCGGTGCGCCCGTCATGGCCACGGATTTGCGCGCCAGTGTGTCGCTGATCCTTGCCGGTCTTGCGGCAGAGGGTGACACGGTGGTCAGCCGGGTCTACCATCTGGATCGTGGATACGAACGCGTGGTGGCCAAGCTGCGCGGAGTCGGGGCAAAAATAGAACGGGTCAAGGATCAGTGACAGACGCAGGTTTCGAAGACGGGCGAGAGGTGCCGCTGCACCTCGGGGCGATGGATGTGGACGACCTCAAGGTTCTGTCCTCTCTGGCGCAGGATGCGGTATTCCCGATCACGGAGATGTCCTGGCACCCCAAACAGCGGCGCTTTGCGATCCTGCTCAACCGGTTCCGCTGGGAAGACAAGGTCGCCTCTGAACGTCTGGGGCGGGAATACGAACGGGTGCAATCGCTGCTGGTGGTCGATGGAGTGTTGCGCGTGTCGTCTCAGGGGATTGACCGGGGCGATGCGGATACGATCCTGTCGCTGCTGGCCGTGGAGTTCGAAGAAACCGATGCTCCGTCAGGTCATGTCGTTCTGACGCTTGCGGGGGATGGTGCTGTCCGGCTCGATGTCGAAGCTCTTGAGGTCACTCTCAAGGATGTCACGCGCCCGTATCTGGCCCCATCGCGTAAGGCCCCGGAGCATCCCGGCTAAGCGTCCGATCCAAGGCCTTGTTTCAGGCGTCGCCCGGGTCCCGGCCCGGGGCCTGATGAAAAGCCGCTTGAGACACGGTGCACCGACCGCTATGTCGCCTGCAAGACGCAGAGGGGACGCTGATGCCTGTTTTTCTCAACACGACCGATCCGGATTTTGAAACCGCCTTTGCGGCTTTGCTGACGGCCAAGCGCGAAGATAGCCCTGATGTGGACGATGTGGTGGCCGGTATCATCGCGGATGTGCGCGCCCGTGGAGATGCAGCGGTCATCGAGCTTACAACGCGCTTTGACCGGCTCGACCTTGCGGCGAGCGGTCTGGCGTTCACCGACGACGAGATCGACGCCGAATGCAGCAAGGTCAATGATGCCGATCGCGCCGCGCTGGAAACCGCGGCGGAGCGTATCCGGGCCTATCACGAACGGCAGATGCCTGCGGACCAAAGCTGGACCGATGCGGCCGGGGCGACGCTGGGCTGGCGCTGGACACCGGTGTCGGCGGCGGGGCTTTATGTGCCCGGCGGGCTTGCGTCCTATCCGTCGTCTGTGCTGATGAACGCCATCCCGGCCAAGGTCGCGGGCGTGGACCGGCTGGCGATCACGGTGCCCACGCCGGACGGGGTGATCAATCCGCTGGTGCTGCTGGCGGCCCGGATTGCCGGTGTTGACGAAATCTATCGGATCGGCGGTGCGCAAGCGATTGCGGCGCTGGCCTATGGCACCGCCACAATCGCCCCGGTGGACAAGATCACCGGTCCGGGAAATGCCTTTGTCGCGGCGGCCAAGCGGCGGGTCTTTGGCAAGGTGGGCATCGACATGATTGCCGGGCCTTCCGAAATCCTTGTTATTGCCGATCGCGACAACGATCCCGACTGGATCGCCCTTGATCTGCTGAGCCAGGCCGAACACGACGAAAGCGCGCAGTCGCTTCTGATCACCGATGATGCGGATTTCGGGCGCGCAGTCGCGGATGCGGTGACGGCGCGGCTTGAAACGCTGGATCGCCGGGCCATCGCCGGGGCCAGTTGGCGTGATTTCGGTGCGGTGATCACCGTGTCCGATCTGGACGAGGCCGCAGCCTTGTCCAACCGCATCGCGCCCGAACACCTTGAACTTTGCGTGGCCGACCCCGACGGGCTGGCGGAACGCTGTGTGCACGCAGGGGCGATCTTCCTTGGGGGTTGGACGCCCGAGGCGATCGGCGATTACGTCGGCGGGCCGAATCATGTTCTGCCCACGGCGCGATCCGCGCGGTTTTCTTCGGGCCTGTCGGTCATGGATTTCCTCAAGCGGACGACGCTGGCCCGCATGACACCCGAAGCCCTGCGTGCCATCGGCCCTGCCACCGAACGGCTGGCGATCTCCGAAAGCCTTGAGGCGCACGGCCTGTCGGTGCGCGCGCGACTGGACAAGCTGAACGATTAGGTCGGGACTGGCGGCCTAGCGGGCTTGTCGCGGCTGATGTCGTTGCCTTGGATCGCGCAATCGGGTAGGGCGGCGTGCAACCGATACGTTGGGAACCGTGATGTCCTATATCAGCGCCATTGATCTTGATACCAGCAACCTCGCGCCGCCGACGCCCGAGATCGAACAGGAACGCAAAGTCGCGATGTTCGATCTGTTGGAAGAGAATTCTTTTGTTCTGCCGCCGCGCGATGGCCGTCCGGTGCCCGAGGGCCCCTATGAAGTGCAATTGTCGATCCGCGAAAAGCGCCTGATTTTTGACGTCTCGACGACCGACGGCCAGAAGGCCGCCGAATTCCATTTGTCGCTTGGGCCGTTCCGGCAGGTGGTCAAGGATTACTTCCAGATTTGCGAAAGCTATTTCGACGCGGTCAAGAACCTGCCTCCCGCGCAGATCGAAACCATCGACATGGCCCGGCGTGGCATCCACAACGAAGGCAGCCGGGTTCTTCAGGAACGTCTGGAAGGCAAGGTTGACATCGACACCGACACCGCACGCCGCCTGTTCACGCTGATTTGCGTTTTGCATTTCGGGGGCTGATGTGATCGACCCGTTGCCGCAATCTGTTTTGTTTTGTTGCGATCACAACGCCGTCCGGTCCCCGATGGCCGAAGGTATCATGAAAAAATTTTATGGCACCGGCACCTATGTGCAATCTGTCGGCGTGCGCAACGATATGGAAATCGACGGGTTTTCCATTGCGGTTTGTCAGGAAATGGACGTTGAGCTTGGCCGCCATCGGTCGCGGTCCTTTGATGAAATGGAAGATTGGGGCGACGATCTGAGTTCGTTCGACCTGATCGTGGCGCTGTCGCCTGCCAGCCAGCGGCGTGCACTGGAACTGACACGGTTTTATCATCTGGATGTGGAATACTGGCCTATCCTTGACCCGTCCGGGTTGGGAGAAACGCGCGACGCCAAGTTGACCAGCTATCGCCAGACCCGTGACCAGATCATCACCCGGTTGCAACAAAAGTGGGGTCCCCCCACGGAAGTCCAATAAACGGAGATCCAATGAGCAAGGACGTGATTTCGGCATATTTCGATGCTTTCAACGCAGGCGATACCGACGCCATGCTCGGGTGCCTGACGCCGGACGTGGCCCATCACGTGAACGAAGGCAAGGTGCGCAAGGGAACCGATCTCTTTGCCGAGTTCTGCGCTCATATGAGCCGGTGTTACCGCGAAAACCTGACCGATATGGTAATCTTTGTCTCCGAAGACGGCACACGCGGCGCGGCAGAATTCATCGTGAACGGCACCTATCTGGAAACCGACGAAGGTTTGCCCGAAGCCAAAGGGCAGACATACCGTTTGCCGGGCGGATCGTTCTTTGATCTCCGCGATGGCAAGATTTCGCGCGTTACGACCTATTACAACCTCGCTGATTGGACCGCGCAGGTGTCATGATCGACACGCGGGTTCTGACCGGCGCTGCGCTTGATGCGGCGCTTGACGATGTTGCGGCGCTGCGGATCACGGTGTTCCGGGACTGGCCGTATCTCTATGACGGCGATCTGGACTATGAGCGCCGCTACATGGAGAGCTACCGCAACAGCGATGGGGCGGTTCTGGTGGGCGCGTTCGATGGCCCGCGTCTGATCGGTGCCGCCACCGGAACGCCGATGAAAGACCACGCGGACGATTTCGCGGCAGCATTTGCCGGAACCGATATCAACCTCGATACCGTGTTCTATTGTGCGGAGTCGGTTCTGTTGGCCGATTATCGGGGGCGCGGGATCGGGCACCGGTTCTTTGATCTGCGCGAAGAGCATGCGCGCACCCTTGGGTTTTCGCACGCGGCGTTTTGCGGGGTGATCCGGCCAGAGGAACATCCCCTGCGGCCTGCGACTTACCGGCCGCTGGACGCGTTCTGGCGCAAACGGGGGTATGGCCCCCTTGCAGGTGTGATTGCGGAATTTCGCTGGAAAGACGTGGATCAGGCCGAGGAAACCGCCAAGAGGCTGCAATTCTGGATGCGCGAACTCTGAGTTTCGCTTGCGTCCCGATTGGCAGACGATACCGTTGCCTTACCCTGACCGGAGATTGCCATGAAAGCCGCCGCCGCTGCCTATCCGCTCAACTTTCTCGATAGCTGGGCACAGTACGAGGACAAGATCGCCATGTGGGTGCGTCAGGCCGCCGAAAACGGCGCTGACCTTCTTGTGTTTCCCGAATATGGCGCGATGGAACTTGCCACGTTGGCGGGGGGCGATGTCGCATGGGATCTTGAGAAATCGCTCTACGCGGTGTCGGATCGCCTGCCGGAAGCGGATGAACTGCATGCCCGGCTGGCGGCGGAATTCAATGTGCATATTCTGGCCGCCTCTGCCCCCGAGGCGACCCAGACCCGGCCCGTGAACCGTGCCCGCCTGATCACCCCGCAGGGCGGTATTGGCGTGCAGGACAAACAGATCATGACCCGCTTTGAGCGCGATATCTGGAACGTGATTCCGGGTGGCCCGCTGACGGTGTTCGACACGGCGCTGGGCAAGATTGGCGTGCTGATCTGTTATGACTGTGAATTTCCGCTGCTTGGACGGGCACTTTCAGAGTGTGACGTCATTCTGGTGCCGTCGTGCACAGAAGGTCTTTCGGGGTATTGGCGGGTGCGCATCGGTGCCATGGCGCGGGCGCTGGAAAACCAATGCGTGACGGTCATGTCTTCGGTCGTCGGGGTGGCACCCTGGTCCGAGGCTGTGGATGTTTCGACGGGGGCGGGGGGGATATTCTGTCCGCCTGATGACGGGTTTCCCCATCGTGGCGTTCTGGCCGAGGGCGACATAGATCGGCCCAGCTGGACATACGCCGATATCGACCTTGACGCCATCGCCCATGTGCGCCGCGACGGCAGTGTTCTCAACCGAAGCCACTGGGCCGAACAGGAACACCGTATCGAAACGGTCACAAGGCAACAACTTCGCTGACATGGCCTCTTGAACTGTGCGCGATTTAGGCCCATCTAGGGGCGCGCTCCGCAGATTGGCGGAGGATGTCAAATATGGAGAGACCATGGCCAAGGAAGATACGCTCGAATTCCCCGGTGTCGTGAAGGAACTCCTGCCGAATGCGACGTTTCGGGTCGAGCTTGAGAACGGCCATGAAATCATCGCACATACGGCAGGCAAGATGCGCAAGAACCGCATCCGTGTTCTGGCTGGCGACAAGGTGCAAGTCGAAATGACCCCCTACGATCTGACCAAGGGTCGGATCAACTATCGCTTCAAGTAAACTTGTTCGTTCTGGGTTCAGGCAGTCCGCGCCGCAAGGAATTGCTGGCGCAAATCGGCGTTGTGCCCGACGCGATTCGTGCGCCGGACATAGACGAAACGCCGTTGCCTGCCGAAGCGCCACGCCCCTATTGCATCCGTATGGCGCGTGAAAAGGTGCGCGCGGTTGTTGCGGCACCGGACGATGTGATCCTGTGTGCCGATACAACGGTTGCCGTGGGACGGCGCATTCTGGGCAAACCCGAGGATGAAGCTGAAGCGGCGGCTTTTCTGCGGCTGTTGTCGGGGCGCAGGCACCGCGTGATTACCGCTATGGCGGTGCGCCGTGGTGAGACTATCCGCGAACGCGACGTGGTCAGCCACGTTCGGATGAAACGTCTGAGCGAGGCGGAAATCGCCTGGTATCTGTCAACCGGCGATTGGCAGGGCAAAGCAGGCGGCTACGGTATTCAGGGACCGGCGGGTGCCTTCATCCCGTGGATCAGCGGTTCTTTCACCGCGATTGTCGGATTGCCGTTGGCGGAAACCGCGGGTTTGCTGGATGCCGTGGGCCACCCGGTATGGAGGATATCCCAATGAAAGGCCGCAGCGTCATTCTGGACCACATCGGCGATCGTGAATGCGCGGCGTTGATGGTGGATGGTCGTCTGGACGATCTGTTCGTTCAAAGCGACCGTCCCGCCCCCGGCACGATCTATCGTGCCGTCGCGGACCGGCCCGTCAAAGGGCAGGGCGGCATGTTCCTGCGCACCCCTGACGGGACGGTGTTCCTGCGTCAGGTGCGCGGATTGTCTCCGGGGCAGAGCCTTTTGGTTCAGGTCACCGGCTATGCCGAAGACGGCAAGGCAATCCCGGTCACGCAGAAAGTCCTTTTCAAGAGCCGCTATGCCATCGTCACCCCGGATGCACCGGGGGTGAATGTGTCCCGCTCGATCCGCGATGATGATGAACGCGACCGGCTTCTTGAAATCGCCCACGGCATCGACCGGGCTGAAACCTTTGGTCTGATTCTGCGGTCCTGCTGCGCGGCGGCCGATGACGAAGCCATCGCCGAAGATATCGCCGCGATGGTGGCGCTGGCCGAACAAGTCACCGCAGATTCCGGCAGCGATGCCGAACTTCTGGTCGAAGGCGATGGCCCGCACTTGCTTGCGTGGCGCGAATGGACGGAAGAGGCCGACGTGATCACCCGGTCCGGCGGGTTTGAGGATCACGGTGTCCTTGACGAAATTGACCGTGCGCAGGGCATTTTCGAACCCTTGGGCGGCGGCGCGACCATGTATGTCGAAACAACCCGCGCCTTGGTTGCGGTGGATGTGAATACCGGGGCGGATACGTCTTTTGCTGCCGGTCTCAAGGCCAATATGGCCGCTGCACGGGCCTTGCCGCGCGCCTTGCGGCTGCGTGGGCTGGGCGGGCAAATCGTGATCGACGCGGCCCCGATGCCCAAAAAGGACCGTCGCACCTTTGAATCTGCGCTGCGGGCGGCGTTTCGCGCCGACCCCGAGGAAACCACCCTTGTGGGCTGGACCACGCTTGGCCATTTCGAATTGCAGCGCAAACGCGGGCGGGTTGCTCTCAGCGAAGTCTTGCCCGGTGGGACACAGGCATGAGCTGCCCTCTGTGCAAGGCCCCGACCGACAAGGCCTATCGCCCGTTTTGTTCACGCGCATGCGCGGATCGTGATCTTCTCAACTGGATCGACGGGCGTTATTCGGTCCCCTCGACGGACCCCGAGGACATCGAAAAAGCCTTGGAAGAAAGTCAGTCCGTCACGCCGCGCGACAGGTTGAACTAACCTGGCCACGGCCGCTGTTATTGCCCCAACACGCGCCCGGCAACCGCGTCCAGTTTAGCCACAAGCGCCGGATCGCGTCTTGCGGGTGCGGTCAAAAGCGCCGTGTCCAGCGCCCGGTCACAGCCATGCGGGCAGGGTGCCCGGTCCGGCCCGAGGATCGCGGGCAGACGCGCCACCATGGCGCGCGCCTTGTCCGCGTTGCCGGTCAGTGTGGCAATGATCTGGCTGACCTCGACCGCGTCGTGATCGGGATGCCAGCAATCGTAATCCGTCACCATCGCCACCGAAGCATAACAAAGCTCGGCCTCACGGGCGAGCTTGGCCTCGGGCATGTTGGTCATGCCGATCACGTCGCACCCCCAGACTTCGCGATACAGTCGCGATTCTGCCAGCGTGGAAAACTGTGGCCCCTCCATCGCGAGGTAAGTGCCGCCGCGATGCACGGTCACGCCCGCATCGCGTGCGGCCATCTCGCAGGCATCCGACAGGCGCGCGCAGGTGGGATGGGCCAGCGACACATGCGCGACGCAGCCGCTCCCGAAGAAGCTCTTGTCGCGGGCGATGGTGCGGTCGATGAACTGATCGACCACCACGAAATCACCGGGGGCCATCGTCTCGCGGAAACTGCCCACCGCCGAGACCGAGATGACATCCGTCACCCCCAGCCGTTTCAGCGCGTCGATGTTGGCGCGGTAGGGCACATCTGCGGGGGCGTGCACATGACCGCGCCCGTGACGCGGCAGGAAGGCCATTGAAATATCGTCCAGCCGCCCGGTCAGGATCGCATCCGACGGGGTGCCCCAAGGGGTTTTCACCTCTTGCCAGCGGGTGTCTTGCAAACCGTCGATCTCATAGACGCCAGAGCCGCCGATGATTCCCAGAACCGTATCCGCCATATGCTGCGTCCTCTTTGTTGTCACACGATCAATCGTCAGGGCGGGCCAGTTCGAACAGGTGTTCGATTGTCGTGTAATCGCGGTATCCAAGGCGTGACAACGGTTTGAACCGGGTAATATCGAACCGCCCGTCAACCAGCACATCATCACGGATATGCACACCTGTCACCGTGCCCAGCACCAAAAAGTTGGACGTGCCGTTCAACGTGATGATCTGGTCCATCCTGCATTCGAGCGATGCGGGAGCCTGTGCAACGCGTGGGCAATCAATGGTTTCGCATTCGGCTTTCTCCAGGCCCGCGTGCTCGAATTCATCCTCATCCATTGGCAGGGTCTGGGAACTGGTGTTCATCGCGTCCTTCATCGCGTATTCCACGATGTTCACGCAGAAAACTCCGGTTTCGCGGATATTGCCGACACTGTCCTTGCTGTCGCCGCGATCGGGCTTGGCCGAGGTTGAGGCAAACATAAGCTGGGGCGGGACATAGGCCGTGGCGTTAAAGAACGAATACGGGGCGAGATTGTCCAGCCCATTGCTGTCGCGCGACGAAATCCAACCGATAGGGCGCGGAGTGACGATCGCGTTGTAGGGGTTATGCGGCAGGCCGTGGCCGTCTTCGGGCTTGTAGAACATCTTTTGCGTCTCCTGTTTGCCCAAGGGTTAACGCCGTGCTAGGGCGAATTCCACTGCTTGAGACGCGAAAATTCCAATCGGGGCCGATCCTTGTTCGAAATCGCACCGGAAACAGCCGCCGATTGGTGGGAAGTCGAGGCGCTTTACGATCTGTGCTTTGCGCCGGGTCGCGAGGCGCTGTCGTCGTATCGCCTGCGTGACGATACCCCGCCGGTGCGCGGGCTGTCGCAAGTTGCACGCGATCCCGATGCGATTCTGGCCGGAGCGATTCGATTCTGGCCGGTGCGCGTCGGCGGACGAGCGGCACTGTTGCTTGGGCCTGTTGCGGTGCACCCCACACGGCAGGGCGAAGGGCTGGGCGGTTTGCTGATCCGCGCGTCTCTCGAAACGGCGCGGGATATGGGCTGGTCGCGGGTGATGCTGGTCGGCGATGAACCCTATTACCGACGCTTTGGGTTCCAGCGGCTTTCGGGGGTGGAAATGCCCCCTCCGACCAACCCGGACCGGGTGCTTGGACAGGACCTGATACCGGGTAGCTGGCTAGGTGTGACCGGACGTGTCACGAAATGGGATCGTGAGGATGTGACGCCCGAGGATTGACTTTATCACCTGCGATGCCGACCTATCGGTTATGGAATTGATCACGCAGACACCGGCCATTGACGCCGACACGGAGCTTGACCGCCTTGCCCGCCTTTATGCCACAGCGGGCGGGCCGGGGATGCGCGTTTTGGGAATGCTGGGAACGCGCGCGGAATCTCTGCTGGATCGGTTGCCCGGCCCGGTTCGGGTGCAATTGGGCGCGGCCACGGAACAGGCGCTGCATGCGGCGATGCGGGCGGCGGACGGATCGCGGGCGACCATTCCCGAACAGGCACCGTGGGTGCAGCGCGCAGTGACCACCGCGATGGGGGCCGCAGGCGGAATGGGCGGTCTGCCCACCGCGCTGGTTGAACTGCCGGTAACCACCGCGGTGCTGTTGCGCAGCATTCAGGGGGCGGCGTCGCGGCATGGGTTCGATCCGGCGGCGGAAAGCGTCAAATTTGATTGCGTGCGCGTGTTTTCCGCCGCGGGGCCGCTGGCGCATGACGATGGGGTCGATACCGGGTTTCTGGCATTGCGGTTGACCCTGACTGGGACAGCAATGAACAAGCTGATCGCGGCGGTGGCACCGCGTCTGGGTCTGGTGCTGGGGCAAAAGCTGGCCGCGCAATCCGTGCCGGTGCTGGGGGCGCTGGCCGGGGCGGCGACCAACTATGCCTATACCAGTTATTATCAATCCATGGCCGATGTGCATTTCGGGATGCGCCGTCTTGCCATGGAAACCGACAGGCCCGAGGCCGAGCTTCTGGATGATCTGCGGGGGCGGATGGCATTGCAGGCGTCTTGACAAGCCGCCGTTGCTGGCGATTCTGTCGTCGGACCCGCAGCTTGGGAGCTGTTGCCATGCCACGCCCAAAGAAAGCCCCGAAACTGCGTTCGGGAAAAAAAACCACCAACACCAAAGCGCAATACGCCGCGCTTTGTTATCGCAAGACGGGCCGCAAATTCGAAGTTCTCCTGATCACGTCGCGCGGAACCGGGCGCTGGATCTTGCCCAAGGGGTGGCCCATGATTGGGAAAACTCCCGAGGAAACCGCCGCTCAGGAAGCATGGGAAGAGGCGGGCGTGGTGGGCACGCCCAAGGACAAGTGCGTCGGGCTTTATGGCTATACCAAATTCGAAGATAGCGAAAAGGCGTTTGCCTGCACCGCGCTTGTGTATCCTCTCAAGGTCAAGAAGCTCGAAGACAAGTTCCCCGAAAAAGGCCAGCGCAAGCGCGGGTGGTTTTCGCCAAAGAAGGCATCCAAACGGGTGGCCGAACCTGAATTGGCCCGCCTATTGCGGAACTTTGATCCCCGCGGGCTCTGACGGGTGTTGGCGGTGTCGTCTCTTGATCCTGTGGTGAAAACGGATACATCTGTGCCATCGGTTCCGAGGGTTCCATGATCCAGTACACGCTTAAATGTGCCGATGGGCACACATTCGATAGCTGGTTCCAGTCCGGCGCGGCCTATGACAAGCTGGCCGCAGCAGGCATGGTGGCCTGCGCTGTCTGCGGATCGTCCAAGGTTTCCAAATCCATAATGGCCCCGCGCGTGCGGGCTGCCCGCGACGCCGCACCAGAGCCGACCCAGCCCGCACCATCCGGACCACTTTCGGCACCGGCAAGCCCGGCCGAACAGGCGCTTGCCGAATTGCGCCGCAAGGTCGAACAAAACTCTGATTATGTGGGTCTGAATTTTGCCACCGAAGCCCGCGCCATGCACGATGGCGACGCACCCGAACGCGCCATCTATGGCGAAGCCAACATAGAAGAGGCCCGCGGCCTGATCGAAGACGGCATTCCCGTGATGCCCCTGCCATTCCGTCCCGGAAGAAAGAACAATTGAAATGAACATCGTCATTACCGGTGCCAATCGGGGCATTGGCCGCGCCATGGCCGACCATTACCGCGCGGCGGGCCACACTGTAACCGGCACTGCCCGCGACGGGTCCGAGGCGGTGACGCTGGACCTTGGCCGCCCTGAAACCGTGGCGGCCGCGCTGGCCCCTGTGACCGAAGGCACCGTCGATCTGCTGGTGTGCAACGCAGGCGTCTATGTTGACAAGGGACAACCGCTGGACGGCGGGTATGATGCGTCGATGTGGGCGGATACCTTTGCGGTGAATGTCACCGGCGTGTTCCTGACCATTCAGGCGCTGCTGCCCGCGCTGCGCCGGTCGAAGGCGGGAAAAATTGCGATCATTTCATCGCAGATGGCGTCGGACACCAACGCGCCGGGCGGATCGTATATCTACCGTGCGTCCAAGGCAGCGGCCCTGAATCTGGGGCGCAATCTCGCGGTGGATCTCACCGGTGAGGGCATCGCCGTGGGCATCTATCATCCTGGGTGGGTGCGGACCGACATGGGCGGGCCGTCCGCTGCCATCGACATGACGGAAAGCGCCACGGGGCTGATCGCGCGGTTCGATGCGCTGGGCATGGAAACCACCGGCTGTTTCGAAACATGGGACGGGCGCGATCACCCGTTTTAGGGTCGCCCGCGACAATGCGAACGGCTGCGCGGTCTTGCGTTGGCGCCTGAAACGCCGTAACCCGCGCGCGAACGGTGACCCGAGGACAGCCTATGCCCATTCTGGTGATGAAATTCGGCGGCACATCCGTCGCCAACCTTGATCGCATCCGCCGCGCTGCGAAACGTGTCGGCGTCGAGGTCGCCAAAGGTTATGACGTGATCGTCATCGTCAGCGCCATGTCGGGCAAGACCAACGAACTTGTTGGCTGGGTCGGTGAGACCTCGCCGCTTTATGACGCGCGCGAATACGATGCGGTGGTCAGTTCGGGTGAAAACGTGACCGCTGGTCTGATGGCGTTGACGCTTCAGGAAATGGATATCCCCGCCCGCAGCTGGCAAGGGTGGCAGGTGCCGGTGATGACCACCTCGGCGCACAGTCAGGCGCGCATCGAAGACATCCCGCCCGCCAATATCAAGGCCAAGTTTGCCGAAGGCATGAAGGTGGCCGTTGTCGCCGGTTTCCAGGGGGTCAGCCCAGAGGGCCGCATTACGACATTGGGACGTGGCGGATCCGACACCACCGCAGTGGCCTTTGCCGCGGCCTTCGACGCGGAGCGCTGCGATATCTATACGGATGTGGACGGCGTCTATACCACCGATCCGCGCATCTGCGACAAGGCGCGCAAGCTTGACCGCATATCTTTTGAGGAAATGCTTGAGCTGGCTTCATTGGGGGCCAAGGTGCTTCAGACCCGGTCGGTCGAACTGGCCATGCGCTACAAGGTAAAGCTGCGGGTTCTCTCCAGCTTTGAGGAACAGTCCGACACCGCGGGAACGCTGGTGTGCGATGAGGAGGAAATCATGGAATCCAACGTTGTGGCCGGCGTCGCCTACAGCCGGGACGAAGCAAAGCTGACCCTTGTTTCCGTGGCAGACCGCCCCGGCATCGCCGCGACGATCTTTACCGCGCTGGGCGATGCGGGCGTGAACGTGGACATGATCGTCCAGAACATCGGCGAAGATGGCCGCACGGACATGACATTCTCCTGCCCCACCGATCAGGTGATGCGCGCCGAGACCGCAATCGCAGAGGCGCGGAAAGAGAACGTCCTGAATTTCGAGGAACTGATCGCGGACAAGGATGTGGCCAAGATCTCGGTCGTCGGCATCGGTATGCGCAGCCACACCGGCGTGGCCGCTCAGATGTTCCGGGTGCTTTCGGCGGAAGGGATCAATATCAAGATCATCACCACATCCGAAATCAAGATTTCCGTGCTTATCGACCGCAAATATATGGAACTTGCCGTTCAGGCGCTCCATGACGCGTTTGATCTGGACAAAGCGGGCTGACCCGGCCGCGATCCTTGGCCGGTCTTGGAAAATCCATTTCAAACAGCCGATGGTTGTGATCTAAACGCAAGGTGGGCGTTCGGACGGTCTTTGGGGTGTGCCCATCCTGCATGGCCGTTCGCATGCCTGTTCAACAAATCCGGGAAGCGGAACCAAGGCGTATCATGCCAGAGCGTATAGAAACCGAAAGTCGCAAACTGCTGGGTCGCCTGCGCGACACCATGGCCAGCGAAATCGCCGGGCAGGCGCGGCTTGACAAGATCACAAACCTGATCGCCGACAGCATGCGCACCGAGGTCTGTTCGATCTACCTGTTTCGGGATCCCGAAACCCTTGAGCTCTGTGCGACCGAAGGGCTGAAAAAGGAAGCCGTGCACGAAACCCGTATGCGGCTGGGCGAAGGCCTTGTCGGGCGCGTGGCGCGGCAGGGGCGGGTCGTCAACACACCCGATGCCCCCTCTGCCAAGGGCTTCCGGTATATGCCCGAGACGGGTGAAGAAATTTATTCTTCCTTCCTTGGCGTGCCGATCCAGCGGCTTGGAGAAAAGCTGGGCGTTCTGGTGGTCCAGTCCAAGGAAAAACGCGAGTTTTCCGCCGACGAAATCTATGCGCTTGAAGTCGTGGCGATGGTTCTGGCCGAGATGACGGAACTGGGTGTCTTCCTCGGCGAAGGTGCCGCCCTGAGCGCGCGCCACCAGCAATCCGAACTGATCCGGGGTATAACAGGTCAGGAAGGCACAGCCGAAGGCCATGTCTGGCTGCACGAACCGCGCGTCGTGGTGACCAACCCAATTGCGGACGATCCCCAAAAGGAACAGGAACGCCTGAACGAGGCGGTCGAACAACTGCGCGTGGGCGTCGACAAGATGCTCGAGATGTCGACCGCGTCGGACAAGGACCACCGGCAGGTTCTCGAAGCCTATCGGATGTTTGCCAATTCCAAAGGGTGGATGCGGCGCATGGAAGCCGACATCGACAACGGCCTGAGCGCCGAAGCCGCGGTGGAAAAGGAACAGTCGCTGGCCCGGTCGCGCATGTCGCAGGCCAAGGACAATTACCTGCGTGAACGGCTGAACGATCTGGACGATCTGTCCAACCGGCTACTGCGTATTCTGACCGGACAAGGCCGGGAAACCGGCGCGGAGCTGCCCGCCGATCCGATCCTTGTGGCGCGCAATATCGGTCCGGGTGACCTTCTGGAATATGGGCGCAGCCTGCGCGGTATCGTGCTGGAAGAGGGCTCTGTCGGATCGCATGCCGCGATCGTCGCGCGGGCATTGGCGATCCCGCTGATCGTGCGCGCGGAACGTATCACCACAGAGGCGCTGAACGGCGACCAGATCATGGTGGACGGAGATCAAGGCATCGTGCACCTGCGCCCGGACGACTCCGTGGTCAACGCGTTCCGTGACAAGATCGCCATGCAGGCACAGGCGCAGCATAGGTATACCTCGATCCGGGACAAGCCCGCCACGACCCTGTCGGGCGAGACGATTACGCTGACCATGAACGCGGGGCTGATGGCGGACCTGCCGTCGCTGGACAGTTCCGGGGCAGAAGGTGTTGGCCTGTTTCGCACCGAACTACAGTTTCTGGTGCGCAATCAGATGCCCAAACGCATGGAGCTTGCCGCGCTTTATTCGCGGGTGCTGGATGCAGCCGGGGGCAAGCGGGTGGCGTTTCGCACGCTCGATATCGGGTCGGACAAGGTGTTGCCCTATATGAAACCCAACGACGAGCCCAATCCGGCGTTGGGCTGGCGCGCGATCCGTGTGGGGCTGGACAAGCCCGGCGTAATGCGCATGCAGCTTCAGGCGTTGATCCGCGCGGCGAACGGCCGTCCATTGACGATCATGTTTCCTTTTGTCGCCCAATATGATGAATACCGCGCCGCCCGTGCCGAGGTCGACAAAGCGATCCAGCGAGAGGAACGGCTGGGCCACGCATTGCCGGAAAAGATCGAGATCGGGGCCATGCTTGAGACGCCAAGCCTTGCCTTTGCGCCACGCCAGTTTTTTGAAGAGGTGGAGTTTCTCTCGATCGGGGGCAACGATCTCAAACAGTTCTTCTTTGCTGCTGATCGGGAAAACGAGCGGGTGCGCCGCCGCTATGATACTTTGAATGTGAGTTTTCTGAGCTTTATCGAAAGCATCGTTGAGCGCTGTGCGCAAACCGGCACGCCGCTGAGCTTTTGTGGCGAGGATGCGGGACGCCCCGTCGAGGCCGCCTGTTTTGCCGCGATCGGGTTGCGCAGCCTGTCGATGCGGCCCGCCTCAATCGGGCCGGTCAAGAGCCTGTTGCGGCGCATTGATCTGGGGACGCTGAGAGCGGTCATGGATGAAGCACGCGACAGTGGCGTTCAGAGCGTCCGCCCCGCGGTTATGGAGCATTTGCGCACCGCGATGGCGACGACGGCTGGCAGCTAGGAGCTTTCGCGCTCTGCGTGGGTTTTCAAGCCAGGGTCGTCTCTTCTGTTTCAGGTAACTGACCTGCGGTGTCGGGCCGAGGGGGAATAAACATATTGTGCGCCTTTGGCGCATTCCTGTTGTTTTGTGCCGTGCTGCGCACGTCGGAGTTTTAGGTTTTGCGCCGTGCTGCGCACGTCGCGGGGCGCCTCCGGCGGGGGTATTTGAAACGAGAAAGAGACAGGCTCTTGCTGCCGAGGGCCGCGGTGGTTTTGCCGGTGAGGTGCAAGAAGGATTCTTTTCGAATGATTACAGGATCTTGCGGTTTGTTTTGAAGGGGTTTGCGAGGCCTTTGATGGGTGCGCGTGGGGGGCACTTGACGAAACTGCAGATTCTCCGGGTTGGAAAGAAATTTCATATTTATGATTTTTGGGGCGGGTTATCCCCAAAAATCCTTCCATAGTTTTGATATCCTGATTTTTTGAGCCAGATTGTGGATAAAAAACTGTGGGGGTGTTTCGCCGGGAATTTGCGCGATCGGAGCGAAATTTGTATAAGAAACGCGGAAATTGGCACAGGGTTTGGAGCTTCCTGTGGATATCTGCACTTTCGCCAAGTAAATCAGCGGTCTGCCCGCGTAACTTGACGCCATATTCAAGAGAGAGAGCCGTTACGCGGTGTCACAGTTTGGTGCAGTCGTGACATCCATGTGCTTGGCGGTAGTCAAGGCTTTGAGGCGCTCTTATGGTGATCGGCACAGGAGCGTACCGAGGGGGGACTGCGATGAACAACCGGCCGTCAGAGGACGAAAAGACCGTATTCGATGTTCTGATCGTCGGTGCCGGGATTTCGGGGATCGGACATGCGCAGCATATCCAGAGCCGCCATCCCGCCCGCAGCTTTGTGATCCTCGAGGCGCGCGAGGCACCGGGCGGCACATGGCTGACGCACAAGTATCCGGGGGCGCGGTCTGACAGCGATCTCTTTACGTTCGGATACCGTGCGCGCCCGTGGAACGGGCCGCCCATCGCCACGCGGCAGGAAATCCTCAGCTATCTGGGTGCAACCATCGAGGCGGCCGGTTTGAGCGATCACATTCGCTATGGGCACAGGGTGGAAAGCGCGTCTTGGTCATCGGCGCAACAATGTTGGGTTCTGCGGGTGGCAGATCAAGCCAGCGGCAGCATCCGGACTTATCGCGCGCGGTTCTTGTGGATGTGCCAAGGGTATTACGATCACGATACGCCCTATACGCCGACATGGCCGGATATGGAGCGGTTCGCCGGCACTATCGTGCATCCGCAACATTGGCCTGACGAAATGGATTGGACCGGCAAGCGGGTGGTGGTCATCGGCTCGGGGGCGACGGCGGCGACGTTGATCCCCGCACTGGCGCAGGGGGCGGCGCATGTCACGATGTTGCAACGCTCGCCCACGTATTTCGTGGCCAAGCCGAACAAGAATGAATTGGCAGATACGCTGCGGGCGCTTGATATTCCGGATGCGTGGACCCATGAGATCGTCCGGCGGTCTGTGCTGGCGGAACAGAAGGTCTTGCAGGTGCTGGCCGAGCAGGACCCGGATGCCGCGCGCGATCTGTTGGTGTCCGCCATTCGCGAGGAGTTGGGGCCTGAGTTCGACGTCGATACCCATTTCAACCCCGGCTATCGCCCGTGGCGGCAACGATTGGCCGTGGTGCCTGACAATGATCTGTTCAAGGCGATAAAGGCGGGCAAGGCATCGGTTGTGACGGATCAGATTGCGCGTTTCACGCCCGGCGGAATCGCCTTGGAGAGCGGGCAGGAACTGGCGGCCGACATCATTGTGACGGCTACAGGGTTCAACATGCAGTTCCTGAACGATATCCCGTTCGATGTGGACGGTGATCCGGTCGCTTTCCACGACAAGGTTTCGTACCGGGGGTTGATGGTCAGCGATGTGCCCAACATGGCGTTCATGCTGGGATATTTGCGAACGTCCTGGACCATGCGTGTCGATCTGGCGGGGGATTTCGTCTGTCGGTTGATGGGGCATATGGACAGCATCGGTGCCGCCTCGGTGACGCCGGTTCTGGGTGAGGGCGATGCCGGGTTGCCGCGTGGCAATTTCATCCCGGATGAGGAATTCAACTCGGGCTATATTCAGCGCGGCATGCCCGATTGGCCGAGGCGGATCGAACGCGACCCATGGCGCTATGTGATCAGCTATTTTGAAGAAAGCGCCATCTTGCCGGAGGTCGATCTGGACGAGGCGGCGCTTGTGTACGGGTGAAGGGGGACCTGCACCGATGACCATGGGGCCATCGGGCGGGGTTCACACGTCCAGCTCTTCGACGAAGCGGGCATTTTCCTGAATGAACTGAAACCGGAGTTCGGGTTTCTTGCCCATCAGGCGTTCCACCAGATCGCCGGTTTCGCCGGGTTCGTCTTCGTCTATGGTCACCCGGATCAGTTTGCGCGACGCCGGGTCCATGGTGGTTTCCTTGAGGTCTTTCGCGTCCATCTCGCCCAGACCCTTGAAGCGGCTGACGTCGATCTTGCCTTTGCCGCCCAGACCCTTTTCCAACCAGATGTCGCGTTCGACCTCATCAAGCGTATAGACCCGGCGCGCGCCCTGGGTCAGGCGGAACAGGGGCGGACAGGCCAGATAAAGGTGCCCGTGGTCGATCAGCGGGCGCATCTGGGTAAAGAAGAACGTCATCAAGAGCGCGGCGATATGCGCCCCGTCAACATCGGCATCCGTCATGATGATGATCTTGTCGTAACGCAGATCGTCGATGTTGAATTTCGTGCCCAAGCCGACGCCCAGCGCTTGCGTCAGGTCCGAGATTTCGGCGTTGGACCCCAGTTTGGATGATGCCGCGCCCAGCACATTAAGGATCTTGCCGCGCAGGGGAAGCAGGGCCTGCGTTTTGCGGTTTCGGGCCATTTTGGCCGATCCACCGGCGCTGTCGCCTTCGACGATGAACAATTCGGTGCCACTGCGCGACGTGGCCGAGCAATCCACCAACTTGCCGGGCAATCGTAGCCGCTTGGTGGCGGATTTGCGGGCGGTTTCCTTTTCCTGTCTGCGGCGCAGGCGTTCTTCGGCGCGCAAGACAAGGAAATCGAGAATGGCCCCGGCGGATTTGGTATCGGCGGCGAGCCAGTTGTCAAAATGGTCGCGCACGGCCCCTTCGACCATCCGCTGTGCTTCCACCGTGGCAAGGCGGTCTTTGGTCTGGCCGACGAACTCGGGCTCGCGGATAAAGCAGGACACCAGCGCGCAGCCGCCGGTGATCAGATCGTCGCGGTTGATCTGGGCGGCCTTCTTGTTTCCTGACAGTTCGCCATAAGCGCGGATCCCCTTGAGGATCGCAGCCCAGAATCCGGCCTCGTGGGTGCCACCTTCGGGGGTGGGCACGGTGTTACAGTAGGATTGGATGAACCCGTCGCGCGACGGGGTCCAGTTGATCGCCCATTCGACCTTGCCGGGCTGGCCGAATTTTTCCTGAAACGACACGGTGCCGGAAAAGGGCGTGTCGGAATAGGTCGATGCCTTGCCCAAAGTTTCGGTCAGGTAATCGGACAGCCCGCCGGGAAAGTGGAATGTTGCCTCGGTCGGGGTTTCGCCATCGTCGATGGCGGATTTCCAGCGGATTTCGACCCCGGAAAACAGATAGGCCTTGGACCGGATCGAATTGAACAGCCGCGCCGGTTTGAACCGGTGATGGCCAAAGATTTCGGGATCGGCGTGAAAGGTCACCGAGGTGCCGCGCCGGTTCTGGGTCTGGCCGACCTTTTCCACCGGCCCCAGTGGAACGCCCCGCGAAAACCGTTGTTCGAAGACGGTCTTGTCGCGGGCGACTTGCACCACCATCGAATCCGAGAGCGCATTGACCACCGACGCCCCGACACCGTGCAGACCGCCCGAGGTTTCATAGGCTTTGCCTGAAAACTTGCCGCCTGCGTGCAAGGTGCACAGAATCACCTCAAGCGCCGATTTGTCCGGGAACTTGGGGTGGGGGTCGATCGGGATGCCGCGCCCGTTGTCGCGGATGGTGACGGAATGATCTTCGAGAAGCTCCACCTCGATCCGGTTGGCGTGCCCGGCGACGGCCTCGTCCATGGAATTGTCGAGGATTTCCGCGACCATATGGTGCAACGCGCGTTCGTCCGTGCCGCCGATATACATGCCGGGGCGTTTGCGCACGGGCTCGAGCCCTTCCAGTACTTCGATGGAAGAGGCGTCATAGGTGGGGCTGGCCCCTGTCAGAAGGTCTTGGGACATGCTGTGCTGCTCTTGTCTCTGGTTTGGCGCATATTGTGGCAGGGACGCGCGTCAGGGGCAATTGGTTGATTGCAGGACGGGGGCGTTATGGGCTGAACCGGCGGCTCATCCTGTGGACTGGTGCAGAGCTGTCGCCACCGCCAGCCAAATCGCCGCCGCCTTGGGGTGCGTCGGCGATGCGCGGGCCGCTGCGCGGCTGTTCCGCGCGGCGCGATCATTCGTAGGGTGGGCAATCTTGCCCACCGACAGCCCGCCAATCCCCTATGGCATCCAATCCAAAACGGCCCGCGACACCGCGTCGGGGTCCTGATGCATCAGCCAATGATTGCAATGCGCCAGCGTCACGCGGGTCAGGTCGGGGGCAAATTCCTCCAAGCCGGCGGTCGCCTCCGGCAACAGCGCCGTATCGCCGGTGCCCCATATCAGCAGATGCGGCTGACGCACATGCAGCCGGTCAAGGGGCAGGGGGGCAAGATCGGTGATCGGTTCTCCGGGTTTGGCCACGGCGAGGGGCGATCCGCGATACCAGTTCACCATGGTCTTGAGCCGACCGGGGCGTTGCCATTCTGTCAGAAAGGCGTCGCGCGTGTCATCATCAAGCCATGAAGGGTCCATCTTGGCGGTGAAGAAAGAGAGCAGCTTTTCGCAATTGTTCGCGGCCAGCTTGTCTTCGGAGCCCGGTTCCCGCAACCAGTTGATGTATTGCGATGCCTCGGATTGTGGACCGCCTGCGGCCAGTTCCCGTTGAAACGGAACCGGGTGCACCCCGTTGGCAATGATCAGGCGATCGACCTTGTCAGGATAGAACATGGCCAGCCCATAGGCGACCGCCGCGCCCCAGTCGTGACCCATGACCGTGACCCGACCGCCAAGATCGTCGATCAGGGCCGCCATGTCGCGGGTGAGCGACGACGTGGTGTAAAGCGCCATGTCATCTTCGCCGCCGGTCTGGCCATAGCCACGCTGATCGGGGGCGACACAGTGGAACCGATGGCTGAGCCGTTCGGCAAGGCCGCTCCATGCCCCGCCATATTCCGGAAACCCGTGCAGCATCAAAAGAACCGGGAGGGATGGATCACCCCATCGCCTGAGAAAGAACGGCCAGCCGTTGATGTCGCGTGTCTCTGTAATCATTCGCTCACGCTACAGTTTGCCGGATTTCTTGCAAGCATCCCGCGTTGTGACCTTGCGGCACAGCGGCATTCGCGAAGGCAGGTGAAAATCACGGCCAAAAGACCGCGAACAAGCGCGAAAGGCAGGGCAGAACTTGCGCCATGTCAACGCGTGCGTTGGGGCGGGCGGGTATCATTGCGCCAATTCAACGCGAAAGGAATTGCGCATGACTGATACCGCAAACGCGGCCAACGCCCCCGAAGCCACGCCCCAAACCGCGCCTGCCACGCAGCCATCACCCGAAGAGGTCCGGCGCGCGTTCGAAAGCGGCAAATACCCCTACAGCAGGAAATTGGGACGCCGGGAATACGAGGCGACCAAGGCCGCGTTGCAGGCGGAACTGCTCAAGGTGCAGCTTTGGGCGCAGGAGCGGGGTGAAAAATTCGTTCTGTTGTTCGAAGGCCGCGATGCGGCGGGCAAGGGCGGCACGATCAAGCGGTTCACTGAACACCTGAATCCGCGTTCCGCGCGTGTCGTGGCGCTGAACAAACCGACGGATACGGAGCGGGGCCAGTGGTATTTTCAGCGCTATATCGAACATCTGCCCACAAAGGGTGAAATCGTCCTGTTCGACCGGTCGTGGTATAACCGCGCTGGGGTGGAACGGGTCATGGGGTTTTGTGAACCGAATGAATATCTGGAGTTCATGCGGCAGACGCCTGATCTGGAGCGGATGTTCGTGCGTTCGGGCATTCGCATGTTCAAATACTGGTTCTCGGTCACGCAGGTGGAACAGAAACGGCGCTTTGACAGCCGGGAAAACGATCCTCTGAAACAGTGGAAGCTTTCCCCGATCGACAAGGCGAGCCTTGGCAAATGGGACGACTACACCGAGGCCAAGGAGGCGATGTTCTTTTACACCGACACGGCCGATGCCCCTTGGACGGTAATCAAGTCCAACGACAAGAAGCGTGCGCGGCTTAACTGTATGCGCCATTTCCTGTCGTCGGTGGATTATCCCGGCAAAGATTTCGAAGTGGTGGGCGAACCCGATCCCCTGATCGTGGGGCAGGCTCATCACGTTATCCACAGATCGGATCACATCCTCGGCTCCGCGCTGCACCCTGATGGGCGCGCGCGTTGACCATCGGTCTGCTGATCTCCTCTCCGCCGCGCTTGCGAAGGGCGCGGCGGCTCTCTACATCTGGCGCATGAGATACCGCTTCCGCTCCGCCATCACGGCTCTTTGTTTGTGCGCGCCGCTTCCGGTGTCAGCGCATCCGCATGTGTTCATCGACACGGGTCTGACGCTGGTGACCGACGCGACGGGTCAGTTGTTGGGGATTGAGGTCAGTTGGACCTATGACGATCTCTATTCCATGCTTCTGTTCGAGGACATGGGCGTGGATCAGGATTTCGACGGGCGCCTGTCGGATCGGGAAATCACCCGGCTGGACGGATTTGACATGCAGTGGGTGCCGGGGTTCGAGGGCGACCTTTTCGTCACGATGGGCGAAAACACCGTGCGTCTGGGGGCACCCGAACCACGCGGCACCAGCGTGGCCGATGCCCGCATCACCACCCGCCATTACCGCCCTCTTAACGCCCCGGTCCCGGTGACCGATGTCGCGGTCCGCGCCTATGATCCCACCTATTACACCGCCTATGAGCTGACGCAGGGTGTGGCCCTTGAAGGCGGTGTGGCATGCTCGGTTGCGGTGGTTCCTGCCGATCTTGACCGGGCCTATACCATGGTCGAAGAGATGTTGTATGCCCAACCCGCCGACCAGATGGAAAACAACTTCCCCGAGGTTGGCGAAGCCTTTGCCGATACGGTGACCGTGACATGCGATACCTGATCTGGGCGCTTTGCGCGGGCCTGCTGGCGCTGGCGCTGTGGCTGTGGGGATTTGGCGGCACCCATGATGTGTCGCGCTGGGCGGCGGCGGGCCAACGGAATGCGCAGAACGCGCTTGCCGGTGCGCTGCGCGCCCTACGCGCGGGTAAACCCGGCGCGATCTGGTCATTGATGGGGCTGTGTTTTGCATATGGCTTCTTTCACGCGGCGGGGCCGGGGCATGGCAAGCTGGTGATCGGCGGCTATGGCGTGGCCCAACGGGTCAGCGCGCTGCGGTTGAGTGCGCTGGCGGTAATGGCGTCACTTGGGCAGGCAGTCACCGCGGTTCTTCTGGTGGCGGCCGCCTTTGTGCTGCTGGATTGGGGGCGCGAACGGGTTGTGGGCCTTGCCGAGGATGTGATGGCCCCGCTCAGCTATGGGCTGATTGCGGTTCTGGGCGGTTATCTGGTGATCCGTGCCGTGGTGCGGATGGTCAGAATGCGCCGCGCGGCTCAGGCGGATCATTCCCACCCTCACGACCATCATCATCACCACGATCATCCGCACCACGGCGACGGCGCCACCTGCGATACCTGTGGCCACAGCCATGGACCGACCCCCGAACAGGCCGCATCGGTGCGCAGCCTCGGGGACGCGGTCGCGATTGTCGCGTCGGTTGCCGCGCGACCCTGCACCGGAGCGCTGTTTGTGCTGATCCTGACGTGGCAGCTTGGCATATTTGTCGCGGGTGTCGCGGGGGCCTTTGCGATGGCGCTGGGCACGGCCAGCGTGACGGTGGCCGCGGCTCTGGCGGCTGTGACGCTGCGCGAAGGTGCGTTGGCGCGCGGGTCAGACGACAGCACCCGCTGGGGCATGCGCGGGGCCATGTCCGTGCTGGAACTGCTGGCGGGTCTGATCGTGATGGCAGTGGCGTCACAACTTGCCCTCGGGGCGATCTGACCGCTGACAGGCTGGACGCAGCCGTGGTTTCGCTCTAGCGGTTGGGGACACCTGTAACCAACCAAACCAGAACCCCGTCTGTCATGCCTTTGTCCGATCACATCCGTGCCACGCTTGTTCTGGGTCTGCCGCTTGTCGGCGGACATCTGGCGCAATTTGCCATCGGTTTGACCGACACCGTGATGCTGGGTTGGTACGGGGTCGATGCGCTGGCGGCGATTACGCTGGCGGGCACGCTGTTTTTGATCCTGTTCCTGCTTGGCAGCGGGTTCGCCTGGGCTGTGATGCCGATGGTCGCGGCCTTTGCCGCACAGCAGGATGAAACCAGCCTTCGCCGTGCCACGCGGATGGCGCTGTGGCTTTCGGTGCTGTTTTCGGTGACGGTCATGCCGGTGTTGTGGTGGTCCGAGCCGTTGTTGCTGGCGCTGGGGCAGGATGCAGAGGTGGCCGCCGACGCGGCGATCTATCTGCGCATCGCGGGGTGGGGCATTTTTCCTGCCATCCTTGTGATGGTGATGAAGTCCTACCTTGCCGCACTGGAACGCACCAAGGTCACGCTTTGGGTCACATGCCTTGCGGCGGTGATGAACGCCATCGTGAACTATGCGCTGATCTTCGGGCATTTCGGGATGCCGGAAATGGGGTTGCGCGGCGCGGCGCTGGCATCGCTGGCAACGCACGTTATTTCGCTTGTTGGATTGATCATCTACGCGGTGAGTGTATTGCCGGAACACCAGCTCTTTGCCCGGCTCTGGCGGCCCGACTGGGAAATGTTCGCCAAGGTGTTCCGGCTTGGGATGCCCATCGGGTTGACCACGCTCAGCGAGGTTTCGTTGTTTGCGGCGTCTGCCATGATGATGGGGTGGCTCGGCACCGTGCCCCTTGCATCGCATGGGATCGCCATCCAATTGGCCAGCGCGATGTTCATGGTGCACTTGGGATTGAGCAATGCCGCCACCGTGCGGGTCGGTCAGGCCCATGGGCGTGGCGATCACGCCTTTCTGATGCAGGCAGCGGCGGCGGCGATGGTGCTGTCGCTGATCGTGGCCGTGGTGACAATCCTTGCTTTTGTGATCTGGCCCGGTCCCTTGATCGACCTGTTTCTGGAGAGCGGTGAACCCGCCCGCGCGGAGATCATCGCGATCACCACCGTCTTGCTGATGGTGGCGGCACTGTTCCAGTTGGTCGATGGTGTGCAGGTGGTTGCGCTGGGTCTGTTGCGCGGGGTTCAGGATACCACCCGGCCCATGATCTATGCCGCCGTCAGCTATTTGGCCGTGGGTCTGCCTGCGTCCTATGGTCTGGGTTTCGTGGCCGGGTTGGAGGGCGCGGGCGTCTGGCTGGGGCTGGTGCTGGGGTTGGGCTGTGCCGCGGTGCTGCTGGGGGTGCGTTTCTGGAACCTTGCCGCGCCGCGCCCGCCCGAAGGGCTGGCTCAGCCCTGAGCGGCGGGGGTCCGCACCAGTCGCTCGGCCTTTTTGCGGACAAGCACTGTCCGCAGGTCGTGCATCGCCAACAACAGATCGTCTGTCACCGTGTCCAACTGTTCATCGGTGGCGCGTGATTGGGCCCATTGCGTCGTCAGGTTCAGGTGATCGACGGCGCGAAAGATATCGTCCATGTTGCGCCGCGACAGGGTCTCGGCCCGGTCGGTCATCCATGCCTTGATATGCTCGAGATCATCTTCGGTGAGCGTGCGGTCGCCATGGGGTTTGATTTCCCCGTTCTTGATATTGACGACCGCAATCTGATCCATTTCGATCCGGCGTTGGCGGTTTTCGGTATCCACACGAAACACAAGCGCCCCGTTTTCACGCACGCGAAAATAATATTCGGGAAGCTCTTCTGCCATTCCGGGGCCTCAGGTCAGGGATGCACAAAAACTCTGGATGCGTTTGCACGCTTCCGTCAAGGCATCATCAGAGGTTGCATAGCTGACGCGGAAATTCGGTGACAGTCCGAACGCCGCCCCAAAGACCACCGCGACACCGGTTTCTTCCAAAAGCGCGGTGGCAAAGGTTTCATCATCTGCGATCACCGTGCCGTTTGGCGTTGTCTTGCCGATCAGTCCGGCGATGGACGGATAGACATAAAACGCGCCCTCGGGCACTGGGCAGGTGATGCCGTCGATCTTGTTGAGCGCATCGACGACAAGATCCCGGCGACGTCGGAACATCTCGTTGTTGCGCGGGATATAGTCTTGCGTCCCGTTCAGCGCCTCGATCGCGGCGATCTGGCTGATCGAACAGGGGTTCGAGGTGGATTGCGATTGGACCTTGCGCATCGCGGCGATCAGATGTTCGGGCCCGGCGGCGTATCCAATCCGCCAGCCCGTCATGGCATAGGCCTTGGAAACGCCGTTGCATGTCAGCGTCCGATCATAAAGACCCGGTTCCACCTGCGCGGGGGTGCAGAATTCGAACCCGTCATACACCAGGTGTTCATACATATCGTCCGTCATCACCCAGACGTGGGGATGGCGCATCAGCACATCCGTCAGGGCCTTGAGTTCGTCATGCGAATACCCTGCGCCCGTCGGGTTGGAGGGCGAGTTGAAGATGAACCATTTGGTATTGGGCGTGATCGCTGCTTCGAGCTGCTCTGCGGACAGTTTGAAATCGGTTTCAATCGTCGCCTCGACGGGAACCGGCGTGCCACCGGCCAGCAGAACCATATCGGGATAGCTGACCCAATAGGGCGCGGGAATGATGACCTCGTCACCGGGGTTCAGTGTCGCCACCAGCGCGTTGAACAGGATTTGCTTGCCGCCGGTCCCGACGCTGACCTGCGACGGGGAATAGCGCAGCCCATTATCGCGTTGGAACTTGTCGCAGATCGCCTGCTTCAGCTCTGCGATGCCGTCCACGGCAGTATATTTCGTCTTGCCCGCATTGATTGCGGCAATCCCGGCATCCTTGATGTTCTGCGGGGTGTCAAAGTCCGGTTCGCCTGCGCCGAGGCCGATCACATCGCGCCCCGCTGCCTTGAGTTCCGCAGCTTTGTTGGTTACCGCAATGGTAGGCGACGGTTTGACGCGAGAAAGTGTCTCTGAGAGAAAACCCATTGTGACCTCGGTTCATTACTGATGGCCCATGTCATAGGGCGCACGCCGAAGGCGTTCAAGCGCCAACACCAAAGGAGAGTTCACGTGAACGACGACAATAACGATTGGTTCGGGCCGCAAACGGCGACGTTCGGTGACCGTCTGGCCGCGGCGCGGGATCAGGCAGGCATGACACAGGCTCAACTGGCCCGCCGTCTGGGCGTGCGCAAAGCCACCCTGACCGGCTGGGAAGACGACCTGTCCGAACCGCGCGCCAACAAGCTGCACGCGGTCGCGGGGGTGTTGAACGTGTCGATCATGTGGCTGTTGACCGGCGAAGGCGATGGTGTCAGCGAACCGGATGACGATGCAATCATTGAACCGGATATGTCCCACGCGGTTGCCGAGTTGCGCGCCATTCAGGGCGAATTGCGCCGTTTGGCCGAACGTGCGGGACGTCTTGAGAAAAAGCTGAGGAGCCGGGTCTGACATGAGCGAATCGCGCGACACCATGATCAGACGCCTGCGAATGCGATCCATGCGGCGCGGGATCAAGGAAATGGACCTGATCCTTGATGAATACGCCAATCGCAATCTTGATGCGATGGATGAGGATGCCTTGCATCTGTATGACGCGCTTTTGGAGGAAAACGATCAGGATCTTTACCGTTGGGTAACCGGTCAGGAACCCGGTCCCGAACGGTTTGCCGCGTTGATCGGCGAAATTTCGGTGGTGTTTCAGAAATAGCAGGTGCGGCTTTACCCTTTCTTGGGGTTTGTCGCGCAGTCTTCGCCTTGGAAAACTAGGCGGAGACCGCAATGAGTATGGAAACGCAGATTGGCACGCCTGCACGCGCTGGTGTGATGCCCGGCTATCTTGAGACGCTTGCCTTGCTCGAACGTCTCCACCGGCTTCTGCTTGATGTGATAAAAGACGAATTCGAACGGGTCGGCGCGCTGGAAATAAATGCCGTTCAGGCACTTTTGTTGTTCAACGTGGGCGATAACGAGGTCACGGCGGGCGAATTGAAAAGCCGCGGATATTATCAGGGCAGCAACGTCAGCTATAACCTCAAGAAGCTGGTTGAGATGGGCTATATGCACCATCAACGCTGTGAGATCGACCGAAGATCGGTGCGGGTGCGCTTGACCACCAAGGGGCGCGCGGTGCGCGATGTGGTTGCCGGGTTGTTCCTGCGCCACGCGGACGGCATGGCCGAACGCGATATTCTTGACCTCGAAACCTTGATGACCATCACCGACACCCTGCGACGGGTTGAACGGTATTGGGGCGATCAGATCAGATACATCTATTGATCGACCCGTGGCAAAGTCTAGCCCGGTTGCCGTGTGCCTGTCGGCTGTGGCCCGCTTCCAATCGCGCGCGGAGAAACTTCGCGGACAAGTTTGCGGCGCATCGCCTCGGCATAATCGTCAAAGCCGCGCGCAACTTCGAGAAACGCGCCCGGACCGTGCAGCACTTCACCGCGATAGAAGTCCGCCAGATCGGCGTTCACCGCGCCGCCTGTGGGCTGAACCATCAGGCCATTGACGGTGACACCGGCAAACGGGAATTCGCGATAGGCCTCCCTTGGGCCAAACCCTTCGTTGTTTTGCCCGTCGCCTGCCATGTCGATGGTCTGGAACAGGCATCGCGGCCCGGTCTGCAACAGACGCGCGCCGTGCCCCAGCGCATAGCCCATCGCGGTGGGAAACTGAGTTTCGCTGCGCTGTGATCCGGCAATTGTCCGGGCCGCGGCCACCAGATCGGCGCGGGACCGGATCAGGGTCCAGTCGAGGATAAGCGTCTGATTCCAGCGCCCGCTCCATTCATAGGCGGCAAGGGCCACGGGCATCGGAGCGGCGAGAAACGCGGCTTCCACTTCCGGGGCGATCAGGGCGGCGGCGATTCCCTTGCGTTGCAACGCGTCTTCGGCTGCATCAACCGATGAGGACACGTCCATCGCAAGCAACAAGGCGAGGCGGCATTCCACCGCTTGCGCCGTTTGCCCGGTTATCCACAGCGCGGCCGCGAGGCCCCATGCCGTCGCCCGCCGTATCACCAGTGGCCGGTGTTTTCCATGCTGGCCCACGGCTCTGCCGGTTCCAGCGATCCATCCGCTTGCAACAACTCGATGGAAATATTGTCCGGGGACCGGACAAACGCCATGCGTCCGTCGCGCGGGGGGCGGTTGATGGTGACGCCGTTGTCCATCAGGTGCTGGCAGGTCTCGTAGATATTGTCGACGTGATAGGCCAGATGCCCGAAATGGCGGCTGTCCGAGGGCAGCGCATCATCCCCATCCCAGTTGTAGGTCAATTCGACCGGGCATTCGTCTTGTCCCGGTGGGGCCATGAATACCAGCGTAAAACGGCCCTGTTCGCTGTCATAGCGGCGAATTTCCCTGAGCCCGAGGAGGGCATAGAACGCCATGGATGCGTCGAGGTCTTTGACCCGAACCATGGTGTGCACGTATTTGATCGGCATGTGTGGTCTCCCTTTTTGCTGTAGGCTAGCAGCTTCCGTCGCGACTGCCAGAGCAGATCAGAATTTCGATCCGATTCCAAACGCAACAGATAGCTCGCGCGTGTCAAAACGGCTGTCATTCGATCCCGTTCGTCCCGCCCGGAACGTGAGTTCCGGCACGAATCCGGCGTAATCGGCATCATCGAAACGCGCTGTGATCTCAGCCTGCAGCGAGGTTTCCTGCCGTCCGCCGGGCACCGCGATAAAGCCTGACATGTAATCGGGAAAATCCGCAAACCCCAGCGATACCGCGCCGGAAAGGGTCACCGGCCCCACCGGCGCGCCCAGCCCATAACCCGCCCGCAGGCTCAGCGCCTGTGAGGTGTCGTTGACAAATGTTGCCTGCGTGTCGCGCAATCCGACCGACAGCGTCAGCCGATCGCCGTTGGCCAAAGGGCGGGCGTATTCGGCCCCAAGGCTGACCGCGCGCGCATCAAACCGGGCCGATTTCACGCCGCTGCGGTTTTCCAATGTCAGACCCAGCGTCAGACGTGAGGGGCCTCCAACCTGCCAGCCGTGTTCGCCGCCTGTGCGCACGAATCGAAATGACGACGCCCCGCCATACGCCGCCTGACCGACGGCAATGCTCAGGTTCGCGATTCCGCCGGGCACCGTGGCAAACCCGTGCTGGATCGACAATTCGCCAAAATCGGCGGAAAAATCGCGATTTCTTGCGGTTGGGGCCTGCGCCTTGGCGCTATCGCTCAGCGCCACGCGCCGCGTGTACAGCCGCGCGCCCAGGGCTGTCAGCGACGTGTCACTGGACGACAGACGGTAGCGCGCATTGAAATCAAGCGATCCAACCGTGCCCGACAGCGCCTGCGCGGCCCCCGACAAGGCCCCCGTCACCGGCACGCCGTCGATCACCTGAAAGGCGGTTTCACTGCCATTGTTGACATTGCTCGATGGCCGAAGGCTCGCGTCAAGATGCAGGCTGAGCGGATTCAGACGGCGCAGCGCGCGGAAATCGGCGGCAATTGCGGCCTTGGCGGCCTCGGGGGCATGGATGGCGGTGCGACGGAGCCATAGCTGAGCCAGACCGGGGCGATCCGCGGCAATGGCCGTGCGCGCGGCAAGCTGACCCATCACAAAACGATCAGGCCCCGGCGCGGCCAGTCCAAAGGCCCGTGCTGCGGATTTGCGCGCGGCGTCGTGATCCCCGGTCATTTGCTGGGCCCGGGCAAGGATGGCATGGGGGTAGGCCGCGCGTGGATCAGACAGGATCAGGCCATTGGCCATGTCGATGGCAAGCCGGGGGTTCCCGTCACGCAGCGCGTGAACCGCAAGGCCGCGCGCCTGAGGCAAGGTCAGGACGGTCTCCTGCGCCAGTCCCGTGCTCGCAATCGTCGTGGCGAGCAAGATCGCGCACAGCGCCGCGCGCATGGCGTCAGGGAACAGGCTGCGTGCAGACCGCGCTGGCCGTCGGTGTGCCACATTTGCCAAGGACAAAGATGCCGGTTTCCTTTTCGTTTTGTGTCGCCGCGATGTGGTCGGTTGCGTGCAAGGCCCCGGCGACGGCGCTGGAATCAGTGCCACCAAAGACACCGGCATAGTCACCCTTGTCGGTGCTGCCCTGATGCACATTTCCGCTAAAGGTGCCTGACCCGTCTATGGCGGTTTCGCGGAGTTCGAGATTTTCAAGCGCGGTTCCGGGGGAGTCCACGAAGACGCGGTTATAGATCAAGCCACTAACCTTGTTGTCGACGAAATCCGCTGTGACAAAGGCATCGCCGGTGACTTCGGCCGCTTCGGTCGGTCGGATATCCACCGCGGTTCCCGCGGCAACCGCCAACAGATCGCCGCCGTCGCCCGCCCCGTTCAGAAGGCCGATATAGTGGCCCGCGTATTTAACCAGCCCTGCGTCGGGCGGATCATAGCTGGCACGGGCCATGCGCGAGCCCTGAACCACCTCCCCGAGGTGAGGGCCGCTGCCCAGTACCGTCGCGCTGGTCCCGTCGATTTCCAGAACATAGGCGGTGACGTGCCGGTTCAGCGATCCATCCTGTGCGGTAAAGGCCAGATACCCGTTACGGTCCATTGCCGGCCGCCTGCGATAGGTCGCTTCGAATGGTGTGTCATCAAGGCTGATACCGCGCACCACCAATGTCTGGGTCGTGGCGTCGAACGTATAGCTCGTCAGGCTCCCGGTAACTGTGTCGGGGATCGTGGTGGTTGTTGTCGTGCCATCCGTTGTGGTGGTGGCCCCACCAAAAGGAGAGCCATCGCCACATCCAACAAGCGCAAGCGCCGCGAGGGCGCTTAGCCAATACTGCCTCATTTGCCTCAACCTCGTTGATCGGGTTTTTTATAAGAATCCGCAGGTTACGCGCAAAAGTCAATGTAAACCTGATGCGCTGGTTCTCCCTGCGCGTGAAAAAGTGGTTAAAAAGTAACCCGTATTTTGCGTCCTATTCCGGCCCGATCCCAACATTTTGTCGCCCGCCGCTAACCATGCGTGGCCTGTGCCGAATTGGGGCATAGGCGGCGGGTCCGCTTGACTTTCCTCAGGCGATGTCTTGTGGTCTGCGCGTGATCCGGCAGGATCTGACGGCGGACACAGGCCAAGATTTGGGGGGCGCAGTGCAGCAATATCACGACGCGTTGAGAACCGTGCTGGAGCAGGGTGAGGAATCGACAGACCGCACCGGGACCGGAACCATTTCCTATTTCGGCATGCAGTCGCGGTATCGGCTGTCTGATGGTTTTCCTCTTGTCACCACCAAGAAACTGCACCTGCGGTCGATCGTGCACGAGCTTTTGTGGTTTCTCGCCGGTGATACCAATATCGGGTATCTCAAGGAAAACGGGGTGAGCATCTGGGATGAATGGGCCGATGAAAACGGCGACCTTGGCCCTGTCTATGGCAGCCAGTGGCGCAACTTTCCGACCATGATCCCGACCGATACGGAACAAGATGGTGCCCCGTTGTTTCTTGGTGGTGGTGTCGATCAGATCAGCCAGCTTGTCGATATGATCCGCACCAGCCCTGACAGCCGGCGTATGATCGTATCCGCATGGAATCCGGGTGATGTGCCCCGGATGGCGCTGCCGCCTTGCCACACGCTGTGGCAGGTGCGGGTGATCAAGGGCAAGATGCACCTCCAGCTTTATCAACGCTCTGCGGACATGTTTCTGGGCGTGCCGTTCAATATCGCGTCTTATGCGCTGTTGCTGGCGATGCTGGCCCATGTGACAGGGTATGAGGCAGGGGATTTTGTGCACACAATCGGGGATGCACATATCTATTCCAACCATCTCGATCAGGTGACGCTGCAACTTGGCCGCACGCCCAAGCCGTTGCCCACACTCAATATTCGCAGGAAGGTCCCGTCGATTTTTGATTTTACCTATGATGATTTCGAATTCGCCGGATATGATCCCGATCCGGCCATTCGTGCGCCTGTGGCGGTCTGAGCGATGATTTCCCTGATCGTCGCCCGTGCCCGAAACGGGGCTATTGGCCGCAATGGCACAATCCCTTGGGACGTGCCGGAGGATCTGAAATTCTTTCAGCGCGAAACCCTTGGCGGTGCCATCATCATGGGGCGCAACACATGGGACAGCCTGCCGTTCAAGCCATTGCCACGGCGATTGAATATCGTGGTGTCATCGCGCGGGGTCGACGCCGACAACGTGGTGCCCGACATTGCGTCAGCGGTAGATTTGGCGCGCGGGCAGGGATACGGGCGCATTTACGGGATCGGCGGCGCAGGTATCTATGGCGGGATGATCGGACTGGCGCACAGGTTGCTGATCTCGGAGGTGGCGCTGGATGTGCCGGACGCCGATACGTTCTTTCCCGATTTCGATACAGACGGTTGGGTGCGCGGCGTGTCGCTGCCCTTGCGTGCCGATGGCCCCGCCTGCACAGTTCACGAATACCTGCGCGCGTCAGGTTAGTGGCGGGCGGCCTTGCCCGCGTTCACCACCATTGGTTGGGGAGATGCTGAAATGACAGACGCCAAGACCGTGGCCACGTTTGACCTCGCCCATCCGCCTGCGGGCTTCGTTGACGATCCGTTTCCATATTATGACGTCTTGTTGGCGCATGCGCCGGTCCTGCGACAGCCGGATGGTTCGGTGCTCCTGAGCCGTCATGCGGATCTGGATGCGGTCTATAAGGATACGACCCGCTATATCTCGGACAAGAAGGTCGCCTTCGCGCCCAAGTTTGGCGTGGGCACGCCTTTGTTTGAACATCACACCACAAGTCTGGTGTTCAATGATCCGCCCCTGCACACGCGAGTGCGGCGCATCATGACCTCGGCCCTGACGCCGCGCGCAATTCAAAGGATGGAGCCGGGACTGATTGAAACCGTGGATTACCTTTTGGACCAGATGGAGGGCACCTGCGATCTGATCGAAGATTTCGCGTCATCCATTCCGATCCAGATTATCGGTAATCTTCTAGATGTTCCTTTGGAGGAACGCGGTCCCTTGCGGGATTGGTCTCTGGCCATTCTGGGTGCCTTGGAACCCAGCCTGACCGAAAAGCAACTGTCTGACGGGCATCGCGCAGTGTCTGAATTCAAGGAGTATCTCAGCGATCTGATCGCCCGTCGCCGGGCCGCGCCGGGGGACCCGGAGACAGATGTTCTGACCCGGCTGATCAACGGCGATGGCGATGGCACGCTCAGCGAAATCGAGTTGATCCAGAATTGTATCTTCATTTTAAACGCCGGACACGAAACCACCACCAACCTGATCGGAAACGGGCTTGCCTTGCTGAACGATTACCCGCAGGCCCGCGCCGATCTGATCGCGGACCCGTCGCTGATCTCTTCGGCGGTGGAAGAATTTCTGAGGTTTCGTTCGCCCAACCAACTGGGCAATCGGGAAACCACTCAAGACGTCGAAATCGGGGGCGTTCACATTCCGGCAGGCACCAATCTGCATCTGGTTATCGGTGCGGCCAACCGTGATCCGGCGGTGTTCGATGCCCCCGCCGAATTGAACATCCGCCGCCGCCCGAACCGTCACCTTGCTTTTGCGGGCGGGCCGCATGTCTGCGTCGGGCTGACGCTGGCGCGGCTGGAGGGGCGCATCGCGATTGGCCGCTTCCTTGATCGTTATCCCGGCTACCGGATATCAGAAGGGCGTGTTGGTGGCGGCAGATTGCGGTTTCGCGGTTACGCTTGCCTGCCGACAGAGCTTGCCCCATAGATATGTTACGGAAAAAGCTGGACAAACAGTGCGCCAGAATTTCAGATGGGTCCAATACCGGGATCCAGAGAGTATCAGGAGGATCGCAATGCGACCGCACTATCTTATCGGGCTTGGGCTGGCGGCCCTGATGGCCCTGCCTGCGTCGGCGGCTCCGCGCGTCTACGCATATTCAACCAGCGCCAACTATTGCCCCAACGGACTGCAACCGATCACCCTGAATGGCGTGATTTGTTGTGGACAACCCAATCAGGCGATGTCCTACCAGCAGGCCATGGCGCATCCCGTCACGCGGCAGCGTGCGCGCCCCGCACCTGCGCAGCAGGACTGCCCCATCGGCCAAAAAGGTTGTCGCTGATGTCGCGGCAGGAAAGGCGCGTCAAAGCGCCTTGAGGTTGCCTGCCATTTTGCGCCCATCACGGCCGTCGAGCAGTTCGAATTCCACCTTCTGATTGTCGGCCAGCCCGGACAGGCCCGAGCGTTCGACCGCCGAGATATGCACAAACACGTCATTCCCGCCACCGTCCGGCGCGATAAACCCAAAGCCTTTTGTTGCGTTAAACCATTTCACTGTGCCGGTGGGCATGGCGATTTCTCCTTGTCTCTTGCGCCGTCCCGCAGCGCGCGGCATGCCGGGGCTGTACCGCCGGGCACAGACGACATGGGACAAAGGATTGCATCCGGTCGGGAAAAATCAAGAAAAACTGGAATGATCGCGCCCGTTCCTAGCAAATTTGAGGGCGAGCTAAAGGGGATGTGATGACCGAACAGATTACGATTTTTGGGCTGAAAAATTGCGATACTTGCCGTAAGGCGCTGAAATCACTTGGTAATGCAGGTATTGAGGGCGCATTGGTCGATGTCCGAGAGGTGCCTTTGCCAGACGATTTGCTGGATCAGGCGCTTGCCCAGTTTTCCGGCGCTTTGCTCAATACCCGGTCAACCACGTGGCGGGGGCTGGACGACGCCGCCCGCGCCGGGGCACCGCGTGATCTGCTGCGCGCGTATCCGGCATTGATGAAACGGCCCCTGATACGCGATGGGCAGGGGGCGCTTTTTCTTGGCTGGACGGCCCAGACGCAGGCGGCCCTTGGTATCTGAGGGGCAAGCCCTTAAATACACCCCGCACTCAAACGGAGATCATCATGCGCAACGCAGCCCTTGTTCTGGGAATTATTGCCGGTCTGGTGGGGATGGTCGTGGGCTTTTTCAGCTACGGCTATACCGCGTTCATTGACCAATATGGCGAAATCAAGGGTATGGCCGAACAGGTCGCCAATGTGGAGCTGATCCGGGTGGCGTCGATCCTGTCGCCGTTGCTTGCCATTGCCGGGGGGGCGATGGCGCGTGCGCGGGCGCTTTGGGGTGGGGCTCTCTTGCTGCTGTCCTGCGCCGGAATGTATTACGCCTTTGGTTTCAACGTCTTTACCATGTTCCCGATCGCCTTTGCCGGGGTGGCCGGGGTGCTGGCCATCGCCGCAGGAAAACCGGACGAACCGAAGGCGCATTTCTGAATCAACGCGCGGTCGGCCCGAATAGCACCCGATCGAGGGACAACGGACCGGCCCCCTTGAAAATAGGCACTGCCAAAAGGATCAGCCACAGCGACCGCTGATCAAGGATCAGCGAGGCCGAGTCGCGGTCGAACCACGCGCCCAGAACCGCCGGATCACCAATGGACCCGTGGCCGTAAAGATCGGTCATCGATTGAACCACCACAAATCCGATCATCCCCAGCGATGCCAACCGGGTGAACAACCCGATTATGATCAGCGCCGGCAGAATGAATTCGGCCCAAGTTCCCGCGACCACAACCGCCCAGTGGAAAACGCCCAATTGCGAGGTGTCATAGCCGGCCGCTTCCATCGCGCGGGGAAATATCTGGGCATAGGCCCCGACAGACGGTTGCACGAGACCTAGGACGCCATCGCCCAGCTTGGTCAGCGCCGAAGACCAGAAATACCCTGCCAGCGTCGCCGCAAAGATCAGCCGCGCGAGGGTCGGCAAAAGCAGATCGCCGCCCCGGTCCAGCGTTGGGGCAATACGGGATTGCAGGGTGTCGATCATGGTCATGTCATGGCTCCGGTCTGAATGTCCTGAATTGCCCCGGTGCCCAGCAGAAGCCCGAGAAGTGCGGCCAGATCGAAGGCGGGGTCCTTGGCCGTTGCATGCTCCAGCGCACGATTGAGCGGTGCGCCGGATGTCACCGACGCCAAAAACGCAGCGGCACCCGAACCGATGAGATGCGCTTCGGGGTCATAGCCACGGCGGAGGATAAGCACGTCCTGGGCCGTCCCGCCCGGCTTGGGCGCGCCGTCTTCGGTGGCATATGTCCAGATATCGAGCACCGGCCAACGCGATTGCAACAGGCTGAGCGACGGTGCGAGGATCAAGCGGGCGTTATCAAACGCTTCGGGCGGCAGTGCGGCCAGCGCCTCGGGGGCGATGCTGGTGCTGTCGCTGGCGTGGTAGGCGGCCCGCAACAGCCATTCCAGTCGGGCGACATCCCCCAGATAAGGCATGTGTTCCAACTGCGGCATGGCATCGAGAAAATCGCCGAAATCCTCCCCGTACTGCGCAAGGATAGGAGAAGAGGGTGGCGATTGCCGCAGATACACGCTGGCCACCCCATCCATGTTCTGTTTGCCCAAGAGACGGGCAATCGCCGGAAAGCTTTCGTGCAAGGCTTCGGTCAGGGAAACGGCGACGTTGTTGCGATAGACGTTGTACCGTCGGCCCGCCGGGCGACCTTGGCCATCGCACAGCCCTTCGGGCACATCCGAAGACGGGTCGAACAGGGCAGCGCGGAATTCGGTCTGGGTGACGGTCATGCCGCCACCTTGGCAAGGGCGGATGCGGCGCGTGCAGCCTCGGCGCTCAGGGTCGGCCAGTCGGGGACGTCAGCGTCCCATTCAACAAGCACGGGGCGCGGCCCGGACCGGGCCAGCGTATAATCCAGCAGCGTCCACACCGGGTCAGCTACGGCGCGTCCGTGGCTGTCTATCAGCAGGGGGGCACCCGTATCATCGGTGTCGGAATCATGACCACCAAGATGAATTTCACCAACCTGATCAAGGGCATATGCATCGATATAGCTGCGCGGATCATACCCGAGGTTGGTGGCCGAAACAAAGACGTTGTTCACATCGAGCAGCAGGCCGCACCCGGTGCGCCGTGCGATTTCGGCCAGAAATTCCGGTTCGCCCCAGGTGCTTTCGGCAAAGGCCAGATAGGAGGACGGGTTTTCAAGCAGCATCTGCCGCCCTATGCGGCTTTGCAGGGCGTCGATGTGATCGGCCACGCGGGTCAGCGTGGCGTTGGTATAGGGCAGGGGCAAGAGATCGTTAAGGAAAGCACCGTCATGGGTCGACCATGCGAGATGTTCGGAAAAACTGGCCGGGGCCAGCCAATTTACCAGATGGGCCAGCCGGTCAAGATGATCGGGGTCCAGTGGGCCTTCGCCACCGATGGACAAGCCCACGCCGTGAACCGATATGGCGAACCGCTCTGACACGGCGCGCATCATCGCCAAGGGGCGCCCGCCTGCGCCCATGTAGTTTTCGGCGTGCACTTCCAGCCATTCAACCGCCCCCGGTTCTGCCATCGCATCGTCGAAATGCTGGGGCTTGAAGCCAACACCCGCGCGCGCGGGCAAACGGGAAGGAGGGGGCGTGGTGTCTCGCATTGTGGCCTCTTGTGGATGCAGATGCGCAGGCCCGGTTGGGCCTGCGCCTGAGGTTTGGTTTACGCGGGCAGGTCGCGATCGAGCGGCTCAAGTGCCCCCTTGCGCATCGTGCCATCGGCCATTGAGGGCAGTTCGATGCTCATGCAGGTGCCGGAATCCACGAGGGTCCAGGCATTGCCCTGATAATCAACGGTTGACGACCCTGCGCACGTTGTGCCCGCGCCTGCTTTGCAGTCGTTCTTACCGGCCATGCTGACCCCATAGCATTTTTCCTTGGCCTGGGCTTCGGCTGTGGTGGTGTAGCCGGTCAGAGCGGCGGCAAAGGCGCTGGCGACAGCGACGGTCTTGATCATTTTGGACATGTTGAGTTTCCCTTTTTTGTGTTTCGGTCGTCATGTTTGACACTCAAACCCTAGCAGCAGGCACTTGATACCGGATACTCACGACGCCGTGTCTCACGCCGCTGTCAGGGCGTGTGACGACCTCACGTCGTTTGAGGCACTGAAATTCAAGGGAAAATTCCGGTCTGAAACAATTCGGCCCCGCAGAGGGGGCCGAAAGAGAGGTAAAATCGCGGGATTTGTTACAATAGATCGGGCGGGGTTGCCTCATGCGCCAGCGCTTGTGTTACAGCCTCCAGCGTATCGACCCGCGTCTGTTTTTCGCCCAGGCGGCGCAGTGTCACGGTGCGTTCTTCCACCTCGCGATGACCGATGGCGAGGATCACAGGAACCTTGCCGACGGAATGTTCGCGGACCTTGTAATTGATCTTTTCGTTGCGGGTGTCGGCCTCGGCGCGGACGCCCGCCGCTTTGAGCTTTTCGACCACCTCATGCACGTATTCATCGGCCTCGGATACGATGGAGGCGACAACCACCTGACGCGGTGCCAGCCAGAACGGGAGCTTGCCCGCATGTTCCTCGATGAGAATACCGATGAAGCGTTCAAAGGACCCCAATGTCGCACGGTGAAGCATGAAGGGACGGTGTTTCGCGCCGTCCTGCCCGATATAGGACGCGTCCAGGCGTTCGGGCAGGTTCGGGTCCACCTGAAGGGTGCCGCACTGCCAGTTCCGCCCGATGGCATCGGTCAGGGTGAATTCCAGCTTCGGCCCGTAGAACGCACCCTCGCCTTCGAGCAGTTCAAAGTCGTAGCCCGCAGCCTTGCAGGCGTCACCAAGCGCCTTTTCCACAATGTCCCAGCTTTCGTCGCTGCCGATCCGTTTTTCGGGGCGGGTGGAGAGCTTGATGGTCCAGTTGTCAAAACCGAGATCGGAGTAGATGCGCGACAGGAACGCGATGAACCGCGCTGTTTCGGATTCAATCTGTTCTTCGGTGCAGAAGATGTGGCCGTCATCCTGCGTAAAACCGCGCACGCGCATGATCCCGTGCAATGCGCCGGAAGGTTCATAGCGCGCACAAGAGCCGAATTCGGCCATCCGCAGCGGCAGGTCGCGGTAGGATTTGAGGCCCTGATTGAAAACCTGGACGTGACAGGGGCAGTTCATCGGCTTCAGGGCGTTGATGGCCTTTTCGCGGGCATGGTCCTCGTCCACTTCGACGATGAACATGTTTTCCTGATATTTGTCCCAGTGCCCCGACGCTTCCCAGAGCTTGCGATCCACGACCTGGGGTGTGTTTACCTCCACATAGCCGCCGCGTTCCTGCTGGCGGCGCATGTAGTCCTGAAGCGTGGTGTAAACCTTCCAGCCGTTCGGATGCCAGAACACCTGACCGGGGGCTTCTTCCTGCATGTGAAAGAGGTTCATCTCGCGGCCCAGCTTGCGGTGGTCGCGCTTGGCGGCCTCTTCAAGCATGTTGAGATGCGCGCGCAGTTTTTCCTTGCCGGTGAAGGCCACGCCATAGATCCGCTGAAGCATGGCGCGGTCGCTGTCGCCGCGCCAGTAGGCTCCGGCGATGGACATCAGCTTGAATGCGTCGGCGGGCACCTGTCCGGTGTGTTGCAGGTGCGGACCCCGGCACAGGTCCTGCCATTCACCGTGCCAATACATGCGCAGCGGTTCATCGCCGGGTATCGAGTCGATGAGTTCGATCTTGTAGGGTTCGTTGGTCGATTTGTAATGGGCGATGGCGCGGTCACGGTCCCAGACCTCGGTGCGGACCGGATCGCGGGCGTTGATGATTTCCTTCATCTTCTTTTCGATCAGGCCCAGATCTTCGGGTGTGAACGGCTCTTGCCGGTCGAAATCGTAATACCAGCCATCCTTGATGACCGGGCCAATGGTGACCTTCGTGTCGGGCCAGATGTCCTGAACCGCGCGCGCCATGATATGCGCCAGATCGTGGCGGACCAGTTCGTTGGCCTGCTCTTCGTCGGCCATTGTGTGAATGGCAATTGTGGCATCGGCATCAATGGGCCACTGCAAATCCCAGTGGGCACCGTTGACGGTGGCGCTGATGGCTTTCTTGCCAAGGGATTTGGAAATATCGGCGGCCACCGCACCGGGCGTAATGCCTGAGTCATAGTGGCGAACGGAATTGTCGGGGAGGGTGAGTGCGATTTGGGCCATCTTGGCTTCCTCGTCGGTTTGGCGGCTACAAAGCGCCCGGTTGCGGGTTGATAACCGTCGAATGACAGGGGCAGGGCGAGGCGTCAAGTGCCACCCGCCGTCGCGCCGCACATAGATGCCGGTTCGGGCATGTGACGCGGGGTCAGCGGGGTTGCTACGCTTGGCCTTGCATGGCCTAATGCGACAACCACGAAAACGGGTGAACCGGGGAGAACATGGCAGAGTTTTTTATCACACCGCAGGGGCGGCGGCTGGCCTATCACAAGACAGACGGGCGTGGGCCGACGGTGGTTTTCTTGGGGGGGCTTAAATCCGATATGGAAGGCACCAAGGCGCTGCATCTCGAAGCCTGGGCCAAGGCACAGGGTCGTGCGTTTCTGCGGTTTGATTATTCCGGACACGGCGAAAGCGATGGCACCTTCGAGGAAGGGTCAATCGCGGATTGGCACGAAGATACGCTGGCCGTCGTCGATGGGCTGACCGAAGGCGCAATTGTGGCGGTCGGGTCGTCCATGGGCGGCTGGCAGGCGTTGCTGTTGGGGCGTGCCCGAAGTGACCGGATCGTTGGCATGGTCACGATCGCCGCCGCGCCCGATTTCACCGAAGACGGCTATTGGGCAAATTTCACCGATGAACAAAAGGCCCGGATCAAATCGGATGGGATGGTGGAGCTGCCCTCGGATTACATGGAACCCTATTTCGTGACCCGCAAGATGATTAACGACGGGCGCAAATGCCTTGTTCTGCGCGATCCGCTCACCTTGCCGTTTGCGGTTCGCTTCCTGCAAGGCACGGCGGATACGGCCGTATCTACGGAAACGGCAACACGGCTTCTGGCCCATGCCGACGGTCCGGATATGCGATTGCTGTTGGTCAAGGATGCTGACCACCGATTTTCGGATGAAACCTGTCTGGGCCTGATCGAAGCGGCGGTCGAAGAGGTGTCGGGCTGAGCGTGACAGCCTGACGGTGTCGGGCGGTCAAGCCGCCCGCACCTTTGATCATGGGGTCGCTGTCTTCAGCTTACCGCGGCAATCCGCTTTTTCTTGCTCGGACGCTTGTCGCTTTTGCGGCTGTTGGCGTCGATGAATTCGAGCACCAGCGGGCGGATATTGTCGCGCCAGCTCTTGCCCGCGAAAATACCATAGTGACCGGCCCCGGGTTCAAGGTGGCTGGCCTTCATTTCATCAGGCAGGCCGGTGCAAAGATCCAGCGCCGCGATGCATTGGCCGGGAGCCGAGATATCGTCCTTGGCCCCTTCGACGGTCTTGACCGCGACATCGGTGATCTTGCCGATATCTACCTTGTGGCCGTCCACGACAAATTCGTTCTTGGCGATTTCGCGTTCCTTGAAGATACGTTCGACGGTGGACAGGTAGAATTCCGCCGTCATGTCCATGACCGCCAGATATTCGTCATAAAAACGGTTGTGCGCATCGTGATCGGACGCTTCGCCTTGCGCGGCGCGGGCGATCTGTTCCTTGAACGCGGATGCGTGGCGTTCGCCGTTCATCGACATGAAAGAGGCAAGCTGCAACAGACCCGGATAGACCATCCGGCCAACACCGGGGTATTTGAAGCCCACGCGCTGGATCATGGTTTCTTCGAGCTGGCCCATCGTGACGCGGCGGCCAAAGTCGGTGACGTCGGTCGGGGTCGCGTCGGGGTCGATGGGGCCGCCGATCAGGGTCAGCGTGCTGGGCTGTGCGTCGGGGTCTTTTTCTGCCAGATAAGCAGTTGCCGCAAGCGTCAGGGGCGCAGGTTGGCACACAGCGATCACATGGGTTTCGGGGCCAAGTTCGCGCATGAAGTCAACAAGGTAGAGGGTGTAATCCTCGACATCGAACTTGCCTTCGGACACCGGAATATCGCGGGCGTTGTGCCAGTCGGTGATATAGACCTCGCAATCGACCAGCAGCGATTTGACAGTGCTGCGCAGCAAGGTTGCATAGTGCCCGGACATCGGAGCGACCAACAGAACCTTGCGCGGGTTTTTCTTGCGGCCGGTGACGTTGAAATAGACCAGATCGCCAAAGGGGCGTTCCACCACCGTTTCAATGTTCACGAGGTGATCCCGGCCATCGGCGCATGTAAATGTGCGAATGCCCCAGTCGGGTTTGACAACCATCCGGGAAAAGGTGCGTTCGGTCACCTGACCCCACGCGGCCATCCAATTCAGGCCGGGATTTGGAAACATGCTGAAAACAGGGTAAGATGCCATCGCAAGAGCGGACGCACCCAGCCACTGGTTCGTGTTGCGCGCCGTTTCCATCAGGTCGTAGGTCATCATGTAGCGCATATTAGTCTCCAAAAGGTTGATCGTCAGGGGCGGACTATTCGTCGCTTTGCCCGGTCTGACGCAAACTGGTATTCTGCATTGCAGCACAGATTATGAGGGAATTCAAAAAATGGCAACTGTCCAAGAGGGCGCAGGCGAAGCTTCGGGCCAGCAGTTCGAAAAACTCGGCGAAAACCTCGAAAAAGTTGAGGAGTTGTCCAAACGTCTTGTGGACGTGATTTCCCACCGCACGACGCATCACCCCGCGCTGGATGGCCCGAATCAAGAGTTGTATGCCAAGGCAGCGACGGCCTACTGGGCCGAGGCGATGCAGAACCCGACCAAGATTCTCGAGCATCAGATCGAGTATTGGCGCAAATCTGTGATGCATTTTGTCGAGGCCCAGCAAGCCATGTCAGCGGGTGGGTTCGTTGCCGCAGAAGATGCCGGGCCACGGGACCGTCGGTTTGCCAACCCACTTTGGGACACGCACCCCTATTTCAGCTTTGTGAAACAGCAATATCTTCTGAATGCTGACGCGATTGAGCAGGCGGTCCAGTCTGTCGAAGATCTGGATGATAAGGAAAAGCGGCGGCTGTCCTATTTCGCCAGCCAGATTGTCGATATGATGGCCCCAACGAATTTTCTGGCCACCAACCCTGACGCGCTGGAAAAGGCGATCGAGACGGATGGGCAATCTCTGGTGCAAGGGTTGGAAAACCTGATCAGCGATCTTGAGGCCAACAATGGCGAACTGGTTGTGCGTCTGGCAGATGAAAGCGCCTTTGAACTGGGCAAGAATATCGCCACCACGCCCGGCAAGGTGGTCTTTCGCAACCGCATGTTGGAACTGATCCAGTATGAACCGACCACAGAGCAGGTGCATCAGACGCCAATCGTCTTGTTCCCGCCGTGGATCAACAAATTCTATATTCTGGACCTCAAGGCGCAGAACAGCTTTGTCAAATGGGTGACCGAACAAGGCTATACCCTGTTTGTGGTCAGCTGGGTCAACCCGGATGACACCTACAAAGACGTCGGTATGGACGACTATGTCGAGCACGGCTTCCTGCGCGCCATTGACGAGGTCAAGCAGATCACAGGCGAAAAGCAGGTCAACGCCATCGGGTATTGCATCGCGGGCACGACGCTTTCCATGACCCTGTCGCTGATGAAAAAGCGCAAGGACAAGTCTGTCAAATCGGCCACCTTCTTTACCGCGTTGACAGATTTTTCCGATCAGGGCGAATTCACGCCGTTCCTGCAAAACGATTTCATCGACGGGATCGAAGAGGAAGTGAAGGAAAAGGGCCTGCTGCCGTCCTATGTGATGGCGCGCACCTTTTCATTCTTGCGGTCCAACGATCTGGTCTATGGTCCGGCCATCCGGTCCTACATGATGGGCGAGACGCCGCCCGCGTTCGACCTTTTGTATTGGAACGGTGACGGTGCGAACCTGCCCGCACGTATGGCTGTCGAGTATCTTCGCGGGCTTTGTCAGGAAAACAGGTTCACGCAAGGCGGTTTCGAAGTGCTGGGCGAAAACCTCACCATTTCCGAAGTTGACATTCCGCTGTGTTCGATTGCCTGCGAAACCGACCATATCGCGGCTTGGAAGGATTGTTATCGCGGAGTCCAGATGATGGGCAGCCGCGACAAGACCTTTATCATGACCCAGTCGGGTCACATCGCGGGCATCGTAAACCCGCCATCCAAGAACAAATACGGTCACTATACCAATGTCGATCTGGAAAACGGGGCCGATGGATGGCTTGAGGGGGCGGAGTTCCACGAAGGTTCGTGGTGGCCGCGCTGGGAAACCTGGCTGCGCAAGCGGTCGGGCAAGAAGGTCGATGCACGTATTCCGGGCGATTCGACTCATCCTGTGATCTGCGATGCGCCCGGCACCTATGTTGAAATCAAGGCAAGTGACCAGATTAAAAAGAAAAAATGACGATATTCTGCGGTGCAGCAAATTCTTCTTGCAATGCTGCACCGCAGAATATATACAGTCCTTGGCTGAACGAAAAACGGGGTTGTCCCGTATAGCGAAAAGGATTTCGACATGACCACGACACAAGATTTCACCACCGTTATGAAAGACATGATGGGCGCATTCCCGGTTGACACCTCCGCAATGGAAGGCGCGTTCAAGACCAGCGCCACCCTGAACGAAAAGCTGTCGTCGGTTGCTCTGCAAGCTGCTGAAAAGTCGGCTGAAGTGTCCAGCAAGTGGACCAAAGACACCCTCGCCAAGCTGGCCGACGTGTCCAAAGCCAAAGCTGAACCCGCCGACTACGCAAAAGCAATGACCGATTTCGCATCCGCTTCCGCTGAAGTTGCTGCTGAAAACATGGCCGCATTTGCTGAAATCGCCAAGAAAGTTCAGATGGACACCGTCGAACTGATGATGGCCGCTGGCAAAGACCTGAGCGAAGACGCATCCGCAGTTGTCAAAAAAGCAACCGCAGACGTGACCACAGCCGCCAAGAAGGCCGCTGCGAAGTAATCGCGAAAGAATAGCTGATCTGCACCAATCCTCCCTAACAGGTGCAATCGCGCGGGCAGGTCTTCGGACCTGCCCATTCTTGTTTCAGGGGTTGAATGTTTCACGCCCCAGGCCGCCGCAGGGCCAGAGAATGCGCGCTTTCCTTTTGTGCTGCGCTCGCATAGTGTTTCTGCACTGCATCATGTCCGGGGAGGTTTAGACATGGCCGATACTGACAAGCCCCTGTTGATCAAGCGTTACGCCAGCCGCAGGCTCTATAACACAGAGACAAGCGATTACGTGACACTCGAGGATATCGCGGGCTTTATTCGCGAAGGCCGTGAGGTCAAGATCGTTGATCTTAAATCCGGCGATGACCTGACCCGCCAATATCTTCTCCAGATCATTGCCGAACACGAAAGCCGGGGCGAAAATGTCCTGCCCGTGAACGTGCTGAACGATCTGGTCCGAAGTTACATGATCCCCGGTGGCGGTGTAATGCCCCAGTTTCTGCAATCGTCGTTCGACATGCTGCGCGAAAGCCAATCCAAGATGGTGTCGAACATGAACGCCATCAATCCTATGATGGCGCAAATGCCCGGTTTTGAAGCAATCAAAGCCCAGCAAGAGGCGTTCATGAAGGCAATGACCGGCGGCATTTCGCAATCCTGGTCGGCCCCGTCCCGCGAAGAAGGCAAGGAAGAAAACGCGCCCGAGGATCTTGAGGAAATCAAGAAACAGCTCGCCGATCTGCAAAGCAAGCTTTCCAAGCTCAGCTAACGGAAAACCTGTCTTGGCGTCATGTCTGGCCGCTGGTGTCCTCGGGGTAGGGGACCGGCGTGCGCAGACGGGGCTCTTGCAGCCAGTCAAAGTAAAGCGCCCTCAGCCGCGTCGCCACCGGCCCGGCAACCCCGTTGGAAAAGCTGCGCGTGTCGATCTGCGCCACCGGGATCACCCCGCCACCCGACGACGACAGGAACACTTCGTCCGCCTCTGACACTTCATCCAGCGGCAGCGCCCGCGTTTCAACGGCAAGGCCCTCTGAACGCGCCATGTCGATCACCGTCTGCCGGGTGATCCCGTGCAATACACCGTCTTCCGGCGTGATCAGGGTGCCGCCGCGCACCGAGAATACGTTGAACCCCGGCCCTTCGGTTACGTTACCTGAGTGATCCAGCAGCATTACGGTTTCGAACCCGTGATCCTTGGCCTCGAACAAGCCCGAGGTGAAATCACCCCAATGGTAGTTTTTGACCCTTGGATTCACGCTGTCCTTGGGGATGCGCCGCACCGACTTTGCGACCCATACGCTTGTTCCGCGGTCCGCCGCATCCGGTTTGACAATATGAACATAAGGGACGCACCACGCGAAAAAGTGGTTTTCGCAATCGCGCGGGTCACGGCTTCCGGGGACCGGATTACGGCCCCGCGCGGCAACCATGGCGACATAGGAATTTCGCAGGCCAGAGGCCGCGACCATATCGCCAAGCGCGGCCTTGATCGCCTCCGCGTCCATGCCGATCTCCATTCTCTGTGCTGCGACCGATGCCAGAAACCGCGTCAGATACTCCTCAAGCCGGAAGAAGGCACCGTTCCAGACGGGCACCACGTCATAGGCGATATCGCTATGGGTTACGCCCCAATCGGTTACCGGAATGGCGGCTTGCGATACCGGGATGATGCGCCCGCCCATCCACGCGGCCCCGTTATTCAGATCCTGTGTCATGGCCCCAAGGTGCCGCGCGGTGGCGGGTCTGGCAAGGGGGCAGGGGGCCAAGGGATATAAGAAGGATGGGCTAGATCCCCAGCCTGTCGCGCAGCGCGTACCAGGTCATCGCCAGCACCAGCAGCGGAGACCGCAGCGCCGCGCCCCCCGGGAATGCCGAGGCAGGCACGGCGGCCATCGTATCAAACCCGTCCCCGTCCCCCTGAACCGCACGCGCCATCAACAGCCCTGCATGGGTGGCGGTGCCCACGCCGTGACCGGAATACCCCGAAGCCGACAGCACGTTGCGCCCGATCCGCGACAGATAGGGCATTCGCCGCAGCGTGATGGCCAGCGTGCCGCCCCAGGCATAGTCAATTTCGACATCACGCAGGTGCGGAAAGACTTGCGTCATCGGCTTGCGCACAACCGCTGCGATATCTTCGGGAAACCGATAGCCATAGCTTTCCCCGCCGCCAAACAGCAATCGCCCATCCGGGCTGAGCCGAAAGTAGTTGACCACGAAACGGTCATCGGCCACCGCTACATCCCGGGCCAGAACCCGTGTCACCTCTTTGCCCAAGGGGCGCGTTGCCACGATGAAGTTGTTGATCGGCATGACCCGCGCCGCCACCTGCCGGTTCAACCCGCCGAGATAGCCGTTGCAGGCAAGGATCAGGTGTTCGGCAATAACCACACCGCGCGCGGTGCGCACCCGCACAGGCGCGCCCTCTTCAATGGCGTCGACACGGGCCCCCTCGCAAATCTCTGCACCCGCCGCCTCTGCGGCACGGGCCAATCCCAGCGCATAGTTCAAAGGATGCAGATGACCTGCCCCCATATCAAGAATGCCGCCCCGATACCCCGGTGAAGGGCAGACCGCCTGACAGGCGTCCCTGTCCAATGTCTCGATCGCGTCATAGCCATAGCGTGCCTGCAACAGCCCGGCATAGTCGTGCAGATCCGCAACATCCTTGTCCCGCGATGCGGTCCATGCCACGCCGGGTTTGAGATCACAGGCAATGTCATGGCTGCTCACAAGGTCCCGTACCAGCGCCTTGGCCTCTTCGCCCATCTCCCACAGCCGATCAGCCTGCCCGCGCCCCAGCCATTTTTCCAGCACATCCTGCGTCTGGCGTTGCCCGCTGCCCAATTGGCCGCCGTTACGACCCGACGCGCCAAAGCCCACGCGCTGCGCCTCGAGCACGATCACCCGCCGCCCTGCCTGCGCCAGATGCAACGCGGCACTCAGCCCGGTGTATCCGGCCCCGACAATACAGACATCCGTGCGCCGTTCGCCATCCAGCGCCGGTCGCATCGGTGCCGGTTTGGCGGTCGCCGCATACCAGCTTGACGGGTATTGCCCCGCGCGGTCATTGGCATCCAGAAGGTTCATGCGCGCCCCTTGAGGTCACAGGCCCCATTTCAGGCCCCGCCCCCTGTTTCTTTCTCGTTTCAAATACCCAAAATCCCGAACGGTGCCGCCCGCTCAGACGTTCAACAGAAGGTGTTCGCGTTCCCACGGAGAAATCACCTGCAGGAATTCCTCGTATTCTGTGCGTTTGACGATGGAATAGACGCGCGCGAATTCCTCGCCCAGAACGCGGTGCAGGGCGGGGGATTCATCGAACCGGTCCAGTGCTTCGCCCAGCACGCGGGGAATGTCGCTTTCGCTGTCCTCATAGGCATCGCCCTTGAACTGGCGGTCAGGGCGTTCTTCTTCCATCAGGCCCAGATATCCGCAGGCCAGGCTGGCCGCGATGCCAAGATAGGGGTTGCAGTCCATACCCGCGATCCTGTTTTCGACGCGGCGGCTGGCCGGATCCGACAGGGGCACGCGGATGCCGGTGGTGCGGTTGTCGCGCCCCCATTCCAGATTGATGGGTGCCGCGTGATCGCGCACATAACGACGATAGGAATTCACATATGGGGCCGTCACTGCCAGCGCCGCGGGCAGATGGTTCTGCAGTCCCGCGATAAAGTAGAAGAACGCATCGGTTTCCCCGCCTTGAGGACCGGAAAAGATGTTTTTTCCGGTGTCAATGTCCAGAACAGAATGGTGGATGTGCATCGCGCTGCCGGGTTCGTTGGCAATGGGTTTGGCCATGAAGGTGGCGAAACAATTATGGCGCAGCGCGGCCTCACGGATCAGACGCTTGAAGAAAAACACCTCATCGGCAAGCTTGACCGGGTTTCCATGGCGCAGGTTGATCTCCAGCTGCCCGGCTCCGCCCTCTTGGGTAATGCCGTCGATCTCAAAGCCCTGCGCTTCGGCAAAGTCATAGATGTCGTCGATCACCGGTCCAAATTCATCAACCGCGGTCATTGAATAGGCCTGCCGCGCCGCCGCCGGGCGGCCGGAGCGGCCCATCATCGGTTCGATATCGCGGGCCGGGTCAAGATTGCGCGCCACGAGATAGAATTCCATCTCGGGGGCCACCACGGGCTTCCAGCCCTGGTCCTCGTAGAGTTTGACCACGCGTTTGAGCACATTGCGCGGTGCATAGGGAATGGGTTCGCCGGTGCGGTCAAAGGCGTCGTGGATTACCTGAAGCGTCCAGTCCCCCGTCCATGGTGCGGCGCTCGCGGTGGACATATCGGGGCGCAGGGTCATGTCGCGTTCGATAAATCCCTCTTCGCCCGCCGCCTCGCCCCAGTCGCCGGTAATGGTCTGGAAAAAGATGCTATCGGGCAGGTGAAAATAGGGCTGCCTCGCGAATTTCGATGCGGGCACCGCCTTGCCGCGTGCGATGCCGGGCAGGTCCGAGATGATGCATTCGACCTCGTCCAGCCGTCGCCCCTCCAGATAGGCCCTGGCCGCGTCGGGCAATGTGCTGAGCCAATCCTGATTTGACATTATGTCCTCGCTTTGCGGAAAAATTCCGCCATGTGTGCCGCCATGGCCGCATTGGCCACTGGCCGGTCCAGATCGTTGCGGGCCTTGTCCAGAAGCTCTGGCGGGGTGATGGCGCCGCCGCGCTCTGCGATCAGGCCGGCGATGAAATCGGCATCAAACTCGGGGTGGGGCTGCACCGTCCAGATGTGATCGCCATAAGCCAGTATCGCGTTCTCGCAATGGGGGGACGATCCCAAAACGCGGGCACCTTCGGGACGGGTGACGACCTGATCCTGATGCCATGCATTCAGGGCCAGAGGCCCGTTGGGCGTATCATAGACTGTGCGTCCCACGGCCCAGCCTCCGGCGAATTTCTCGACCTTGCCGCCAAGAGCCTGCGCAATGATCTGATGCCCGAAACACACGCCAATCAAGGGCAGGCGGGCCGCGTCGATGGCGCGGATCAACTCTTCGAGCGGGGCGATCCAGGGGTGATCCTCATACGCCCCGTGTCGCGATCCGGTTATCAACCAGCCTTGCGCCGCGTCAGGGCCGTCCGGGAACACGCCGTCCACCACGGAAAAGATGTCAAAGGTAAACCCGTTGCCGCCCAGAAGCTGTTGAAACAGGTTCCCATAATCGCCCACGCGGTCGCGCAGCCCGTCAGGAGAATGGCCGGTTTGAAGAATTCCGATGTGCATGATTCACCGTTAATCGTGATAGTGCCAGATTGCGGCGCACGCGCGCCGCCTGCAAGGGGTCAGACCGTATCGAGATAGATTTCCACCTGCTCGGTCGGGGTCAGTTCCTGCATGTCCCGGAATTCCTGCCGCTTGGTCAGGACAAGGTTACGGATCAGGTCCGGGGCAAAGATCCGGGCCACCTCGGGCGATGCTTCGAAGGCATCAATCGCGGTTTTCCAGTCTTGCGGGATACGCGGCGCATCCAGCTTGTAGGCATTTCCTGTGATTGGCGCGATGGGCTCCTCTCCGTCCTCGATTCCGTTGAGAGCGGCACCAAGGATGGCCGCGATGGTCAGGAATGGGTTCACGTCGCCGCCCGCAACGCGATGTTCGATCCGACGTGCCGCCGCGCTTCCCGATGGGATGCGCAGGGCTGCGGTGCGGTTTTCGTAACCCCAGCAAATTGCCGTGGGCGCATGGGCCCCCGGCACCATCCGGTCATAGCTGTTGAGATGCGGCGCAAACACCAGCGTTGATCCCGCCATCGCCTTGAGGCATCCCGCAACCGCATGGCGCAAGGTATCGCTGCCGCGTTCCGTGCCATCGTCAAAGATGTTCTGGCCGTCCCGGTCCAGAACCGAAAAATGCATGTGCAAGCCGGAGCCCGAGTAATCTTCATAGGGTTTTGCCATGAACGACGCGGCAAACCCGTGTTTGCGCGCCAGCCCCTTGACCAACATCTTGAACAACCACGCATCGTCCGCTGCGCGCAGGGCATCGTCCTGATGCATCAGGTTGATCTCGAACTGTCCCAGACCGGCTTCGGAAATTGCGGTGTCTGCGGGAATGTCCATTTCTTCGCAGGCATCGTAGAGATCGGTAAAGAACCGGTCCCATTGATCCAGTGCGCGCAACGACAGGATTTCGCCTGCCTGTCGGCGCTTGCCCGACCGGGGCGATATCGGCACCTGAAGCTGTCGCCCGGAATCGTCGATCAGGAAAAACTCAAGCTCGACCGCAACCACGGGGGTCAGGCCGCGCGCGGCATACCGATCCACAACGGCGCGCAGCGCATGACGCGGATCTCCGTCATAGGGCCGCCCGTCTTCGTGAAACATCCAGATTGGCAACAACCCGGTTGGTGTATCGAGCCAAGGCATCGGCATGAATCCACGTTCGGTGGGTTTGAGAACCCCGTCGCGGTCGCCGCTATCAAGGACAAGCGGACTGTCTTCGATATCCTCGCCCCAGATATCAAGGTTGAGAACGGACATGGGAAAGCGGGTGCCTTCCTTGGTCACCCGTTCGGCAAATCTGGCGGGGATCCGCTTGCCGCGGGGTTGTCCGTTCAAATCCGATGCCGCGACACGAAAGGTGCGCACGCGAGGGTTTTTCCTGAGCCAGTTGTTCATGTCTTCACCTGTCGGGGCCGATCCCGAATGCGGGCAATGATCGCGGGGCGTGTCCCGCATCGGCCGTGTGCCTTCTGGTCCGCTTTGCGGACCGGTGCCCGTTACGGGCCGCCAGATCCGTCGGAACGGACAATTTGATCAAAAATTTGATATCTGCCCAGATGGCCGCGTGGCAAGCAAAATCTGAGATTTTCCTCGCGGCGACCCAAAGCGGTGCTTGATTTTTGCTTACCTGATCAAATTTGGGCGAAACCGCATCTTGCGCCGCTGATCACGCGGCAAATGCCGGTTCAGGCGCCGGTTCACGAACCCGAAACCCGCAGTGATCACAAGGGTCAGGAGAATGAAATAAAACGCCAGTATCGGGTAGGGCACAAACGGATTGAACGTTTTGTCGGCGAAATAGCTGGCATAATACAGCGCGTCGCCGCGTTGCTGCCACGCTGGAAACCCCGAGAAAAATACCAGTGCCGTGGCGTGGAACAGAAAGATCGCCTCGTTGGTATAGGCGGGCCAGGCCAGCCGCAGCATGGTGGGCCAGATGATGCGCCGGAACCGAGGCCAGCCGGCCATGCCATAGGCATCTGCCGCCTCGACGTCACCCTTGGGAATAGACCGAAGCGCGCCATAGAAAATCTCGCCCGAATAGGCGGCCGTATTGAAAAACAGAACGATCAGCGCCCCGAGCCACGCAGCGGTGAACGGATCAAAGATCGGGTGCACGCTCTTGAGGCTAAGAAACAGGAAATAGGCAAAGAAGAACTGGATGAACAACGGCGAGCCGCGAAAGATAAAGATGAACCACTCTGCCGGTTTACGCAGCCACCAAGCATTCGAGGCCTTGGCCACGGCCAGCGCAGTGGCGAGGAAAAACCCGCCCGCCAGCGCCACCACCCCGAAATAAACGTTCCAGATCATCCCTGATCCGATCAGGGTAAAGTGTTCGCAAAGGGTAAAATCGCTGCGCGGCAACAGCCGTTCGCCAAAGCCCAGAGACCGAAGCCCGTAATCCTGAATGGTTTGAAGGCAACTCATGCTGCGGCCCTCCGCTGGGCTTCGCCGCCGGTGGTGGCCTGACCGTGGCTGAGGCGGGTCATCAGCCGTTCAAGCACCACTTCGGACACCCGTGTCATCAGCAGATAGAAGACGAGCAATGCAAAGAAATACCACATCCGCCAATCCCCGTGCGGATAATCCGAGAACCGCGCCGTCTTGGTGCCGCCCAGTTCGCGCGCCCAGTAAACGATATCTTCGATCCCGAGCAAAAACAGCAAAGGCGTGGCCTTGATCAACACCATCCAGAGGTTTGACAGACCGGGCAGGGCATAGACCCACATCTGCGGCACAAGGATGCGCCAGAAAATCTGACCCGGGTTCAGGCCATATGCCTCTGCGGTCTCCAACTGCGCGCGTGGCACTGCCTGCATTCCGCCAAACAGAACGTTTGCCGCGAAAGCGCCGAACACGATGGCAAATGTGAGAACCGCAAGGATAAACCCATAGGTTTCATGCATCCATTGCGGATCGGTGCCCAAGGGCAGTTTGGCCGCCTGACAGACGATGAAATCGCTGCCCTGACGGATTGGCTGATCCCAGTCCGGGCACAGAACCTTGTGGCGAATGTATTCAAACGCCTGATCCAGCGCGATCACGAAGAACAGGAAAAACGCGATGTCGGGAACCCCCCGCACCACCGCAATATAGGTCTTGCCCATCAGGCTGACGGGCAGCAGGCGCGACCGCGCCGCCATCGCACCCACAAACCCGAAGGCCAGCGCCACCGGGGCCGTCACAGCCAGCAGGAACAGCACCTTGAGGAACGACATGTAGAACGACATGTGCACCCCGGTTGTCAGAAAGCACGAAAGCCAGCGTATCTGGCCAAGCGTATCCGGGTCGGTGCAATAGGAAAACATGGGGGCCTGCGTGTTCGTTGCGGGGGTCGGGGGCCGTGCCGCTTGCCGTGCGTAGGTGGATGCGGGATCGGGCAGGGCCGGTAACGGACCGGTGCCCGTCAGCAAGAAAACGGACCCCGGATCGGTGTCCGGGGTCCGTCAGACGCCTATCAGTAGGTCGCGGTGCCTTCGCCGAACCACTTGACCAGCAAGGTATTCAGCGTGCCGTCTGCCTTCATCGAGGTGATGGCCGCGTCGAACTTGGCTTTCAGCTCGGTATCGCTTTCACGCAGACCCATGCCAACGCCGCCGCCCAGCGGCACATCGGGGCCGATAAAGACCAGCGCACCACCGGATTCATCGACCAGAGGGGCCAGATAATCGCGGTCCGCGAACACCGCGTCAGCCTCGCCGTTGCGCACGGCAGCCACGGTTTCCTCGGGCGTGGCGAATTCAACCAGCGCCGCACCGGATTCGGCGATATGGCCTGCCTGAATCGTCGCGGTTTGTGCTGCGACAACACCGTTTTCCCAATCCGCCGCGTCAGAGGCCGCAGCATAGGCCGAGGCGGTCGGCGGGAAGTAATCCTGCGTGAAGTCAATCACTTCGTCGCGCTCTGCGGTGATCGACATGCCCGCGATGATCGTGTCATAGTTGCCGGAAACGAGGTTGGGAATGATCGAATCCCAGTCGTTCTTGACCCATTCACAGGTCAGTTCGGCACGCTTGCACAGCTCGTCGCCCAGTTCGCGTTCAAAGCCGTCAATCTCGCCCGCGTCGTTGATGAAGTTATACGGAGGGTAGGCGCCCTCGGTGCCCATGCGCACCGTCTGGCTGTGACCGGCGGCAAATGCCATGCCCGCGCTCAGCGCAAGGGCTGCAGTGGTCAAGATCAGTTTCTTCATAGTGATTTCCCCTTGTGAGTTTTTTTGTCGCGCATGCGCGAATGGTCGATTTTGTGGCAGTGTTCGGCATGTGGAGTGCGCCAAAAACCGCCGGTTTCAAAGGCTGTGCTTAAGGTCACGCGCTATGCGTCGCCGAAAGAAAACCTCGGAGGCGTTCCGATCTGGGCGATCCGAACAATTTTTCGGGGCTGCCTTCTTCTTCGATCAGCCCCTGATGAAGAAACACGACGTGGTCGCTGACGTCCGCCGCCAGTTTCATATCATGGGTCACAATCAACATCGTGCGCCCTTCGGTGGCAAGGTCCTTGATGACCTTGATGACTTCCTGTTCCAGCTCGGGATCAAGCGCGCTGGTGGGTTCATCGAACAACAGCGCCTCTGGCTCCATGCACAGGGCGCGGGCGATGGCGGCGCGCTGTTGCTGCCCACCCGAAAGCTGCGCGGGATAGACATCACATTTATCCGCGATCCCCACCTTGTCGAGATAGGCCCGGGCGGCGGCCTCAACTTCGGCGCGGTCCCGGCCCAGAACGGTCAGGGGCGCTTCCATCACGTTCTGCAGGATTGTCATGTGCGCCCACAGATTGAATTGCTGAAACACCATCGACAGATTTGTCCTGATGCGCAAAACCTGACGGGCATCGCCGGGATGCCTGCCTGCCCCCTTGCCCTTCCAGATAACCGGCTCGCCCTTGAACAGGATATCGCCCGCCTGACTTTCCTCCAAAAGATTGGCACAGCGCAGCAGGGTGGATTTTCCCGATCCCGATGATCCAATCAGGGAAACGACATCGCCCCGCTTGGCGCTGATGTCGACGCCCTTGAGAACGTCAAGCGCGCCATAGCTTTTGTGCAGGCCCCTGATTTCGATGACAGGTTCGGGTGTTGACACGGCAGCTCCGAAGGATTGTTGCGTTCTGCTGCGATAATAGGACGGAAAAATCCGTTCAAGGCAATGCACAATGTGCCGGATTCCCTGCGCGATCCTCTGAATTGACCATAGGGAATGCTCAGATTGACTATTGGTTGGGCGGGGTGGGAACGGCCAGGTAGGTCCGCGAGGGGATGCGCACCACCCCCTGAATATGCAGCGCGCGCCGGTCTGCGTCCGACAGCGAGTCGATCGCGGATGCGACGGCATCGCCAAGCGCGTCCGCGTCCTGCGCCAGCGAAGTGATGTACGGCAAGGCAGGCGTGGGATCGGTGGCGTCCAGAACGCGCAACCGCTCCGTTGCGGTGTCAAACCGGCACAGAAATTCCCACGTCAGCGCATCAATTCCGGCAAAGTCGGCCTTTCCCTCCGCCACGGCGAGGGCAGAGGCCGCATGCCCGCCGGTTATGATCGTCGTGCCCGGTGCGGCACGGGCCTGTCGCATGTGGTGCACCGGCCCGGCCCAGCCCGATTGAGACATCTCGTCGTTTATCGCCATGCGTTTGTGATGCAGGTCCGCGACCACATGGGCGGGATCATCCGCGCGCACTACGATGACGGAACGGTAGAAACCGGGCGGACAGCCCTCCAAGCCGTAATCGGGGGTCGCCACAAGGCGCACCTTGCCATGCAACCGGCTGCGATAGGGCAGACCGCAGGTCTGTGACAAAAACAGATCGGGCGCGGTCCAAACGGCCCACAGATCCGCCCGTCGATCCAGCTTTGCCGGGCTCTCCGTGCCCGCCGCTGCCCGGATGGCTGCCCAATACCTGTCGGTTTCGGCGACAAGCTCGGGTCGGTCATACATGGGCAGGCTTGCGATCATTCCAGGCTGCTTTGCACCTTTTGCCGGGCAAGCGCGCTGTCGCGATCATTCACACCCAACAGATTTGCCACCAGACGCAACAACGCATCCTCGTGCTTGTCACGGACCCCGTCGCTCAGCACGACATGCCAAAGCGCCTCTATCACCGCGCGGCGATCCTCATAGGCAACGGCGTCTTTGATCGCACGGGTAAAGCGAACCGTGTCCGGGGCCTCTGATTCAAGCTGCTCGGCTTCGGCACGCAATTGGGCGGATTGCGCCGGGTCAAGCCCGTAGCGGGTGGCGATTATCTGATCGATGCGCCGTTGTTCTTCTGGGTCATACTGCCCGTCGGTGCGCGCAACCCGCACCAGCAAGGCACACAACGCCAACCGCGCGTCGGCATCGGCCAGGGGCTCCGGCCCCGCGGGCGCAAACAGCCCCTTGACAAAATCTGAAAACATATCGCTCCCTGTTCCGGATCACGCCAGATTGCGCATCGCCTCCGCGCGCGCCTGACTGCTGTCTTCTTCGGCCAGACCCATGGCAATACGGGCCGTGTCCACAATCGCAACCTCGGCCGCGTCCTGCCGGCCATCGGCAAGAACAACCATCCACAAATCCGTCAGGGCCTCCATCCGGTCAGACCGGGGTAAACCGTCCCGGATCAGCTTGGCGAACCGGTCAGAATCAGGTGCCGCGGCATGCAACTTCTCACATGTGGCCCGCATCTTGGCGGCTTCAATCGGTTTCAGCCCGAAATGTTGTGCCAGAATGCGGTCGATCAGGCCGATTTCCTGCGCAGAGTAATCCTTGTCAGATTTTGCCACCCGCACCAAAAGCGCCCCAAGCGCCAGCTTTGCATCCGGCGCAGGCAGCGGTTCGGGATGCTTGTCGCGAAACACGTCGAGCAATCGAAAAAGCCCCATGCCGCGCCTCAGCCGTCATAGCCTTCGACGATCACCATGTCGCCGGTGGATACAGAATCGCGGATCGCCTTGGCAGCCTGATAGGCATCGGACCGGTAACAGGCGATGGCCTGTTCATAGCTGTCAAACTCAATAACCACGGTGCGTCCGCGCGCCGATCCTTCTTGCACCTGTTGCTGGCCGCCCCGGACCAGAAAACGCGCACCAAATTCCCTGAATGGTGCCGCATTCGCAGCGCGGTATTGATCATAGATTTCGGCATCCTCAACATCGACATGACCGATCCAGTACCCTTTTGCCATGGGCCGTTCTCCTCTGCGTTCCCTGGACAAAGGCTGGAACAGATCGCGGCCAATGGCAATCCCGCCAAGGGGATTAACTTGGGCGCGATGTGCAGGGGGGCTCCGCCCCCGGCCCTGCGGGCCTCCCCCGGAGTATTTCCGGCCAGAAGAAGCGCAACCTGTTATTAACCTTAACGCGGCGTTGCTTCTTTCTCGTTGCAAATACCCCCGCCGGAGGCGGTCCGACATTGGCCATCCAAGGGACGCGTGGACTGTTTTTCTGAATAGTGTCAGCCTGTCAGGGCGGCGCGTCGGAACATAATATCGTCGATTGCGATACCGCCGGGGTCTATGTTGCTGATCGTGATGGCAGCGATCCCGGTTTTGTCGGTTTGAAAGGCGAGCGGCATAACCCCATGGTGCAGCCGTATTGAGTGCCGGTCTATTATTGCGCCGGCGCGGTCGTGAAAGACCACGACGGCCAGACCGGGGCGCGGCCTTGCGCCCAGCGGGTCGTTGTAGTCGGCGTGCAGTTTGAAACCCACAGCGTCCTGATCATCATCGAAGATCACGGACAGAACCCCTTCGCCGCGTCCGGATCGCGCTGCTGCCCCATCGGGGCCTACGGGAAAGGCAGCATCTGAGCCGAAACCGCGATGCGCTGCGATGACAAAGCTGTGCCCAGACGAAAGCGCCAGTGGGGTGGATGGGCGCAGGTTCTCAGACGGCACATAGTGTTGCCCGCCGCCTGCCGCGGTCGGCATATCCACGATTTTGTGGCTTTGTCCTTTCAGCCCGCCGCCCACCATTGCCCCGGCCCCAACGACAAGGCGCGACATTTCTTGGCCGGGTTCCGGACCTGCGTCAAACCCGTCGAAATCAATCACGGCGTTCAAAGTCGGTGCCAAAGTGGCAAAGGGCACCTGCCTGATGCCGTCTGCCCAGGCGGGCATGGCCAGTCCGAGCAACAAAATCGACAGAGGCAAACGGGCGCGGTTCATACCAGTCGGCTGTTTTCCTTGGCCGCGCGCACGAAATCCTTGAACAGGGGATGCGGGTCAAAGGGTTTGGACTTCAGTTCGGGGTGGAACTGCACCCCGATAAACCACGGATGATCCGGCCATTCGACGATTTCAGGGAGCCGCCCGTCCGGCGACATCCCGGAAAAGCACAGTCCGACTTTTTCGAGTTTCTCGCGATAGGTAATGTCGACTTCGTAGCGGTGCCGGTGGCGTTCGTCGATGGTGGTCGTGCCATAGGCTTTGGCCACGCGCGACCCTTCAGCCAGCACCGCGTCATAGGCCCCGAGCCGCATTGTGCCGCCCTTGGCGTCATTGGCACGGCGGGTCACCTTTTCATTGCCCTGCACCCATTCCTTGAGGTGATAGACCACCGGGGTAAAGCGTTTCTTGCCAGCCTCGTGGTCAAATTCTTCGGAACCCGCATCGCTGAGTTTCGCGACGTTGCGCGCGGCTTCGATCACGGCCATCTGCATACCGAGACAGATCCCGAGGTAGGGAACGTTGTGTTCGCGGGCGAACTGGGCGGCCTTGATCTTGCCTTCGGTGCCGCGTTCGCCAAACCCGCCGGGAACGAGGATCGCGTGGAAACCTTCAAGATGGGGAGCAGGGTCTTCGCGCTCGAAAATTTCGGCGTCGACCCAATCGACTTTGACCTTGACGCGGTTGGCCATGCCGCCGTGGGTCAGGGCTTCGGCGATGGATTTATAAGCGTCCTCAAGCTGGGTGTATTTACCCACGATGGCCACTTTGACCTCGCCTTCGGGATTATAGATACGGTCGGCCACGTCTTCCCAACGGCTCAGGTTTGGTTTCGGGGCAGGGGTGATCTGGAACGCGTCCAGAACCGCCTGATCCAGACCTTCGCGGTGATAGGCAAGCGGCGCCTCGTAAATCGACTTGAGGTCTTGCGCGGCGATCACCGCGTCCGGGCGCACGTTGCAGAAAAGCGCCAGTTTTTCGCGTTCCTTTTGCGGGATCGGCCCTTCCGAGCGGCAGACAAGGATATCGGGTGCAATCCCGATAGACCGAAGTTCCTTGACGCTGTGCTGGGTCGGTTTGGTCTTTAACTCGCCCGATGCGGCGATAAAGGGCAGCAGGGTGAGGTGCATGAAGATGCACTGTCCGCGCGGTTTGTCCTGGCTGAATTGGCGGATTGCCTCGAAGAAGGGAAGTCCCTCGATATCGCCGACGGTTCCGCCGATTTCGCAGAGCATGAAATCAACCTCATCCTCGCCGATAGAGATGAAGTCCTTGATTTCGTTGGTGACGTGGGGGATCACCTGAATGGTTTTCCCAAGGTAATCGCCGCGCCGCTCTTTTTCGAGCACGTTGGTATAGATGCGCCCCGATGAGATGGAATCGGTCTGGCGGGCGGGCACGCCGGTAAACCGTTCATAATGCCCAAGGTCCAGATCGGTTTCGGCACCGTCGTCGGTCACGAACACTTCGCCGTGTTCAAAGGGCGACATCGTGCCGGGATCGACGTTCAGATACGGGTCGAGCTTGCGCAGTCGCACCGAAAAGCCCCGCGCCTGAAGCAAGGCCCCCAATGCCGCAGAGGCAAGCCCCTTGCCCAAAGAGGATACAACGCCGCCGGTGATAAAGATAAAGCGCGCCATGTGGCCCGTGCCCCCCGTGATTGTTCGCATGTCTGGTGCCCGACGGTCAAAAAAACCGCAGCATCACGGGCCTCAATAGTAACGGGATTCGCACAGCGTGCGCAAGCCCAACCGCAAGATGCTGTTGCGGAAAAAACATCACAAACAAGGTTTTGTGGTTCGGTCGGCCCGGTCAGTTGTCGGGCCGATTACCTTTCACCGGTAAAACGGTCAGGTGCCTGTCAGTCGGCGCGTGGCACCAAAGGTGCATTCTCGTCCTGACCCGGCGGCAGCAGATCGCCACCCGCAGGCAAGCCCGGAACCTCGACACCGGTGTCTTGGCGGCTGGGCACGCCAAGCCGGTCGATGACCGATGTGCCCGACGCGTTCTGCGCCGCGATGACGGTCAACGCGATAGAGGTGCAGATAAACGCCGCAGCGAGAACCCAGGTGACCTTGCCAAGTGCGGTCGCGGCCGACCGGCCAGCGACAGCGCCGCCGCCACCCCCGCCCATGCCAAGCCCGCCACCTTCGGAGCGCTGCATGAGAACAACGGCAATCAGCCCGAGGGCAAGGAACAGGTGTATGATCAGAACGACGTTTTCCATGGAATCCTGCGCGGTTCACGTTTCCGGCGCTATGTAGGCAAGTTTGCCTCCGGGAGCAACCCGCCTTTATGGTCGTATTCGGTATTGGGGGCTGGACAGGGCGGGCCGCTGCGTCACAAACTGCCGACATGCCACATGACCACCATGATCACGATCACGCCCATGCCCTTTTGCCGCCTGACCCGGCGCTGCGGGTCAAGGCGTTGGAAACCGTTCTGACACGCAAGGGATTGATTGATCCTGCCGCGCTCGAAGAAATCATAGACACCTATCAGAACCGCATCGGGCCGCGAAACGGGGCGCGGGTGGTTGCGATGGCCTGGGCCGACCCGGAATTTCACCGGCAGTTGTTGGAGGATGCGACACCGGTGGTGGCCGACCTTGGGTTTTTCGGGCGGCAAGGCGAACATATCGTTGCGGTCGAGAATACCGAGGATGTGCACAACATGGTCGTTTGCACCTTGTGCTCGTGCTATCCGTGGCCGCTCTTGGGAATACCACCGGGGTGGTATAAGTCCGACGCCTACCGGGCCCGTGCGGTGCGCGAACCGCGCAAGGTTCTGGCGGATTTCGGCGTGACCCTGCCCAAAGAGACGTCGGTCCGGGTGTGGGATTCAACCGCCGAGATGCGGTATCTGGTGATCCCGCGCAGGCCCGAAGGCACCGATGGCTGGTCTGTCGATGATCTGGCCGCGCTGGTCACACGGGACTCGATGATCGGCACCGGATTGGCCAAACTTCCGACAACTCCCGAGGCACCAGCGGCATGAGCCTGCGTGTGCATGACATGGGCGGACGTCTGGGGGACGGTCCGGTGCGGCCCGATCCCGAGGACGCGCCGGTTTTTGCCGAAGACTGGCACGGGCGCGCGCTTGCGGTCACCTTGGCAGCCGGGGCTTTGGGACAATGGACGCTGGACACTTCGCGCCATGCGCGCGAACGCCTGTCTCCGAAAGATTACAGCCGGTTTTCCTATTACGAGAAATGGATCGCCGGGCTGGCCGATCTGTTGGTGGAAAACGGGGTTCTGACGCGCAAAGAGTTGATGGGCGAGGTCGGCGGCACTGCGCCGCATCCGCTGGCCGGGCGGATGATGAAGGCCGATGCCGTCGCCGGTGCGCTGGCGCGGGGTGGGCCAAGCGCGCGTGACGTTGAAACCGATCCGCGGTTTGGTCCCGGTGACATGGTGCGCGCCCTGCGCCCGACGGGCAACCGGATGGTGCCCGGCGGACACACGCGGCTGCCGTCCTACGCCGCCGGCGCGCGCGGTCGTATTCTGCGCCACCACGGTGGGCATGTTCTGCCCGATGCAAATGCCCACGGGCTCGGCGAATGCCCCGACCACCTGTACGCGGTGGCGTTCCCAGCCTCGGAATTGTGGGCTGACCCCGAAAATCCGGCCGACGAGGTGATTCTCGACCTCTGGCAATGCTATCTGGAGCCTGCATGATGACCACCACAGAATCTGGCCCCGCTTCTGCGCCCGAACCCGTGTTTTCGGAACCGTGGCACGCACAGGTGTTTGCCGTTACCGTGCATCTGAATGAAACCGGGTGTTTCGATTGGCCAGAATGGGCGGCGCGGTTCAGCAAGACGCTGGCGCGCAATGGTCTGAACAAGGAACTGGATGGTGGCGACGACTATTTCCTTGCATGGCTTGAGACGCTGGAAAAATTCATGGCCGAAACCGGACGGGTGCCGCCCGATCAGGCCCATGCCGTCAAGGCCGCTTGGGAACAGGCGTATCTGACCACGCCTCACGGCGCGCCCGTTCACCTTCCGGCTGATCAGTCTTCGATATCGTCCACGTCGGCCTGACCCGACAGCTTGCGGCGCACGATGCTCCAGCTCAGCCCGATACCCAGAACGATAGAAAGGGCCAGAATGCCCAGCCAGACGTTCACCGTCTGATTGCCCAGCGACAACAGGCCGAAGTCGTAAAGCACCCAAAGAAGGGTCGCGACCAGCGAGATGATCAGAAACATCCCAAAGCCGCCGATCGACCGGATCGTCGCACGCAGATAGATGATGTAACCAATCCCCAGCACCAGACCAAGAAACACCGCCAGAGACAGATGGGTTTCGTAATGGCCCACCGTCCAGCGGATATAGTTCCAATTTGTCGGGTTGTAGGTTGCAGCGAGTAATACAAATGCGAACAACCAGCGCAGGAACAAACCCATACTACCAATTCCAAGTTTTTTTACTTCAATCGCGTATCGAATGGCCGCTGTCCACCCCCTTGGGGCGGACCAAGCCGCACCTGCGGCGAAAATGCGGTTTCCCACGGCGCGAAGCGGGGCTATACCCGCGCGGGTTTGCAACATGCAATGAGGACCAGATATGGCCAACGTCGTCGTAGTCGGCGCCCAGTGGGGCGACGAAGGTAAAGGCAAGATCGTAGATTGGCTGAGCGAACGCGCAGACGTCATCGCGCGGTTTCAGGGCGGGCATAATGCCGGACACACCCTTGTCATCGACGGCAAGGTTTACAAGCTGCATGCGCTGCCATCGGGGGTTGTGCGCGGTGGCAAGCTGTCGGTGATTGGGAACGGCGTTGTTCTGGACCCTTGGAATCTGTTGAACGAGATCAAGACGATCCGCGAACAGGGGGTCGAAATCAGCCCCGAAACTCTGATGATCGCCGAAAACACGCCGCTGATCCTGCCCTATCACGGGGAACTGGATCGCGCCCGCGAAGAGGCCGCCAGCAAGGGCACCAAGATCGGCACCACCGGCCGTGGCATCGGCCCGTGCTACGAAGACAAGGTCGGCCGCCGTGCGATTCGGGTGGCGGATCTTGCCGATGAGGCGACGCTTGAGGCGCGGGTGGATCGCGCGTTGCAGCATCACGATCCGTTGCGCAAAGGTCTCGGTGTCGATCCCATCGACCGCGATGCCCTGATCGCCCAGTTGCACGAGATCGCTCCGCAAATCCTGCAATACGCAGGTCCTGTGTGGAAGGTGATGAATGACAAGCGCAAGGCCGGAAAGCGTATCCTGTTCGAAGGGGCGCAGGGGTCTTTGCTTGATATCGACTTTGGCACCTATCCGTTTGTGACGTCTTCGAACGTGATCGCCGGGCAGGCGGCAACGGGGGTCGGAATCGGTCCGACCTCGATTGATTACGTGCTTGGGATCGTCAAAGCCTACACAACGCGGGTGGGTGAAGGTCCATTCCCGACCGAGCTTGACGACGCTGACGGTCAGCGGTTGGGCGAACGCGGCCACGAATTTGGCACCACCACAGGCCGCAAGCGCCGTTGTGGATGGTTCGACGCCGCGTTGGTGCGCCAGACCTGTGCGACCTCTGGTGTCACGGGGATATCACTGACCAAGCTGGATGTTCTTGACGGGTTTGAAACGCTCAAGATTTGCGTGGGTTACGAACTGGATGGTGCGCAGATGGATTACCTGCCGACGGCAGCGGATCAGCAGGCCCGGTGCAAGCCGATCTATGAGGAAATGCCCGGCTGGTCGGAATCGACCGAAGGTGCACGCAGCTGGAACGACTTGCCTGCCAACGCGGTGAAATACGTGCGCCGCGTGGAGGAGTTGATTGGCTGTCCCGTCGCGCTACTGTCTACGTCACCGGAACGTGATGACACGATCCTTGTAACGGACCCGTTTGCAGACTGATGACCGACAAACCCTCTCTGAGCTACAAGGCGCGCCGCCGCTGGTCGCTGGTGATCCTCTTGATCGGCTTGCCCGCCTATGTGGTTGTGGCTGTGACGATCATGAACCTGTTGGATCGCCCGCCGATCTGGCTGGAATTGCTGATTTACGTGGCGCTTGGGGTAATTTGGGCATTGCCTTTCAAATATGTGTTCCGGGGTGTGGGGCAATCCGACCCGGATGCCCCGACCGATCCCGAGTAGGGGCTTTAATGCAAAACGGGCGCGGAAAAATCCGCGCCCGCTTTGCGTTTTTTCGCTGACCTTTTAGCCTGCTGAGCGGGCTTCGGGTTGATACCCGATGGATTCCGAGGTGGTGAATCGGCCGCTGCGGGTTCTTTCGATCTTGCCTTCGCGCAGCAACTGGCCGAACGACCGCAGCCCGTCTTCGCGTGAGAAGTCGTCTTCCTTGATGGCGCGGATCTTGTTCATCACCTGCGGGCGCGAGAATTCGTCCCGGCCTTCGACGATAGACAGATAGGCCGCTGCCGCCTCAAGCATTTCGGTCAGTTCCCGCGCGCCCACTGATGCGGCAAATTCGCGAAAGCTGGTGCGTCCTTCGACGGCCATTTCTTCGGCGACAACCTGCATCGGCGATGGCACACGGCGCGGGCGCACCGGCTGTTCCGCTGTGCGGGGGCGATCAGGCGAATCGATCCGTTGTTCCGCGACCAGCTTGAGCGGGGGAATGCGCGGGGCGTTTGGCCGTTCGCTGCGGCCTGTGGGGGCTGCATCAGGGCGGCGGGGCCGAACAACGGTTGCCAGATCGCGGCGGTATTCGGTCTCGGGGTCTGTGGCATCGGCATCGTCATTGCCCTCCGCCGCGCGGGCCGCGACGGCGGCGCGCATCCGGGCGAATTCATCGCGACGGCGCGATTGTTCCGGGGCCTCCATCTTGGTTTCCGCTTCGGCCATCAGGCGCGACAGGGCTTCTTCTTCCGCGAGGGGGTCGGGCAGAGCGGTGCGAGCAGGAACGCGATCCGCCCGATCCCCCTTTTCCGGTTCCGGGGCGGTGGCAGTTTCCGCCTCAGAGCCGATCTCAGCTTCGATTTGTGCCAGTTCCTGGCGCAGCGCGTCTTCTTCATCAGGGTCGAGCAGACCCGCCGCGAGGGTGTCCTGATCCTCCTGTGCCGCCGCGTCCTGTGCGACGTCTTCCCGGTGCGCGTCTTCTTCGCCCGCGGTCACGTCGGCAGAGGCGGCATCGGGTGCCTGACCTTCGCCGGCCTCGGCCATGGCGCGGTCAAACTCTTCGCGGCTCACCTTGATGACACGGGCGCGCATCGGCTTGGCAGGGGCCTCCGGCTCTTGCGCCGAAACGCCCACCGCTTCCTCTGACTGTTCGTCGGTCAGATCCTGAGGCGCTGCTTCTGACGGCTCCTCTTGGGGCGCGTCCGCAATCTCCGCCGCTTCAGGGGCGTCGTCATCATCGGCAAGGATGTTGCGAAGGTCGTCGCCATCGTCAAAGTCGTCTTCTTCACCATCGTCTTCCGAAAACAGGTCTTGGCGCGCTTCGTGGGCGTCCAGTTTGCCAAGGATCATGGCCAGCTCGTCGGTGTTGGCGGTATCTTCTGCCGCGTCATCGGGGCTGTCTTCCGAAGGGTCTTGGGCAACCGCGTCGTCAACCACCTCGGCGGTCTCTTCCGCGATATCAACCACCTCGGCGGTCTCTTCCGCGATATCTTCGACAGTTTCCGCCGCCATGACTTCGATGGCGTTTTCCAGCCTGCCTATATCGGACCCGGTGTCTTCGACATCTTCGCCGATGATCTCCGAGATGTCTTGCGCCGCCGTGGCGAGGAAGTTCTCCGCGTGCTGATCCTCAGTGTATTCGGCCCGCGATGCATCCTGCTTGGCCACTACGGCGCGGATGCGTGCCAGCTTGGCGGCGATACTGTCCGACGTTAGCGGGGGCGTGGGCGTTTCGGCCTGTGGGATCAGGGTTTCCGCCTCGGGTTCGTCCGCCTTGGGGTCTTCGGGCAGTACCGGAGCTACCGTTTCGGCAACCTGAACCGGTTCTTCCTTCTCCTCGGGGGCGTTCGCCATAGCGGTATCGTGATCGGAGGCGACATCCGTGGTAATGGCGGGCTGTGCCGCTGTTTCTTCGGCCGGGGGCTCCGGCTTGACGTCCTCTTGGGGTGGGGCCTGTTCGATCATGCTTCCGGCACGCAGAACCAGGCCATCCTCATCAAACCGCGCCTCAACCCGCCGGGCGATTTCCTTTTCCGCAATCCGCGCCAGCATTTCCGCATCGGGCACGGGCGGTTCAGCACCAAAGTACCGGTCGTTCGAAGCCAGATCGCGAAAATATTCCGCAATAGCTTTCATCGTGCCAAATGAATCGTCAAAGCCTTCCAACGTGCAAGAGAAGGTCCCGTACGATACCGTCAGGATTTTATTATTTTGTACCATGCTGCGCTCGTCCTCTTCTTCTCGTGTCTCTTGCTCTAACTGCACATAACGATCAAAAACGGCCCGAATCTGAGCCTCTACCGTATCATTTTGTGTTTAGAATGTGATCTGTTTCCTAAAGGAGCATGAATCGGGCCATGTCGTTTGCGATTGTTCACACTGAGGAAACGGTTTGCCTTGTCGGCGGAGCGCCGTTCGCGGAAGACCTGCTGGATGAGGTGTCGGAACTGGCCCCAGTTCTGGCTGCCGCCGATGGCGGTGCGGCGCAATGCCTTGCCGCGGGGCGTCATCCCAAGGCGGTGATCGGCGATATGGATTCGCTGGATTCGGATCTGGCAGCGCGTCTGGGGCCGGGTGTGGTGCACCGGATCGCGGAACAGGACAGCACCGATTTTGACAAGGCGCTGCGCCATTTGTCCTGTCCGCTGGTGATCGGTGTGGGATTTACCGGTGCGCGGATTGATCACGAACTTGCGGCCTATCACACGTTGCTGCGCCGCGCCGACAGGCTGTGCGTCCTTGTGGGGGAAACCGAAGTGGTGTTTCTGTGCCCGCCCGCCGTGAGCTTGCCGACCGAGGCAGGCGATACCGTGTCTTTGGTGCCCTTACGGCGATCATCGGGGCGGTCAACTGGGCTGGAATGGCCGATTGACGGGCTTGTCATGGAACCGGGGGGGCGCATCGGGACATCCAACCGCGCCACCGGGCCGGTGCAGATTGTGACCGATCATCCCGGTATGCTGGTTATTCTGCCGCGACGCCGCCTTGCACCTTTGGCGCGGTCTCTGGCGATTTTGCCAGATCGCGGGCGATGGCCCGCTCCCGCATGACGATATAAAGACCTGACCCCACGGTGATCACGATCCCCACCGAGGCAAGCCCGTTGGGCAAATCTCCAAACACTGCCCAGCCGATCAACGTCGCAATCGGAATTTCGAGGTATTGCATCGGTGCCAGCGTCGCTGCGGGTGCATAGCGAAGTGACCATGTCATCAGAAGGTGTCCACAGGTGCCAAGCGCCCCGATGGCAAACAGCATCGGCCAATCCAGCCATGCTGGCATGGTCAATTCCAGAACAGCAACGCCCATGGCATCCCCGACCAACAGAAACGGGGCAAGAATCAAGACGGCCATCGCGCCGGATACGGCCTGAAGCCCGATGGGATCGGTTTCCTTTGCGATCTGGCGGGTGGTCAGGATAAAGAAAGAGAACGTGATCGCCACCAGCAAGGGCCAGAGCGCATTCCACCCCACGGCGGCAAAGCTGGGCTGGATCACCAGAAGCGTTCCGGCAAACCCGACCGCGCAGGCGATCAACCGCCGCCCGCCGACTTCTTCATCAAGGATAAACCGGCCCAAAAGCAACATGATGAACGGCATCACGAAGGCAATCGCGATGGCATCTGCCAGCGGCAGGTGTTTGAGCGCGGTGAACATCGCCCCGATGCCGATGATATGCAGCAAGGTGCGCTGCAAAGTCAGGCGGAGCACCCGCCCACGCATCCGCCATGGTCTTCCGGTCGCCGCGATCAACGGCACCAAAAGCAGCACCTGCACGGCAAAGCGAATAAACAGCAACAGCCCCAAAGGCACCGTATCGCCCAATATCTTGGCGACTGCGTCCCCCATCGGGGCGACAACGCAAAACCCCAACATGAGGCCAATACCAAGAACGGGACGATCCAAAGACATTCAAGAACGCTAATTCCGCCGCTTGGGCGACGCAACATCTCAGGCAGGTGCGCGCGGGTCTTGTCCTGAAACAGGGCAGGGGTGACGCGCATCCGCGTCAGGGCCATCTGTTCTGCGGCGCTGCGTCAGCCGTCGATGGTATGGGTCAACAATTGGGCACGTTCACGGCAAGACCGCCCAGCGAAGTTTCCTTGTATTTCTCGCTCATGTCGGCCCCGGTCTGGCGCATGGTTTCTATGCAGGCGTCCAGGGGCACAAGATGGGTGCCATCGCCGCGCAGGGCCAGCGACGCGGCACTAACGGCCTTGATGGCCCCCAGCCCGTTGCGTTCGATACAGGGCACCTGCACCAGCCCCTTGACCGGATCGCAGGTCATACCAAGGTGGTGTTCCAGAGCGATTTCGGCGGCATTCTCAACCTGTTCGGGCGTGCCTCCCATCACCGCGCACAGCCCCGCTGCCGCCATCGCGGCCGCGCTGCCCACTTCGGCCTGACAACCCGCTTCGGCCCCGCTGATCGAGGCGTTGAATTTAACCAGCCCTCCGATGGCCGCCGCAGTCAGCAGAAAATCCTCTACATGTGCGGTCGAGGCACCGGGCACGTGATCAAGGTAATACCGGATCGTTGCCGGAACGACACCGGCGGCACCGTTGGTCGGTGCGGTAACAACCTGACCGCCTGCGGCGTTTTCCTCGTTTACGGCCATGGCATATACGCTCATCCAGTCGTTGATCGTATGGGGCGCGGTCAGGTTCATGCCGCGTTCATCCATCAGCGCGTCGTAAATTCCCTTGGCCCGTCGCTTGACGCCCAGCCCGCCGGGCAACACCCCGTCCGAAGCCAGCCCCCGGTCGATGCACGCGTTCATCACCTCCCATATGCGGGCGGTTCCTTGTCGCAATCTGGCATCGCCGTTGCGCGAAATCTCGTTGGCGCGCTTCATCGCTGCCACTGATTTGCCGGAGGCCCGCGCCATCTCAAGCATCTCTGCGGCGCTCTTGAAGGGATAGGGCACCGGTGTGCCTTCGTCGGTGTCCTTGCCTGCGGCAAGCTCTTCCTCGGTCATCACAAAGCCGCCGCCGATGGAGTAATAGACCTGCCTGAGGGTGACGTCGCCCTGGGCATCGGTGGCCATCAGGATCATCCCGTTGGCATGGCCGGTCAGCTTGTGATCATAGTCAAAGGCGAGATCACGATCGGGGGAAAACGCCAGCGTGCCCAGCCCTTCCGGCGATACGGTTCCGGTTTTGCGGATCTCGGCCAGCGCGGTTTCGGCGGCGTCGGCGTCATAGGTTTCGGGAACAAACCCCGCCAGCCCCAGAACGGTGGCACGGTCTGTGGCGTGTCCGACGCCGGTAAAGGCCAATGATCCATGCAGAGACGCGCGCAACCCCGCAAAGCGGAACGGCGAGGCGCGCATCAGGTCCAGAAACCGTGCCGCTGCAACCATCGGACCCATGGTATGCGACGAAGACGGTCCGATGCCGACCTTGAACATATCAAAGACTGAGAGAAACATTCTAAAGGGCACTCCCTTCTGGGGGCTGAGGATAATCGGGGGCGGAAAAGGGGTGTGGCCCCATGCCTTCTGCAATGCAGAGGCGGTCGGTGCTTTGGCGTTGTTCCAATGCGATGCACATCGCGTGCAAGCCTGGATAGGCCGCCAGATCGAACCAGCCGCGATCCTCCACTGGATAAAGCTGTAGCCAGCGCAGCAGCGGGGCCAGATAGAGATCGAGAGCGGACGGTTGCCGCGCACCCAGCCAGCCGGTCAGGCGCGGACGCGCTTCGGTTTCGATCAGCGCGACATGGGCGGTCAGCCGTGCCCTGACGGCGTCGCGCATCGCAGCATGATCCGTTTCGACACCATAGCGGTTGATGTAAAACAGTATCGCGGCATCCGCGTGCAGGGTGTTGGCGAGGAAAAACAACCAGTTCAGCGCCGCTGCCCGCATCGGATCGCGCGGATCGGGCAGCAAGCCGCCGTGCCGGTCGGCAAGCCACAAGAGAATGGCCCCGGTTTCGCTGATCGGGCCATCGGGGGTCTCAAGCGTTGGAATGCGCCCCGCCGGGTTCAGGGCGCGATAGCCCTTTGAGCGTTGGGCTGCTACGGCGCGGTCCACAAGGCAGGTGTCAAACGCGATGTCCAGTTCATCCAGCGCAAGCCGGATGATCATCGACGCGTTGTCGGGCGCATAGTGCAGGACATAAGGCTTGGTCATACCTGTCATCTAACCACCGGCGAGGCTTTGGCTCAGCCCAAAAGCGACATTCCTGCGTGAAAACCGGTCAGACCGGGCCCGTGTTGGAAATCGGCCCTCGCCACGATAGGCTGGTGCAGCCTATAACCGCGGCAGACCGCAACAAAGGAGCCCCCATGTCAGGAGAACTCTCGCTTATCGACAAAGCCAAGTTCGTGGCCGCGAAACGGGCAGCCGACATGGTCGAGGACGGTATGCGTGTGGGTCTGGGAACCGGGTCCACTGCCGCATGGCTGGTGCGTTGTCTTGGTGAACGGGTGCGCGATGACGGGCTGCGCATCAAGGGCGTGCCGACCTCGTCGCGCACGGCTGCGCTTGCCCGCGACGTGGGAATAGAGGTGATGTCACTGGATGAGGCGCGGTGGCTCGATCTGACGATTGACGGGGCCGACGAAATCGACGGTGAACTTAACCTGATCAAGGGCGGCGGCGGAGCGCTGCTTCAGGAAAAGATCGTGGCCACTGCCTCCGACCGTATGGTGGTCATCGCAGATGCGGGCAAGGAGGTGGGCACCCTAGGGGCGTTTCCCCTGCCGGTCGAGATGATCCCGTTTGGCTGGCAAACAACACAGGCCCTTGTTGAGGAAACGCTGATTTCCATGGATGTTCTTGGCCGCAATTCTTCGTTGCGCATGAACGGTGACGCGGCCTTTGTGACCGATGAAGGCAACTACATCCTTGATCTGCACCTCAAACGGATCGGCAACGCCCGGCAACTGGCGCTGGTTCTCAATCAGATGCCGGGAGTGGTGGAAAACGGGTTGTTCATTGATATCTGCGATACGGTGATCGTCGGACATGGGGATGGGCGCATCTTGGTGCGCGACATCAACGAAGGCACGGTCGAGCACGAAAAGCTCGACTTTGTCGAAAGCAACAACCTGTTCGCCGACCTCGACGACTGAACCGCCCTTTGGTGGCACATCGTGGCCATTGGGTGCAAAAAAAGGGCCGCCCCGAAGGACGGCCCAGTTTAATCGAGGGAGGTTCATGAAAAACGTGCTGCAACGGGACCGAACCTGTTCGGGGAGAAACCCGGAGGGGGTTTGACAAGCCCGGCCACGCCATAGTGCACAATGCAGGTCTTGCAGGTTGCGTGCCAAGTTGGCCACAACCGGGCCCGTGCGGGGCGCGAACCCTTGAATGACATCCTGTCCGCTCCCAATTTCTCGGGGTCGGGTTGTCGGGCTGTGCTGGCCTTCCCTGCCACGTTGTGAAATAGGTTTTCGCGAACCGCGAGAGGATGCAAACCCATGAGCTTTGACTACGACCTTTTCGTGATCGGTGGCGGATCGGGCGGCGTGCGTGCGGCCCGCGTGGCCGCCGGACAGACCGGTGCCCGCGTGGCGCTGGCCGAAGACGACAGATACGGCGGCACCTGCGTGATCCGCGGTTGCGTGCCCAAGAAACTGATGGTGTTTGCATCTGAATTCCCCGAAATCGCTGAAACCGGCCGCGCTTATGGCTGGAACATGACCGAGGGCGATTTCGACTGGGGCGTGTTCCGGGGCAAGCTTCATGCTGAATTGGATCGGCTGGAAGGGATCTATCGCAACCTGCTGAAAAATTCCGGGGTCGAGAGTTTCGATGCCCGCGCCCGGATCAAGGACGCCCATACCGTGGCGCTGTCCACGGGAGAGGAATTCACCGCCAAGCATATTCTGGTGGCCACCGGTGGCCGCCCGGTCCGGCCTGACATGCCCAACGCCCATCTTGGCATGGTCTCGGACGATATCTTCCTGATGGACAAGCTTCCGAAATCCATTCTGATTGTCGGTGGCGGGTATATCGCTTGTGAATTTGCCTGCGTCCTGCACGGTCTGGGCGTCGAGGTGACACAGTATTATCGTGGCGCGCAGATCCTGCGGGGCTTTGACGAAGAAGCGCGCGGCCTGATTGCCGACGCCATGTGCGAGCGCGGCATCAATCTGCATACCGGAACCAATATCGTGGACATGCAAAGCGTATCGGGCGACGCCGAAGGCGGCCCGATCCGGGTCAAGGCCACCAATGGTGCCGAGGCCGAATTCGACGCGGTTTTGTTTGCCACTGGGCGTGCGCCCAACACCGATAACATGGGACTGGAAGAGGCCGGTGTCGAACTGGGGCGCGGCGGCGAAATTGTCGTGGACGCCTATAGCCAGACCCGCGTGCCGTCGATCTATGCGATTGGCGACGTCACCAACCGGGTGAACCTGACGCCGGTGGCCATCCGCGAGGGCATGGCGTTTGTGGAAACCGTGTTTAACGGCAACCCGACCCCGGTGGATCACGATCTGATCCCCAGCGCCGTATTTACCCAGCCGGAATTCGGCACAATCGGGCTGAGCGAAGAAGCCGCAGCCGAACAGGAACCTATCGAGGTCTACTGCACGTCCTTCCGCCCGATGAAGACCTCCTTTGCAGACCGGCCCGACAGGGTGCTGATGAAATTGATCGTCTCGCAGGAAACCCGCAAGGTTCTGGGCTGTCACATCGTGGCCCCTGACGCGGGCGAAATGATTCAGTTGGCGGGCATCGCGGTCAAGATGGGGGCCACCAAGGAAGACTTTGACAGGACGGTTGCGGTGCACCCGACCATGTCGGAAGAGCTCGTGACGATGAAAACGCCAACCCGGACGGCTTGAATCCGGCGGGCGAACACACAGTTTACACTACAAGGCCGCCCACGGGCGGCGAAGTTCAGGGAAGAGAGCAAACATGTCAGGTAATAGCGGCGGCCCCTGGGGGGGCGGCGGTTCCTCCGGCGGCGGAGGAAACAGAGGCAACAACGGCGGCGGCCAGAACGGCGGCGGCAACAACGGCGGGCGTCCTCCCGGTGACGAAGGCAACCAGATCCCGGAAATCGACGAACTGGTGAAAAAGGGACAGGAACAGTTGCGCGTGCTTATGGGCGGGCGCGGCGGCGGCCAGAACGGCGGCGGCGGTTCGCGTGGCTCCGGCGGCGGTGGCCCGCTGTTCACGCGCGGCACTCTTGCCATCGGTGCGATCGCGGCGCTTGTGGTCTGGGGCATGGCCAGCTTTTACACCGTCCGGCCCGAAGAGCAGTCGGTTGAACTGTTCCTTGGTGAATTCTCCGCAGTGGGGAATTCAGGTCTGAATTTCGCGCCATGGCCGTTTGTGTCTTATGAGGTTGTCAACGTCACCTCTGAACGGACCGAAAATATCGGTGCGCGCCGTGGCGGCACCGGCGGTCAGGGTCTGATGCTGACCACGGACGCCAATATCGTGGATATCGACTTTCAGGTGGTCTGGAACATCAACGACCCGGCAAAGCTGTTGTTCAACATCTCTGATCCGCAACTGACTGTGCAGGCGGTTTCCGAAGCGGTCATGCGCGAGATTATCGCGGCCACGAACCTCGCACCGATCCTCAACCGTGACCGTGGCCTGATCGCCGACACCGCGCGTGAAAACATTCAGGCAACGCTGGATGAATACGACAGCGGCATCACCATCGTCCGGGTCAACCTTGATACCGCGGACCCACCGCGCGAAGTGATCGACGCCTTCCGCGAAGTTCAGGCCGCCGAACAGGAACGTGACCGGCTCCAGCGTCAGGCCGACGCCTATGCCAACCGGGTTCTCGCCGAGGCGCGCGGTGAAGCGGCACAGCTTCTGGAAGAAGCCGAAGCCTACCGCGCACAGGTCGTCAACGAAGCCATCGGTGAAGCCAGCCGTTTCCTCGCGGTTGCGCAGGAATTCAACGCGGCACCCGAGGTGACCCAGCGTCGCTTGTATCTGGAAACGATTGAACGTGTGCTCGGGGATGTCGACAAGATCATCCTTGACCAAGCCACGGGCGAGGGCGGCGTCGTGCCGTATTTGCCGCTCAATGAACTCCGTCGCGGAGGGTCGAACTAATGCCCAAGACAACCTATATACTCCCTGTTCTGGCGATTGCTATCGCGGGCTTCCTGTCTTCGATCTTTATCGTGGACGAACGTGAAAAGGCGTTGGTGCTGCAATTCGGCCAGATCCGTCAGGTGGTCGAGGAGCCGGGGCTTGGGTTCAAGCTGCCGATCATTCAGGAGGTCGTGAAATATGATGACCGTATCCTGTCGCTTGATACCGAAACCATCGAAGTCACCCCGTCCGATGATCGCCGTCTGGTCGTGGACGCCTTTACCCGGTATCGCATCGCCGATGTGGTTCAGTTCCGTCAGGCCGTCGGCGTGGGCGGTATCCGCGCCGCCGAAGACCGCCTGTCGTCGATCCTCAACGCGCAGATCCGCGAAGTGTTGGGTGCCGATCAGGTGACTTCCGACACCATCCTGTCGCCTGCGCGCCGTGACCTTGCCGTGCGCATCCGGGCGCAGGCCCGGACCAGCGCGTCCGGCCTTGGGCTGGATATCGTCGACGTTCGGCTCAAGCAGACGAACCTGCCGCAGCAGAACCTCGAAGCGACGTTCGCACGGATGCGTGCAGAGCGTGAACGCGAAGCGACGGACGAAATCGCGCGCGGTAACGAAGCGGCCCAGCGCGTGCGCGCCGCCGCAGACCGGACCGTGGTTGAAACCGTTTCGGGATCGCAGCGTGAGGCGGAAATCACCCGTGGTGAAGCGGATGCGGAACGGAACCGTGTCTATGCCGAAGCGTTCGGCCCGAACCCCGAGTTCTTTGCCTTCTATCGCTCGCTCACCGCGTTCGAGCGTTCGATTCAGGCCGATAACTCGACCCTCGTTCTGTCACCCGACAGCGAATTCGCCCGTCCCCTGTTCGAGGCCATTCGCGCCGAAGGCCTGAGCGAACTGACCGTGGATGAAGGCGTGATGGAGCGTCTGCGCGAACTGTCGCCCCCGACAGCGGACACCACGGAAGCGCCGGCGTCACAAGCACCGGCCGCAGACGATCAGTGAGCGATCCGCTTGCCATCGGACTGACCCTGCTTGCCGGGGCATTGATACTGGAGGGGCTGGCCTATGCGCTGGCCCCTTCGCTTGTTGAGCGCACGTTGGAAGCCCTGCGCGCTCTGCCGGATAGCATGCGCCGTCAGATCGGCGCGTTGGTCTGCGTGACCGGATTGATCGTGTTATGGCTTGCGTTCCGGCTTGGATGACGCCTCACTGCGGTGGCAGGGTTCCGCCCATGCCGGCGCTTTCGTTTCAAGACTTCACGCGGGCTTGATGATCTATTGGCCCACAGTCCTTTGATGTTTTGCCCGCGGACACCTAACTTTGAACCAGCAGTATCAGGCGCGGTCTTTGCCGCGCAGCCACGAACAAGGAGAATGAGGATGATGCCTCGATCCACAGCTATTGCCCTGACCATGCAGAACGGCCGCGCGACGTTGGTCGCCCGCGCATTCTGGCTCGGGTTTCTGGCCGCAGCATTGCTGTTGGTGCAGGCCCTCGCGGCGCAGGCACGCCCCGAAAGCCTTGCGCCTCTCGCCGAAAAGATCAGCCCGTCGGTTGTCAACATCACCACCTCCACCGTCGTCGAAGGCCGCACCGGCCCGCAGGGGATTGTGCCCGAGGGATCGCCGTTCGAGGATTTCTTTCGCGAATTCCGTGACCGGAACGGTCAGGGCGAAGACAGGCCCCGCCGGTCATCGGCACTGGGGTCCGGGTTCGTCATTTCCGAAGATGGGTTTGTCGTGACCAACAATCACGTCATCGAAGGGGCCGACGAAATCCGGATCGAATTCTTTGATGGCAAGGAATTGGAAGCCACCGTCGTCGGCACCGACCCCAAGACCGACATCGCCCTTCTCAAGGTCGAAGCGGACGGGCCGCTGGATTTCGTCAGCTTTGGCGACAGCGACACCGCCCGCGTCGGCGATTGGGTGCTGGCCATGGGTAACCCGCTTGGGCAGGGATTTTCCCTGTCTGTCGGGATCGTCTCGGCGCGCAACCGCGCGCTCAGCGGATCATATGACGATTACATCCAGACAGATGCTGCGATCAACCGGGGCAACTCGGGCGGACCGCTGTTCAACATGGAGGGTGACGTTGTCGGTGTGAACACTGCGATCCTCAGCCCCAATGGCGGCTCTATCGGAATTGGCTTTTCCATGGCCTCCAACGTTGTGACCCGCGTGGTCGAACAACTGCGCGAATACGGCGAAACGCGCCGGGGCTGGCTGGGCGTCCGCATTCAGGACGTCTCCCCCGATGTGGCCGAGGCGATGGGCCTTGAGGCGGCAGCCGGTGCGTTGATCACCGATGTCCCCGAAGGCCCCGCGCGCGAAGCGGGCCTGCTGGCGGGTGACGTGATCCTGAGCTTTGACGGGGTCGAGGTCGAAGATACGCGCGGGCTCGTCCGTCAGGTCGGCAACACCGCCGTTGGCAAGGCCGTGCGCGTCGTGGTCCACCGTGATGGAGCCACCAAGACAATCCGCGTGACGCTGGGCCGCCGCGAAGACGCCGAACGCTCCGTGCCCGCTTCCATGCAACAGGAAGAGGCCCCGGAAGTTCTGCAGAAATCCGTGCTCGGGCTTGATCTGCGGGTTCTGGACGACACCCTGCGTGAGGAAATGAACCTGCCCGACAGCACCGAAGGTCTGGTGGTGATGGACGTGGATGAAACCGCTGAAGCCTATGAAAAAGGCCTGCGCGCAGGTGACATCCTGACCGAAGCCGGTCAGCAGAAGATCACCGCATTGGCCGATCTGGAAGCGCGCATCGAAGACGCCCGCGATGCCGGTCGCCGGTCGATCCTCTTGCTGGTGCGTCGGGCCGGTGATCCACGCTTTGTGGCGCTTGGCATCGACGACTGATCGTTACAGACCGGGGATCCGGTTTCGCTGACGCGCCCTTCGGGGCGCGTTTTGCGTTCAGCCCCCGCTGCGCGGCACGGCAACCAGCCCCAGAAGCCGCGCAGAATCCAGCGACAGGATGCCGGAATCAAGCCCGCGCTGCTGTTGATACCGGCGCACAGCGGACCGGGTGCGCGCATCCATGACCCCGGATGGTCTGCCAAGGTTGAACCCGCGCGCATTCAGCGCGCGCTGCAGGCTGGCGACAAATTGCGGGGTGATCGTGTCCGGGCAGGGGGTCTCAAACCAGGTTTCCGCCCGCTCGCGCAAGATTTCCTGCCGGGTTTCCGTGCGATAGATTGCCGGGTTTCGCACGGTGCCGTCGCTCATGATTTCAGCGGGTTGAATCAAGACCTGTTCGGTCACGGTCTCGATCAACGCAGGTGTTACGTATTTGCCCCAGCAGGTGCCGGGCGCGGCCCCCGGCGGCGCGGTCTGGGTCAGGTAGGCCGCGTCCTCGGGGTCGCGCAGCGCGGCGATCAGGGCGGGCGAGTCCAGCATACAGGCTGAAAGGCTGGCGCACAGCAGCGTGCCGGAAAGGAAACGGAACATGCTCGGCCCCTTGCGCGTCCTGGGTTGGCGTCTTTTTGGGTTCCCGGCGATCTTAACGCAATCGCGCACCGCCTCCTAGCCCTCTTGGTGCGGCTGTCGTTGCGCTCCGCTCTCTTGTGTTTTCATGGCGGTGGGGGCAGGCTCCGCCACCAGCAGATCCAGCATCTCCGACAGGTCCTCCACCTCTTCGGCAATGATATGGGTCACCCCGTGGGCGCGTTGCAACCGGCCTGTTACCCGCAGCATCCGCGCCGCGATCACCGCGCGGCGGAACCGTTCATACAGCTTGCGCCAGATGATCACGTTAACCACGCCGGTTTCGTCCTCAAGAGTGATGAAAATCACCCCCTTTGCGGTGCCGGGCCGCTGCCGCAGGATAACCAGCCCCGCCACCGCCACACGCGCGCCTTCCGGTGGCAATCCAAGCTGCGCCGCCGTCAGGCAGGCGGGGGGCGCGGGCCAACGCGCAGGGCCGGGGGGATGGAACTCATGCATGAGAACAAATATAGAACATTTGGAAAAATGGGCAAGCTGATCCGAAAAGGGGCGCAAAAGCCTCTGGTGCAGCCTAAATGGCTTGGCTAGACACATGGTGACAGATTCAAGGGGAAACCGATCATGGCAAAAATCACCTATATCGAACATGGCGGAACCGAGCATGTCGTAGAGGTCGCGAACGGCCTGAGCGTCATGGAAGGTGCCCGCGACAACAACATTCCGGGTATCGAGGCCGATTGCGGCGGGGCCTGCGCGTGCTCCACATGCCACGTCTATGTGCATCCCGACTGGGTCGAAAAGCTCCCTGCGCGCGACGACATGGAAGAAGACATGCTCGACTTTGCCTATGAACCCGACATGGCCCGGTCGCGTTTGACTTGCCAGATCAAGGTGACGGACGATCTTGACGGTCTGGTCGTGCAGATGCCTGAAAAGCAGATCTGAACCAGTGCCCGCGCGTCGTCCCCTCTGGATGATGGCGCGGGCTGCGCTCGTGCTGGTGGCCGTGGCCCTGCTGAATGGCGCGGGCACCACGCGGGCTGCGGAAAAAGCCGTTTCCGCAACATGGCTTGGCCCCACAGGGGCACAGTTCGAGGCTCCAACCCACCGCTACGGCCATGCCATCATGGGGGATTTGCCCGAATGGGGGCGTTTGTGCCTTATCCTCGTCGGCGAACGCATCTGCGTGACCTTGCCGCAGGATCGCGTGTTCGAAGATATTGCGCCCCGGCTGGCCGATCTGGATCACGACTCAGTCCCGGAAATCATCGTGGTGGAAAGCAGCGTTCAGGCCGGTGCCGCGCTGACGGTCTATCGGTTGAACGGCGATACCCTGCAGCGTATCGCGGCCCCTCCCATCGGCACCCGCAACCGGTGGCTTGCCCCTGCGGGGATTGCCGATCTGGACGGCGACGGACAGATCGAAATCGCCTACATCGACCGTCCACATCTGGCCAAGCGGCTGCGCATCTGGCGCTATGCCAATGGCGCGCTGACCCATGTGGCAGATGCCGGGCAGCTGACCAATCACCGCATTGGCGATCCGTTCATCACGGGTGGTCTGCGCGCATGCGGCAACGGCCCGGAAATCGTGACGGTCAGCGCCGACTGGCGCCGAATCAAAGCCAGCCGTCTTGCCGCAGAGACCATCACCACCCGCGATCTGGGTCCCTTTGACGGGCCGGCGACGATGCAAGCCGCTCTCGACTGCACCACACCTTGAACGCGGACCTTTCAGGCCTGCCTTTTTCTCTTGCGGAAAATATCCCGGGGGGAGCTGCCCAAAGGGCAGCCGGGGGGCAGCGCCCCCCGCCACCGCCCACAAACAACCCACCGATGCCAAGAAGGTGCCGCCGTGCCCCGCAATGCGCCTCGTGGCGGGGCGGGGAAATCGCGAAACGCCTCAGTCCTTAGTGCTCAGTGCTCAGTCCAGCGCGCGCCAGCCGATGTCGCGGCGATAGAACCCGTCTGGCCATTCGATGCGGTCTGCCATCTCATAGGCCCGCGCGCGCGCCTGTGACAGGCTCTCCCCGCGTGCCGTCACGTTGAGAACCCGGCCACCGGTCGCCACGATCTTACCGTCGCGCTCCGCTGTGCCCGCGTGAAAGCACATCGCGCTGCTGGTTTCCGGCAACCCGTCCAGCCCGCCGATCACACTGCCCTTTTCATAGCGTCCCGGATAGCCTTTGGCCGCCAGAACCACGGTCATCGCGTGATCGTCCGCCCATGTCACCTGCGCGTCGCCAAGCCGCCCTTCGGCGGCGGCGTGCATCAGGTCCATCGCCTGCGCGCCAAGACGCATCATCAGAACCTGGCATTCAGGATCGCCAAAGCGCACGTTGTATTCGACAAGGCGCGGTTGCCCGTCCTTGATCATCAACCCGGCATAGAGAACCCCCTGATAGGGCATGCCGCGCCGGGCCATTTCGGCCATGGTGGGGCGCACGATCTCGTCCAGCGCCTTTTGCGCGATGTCGTCGGTCAGCACCGGCGCGGGAGAATAGGCTCCCATGCCGCCGGTGTTGGGACCGGTGTCGCCTTCGCCCACCCGCTTGTGGTCCTGGGCGGTGCCGATGGGCAGGACGGTTTCGCCGTCGCACAGCACAAAGAACGACGCCTCCTCGCCCTCCATGAACTCTTCGATCACAACTTCCGCTCCGGCCCCTCCGAAGGCACCGCCGAACATGTCGTCGATGGCGGCAATCGCTTCGTCCTCGGTCATGGCCACGATCACGCCCTTGCCCGCGGCCAACCCGTCCGCCTTGACCACGATCGGTGCGCCATTGGCGCGCACATGGGCGCGTGCGGCCTCTGCGTCGGTGAAATGGCCATATGCGGCGGTGGGGGCGCCGGCGGCGGCGCAGATTTCCTTGGTAAAGCTCTTGGATGCTTCGAGATTGGCCGCCCGTGCCGAGGGACCAAAGACCAAAATGCCCGCGTCACGAAGCCGGTCCGCAACACCAGCCGCCAGCGGCGCTTCGGGACCGATGATCACGAAATCAATGGCGTTTTCCTCGGCAAAGGTCACGACAGAGCCGCCGTTTTCGATGTCGAGCGTTGCGCATTGCGCGATCTGGGCGATACCGGCGTTGCCCGGTGCCACGATCAGCTTGTCGCATTTCGGGTTCTGCAACACCGCCCAGGCCAGCGCATGTTCGCGCCCGCCGCTTCCGAGGATCAGGATATTCATGGGCGCACCCTCCGTTCCGCTTGGCCTTTTGTTGATCCGCGTTCTATTCTGGGCACCCGACAGATACAAGGACAGCCCATGGACCTGATTGACGCGCCAGATACCGGTGACAACGCCCCCGAATTTTCGGTGTCCGAGATTGCCGGCGCGGTCAAGCGCATGGTCGAGGGCGAGTTTTCGCATATCCGCGTCCGCGCCGAGGTGAGCCGCGTGTCGCGCCCGCGTTCGGGGCATGTCTATCTCGATCTCAAGGACGACCGCGCGGTTCTGGCAGGGGTCATGTGGAAAGGCATGGCGGCCCGTCTGGCAACCCAGCCCGAAGAGGGCATGGAAGTCGTGGCAACAGGCCGGCTGACGACGTTTCCGGGGCAATCCAAATATCAGATGGTGATCGAGGATATGCGCCCTGCCGGTGTGGGCGCGCTGATGGCGATGCTGGAAAAGCGCAAGGCGCAGTTTGCCGCCGAGGGTTTGTTCGATCCGTCGCGCAAGGCCGCCTTGCCGTTCCTGCCCGAGGTGATCGGCGTGGTCACATCTCCTTCCGGGGCGGTGATCCGCGATATCCTGCATAGGTTGCGGGACAGGTTCCCGCGCAAGGTGCTGATCTGGCCGGTCGCGGTGCAGGGCGAGCGTTGCGCACCCGAGGTGGCGCGCGCCATCGACGGGTTCAACCGGATGACGCCGGGCGGTGCGCTGCCGCGTCCCGATCTGCTGATCGTGGCCCGTGGCGGCGGGTCGGTCGAAGATCTGTGGGGCTTCAACGAAGAGGCAGTGGTGCGTGCGGCGGCGGCCTCGCGCATTCCGTTGATTTCTGCGGTGGGCCACGAAACCGACACCACGCTGATCGACTTTGCCGCGGACAAACGCGCGCCCACGCCGACGGCGGCGGCGGAACTGGCGGTGCCGGTCCGGCTGGACCTTTTGACATGGACCGAAGGGCAGGGTGGGCGATTGTTGCGCGCGGCGGATGCCGCGATCCGGCAGCGCCGCCAGAGGCTGGGCGATCTGTCGCGGGCCTTGCCGCGTCCGGCGCATCTGCTCGATACGCCGCGCCAGCGGCTGGATATCATGGCCGACCGTTTGCCCAAATCGCTGACCGCAGGGGTGCAACGGCGGCGCGTGGCCCTGTCGAACGTGGCCGGGGCGCTGCGCCCGCGCATGTTGCATTCGCTGGTGGGCGGACAGCGGGACCGGTGCGACAGGCTCTCTGCACGGCTGACCCCGGCGCGCCTTTCACAGGATATCGCCCGCAAGCGTGACGCCCAGACCGCACTTGCCCAGCGGTTTGAACGGGCCACGCGACAGGGACTTGAGCAGTTGCGCGCCCGGCTGGACGCGCAGACGCGGATGCTGGATACGCTGAGTTATCAGGCAACGCTCAGGCGTGGCTATGCCGTGGTCCGGGCGGGCGATGACCTGTTGACCGCGCGCGCTGATGCGTCCCGCGCCAAGACGCTTGAGATCGAATTCGCCGATGGCAAGCTCGATGTGACCCCGATCGGGGCAACTCCGTCCCGGCCACCCAAGTTGGGCAAGACCGGTGGACGCCGGGATGGCAGCATCGGCAGTGGCAGTGGCAGCGACAGTGATGGAGGCAGTGACGGTGGCAGTGATGGTGGCGGATCGACCCCGCCGCCTACGCAAGGCAGCCTTTTCTGAACGACCGCTAGACGCCCACCTCAGGCCCGAGGCAGACCATCTCTTCGCCGGTTTCGCGGGCGTTATAGGTCAGCGTGTTTTCGGGATCGTTGCGGAAACGCGCGTTCAGCCCGTCGCCGCTTGTGGTAAAGCTCCAGCACTGGGTTTGATCCCAGTTCTCATACTCGAAACAAATTTGATCCTGCACCGCGAACCATGTGCCTTCGGTGCATTCCCCATCCAGAAATGACCAGATTACCCTCTGGTTATCCAAATAGCGTTCCGCGCCATACGTTTGGCCCTCAACGCTGTAAAACAGGGTTTTGCCTCTGGTCAGGCGGTCAAACGCATCGGCATCCAGCGCAGGTTGCGCCACGGCTGGAGCGGCAAGGGCGAAGGGAAGAATCATGTAAAGCACGCGCATGGACTCAGGATGCCAAATACGCCCCGGCTTGGCTATGACCACATGACGTGGATGGGCGACCATCTGCCGCCCATCGGAACGGCATTGCGCGCAAAACCGCCCGAAGATGTCGGTTTTGCGCCCAAACGGCCCGTCTCATGCGGATATAGAAGGCCCAACACTTGCGGGAGACGCGGCAATGGCACTCGATGAACAAAAAGGCGTTTGGAAATCCGGGCGGGGCAAGGGCCGCAAGACGCCCAAGGGCCGCCAGTTTGACGATCAGGCGCTGGAAGAGGTGCGTGCGCTGCTGGGCGATCATCCGCGCCGCCGCGATCTGCTGATCGAGTTTCTTCACCTGATTCAGGACACCCACGGCCACCTGTCGGCAGCCCATCTGCGTGCGCTGGCCGAGGAAATGCGCCTGAGCATGGCCGAAATTCAGGAAGTGGCCAGCTTTTACGCGCATTTCGATATCGTCAAGGAAGGCGAGACACCGCCGCCCGCGCTGACCATTCGGGTCTGCGATTCGCTGTCGTGCGAACTGGCCGGGGCGCAGCAGTTGAAACAGGCGCTCGAAGACGGGCTGGACCCCGAACAGGTGCGGGTGTTGCGCGCGCCCTGCATGGGGCGGTGCGATACCGCGCCGGTTCTTGAACTGGGCCACAACCATATCGACCACGCGACCCCGGAAAAGGTTCAGGCCGCGATTGCCGCCGGTGATACCCATGCCCACGTGCCCGATTACGAGACGTTTGAAACCTACCGCGCGGCGGGCGGGTATGACACGCTGATCGACCTGCGCGCCAACGGCAACTGGGAGGACGTGCAGGACCGCGTCCTGTCGTCGGGGCTGCGTGGACTGGGCGGGGCCGGTTTCCCGTCGGGCAAGAAATGGGGCTTTGTGCGCGCCAACGAAGGCCCGCGCTATCTGGCCGTCAACGGGGATGAGGGCGAACCGGGCACCTTCAAGGACCGCTATTATCTTGAACGCACGCCGCATCTGTTTCTCGAAGGCGCGCTGATTGCCGCCTGGGCGGTCGAGGCCAAAACCCTGTTCATCTATATGCGCGATGAATATCCCGCTGTTCTGCACATCCTCGCCACCGAGATCGCCGCGCTTGAAGCGGCAGGCATCGTGGCACCGGGCTTCATTGATCTGCGCCGCGGGGCCGGGGCCTATATCTGCGGCGAAGAAAGCGCGATGATCGAATCGATCGAAGGAAAACGCGGGATGCCGCGCCACCGCCCGCCCTTTGTTGCGCAGGTCGGCGTATTTGGGCGGCCCACGCTGGTGCACAATATCGAAACCCTGCACTGGGTGGCCCGGATTTGTCGCGAGGGGCCAGAAGTTCTCAACACCACCGAAAAGAACGGGCGCATCGGGCTGCGGTCCTATTCCGTGTCGGGGCGGGTGGCCAAGCCGGGGGTGTATCTGCTGCCCGCGGGATCGACGATCACCGATATCATTGCCGCGGCTGGCGGGATGGCCGAGGGCCATGTCTTCAAGGCCTATCAGCCGGGCGGCCCATCGTCGGGGCTGCTGCCATCGTCGATGCACGACATCCCGCTGGATTTCGACACGTTGCAACCGCATGGATCGTTCATCGGCTCGGCCGCCGTGGTGGTCCTGTCCGAAACCGACAGCGCGCGCGACGCGGCGCTCAACATGCTGCGGTTTTTCGAGGACGAAAGCTGTGGCCAGTGCACGCCCTGCCGGGTGGGGTGCGAAAAGGCGGTCAAGCTGATGCAGGCAGACCGCTGGGATCAGCCATTGCTTGAGGAACTGTGTCAGGCAATGGGCGATGCGTCGATCTGTGGTCTGGGGCAGGCGGCTCCGAACCCGATCCGGCTGACCATGACACATTTCCCCGACGAGGTCTGAGTTCGATCTCGTGAAGACAGCGTATCGCCCCGCCCTGCGTCGGCGGGGCGGTCCTGATCAATCTACGCCAACATAGCGCAAGGCCCGGATCGAACGCCCCAGAAAACTGCCTGAGGCGAGGGCGATGACCAGTGTGAAGGCAACCACAAACCCGGCGCTGCCATAGATGGCCGGGGAAATCGCCTGCACAGCACCCGCGATGAAATTTGCCCAGAAAATGATCATCAAAACGGTGAACGTCATCCATTCGCCGCTGACGGTCAGCCGGTTGCCCGTGCGGCCCAGAATCCACCGCGATTGCAGCCCGTGCGCGACAAAGGCACCGGCAGCGAAACCCATGATGAAGCACGGCCAGACCAGCAGGGGCTGCGGCAAGTTCATGGCGCTGTTGAGGGTGATCAACCCTAGCAAGGGCAGCGCATAAAAGAACGCGCGCGGCACGCTCCGGGTGCGGGTGGACAGAACACCGAGGCCAATCAACCCCAGCAGCAGCGGCCAAACCCAGATCGGGGCACCGCCTGCAATACCATTTAAAAGTTCCATGAAATTTCCCAATTTTCTTTCCGTGATCGGCTATGCGCGGTTCAACGACGGCGCGCGCGTTCTTCGATCCGGCGCTTTCCTGACAAAAACAGGGCCGTCGCACCAAGAAAGAGTGCCGACATATCCCCGACCCATACCCGGTAGGGGGGAGTCATACCATGCGGGTTCGGCGTTTTTTGCCCCCTGCGCAAGGATGTCGCAAGGATAAGCAAGACAATCTCCCGTGCGCATGGCTAGTGTCCGATACGGAGGAAACACCATGACTGTTCTGCAAGAAATCGCGCTGCGCCAATCGGTGTTTTTTGGGGGCATCGGGCTGGGTTTGGTTTTTGCGCTGATCTATGCCGTCTGGTTTTGTTATCGCGGGCCAAGCTGGCCCAAGACGGTGATCAAGGCGGTGCCGCTTCTGGCCTTTGCGGTGGCGGCGCAGGTCAATTTCGCCAATCCGTTGATTGTGTCCGCGTTGATCCTGTCCGCGCTGGGCGATATTGCCCTGTCGCGCGAAACCCAGCGCAGCTTTCTCTTGGGGCTGGTGGCGTTCGCGGCGGCGCATGTCGCCTATGTCCTGCATTTCTCCGGAGTGTTCTACAGCGAAGACCTTATGCGTTTGCTGAACATATCGCCATGGCCCGCGCTGGCGTTCATCGCGCTTGCGCTGTCGACTGAACGATGGCTGATCCCCCATACGGGCGCATTGCGCTGGCCCGTGCGGGGGTATGTGGTGGTCATCACCTTGATGGGTCTTGGCGCGCTGTCCTTGCCGCCGGGGCGCGAACTGGCCCTGTTTGGGGCGGTGGCGTTCATTCTGTCGGATGTTCTGTTGTCCGTGCAGCTTTTCCGGCTTGGTCCCGCATCGCGATGGCGGATGCCGTCCGATGTTCTGCTGTGGCTGTTTTATGTCGGGGGACAACTGGCGATCCTTCTGGGGGTCGGGTTTGCCCGCCCGCTCTTCCAAATCTGACAAAACCCGATTAGGTGAAACCCAATACGGGCCGGAGGCTGACATGGCGTTTTTCTCGAAACTCAAGGAACGGTTGTTCAAATCATCGTCCAAACTGGACGAGGGGCTGGAAGCCATTGTCGAGGAGGGCGGCACGAAAACCGAGGCACCGTCTGAGATGGACGCGGTGCCGGACCCGGCTCCTGAACCCAAATCCGATCCGGTTCCCCCCTCGGAACCCCAAGCCGCTCCAGAAGCAACACCCGCGCCAACACCCGAGCCAACACCCGAACCAACGCCTCAACCCGCACCCGAACCGGCCCCCCAGCAAGCTGCCAAACCCGGTCTGCTGGGTCGCCTGCTTGGGCGCGGTGATTCCGGGCCAGTGTCGCGCCGCACGCTGGATGACGACATGCTTGAACAGCTCGAAGAGCTGCTCATCGCCTCTGATATGGGAGTGGATACCGCCCTGCGCGTGACGGCCAATCTTGCCGAAGGACGTCTGGGCAAGAAACTTTCGGTGGCGGAAATCAAAAGCCACCTGGCAACCGAAATCGCCCGCATCATGGAACCGGTCGCGCGCCCCTTGCCGCTTTACCCGCAAAGGCCGCAGGTGGTTCTGGTGGTCGGTGTCAACGGATCGGGCAAGACCACGACCATCGGCAAACTGGCGGCGCAGTTTCGCGCGGCGGGCAAGAAGGTCGTCATCGCCGCCGGTGACACCTTTCGCGCCGCCGCCGTGGAACAGCTGCAGGTCTGGGGCGACCGCGCCGGTGTGCCGGTTCTGACCGCGCCCGAAGGATCGGACCCCGCCAGCCTTGCCTTCGACGCGATGACCAAGGCGCAGGCAGACGGTGCCGATCTGTTGATGATAGATACGGCGGGCCGCTTGCAGAACCGCGCCGACCTTATGGAGGAACTGGCCAAGATCGTCCGCGTGATCCGCAAGAAAGACCCCGACGCCCCGCATAACACGCTGTTGGTGCTGGATGCGACGACCGGCCAGAACGCGCTCCGGCAGGTCGAGACATTCAAGGCGATATCGGACGTCAGCGGCCTTGTGATGACCAAACTTGACGGAACCGCCAAGGGCGGCGTTCTCGTGGCGCTGGCGGACAAATTCGGCCTGCCGATCCACGCCATAGGGGTGGGCGAACAGATCGACGATCTGGCCCCCTTCGACCCCGAGGAATTCGCCGCCGCGCTGACCGGGCTCACGGTTGACTGATCCGGGCCGCTAACCGCTCGTGTCAGAGTGGCTGATCTCTCTCGAGGGCACGCAGGACGGGCATGTGCTGGCGCTTGTTCTGGCGCTGATCGCGGCATTCCTGCACGCGGTCTTTGGTGCCTTGCAGAAGGGCCGCCATGATCCCTGGCTGTCACGCGGTGCGATTGATGTCTCATACGGGCTGATGGCCGCGCCTTTCGCGTTCTTCGTGGTGCCCTGGCCCGAAGCGCACATGTGGCCGATCTTTGTCGGGGCGCTGGTCATTCACACGGCCTACAAATTGCTCCAGGCCAAAGCCTATGTCATGGGGGCGTTCACGGTTGTTTACCCGGTGGTGCGCGGCACGGGGCCGTTGTTCACCATGGTGGGGGCCTACGTGATCTTTGGCGAATCCTTTACCCTGACGCAATGGGCCGGGGTTCTGGTGCTGTTGTCCGGGATATTCGGGTTGGCGGCGTATAATCTCGTCCATCTGGAAGCCGCGCGCGATACGCTGGTCGCCGCGCTGGGTTTTGCGGTGGCCACGGGGCTGTTTGTTGCGCTTTACACCACCTATGACGCCTACGGCATCCGTGCCACGGCCGACCCGTTCACCTTTCTGGCGTGGTTCTTCATGATAGACGGGATCGTCATGCCGGTGATTGCCGCATTGCGCTGGCGGCAGATGGCGCATCGCCCGTCGCTTGGCCCGCTGGCGGTGCGCGGGATCAGTGGCGGTGTGATCGCGGTGTTCAGCTTTGGGGCGATCATGCTCGCCACCCGTCTGGACAAAGTGGGCGAGGCCGCCGTGCTGCGCGAAACCTCGGCGGTATTTGCGGCCATCATCGGTTGGCTTGTGCTGCGCGAAACGGTAGGACCAAGACGGATCGCCCTGATCGCGCTGATCGCACTCGGTGCGGTCATCGTCGAAACGGGCGGATAAGCAGGAGACAACACATGGCTGACGCCAAGGACATCAATCCGTTCCTGAAACAGGTGCTGGACCTCGGCCCGCCGCTGGCCTTCTTCTTTATCTACCTGAAGATCCGCGACGACAGCTTCGTCATCGGCGGCACCGAATACTCCGGCTTCATCGTGGCAACGGTGGCCTTCGTGCCGATCCTCCTGGTGGCCATCGCGATTCTCTGGAAGCTCACCGGAAAACTCAGCCGGATGCAGATTTTCACCGCCGTTATGGTGATCTTCTTCGGCGGCCTGACCGCGTGGTTCAACGATGAGCGGTTCTTCAAGATGAAGACAACGATCGTCTACGGCTTTTTCGCAGTCATGCTGGGAATAGGGCTGTTGCGCGGCCGGTCCTGGCTGGAATGGATCATGGGCGACATGATGCCCATGCAACACGAAGGCTGGATGATCCTGACGCGCCGCCTGTGCCTGACCTTCGCAGGGCTGGGCGTGGCCAACGAAATCATCTGGCGCACAATGTCCACGGATCTTTGGGTCAAGATCGAAACCTTCGGATTTCCCATCGTGCTGTTTGCCGTGATGTGGTGGCAGATCATCGCCCTGCAGCGGTTCATGCCGCAGGACGAAGAGGAAACGAAAGAAAACCCCTGAACCCCGATCCCGGAGAATCCAATCGGTCCCCGCTTCGCCGGACCGTTGTGCCCGCCTTTTTCTCTTGCTGAAAATATCCCGGGGGGTACGGGGGGCTGGCCCCCCGCCGCTTATTGTTTGCACCCCGTCCGGGGTGCGGAGGGCAGAGCCCCCCGCCGCTTGCTTTTGCGCCTCGGCGGGGGCGAGGGGCGCGCGCCTACCCGTCTTTCTTGCCAAACATCGCGGACTTGGTGACGCTCGATTGCGACGGATCCTTGCGCAGATCCCCGTGCAAGGCCCGCCCGGCGGCAACGCCGGGGCGCGCGGCCATGGTATCGAGCCACCGCGACAGGTGCGGCTTGTCGTCAAGGCTCTGTTGCTGGCCTTCCCACAGCGATGCCCAAGGCCAGATCGCCATATCCGCGATCGAATAGAAATCCCCCGCGACGAAGTCATGCCGGGCCAACTGGCCGTCCAACACCCGGTATAGCCGGGCGACTTCGTTGCGATAACGGTCCTTGGCATAGGGCAGGTCGTTGGGCGGGTCCATCAGCGGGGCGTATTTCAGGAAATGATGCGCTTGCCCCGCCATCGGCCCGACCCCGCCCATCTGCCACATCAGCCACTGCTCAACGGCGATGCGGTCGCGTTCGCTCTCGCCGTAAAAACGCCCTGTCTTGCGGGCGAGGTATTGCAGGATCGCACCGGATTCAAAGATCGACACCGGCGCGCCGTCCGGCCCGTCCGGGTCGGTGATCGCGGGCATCCGGTTGTTGGGAGATATCGCCAGAAAGTCCGGCGCGAACTGGTCGCCCTTGCCGATATTGATCAGCCGGACAGAGTACGGCAGGCCCATCTCCTCAAGCGCGATGGAAATCTTCCAGCCGTTGGGTGTTGGCCAAAAATACAACTCGATGGGATCGGTCATGGGTATCCTCGCAGGTTCCTTCGGTTTCCATCATGGGGGTCTGGCGTCCGCTGGCAAGGGGGTTCGGCACGATGCTGCACAACCGCGCGCGCCCCCCGCCGGCCCCCGCCCGTCTGATGCCCGTCTGATGCCTGCCTGACGCCGGTATATTGACGAACATGCGCCTGCGTCGTATCCACTGCGATGTGGCGATTTGAGTCCAGCTTGCGGGCCACGTTAAACAATCCGCTAAAAGGCCCGGATGAAAGACCTCCTTTCGCTTGGCCGCGTCTGGGGGTTTTTTCATGCGCCGACGTGCGCGAAGGAGAAGTTGATGAGCACCAAGTGGAACCCGCGCACAACCGCCGTTCATGGCGGCACCCGCCGCAGCCAGTATGGCGAACTGAGCGAGGCAATCTTCCTGACCCAGGGGTTCGCCTATGACAGCGCCGAACAGGCCGAGGCCCGGTTTATCGCTTCCGGTGAGGATGAATTCATCTATGCCCGCTACGGCAACCCCACCGTGCGCATGTTCGAAGACCGCATCGCCGCGCTGGAGGGGGCAGAGGCGGGCTTTGCCACTGCCTCGGGCATGGCGGCGGTATCGGGCGCGCTGACATCCATGCTTCGGGCCGGGGATCACGTGGTTGCCGCTCGGGCGCTGTTCGGGTCCTGCCTCTATGTGCTCGAAGACATTCTGCGCCGCTACGGTGTCGAGGTCGATCTTGTGGACGGCACCGATCTGGATCAATGGCGCGCGGCCATCCGGCCAGACACCAGAGTCGTGTTCTTCGAATCGGTGTCCAATCCGACGCTCGAAGTCATCGACATTCCCGCGGTCAGCGATCTGGCGCATGCCGTTGGGGCGCAGGTCGTGGTGGACAATGTCTTTGCCACGCCGGTGTTTTCGCGGGCGATGGAACAGGGGGCGGATGTGGTGATCTATTCGGCCACCAAACACATCGACGGGCAGGGGCGCACGCTGGGCGGTGTGATCCTGGGATCGCGTGACTACATCCGCAAGACCGTCGAACCCTATATGAAACACACCGGCGGTTCGATGTCGCCATTTACCGCCTGGGTCATGCTCAAGGGGTTGGAAACCATGTCGCTGCGGGTCAATGCTCAGGCCGACAGCGCGCTGGCGCTGACCGAGGCGCTAACCGGTCACGCGGCGTTGCGCCGGGTGATCTATCCTGGCCACCCCAGCCATTCCCAGAACGCGCTGGCGCTGCGCCAGATGGCCAAGGGCGGAACGGTTCTGTCTATTGATATCACCGATGGCAAGGACGCGGCCTTCCGGTTTCTCAACGCGCTTGAGGTCGCGCATATTTCCAACAATCTGGGCGATGCCAAGACTATCGTCACCCACCCTGCGACCACCACCCATCAACGCCTGCCCGATGCGCAAAAGGAATTGTTGGGCATCACGCCGGGGCTGGTGCGCATCTCGGTCGGGATCGAGGATACCGCCGATCTGATTGCCGATTTCACCGGGGCGCTGAACGCGGTCTGACAGGCGCGGGCCGTGCTCTGGATGGCACCGGACGCAGCCCGCCGGACCGGCGGCACCTCAAAAAGATTATGGTCATGGCGATCAAAGAGTGATCCATTTGGTCGCATCCGCCGTAATGCAGTTCGTGAATAGCAATGATACAGGGCTTGTCTTACATACTGTCGGGCAAGAAGCTGAGGGGAAGTTCATGAATATCCATATGCCTCATATCGAGACAGACCCGGAACGCGTGGAGGCCGAGGCCGCGCTTGATCTTCTGCGGCGTTGGGCGCGGTCGGCATCGGTGTCCGAGATCATGGAACTCGATCCGTCGGTGGCGCGTCTCGTGCCCGGCAAGAAGGTCAATGACTATCCGGCCCTGTCGCGTGACTACCCCGAAGATTTCACCGTGGACGCGGGCTACAAGGACACCCTGCCTGACCTTCAGAACGGCCCTGCCAGCCTGATCCGCGGGGCGCGGCAGCAGATTCAGCATGTCGGTATTTCCAACTTCCGTCTGCCCATTCGGTTTCAGACCCGCTCCGGCGGCGATCTGACGCTGGAAACCTCGGTGACGGGAACCGTCAGCCTTGATGCCGACAAGAAGGGCATCAACATGTCCCGGATCATGCGGTCCTTTTACCGTCATGCCGACAGAACCTTCAGCTTTGACGTGATCGAGGCGGCGCTGGACGATTACAAATCCGATCTGGAAAGCTTTGATGCCCGCATCCAGATGCGGTTCTCGTTTCCGGTCAAGATCAACAGCCTGCGCTCGGGGCTGGAAGGATACCAGTATTACGATATTGCGCTGGAACTGGTGGAACGCGACGGTGTGCGCCAGAAGATCATCCATCTTGATTATGTCTATTCGTCCACTTGCCCGTGCTCGCTTGAACTGAGCGAACACGCCCGCGCAACGCGCGGCCAGCTGGCCACCCCGCATTCGCAGCGTTCCGTGGCGCGCATATCGGTTGCAATCGACCCCGAAGCAAAATGCCTGTGGTTCGAAGATCTCATCGACGCCTGCCGTCGTGCGGTGCCGACCGAAACTCAGGTGATGGTCAAGCGCGAGGACGAGCAGGCCTTTGCAGAACTCAACGCCGCCAATCCGATCTTTGTCGAAGACGCGGCCCGGCTCTTTTGTGCCGAACTGCTGGCCGACCACCGCATCGGGGACTTCCGCGTGATCGCCAGCCATCAGGAAAGCCTGCACAGCCACGATGCTGTCAGCGTGCTGACCGAGGGCGATACTTTCGCGGCGCAAAGCCTTGATCCCAAGCTCTTCAGCACCCTGTTCCACGTCGGCTGACCGGCACCGGTTCAGCCCCCGGACCGAACAGACCGGTGCAGCCCCCTGCGCCGGTCATTTTTTGTGCAATTCCTGATGCGTCCGGCGCGGTTTTGCCGCTAAATGCCGCAGTGCAGCAAAAATCATTCCGCAAGTGCAGAAATTTTGATAAGGTCGATGCAAAGGCGCTGTCGAAAGGACTGCACGATGCCAATGACCGATCCGACCGGAACCATGGCAGAGCCCATGGCCCGAACGCAGACCGCGCGCCATGATGCGGCGGGATGCCCGGAATGATGTATTCGATGATAGACGAAGCCGCCCGCACCGGTCGGCTTTGGCTGAACTGCGCGCAGCTTGCCCAGGACGCCAACAGCGTCGTTGCCATGCGCCTTTGGGGGCAGGTGGGCACATGGACCGTGCCGCGCGGCGAAGGCACCCAGATGGTGCGCGAAAAGCAGACGGCCTTTGCTGCTGCGATTCTGGCGGCGGGATATGCTGCGATGGATGGCCAAAGCAGCACGGGCGTTGCCGATGCGGCGCTGGCCCCGCTTACCGAAACAGCGCGCGACAATCGCGCGCGTCTGGCCCGGATGGGGCCGCGCGTCTGGCCGCTTGAGGCCGCGCAGAACCCGACCATGACGGAGTAGATGATGAAGCCGATCTTTGCACCCACCGAATTTTCCAAGACCTGCCTTGAATTGTTTGGCAATGCCGCTGCGGCCCAATTGCGGCTTGCGCAGGAAATGACCCGCGCCAGCCGCGACCTGTCGCTGTTGCCCTTCAAGGTGACAGGCGTGTTTCTTGATGCGCCGATTGGCCAGCCCAAGCCCAAGGTGAAAGCCAAGGCCAAAGCCCCGGCAAAGACCGCGCCCAAGGCGGCAGCCAAAGCAGCAGAAACCGCGCCTGCCGCGGCCAAACCTGCGGCCCCGAAAGCTGTGGCCCCCACGGATGCGAAAACCGCACCCGCCGCCAAGCCTGCCACGGTCAAGCCTGCCACGGTCAAGCCCGCTACCGCCAAACCTGCTGCGGCGGCACCAGTAAAAACTGCGGCCAAGGCTGCAGAAAAAGCACCAGAAACGACACCGAAAACGGCACCTGCCAAAGCCCCCAAAAAGGCCGCTGGCAAAGCCGCCGCAAAAACGCCGGTAAAGAAAGCCGCCCCCAAAGCCAAGGCAGCACCAACCCCCGCTAAAGCTGAAACGGCCAAAGTTGAAACGGCCAAGGCAGACACGGCCAAGCCGTCCAAGCGCGCGGCCCCGAAACGCGCGCCGTCCAAGCCCAAGGGGCTGCCGGCATCTGCGTCCAAGCTGCACTGACCCGACCGGGGTTTGTTGGCGTCAGATCTCGCGCGCGCTTGACAGCGCGCGCCAGCCTTGCCAACGCTGCGCCATGGTTGATTTGCGCCCCGTCGGATATGTGATCGGTCTGGTCGTCGTGTTCCTTGGGGCGATGATGGCCTTTCCGCTTGCTGTCGATCTGCTCGATGGCAACGGCCACTGGCCGGTCTTTGCGGAAACCGCCCTGTTGACCATTCTGGGCGGCGGCGTGATTGCGCTGTCCTGTGCCAACGGGGTGGGCAAGGGGCTCACGCTTCAGCAAACCTTCCTTCTGACCACGCTTGTCTGGGTGGCGCTGCCGTTGTTCGGGGCGCTGCCCTTTGTTCTTGGCGCAACCGAACTGCGGTTTGTCGATGCGTTCTTCGAGGCAATGTCGGGCCTGACCACCACAGGGTCCACTGTGATTTCCGGGCTTGATACCCTGCCGCATGGCATCCTGCTGTGGCGTGGCATCCTGCAATGGCTTGGCGGCATCGGGATCATTGTCGTGGCGATGGTTTTCCTGCCGGAACTCAAGGTCGGCGGGATGCAGATCTTCCGCTCGGAATCCTTTGACACGATGGGCAAGATTCTGCCCCGCGCGGTCGAGATTGCGCGCCAGATTTCGGCGATCTATTTCGGAATCACCGTGGCGTGTTTTCTGGCCTATGCCGCTGTCGGACTGCAACCGTTTGACGCGGTCGTGCACGCGCTGACCACCGTGTCCACGGGCGGGTTTTCCAATTACGATGCCTCTTTTGGGACGTTTTCAGGAACACCGGAATATGTCGCCTCGGTTTTCATGATCCTCGCGGCATTGCCGTTTGTGCGCTACGTCCAGATGATCAACGGCAACACTGTCGCGATCTTTCGCGACAGTCAGGTGCGGGCCTTCGTCGTGACGATACTGGTGCTGGTGATCATCACAACCGAGATGCTGACCCGGATTTTTCCGCACCATTACGAACAGGCGTTCCGGGAGGCACTGTTCAACATCACGTCAATCATCAGCGGGACGGGCTATGCCAGCGTGGATTACATGGGCTGGGGGCCGGTGCTGATCTCGATGTTCTTTTTCATCGGGTTGATAGGCGGATGCGCGGGATCGACCGCCTGCTCGATCAAGATTTTCCGGTATCAGATCCTGTTTGCGTCCATTCGCGCCCAGTTGGCGCGCATCCGATCGCCCAACGGGGTGTTTGTTCCCCGTTTCGAAGGCCGTGCCGTCACCGATGAGGTGCTCAATTCGGTGCTGTCGTTCTTTGTTTTCTTCGTGGTGCTCATCGGCCTGTTTACCGTCGCGCTCAGTTTGACGGGGCTGGACCTGATTACCGCGCTGTCGGGTGCCGCGACCGCGCTGGCCAACGTTGGTCCCGGTCTGGGCGATCAGATCGGCCCGGCAGGGAATTTCGGCGGGCTGAACGACACCGCAAAATGGCTGTTGATCGTCGGCATGTTGCTGGGCCGTCTGGAGCTGATGGTCGTGCTGGTGCTGTTCACCGTCCGCTTCTGGCGCGCCTGACCCGATTGGCCTGACCCAAGAATAAGAAAACGCCCCGCCGGACAGGCCAGCGGGGCGCGATTTCATCGGCGGTAACCGCCGCGCGGTTCAGTCCCAGCAACCGACCAGAACCGTCATCTCCCCGGCCCGGCGGGCAAGCTGTGGCGGCGGCAGATCGTTGAGCGGGGCGACAAGTTCCGTTGCAATCCCGGCGCTGTCGAGAAATGACAGGATCGCATCGCCGCGCGCGGCAAAGTTCACTTGGTCGGGCAATTGCACCATGCTGTCGCCGCGCGGCAGCAGCATCCCGATGACCAATCCGTCCTGCGTGACCGCCGGGCCGCCGGCGTCGCCTTCCTGCGGCTGCATGGACATCCGCGCCAGCGTTTCTTCACCTCCAAGGCCGCGCACGTCTTCCAACGTGCCATAGGTCAGCGTTGGTGCGCCAAGCACGCCGCCAAAGGAATACCCCGAAACGGCGATTTCGCTTTGCAGGCGCGGGGTGTTGCTGCGGAAGGCCGCGAATTGCGACGGGGCCAGCGCCTGCACCGGGGCCAGTATCGCAACCCCGAGGGCCGCATCCTGTGCCACGATACGCGCCTCATAATCGTCGATCGTGATCCGGGTGCAGCCCGCAACCGCCTGCGTGGTGGTCACGGTTGTGCCCTTGGCATCGACGAAAAAGCCCGACCGCGTCAGGCGCGGCGTGCGCACCGTCAGACTGGACACAAGGTTCACGTCCTGCACCACATCACCGCCCGCTGTCGGATCCAGCACGCCGGGAAGGCGTTCAAAGCTGTCGCGCATCGCGGCCAAAACCCGCGTCCGGCGGTCTTCGTCATTGCCGGGCCAGACAAGGATAAAGCCCTTGATCTCGCCATCTTCGAGAACCGCTTCGGCATAGCTTGCGATATCCTGCCCCATCCCTTCGATGACAAAGCTGTCGCGCTTGCGTTCGCGCGGGCCTTCGATCGGGATGATCTCAAGGGTTTGCAGAATATCGAACAGGCCAAACAGCGTCGCGCGATCCCCCGGCTGGCTGATCAGCATGACGCGGATGCCCGACCCGTCGATGGAATTGTATTGCGCGAAGGGCGGCTCGTAGCGGTCAAAGGCGACGACCCCCATCGGCATGGACATTTCGATCCCTGCCTCTGTGTCGGCGACCCGGCGCATGCCAACGCTGATCAGGGGCGCGTTGTAGGCATCCATCAATTCGCTGCGCTGGCGGGTTGTCAGAACCCCGCTGGGGTCATACCCGCGGTCAAGCTGCCAGGCCGACATCGCCCCGCGCGTGCCACGCCCGAAAGCCCCGTCAATCGTGGAATTGTAATACCCCGCCCACCGCAATGCGATCTGCAGATCACGCCGTTCCGCGGCGGTCAGAGCCGCTTCGCTGCGGCGTGCCTCGGCCGGGGTTTCGTCATAGACAACCGGTTCGGGTGCAGGCTCTGGTGCGGGTTCGGCTGCCGCCTGCGGTTCGGTTGCGGGCTGAATCACCGGTTCCACCGCGGGCAGGGTGCTGGGCTGGGTCCCGGCCACTTGCTCCGAAACAGGCGCTTGTGCCACCGTGCCCCGGTTCAGGGCGTTTTCGCCCACCGGCCAGAACTGTTCGCGCAGGCGGCCCGACACCTGAAGATAGCTGTCGCGCGGAATGGCCCGTTCACGGCGATAGACCTGCAAAACGCGCGCGGCATCCTCGCGGGTGTAGGGGCCCAGAAGAACCCCATACCAGCCCGCGCCAAGCGCGAACCCGTGCACATCCGGCAAACTGGCGGCATATTCGCGCACAGAGGCCTGCGCGGCGGTCAGGCTTGGTTGCGCTTCGATCTGGACCCAAACAAGATCCTGCGAGTCTTGCGCCTTTGCCGCCTGCGAGAATACCGCCAGCGCCAAAAGCAGAGAGGCGAGAAATGCCTTCATGGTTGCATCTAACCCTTTGTTCCAAAAATTTGCGACAGATAAACAGGAAATCCCCGGGATGGCCATGCCTTTCGACCTCTCGAACACAACCGGTTCACCAAGGGTTTTCCCCCGCGTTTGCTGTGTTCGGTTTCCGTTGACCCTGTCGGCCCGCAGGCATAGGTAAGGCGCGCATTCTCACCGCCCCAGAAGGCCCGCCCCGCAAAGGTCCGCCGCATTGACCCGCTACGGATGGCCGCCGCAGAAGGATCGACCAAGATGACCGGCACACCGCGCAGTTTTCAGGACATCATCCTGCGTCTGCAAAGCTATTGGGCCGCGCAGGGATGCGCGATCATGCAGCCCTACGACATGGAAGTCGGCGCGGGCACCTTTCATCCGGCCACCACCTTGCGCAGCCTCGGCTCAAACCCTTGGGCGGCGGCCTATGTTCAGCCGTCACGCCGCCCCACGGACGGGCGCTATGGCGAAAATCCGAACCGGCTTCAGCACTACTACCAGTATCAGGTGCTGATCAAACCATCGCCGCCCAACCTGCAAGAGCTTTATCTCGGGTCGCTCGAAGCCATCGGCATCGACATGAACCTGCACGACATCCGCTTTGTCGAGGATGACTGGGAAAGCCCGACGCTGGGCGCATGGGGGCTGGGCTGGGAGGTCTGGTGCGACGGCATGGAAGTATCCCAGTTCACCTATTTCCAGCAGGTCGGCGGGCATGACTGTCACCCGGTCTCGGGCGAGCTGACCTATGGTCTGGAACGTCTTGCGATGTATGTGCTGGGCGTCGATCACGTGATGGACATGCCGTTCAACGATCCCGACGCCCCGATTGCGCTGTCTTATGGCGACGTGTTCCGCCAGACCGAAGAAGAATACGCGCGCTGGAATTTTGACGTGGCCAACACGGAGGTGCTCTTGCGCCACTTCGAAGAGGCCGAAGCCGAATGCGAGGCGATCCTGTCGCAACCGCATCAGGACCCCAAGACCGGCAAGCGTATCATCATGGCGCATCCCGCCTATGACCAGTGCATCAAGGCCAGCCATATCTTTAACCTGCTGGACGCGCGCGGCGTGATTTCGGTGACCGAACGGCAATCCTACATCGGCCGGGTGCGGGCCTTGGCCAAGCAATGCGCCGATGCCTTTGTCCAGACGCGTGCAGGTGGGTTTGCGGAATGAACGGAAAAATTCTGGGGATCGTGATCTTGGTATCTGGCCTTATCGCCGGTGCGGCGCTCTATTATCTGCAAATCTACGGGTTCTACCGCGAACTGCCCGCCGCCGAGGTGGGACAGATCGAACTGGTGTCCCTGTCCAGCGGCGATCCGGAAACCATCCTGTCCGGGGATATCCGGGCAATCGACGCCGACAGCAGCCCGATCCGCTTTCGCGCCTGTTTCACCACGACGGCCAGCCTGCCGATGCTGACCGAAACCTATGCCATGGTTGACGGTGCAGAGCCGCGCAACGCGCCCGACTGGTTCGACTGTTTCGATGCGCCCGCGCTCGCCGCCGAGATCAAGGCCGGCACCGCGCTGACCTTTCTTGGGGCCAAGAACATCCACTATGGCGTGGACCGTATTGTCGCCATCACCGAGGACGGGCGCGGCTATGTCTGGCACGACCTGAACGCATGCGGTGAGAAAGCTTATGACGGCACCGTCGTCGGAGAAGAATGCCCACCCCGCCCGGAGGCGAACTGATGCCCGATCTTCTGATTGAACTGTTTTCCGAGGAAATCCCCGCGCGCATGCAGCGCCGCGCCGCCGACGACCTGCGCAAGCGGATAACCGACGGTCTGGTCGAGGCGGGGCTGACCTATGCCCACGCGGCGGCCTTTTCGACACCGCGTCGCCTGACGCTGGCGGTCGAGGGCTTGCTCGATGCCAGCCCCGCGCAGCGCGAGGAACGCAAAGGCCCGCGCGTGGATGCGCCCGACAAGGCGATCGAAGGCTTTCTGCGGGGCGCGGGCCTGACCCGCGATCAACTGGAACAGCGCGACACGCCCAAGGGGCCGGTGTTCTTTGCAGTGATCGAAAAACCGGGGCGCGCGGCGTCCGACATTGTCGCCGAAGTGCTGGAAGCGACGATCCGCACCTTCCCTTGGCCGAAATCCATGCGCTGGGGCGCGGGCAGTCTGCGGTGGGTGCGACCGTTGCACTCGATCCTGTGTATCCTGACCCGCGAAGATGGTGCCAACGTCGTGCCCCTGAACGTTGACGGGATCGAGGCTGGCAACACCACGCGCGGCCACCGTTTCCTGTCGCCGGATGCGTTTTCCGTCACGTCCTTCGATGACTACGCCGCCAAGCTGAAGCGCGCGCATGTGATCCTCAACCCGCAGGAACGCGCCGATGCGATCTGGGCCGAGGCCACGAACCTCGCCTTTGCCGCAGGTCTGGAAGTGGTCGAAGACACGGGCCTTCTGGCCGAGGTCGCAGGCCTTGTCGAATGGCCGGTGCCCCTGATGGGCGAGATCGGGGCCGAGTTCCTCGACCTGCCGCCCGAGGTGCTTCAGACCTCGATGAAAGAGCATCAGAAGTTCTTTTCGGTGCGCAATACGTCCACGGGCCGGATCGAACGGTTTATCACCGTGGCCAACCGGACGACGGCCGATCACGGCGCGACGATCCTCAAGGGTAACCAAAAGGTTCTTGCCGCGCGTCTGGCGGATGCCAAGTTCTTTTGGGAAAACGACCTGCGCGAGGCCAAGGCGGGCATGAACGGCTGGCTGCAAGCCCTTGACGCAGTGACCTTTCACAACAAGCTGGGCACGCAGGGCGAACGCATCGCGCGGATCACCGCGCTGGCCGGAGAACTGGCACCCTCCGTCGGTGCGGATGTGGCGCAAGCGCAAACCGCCGCCCGGATCGCCAAGGCCGATCTAAGCTCTGAAATGGTTTACGAATTCCCTGAACTTCAGGGGCTAATGGGCCGCTATTACGCCACTTCTGCGGGTTATCCACAGGATGTGGCGCAGGTGGCGCAGGATCACTATTCGCCGCTTGGCCCCTCCGACGATGTGCCCACCGCGCCCTTGTCGGTGACGGTGGCGCTGGCGGATAAACTGGATACGCTGACCGGGTTCTGGGCGATTGACGAAAAGCCCACCGGTTCCAAAGACCCCTTTGCCCTGCGCCGTGCGGCGTTGGGGGTGATCCGTCTGGTGCTGGAGAATGGGCAAAGCGTGTCGCTTGGCCGCGCCATCTATAAACACGCCATATGGTTGAAAGTCCTTCTCCAAGGGCGTAGCGGCCCAGTTAGCACACTGCATAGACATCTAGTAATGGCTGATTTGCGAGAATTGGAGGCCTCCGCTGGTGTTGGCGAACCCATCGCCCCAAATTTGTTTCAGGCAGATAAGATCGAAGCGGAACAGTTGAGCGCCGACCTCCTCGCCTTCATCCATGACCGTCTCAAGGTGTTCCTGCGTGATGAGGGCATCCGCCATGATGTGATTGATGCGTGCCTGTCGATGCCGGGCTCTGACGATCTGACGCTTCTTGTCAAACGTGTCCGGGCGCTGTCCGAGGCATTGTCCACCGAAGACGGTGAAAACCTGTTGCAGGGCTTCAAACGCGCCAACAACATTCTCAGTCAGGCCGAGGAAAAGGACGGGGTGGAATATTCCTTTGGTCCCGATCCCAAGTTTGCCGAGGGCGACAGCGAACGCGCCTTGTTCACGGCACTGGACGCGGCCGAGGCGGCGATTGCCCCGGCCATGCAGGCCGAGGATTTTCCAGCCGCGATGGCGGCGATGGCCGGACTGCGCGGGGCGATTGATGCGTTCTTTACCGATGTGCAGGTCAATGCCGATAACCAGACGCTGCGCCGCAATCGTCTGAACCTGTTGCACCGCATCCGCGCGACCTGTCTGTCGGTGGCGGACCTGACCCGCGTCGAGGGCTGACGCGAATGCGCGGTGCCGTGTGCGGGTATCCCCCGCCCGCGGCGGCGCGACAGCAAGAGCCCTTGCGCCGGTCCGTGTGCAGCCTATGCTGACGCGCGACAGACAAGGTGCGCCGCAGTGCAGAACAATCCCCACACGACCCTGATCACAGCCACCGCCCCGGTGGCCAATTTCACCCATGGCGGGCGGGCGAAATGCCTGCAACGCCTTGTGCGGCTGGATTTGCCGGTTCCGCGCACCGTGGCGTTGTCCTTTGATGCGGTGCACGGCATCGCGGCGGGCAATATCCCCGACCTTGAACCGATTCTGTCCTGCTTTGACCCCGGCACCCTTCTGTGCGTGCGGCCGTCGTCGGAAGACCCCGATTGGGGCGGGCCGGGCGCGGTTCTGAACATCGGAATGAACGATGCGCGCTATGTCGAACTGAGCGAGATCATGGGCGCGGACGCGGCTGCCGCGCTTTACCTGCGGTTTGTGCAGGCCTACGCGATCCACGTCGCGCGGCTCGATCCCGACCTGTTCGAGGAAATTCCCCCCGAACCCAAGCCCGCGCTGCAAAAGCTGCTGCACGCCTATGAGGAAGAAACCGAAGAGCCATTCCCGCAGGACCCTGCAGAACAGTTGGCCGCCGTGCTGCGGTCCATGGCGCGGGCGTGGGAAGGCACCACCGCGCGACTGTTGCGTCAGGCCAAGGGCGCGCCCGCGGATGCGGGGCTGGGTCTTGTGGTGCAGGACATGATCTTTGGCCTTGGACGCGGCGAATGCGGATCCGGGGTTCTGCAACTGGTCAACACGGTCACGGGCCAGCCGCAGATCACTGGCCGATACCTCAGCCAGTCGCAGGGCCGTGATGCGCTGGGCGCTGGGGCAGAGGCGCTGTATCTCGAAAAAGACCCGCGCGGCCCGTCCCTTGAAGAGGTGGCCCCTCAGGCGTTTGCCGATCTCAAAGCCCACGCCGCCACCATGCGCCGCAAACTGCGCGAGGAAATGCAGGTCGAATTCGTGATCGAAAACGGCCGTGTGCATATCCTTGACGGGGTCCGTGTGCAGCGCGCGCCGCGTGCATCGGTGCGCATCGCGGTGCGGTTGGCTCAGGACGGGATCATCTCCCCGCAAGAGGCTGTCATGCGGGTGGAACCGCGCATGTTGAACGAATTGCTGCACCGTCAGGTGGCCCCATATGCCAAGCGCGATGTGCTGGGCACCGGCATCGCGGCCAGCCCGGGGGCGGCCACGGGCCGGATCGTGTTCACCGCGTCGCAGGCGCAGGCCAGCGCAGCGCGGCGCGAACCGTGCATTCTTGTGCGGCGTGAAACCACGCCCGAGGATATTCGCGGAATGCACGCCTCTGTCGGTGTGCTGACCGAACGTGGCGGCATGACCAGCCACGCCGCCGTGATCGGGCGGGGCCTTGGCCTGCCGTGTATCGTTGGGGCGACCTCTCTCAAGTTCAACACACGGCGCAAGCAGATCGTGACGGCGGATGGTCGGGTTCTCAAGGATGGGGATATCATCACTCTTGACGGAAGCTCGGGGCAGGTGCTGGCCGGTGAACCCGAAATGCTCGAAGCATCGCTGGACGATGCGTTCCAGACCCTAATGGGCTGGGCGGACGAGGCGCGCGACATCGGCATTCGCGCCAATGCCGACACCCCCGCCGATGCGCAGACGGCGCGCAACTTCAATGCGCAGGGTATCGGGCTGTGCCGGACCGAACACATGTTCTTTGATCCCGGTCGCCTGACCGTCATGCGCGAGATGATCTTTGCCGACCGGTCGCAGGACCGTGCCGCCGTGCTTGAGCGGCTTCTGCCCATGCAGCGAGAGGATTTCGTGCAGTTGTTCCGCATCATGGAAGGACAGCCGGTCTGTATCCGCCTGTTTGACCCGCCGTTGCACGAATTCCTGCCCACCTCCAAAAGCGGCCAGCGCGAACTGGCCGAGGCGCTGGACCTGCCGGTCAGCGACGTGATCCGACGGGTCGAGGCGATGGGGGAATACAACCCGATGCTGGGTCTGCGCGGTGTCCGGTTGGGTGTGACCGTGCCCGAAATCTATGACATGCAGGCGCGCGCGATTTTTGAAGCCACGCTCGAGGCCAGCCAACAAGGCGATCCCGTGGTGCCCGAAATCATGATCCCGCTGGTGTCCGCGCGCCGCGAGGTCGAATTGGTCAAGGCACGGGTCGATGCCGTGGCACTGGCGGTGCGCAACGAAAAAGGACGCGATTTCAACTACCGGCTTGGCGTGATGGTCGAAACACCGCGCGCGGCATTGCGCGCGGCCGAGATCGCGCCGCATGTGTCCTTTCTCAGCTTCGGCACCAACGACCTGACCCAGATGACCTATGGGCTCAGCCGCGATGACGCGGGGCGGTTCATGTCGGACTATGTTCAGCAGGGCGTGTTCCCCGAAGATCCCTTTCATACGCTGGATATCGACGGGGTGGGCGAATTGCTGCGGCTTGGGGCCGAACGTGGGCGTAATGCGCAGCCCGATGTGACCCTGTCGATCTGTGGCGAACATGGCGGCAACCCCGAATCAATCGCGTTTTGCCGCGAGGTGGGGTTTGACTATGTCTCGTGTTCGCCGTTCCGGGTGCCGGTGGCGCGCCTTGCGGCCGCGCAGCTCGCCATTCGGGACAAGATCGGCTAACCCTGCCTGAGGTCACTGTAATTTGTCGTGGTCCGTGCCGCCCGGAAAGGTACGGACCTGCGACATATTTTTCGCACTCTGCCTGAATATTAACCGAAACTGGACGCGGAGCAGGTTTTCCTGTATCGCGCGGCTGCGTTGCAACGGGAGGTACGGCGCAGTCCATACAACTGTGACGAGGCAGAACCGATGAAAACCCTATCCGCCATGACTATGGCGTTGTTGCTGGCCGCGCCCTTGATGCTCTTTGCACCTGCGGCACAAGCCGAAGCGACGATGCAATCCCTGTTCGATCGCGCCCAAAGTGCATTTGGTGCGCTGCCCAAGGGGCGGATCAAGGCGCTGGTTTCCGAACCGGGGCGTGGGGCGGGCGATGTGCAATACACCCGTGCATGGCTGGATGCGCAACCCAAGGCCACAGGCGGTGAGCAATGGCAGTGCCTCGCCGAGGCGCTGTATTTCGAAGCGCGCGGTGAAACCGTCAAGGGGCAGTTCGCCGTCGCCGAAGTGATCATGAACCGCGTCGAGGAAGCGCGGTTTCCCGACACGCCATGCGATGTGATCAATCAGGGAACGGGCCGGAAATACCAGTGCCAGTTCACCTATACCTGCGATGGCCGCGAAGAGGTGATCGCTGAAAAAACCGCCTTTGAACGGGTGGCCAAGGTGGCGCGTGCGGTGCTGGACGAACGGTCCGAAGAGCTGACCAAGGGTGCCACGCATTACCACACCACGTCGGTGCGTCCGTCCTGGGCCAAGGTCTACACCAAGACGGTCAAGATCGGCGTTCACCAGTTCTACCGCCACACCGTGCGCACCGCGAGCAACTGACGCCGCGATCCTGCCCTTGCTGGCTGCTGAGGCGACTTACCACGTGACGGGACGGGTGGGTCGCCCTATCTTTTGCGAAACGGATTTTGCAAAAGGGGCGGATCAGTGGAGATCACACGACGTGCGGTTCTGGGTGGGCTGGCAAGCCTGCCATTTTTCAATGCCCCTGCCGGGGCCGCGGCACCGGCGCTGACCGCCGGTCAGGCGCTGGCCCAGATTGCCCCCGATGGATACGATCCCACCCCGGTGTGGTGTTACGACGGCGCTGTGCCGGGGCCGGAAATCCGGGTTCGGCAGGGGGATCGCGTCAGCCGCGTCTTGCGAAATAAATTGCCCGATGACACCGCGGTGCATTGGCATGGCATCCGCATCGACAACGCGATGGACGGGGTGCCGGGCCTGACCCAGAACGCGGTAAAACCGGGGCAGGATTTTCTCTATGATTTCGCGGTCCCCGATGCGGGCACCTATTGGTATCATTCGCACAACCGCTCGATGGAGCAGGTGGCCCGGGGGCTGGCCGGGCCGCTGATCATCGAAGAGCCGGACACTGATGCCCCGGACGTGGATCACGACGTCACCTTGATGCTGGACGATTGGCGGCTCGATCCCGAAACGGCCAAGATCGCCCCATTCGGCAATTTTCATGATCTGAGCCACGCCGGGCGGATCGGCAATATTGTGACGGTGAACGGGCAGTTTGGCTGGTCCATGCCGGTGCGGCGGCTCGACCGGTTGCGCCTGCGGATCATCAACGGGGCCAACGCACGGGTGTTCCGGCTGCGGCTCAAGGGGTTGGAGGGGTGGATTGCCGCGCTCGACGGGATGCCCCTGAACCGGCCCGCGCCGGCGACGATAGATCTGGACATGGCCCCGGCGCAGCGGATCGACCTGATCGTGGATGTCACCGCAGAGGTTGGCGAAATGGCCGATCTTGTCAGTCTGGAACGCGATGGCGGCTATGCGGTGGCGGGGTTTCGCGTCGGGGCAGGGGCAGGGCAAACCCGGCGCGCGGCACCTGCGGCGCTGCCCCCAAACCCGGTTGCCGATCCCGGCGATCCTGCGCGCGCGCCCCTGATCAGCCTGCAGATGCAGGGCGGTGCCATGCGCGGCCTTGGTCCGACCCGCCACAAGGGGGAACTCCGCGCGGGGCGCGACCTGATGCAAAGCGGTCAGTTCTGGTCCCTGAACGGGCAGGCGGGGCTGGACGATGCGCCGCTTGTGGATCTGGCGCAGGGCGAGGTGCGGCGCATCGCCCTGATCAACGACACGATGTTTCCCCACGGCATCCACCTGCACGGCCACCACTTTCACGTGATGAACGCGGACGGGTCGGCGGGGGTGCTGCGCGATACCGTGCTGGTCGCCCCCGGCGAGACACGGCAAGTCCTGCTCGTGGCCGACAATCCGGGTGACTGGCTGCTGCATTGTCATATGCTGGGCCACGCGATGTCAGGGATGAACACATGGTTCCGCGTGACCTGACAGAGCGATTGTTGGCCCTCGTCATTCCGCCGTCAGGTCATCCAGCGCGGATTGCAACACGGTGATCGCCTTGCGCCGGTCCTGTTCGGTCAGCCGCTCGGGGTCGATGGTCAGGGTCAACGCCGGGTCGGAATGATGGATGATGCGTCCACGGGCGGCGAGGTCATCATAGATGCCAACAAGGCGATAGGCCCGCACCGGTCTGGAAATCCCCTTGAGATCCAGCGCCGCGACCTCTTCGGCCATGGCCCAGTCATTCACCAGCGACCATGTCTCGTGCGACAGCAGGATGCCGCCGGTGTCCGCGTGCGCCTCCAGTCGGGCGGCAAGGTTCACCTCGCCGCCGATGATGGTGTAATCCATACGGTCGATGGATCCGAAATTGCCCACGGTGCAATAGCCGGTGTTGATGCCGATGCGCATTTCAAACGGCCGCTCCAAACCCAGATCAAGCCACCTCTGGCGCAAGTCCTGCATGTGCTGTTGCATCGCGATGGCCATGCGCACGCATTGCGCCGCGTCCTCCTTGACGCCCTGTGTTTCAGGGTCGCCGAAATACAGGACAATCGCGTCCCCGATGAACTTGTCGAAATTCGCACCATGCGCCTGCGCGATAAGCGACATTTCCGTAAGATATTCATTCAGCAGCGCGGTCAATTCCTCGGATTCAAGCTGATCCGTGGTTTCGGTAAACCCGACGATGTCGGAAAAGAACACGGTCAGTTTCTTGCGCTTGCTGTCGACCTTCACCTGTTGCTGGCCGCTGACGATGGCGCTGTAAAGCTGAGGAGAGATGTATTTGGCCAGTTGGGACGATACATTCTCCAGCGTCCTGTTCGAGGCTTCGGTGCGGCTGCGGCTTGCCACAAGGTCGCGCTCGGCCATGCAGGCGGCCCATTCATACAGACCCATGCACAGCGCCATGACGCTGGATAGCATGGCGGTATTGGCGGCAAAAAACAGGATGTTAAAGCTGGGCCCTTGCGGGTCCACGGCACCGAACGTCAGCACATAGACACCGCTTGCCGTCAGCATCACGAGATACCCAAGCGACAGGCACACCCGCGTAATGCGCGAAAAGAACGGCAGGATCATCACGACGACCACGCTGTTCACGATGAAGAAATTGAACGCCGGTTCCAGACCGAACCAGAGGGTCGCCAGCAGCCCGTGACCGGGAATTTCGATCAGATTGGCCAGAACAAAGGGCCAGGCTGCAAACCGGTTGCGCAGGCAGATGAACCAGACCGCTGCCGTAAAGATCGCGATGCTGGCCACATTGAACCAGACAAGCGGCCACGCCTCGACCTGCCAAAAGATGATCAGAAACACGACATGGGACAACAACGCACCGGGAAATGCCGCGCGGGCCACGACGTGGGCGCGGTGTTCCTGATCGCTGATCCCCTCGGGTCGTTCGACCAGATAGGCCCGGAACCGTTGCCCCCAATCCGTTACTGCCATGCGCCCGCCCCGTTACCGCATTCTTGTGAAAAACGACGGTAACGAAGATACGGCAGAGGGCATAGGGGCCTTGTGCGGCACCACCACTTGATCAAGGGCGGGTCCGGCGGTATCGGCGGTCTAGCCGCGCCCGATATAGGGCATGTTGGTGGCCATCACGGTCATGAACTGGACGTTTGCCTCAAGCGGCAGATCCGCCATGTAAAGCACCGATCTGGCGACGTGCGCCACATCCATCACCGGCTCGACCGCGATCGAACCGTCCGCCTGTGGCACGCCCCTCGTCATCTTTTCGGCCATGTCGGTCAGGGCATTGCCGATGTCGATCTGGCCGCAAGCGATGTTGTGTGGCCGTCCATCAAGGCTGATCGAGCGGGTCAGCCCGGTAATCGCGTGCTTGGACGCGGTATAGGGCCCAGACCCCCAGCGCGGCACATAGGCCGACACCGATCCGTTGTTGATGATGCGCCCGCCTTTGGGGTCCTGCGCGCGCATGATGGCAAACGCCGCGCGGGCGGCGATAAAGCTGCCGGTGAGGTTCACGTTGATCACATCGCGCCAGTCGTCCACCGAAACCTCGTCGATGGGGCCTGCGGCGACGTTGACGCCCGCGTTGTTGAACAGCGCGTCAACACGCCCCCAGGCATCGCGGGCCTGACCGAAACAGGCATCGACCGCGTCTTCGTCCGTGACATCGCAGGGCAGGATCAGCGCGTTGTGATGGCCGTCGGCGGTTTCTTCCAGCGCACCGGCACGGCGCCCGACAAGGCCGACCTTCCAGCCCGCTTCCAGAAATGTGCGCGCCGTGGACCGGCCCACGCCGCCGCCACCGCCGGTGATCAGGATTGTCTTGCTCATGGGGTGCCTTCCTTGCTCAGTGGTTGTCGCGCGGCAGATCGCGGCCAATTTTCTTGTAGGCCGTGGCCAGTTCAAGACAGCCGCCGTCGGACAACTGGCCGACATGGGTGCGATAGATTTCCTGCCACGGCGTCTGATGGTGCAATTCTGGCGGGGTCCATGCGTCGATCCGGGCCTGCCATTCGGCCTCATCGACCAGCGCGTTCAGGGTCGAACTGTTGAAATCCAGCCGCACGGGATCACCGGTGCGCAGATGCGCCAGCCCGCCCCCGACCACGCTTTCGGGAGAGGCATTGAGGATCGACGGGCTTTCCGATGTGCCCGATTGCCGTCCGTCGCCCACGGTCGGCAGATGCTGGATGCCCTGCCGGATGATCGCATCGGGTGGCTGCATGTTGACCACCTCGGCGCTGCCGGGATAGCCGACGCACCCGACGCCGCGAATGAACAGGATCGTGCGTTCGTCGATCTCCAGCGCCGGATCGTTGATCCGGTCGTGATAATCCTCCGGCCCTTCGAACACCACGGCGCGGGCTTCGAACACGCCTTCGTTGCCGGGTTGCGACAGGAAGCGGGCGCGGAAATCATCCGAAATCACGCTGGTCTTCATCAATGCGCTGTCAAACAGGTTGCCCGACAGAACCTTGAAACCCGCGTTCTTGCGCATCGGCGCGTCATAGGATTTGACCACATCGAGGTCTTCGCTTTGGCAGCCCTCAAGGTTGTCGCCCATTGTCTTGCCGGTGGCGGTCATCACGCCGGTATGGATGCGCCCGGCCTTGACCAGTTCGCCCATCACCGCCGGAACGCCGCCCGCGCGAAAGAAGCTTTCGCCAAGGTATTCACCGGCGGGCTGCATGTTGACCATCAGCGGCACGTCATAGCCGATGGTTTCCCAGTCGCGCACGTCCAGATCCACCCCAATGTGCCGCGCAATGGCTTGCAGATGCGGCGGCGCATTGGTCGAACCACCGATGGCGGCGTTGACGACGATGGCGTTCTCGAACGCGTCCCGTGTCATGATGTCGGATGGCTTTAGATCCTCCAGAACCATCTGGACAATGCGTTTGCCGGTTTCAAAAGCCATGCCCATGCGTTCGCGGAACGGGGCCGGGATCGCGCTGTTGCCGGTCAGCGACATGCCCAGAGCTTCGGCCATGGCGTTCATCGTCGAGGCCGTGCCCATCGTGTTGCAATGGCCCAGCGACGGGGCCGAGGAACAGACGCGGGACATGAATTCCTCATAGTCGATCTTGCCTTCGGCCAGCAGGCGGCGGCTTTCCCAGACGATCATGCCTGATCCCGCGCGCTTGCCCTTCCACCAGCCATCCAGCATCGGACCACCATTCAGCGCGATGGCCGGGATATCCACCGTTGCGGCCCCCATCAGCATGGCCGGCGTGGTCTTGTCGCAGCCTGTGGTCAGAACGACGCCGTCGATGGGATAGCCGTGCAGAACCTCGACCAGCGACAGGTATTGCAGGTTGCGGTCCAGCGCGGCGGTTGGCCGTTTGCCGGTTTCCTGAATCGGGTGCACCGGAAATTCCATCGGCACGCCCCCCGCTTCGCGAATGCCGGCCTTGATCCGGTCCATCAGGAAAACGTGGATCTTGTTGCAAGGGGCCAGATCGCTTCCGGTCTGGGCGATCCCGATGATCGGGCGGTCGGCCTGCAATTCATCGCGTGTATAGGTCTGGTTCTGGTAGCGTTCCACATAAAGCGCGGTCATCCCCGGATTGTTGGGATTGTCGAACCATTCTTGCGAACGGAACCGCTTGTTTGCGCGAGTATCCGACATCTTTGTTTTCTCCTCCCTGCGCGCAAGCCGGGCCGGTTGTGGCCGCATCGCGCTTGTCTTGAGACAGCATCTCATTTGGTATACCAAATGCAACAAAAAAGGTATACCAAATGAATGTGCCTTGGATTTCGGGAGGAAGAACCTTGGGTCAACTCGGAGTGTCGGCCTTGCTGGCCGCTGTGTTTGTGGCCTTGGCACCCGCCCCGATCGGTGCCGAGGAAACCGGCGCTGCGCAGGCGGCCACCTGTATTGCCGAGCGAATCGCGCAAGGGCGCGCGCCGAACGATTGTGTTGACGCCCGACATGCCATCTGCACGGGGCTGTCGCGGCAAACGCCTGCGGTGGCGGTGGTGTGCTTTCGCACCGCCGAACAGGAATGGAGCCAAGCCAGCCGCGCCATACTGGACAGGTTGCAGGCCGAAGCGCCCGAAGAAATCACGGCCATCGCGGGGATCGAACTGAAATACGATCTCTTGTCGGGCCGGTTGCAATGCGACCGGATCGAAGAGCTTGCCATTGCCGTATCCGATCACGGCTCAGAGGCGATTGCCCGTCAAAAAGCGCGCTGTCAGGCGACAGCGGCGGGGCTGGCGCATGTGCGGCTTGCATGGCGCGCACGCCCCGGAACGTGACGGGACGCGACCCATGACGCAACGGGGATCAGGGCATGTGACGCGCCGGGCCGCCTTTCTGCGCGGGTATCTGGATTGTGCTCCTTTCATCCTGATCGTGGCGCCTTATTCCATGATGTTCGGCGTTGTGGCCCGCGAGGCGGGCCTTGACGTGGTTCAGGTGATGGCGATGTCGGTGCTGGTCATCGCGGGGGCATCGCAGTTCACCGCACTGGCGCTGTTGCAGGACAACGCGCCGGTTTTTGTGGCCCTGCTTGGGGCCTTGGTGGTCAACCTGCGCATGGCGATGTATTCGGCGGCTCTGGTCCCGCATCTGGGGCACGCGCGGTTCGGCGTGCGGGCATTGATGGCGTATCTGATGGTGGATCAGGCCTTTGCCGTGGCGGTGCGCACCTACGAAGATCGGCCCGAAATGATGCCGGGCGAAAAGGTGGCCTATTATTTTGGCTGCATGATGCTGATCTGTCCGTTCTGGTATGGCTTTACCTTTCTGGGGGCGGTCGTCGGGCAGGCGATCCCGCCGTCCTATTCGCTGGATTTCGCGGTTCCGGTTTGTTTCATCGCGCTGACGGCACCTCTTTTGCGGTCGGGTCCGCATGTGCTGGCGGCGTTCGTTGCCGGGATCGCGTCGCTGCTGTTTGCCTGGGTGCCGTGGTCGCTTGGACTGGTGATTGCCGCGCTGCTGGGGCTGGTGGCGGGCGCGCAGGCCGAATTGTTCCTGCGGCGTCAGAAACCGGAGACAGAGGCATGATCGCAGAGGCTGATTTCTGGCTGCTGACCATCTTGTTGGGGACCGGCACCTTTCTGATCCGGTTTTCGTTTCTGGGCCTGTTTGGCGGTCGCACCCTGCCGGACTGGGCCTTGCTGCATCTGAAATACGTGGGTGTTGCGGTATTCCCGGCGCTGTTCATGCCGCTGGTTGTCTGGCCCGAGGCGACAGCCGGTGAAACCGACCCCATCCGCGTGATCGCGGCGCTTGCGGCATTTGGCATTGGCCTCCGGTTCGGCGTCATCTGGTCCATTATGGCCGGTATGGGCGCGCTTTATGCGCTGCAATACCTGCTGCCCGCGTTCTGACACAGGAGACATGCAATGATCGAAGAACCGCCACAACTGACCCTGCGCGAGAATTTTCCCCGCCCGCGTCCGGACCAGATCGCTGCATTTCGCGGGGTGCCCACGGGATTTGTCTGCGACGCGATGGGCGGGCAGGGGGCGCTGGACAGCCGCATTCGCCCCATCGGAGACGGGCGCGATACCGATTGCACCGCCGTGGGCACGGCACTGGTGGCTGACAACGGACCACAGGAAATCCTCGCCACGATGGCCGCGCTGCATATCCTGCAACCGGGCGATATCGTGGTGGCGGCGGTGCACGGTCACCGCAACTGTTCGGCGTCGGGGGACCAGTTTTGCGGCATGTTGCGCAACAAGGGGGCGACCGGATTCGTCACCGATGGCGAGATGCGCGATTATGACGGGATCGTAGAGACGGGCCTGCCGGTCTGGTGCACGGGGCTCAGCCCGAATTCACCTTATGCCCACGGACCGGCCCGCGTCGGGTTCGGCGCGGTGGTGGGCGGCCGCCAAATCAACAGCGGCGACATCATCGTGGCCGACCGAAATGGTGTAGTCGTGGTGCCCCATGCCGATATCGACGCGGTGATTGCGCAGGTCGCGCAGGTGCGCGCGCTCGAAGATGCGCTTGAGAAAAAGGTAAAGGCCGGGTTCTGCCGGATGGAGCCGATCGAAGAAATGATTGCGGATGGCCGCGCGGTCATCGTCAAGTGACGCGATGCGCGGAATGAATGGGAGGAGACCCGAATGACACGCAAGGAAAACAGGATTGACATGACCGGCCTGTCCGGCGCGGTAACAGGGGGGGCGCAGGGTATCGGCTTTGCCGTGGCGGCGCGTTTGCTGCGGTCCGGCGGGCGCGTTGCGCTGTGGGATGTGGACAGCGCGCGGGTCGAGCAGTCCGTCGCGGAACTGTCGGAATTGGGCGAGGTGATTGCCGTGCCGTGCGACGTGACCGATTGGGACAGCGTGCAGGCGGCGGTTCAAGCCACCGACGCGGCCTTTGGCGGCACCGACTTTCTGGTCAACAGCGCAGGCATCGCAGGCCCGAACGTTTCGGTGGAAGACTATGACAACGACGCCTTCCGGCAGGTCTTGGACATCAACCTGATGGGCACCTACTTCACCAACAAGGCCGTGGTCGCGGGGATGAAGGCGCGCGGGTTTGGCCGGATCGTCAACATCGCCTCCATCGCGGGCAAGGAAGGCAACCCCAACGCCAGCGCCTATAGCGCGTCCAAGGCAGGCGTGATCGGGTTTACCAAATCGCTGGGCAAGGAACTGGCAGGCCATGACATCGCCGTGAACTGCGTCACCCCGGCTGCCGCGCGCACCGCGATCTTTGACCAGATGACCCAGGAACATATCGACTACATGCTGTCGAAAATCCCGCGCAACCGGTTTCTCGAAGTCGACGAGGCCGCCGCCATGATCGCGTGGATGGTCAGCCCTGACAATTCCTTTACCACCGGTGCAGTGTTTGATCTGTCGGGGGGACGGGCGACCTATTGAGACGGCTCTGCGGCGCGGTCCTGCTGCAATCGGGACCGGGCATGTCGGTCTCGGGGGGCGGGTATGGCTTCAGCCATCCACCGCATAGGCCCGGATAAATGCCGGATCGGGGGCAACCCCGATCCCCGGCGCGTCCGGGACTGCCACGCTGCCATGCGCGGCGACCTGACCCTGAATATCCAGCGGGTCGCTCAGCAGGTTGTCGCGAAAGATGTTTTCCGTCGTGTCGAACTCAAGCCACGGTTCGCGCGGGAACAACCCGCCGGGCAGGGGCGGCATCGCGGCAAGAAGCTGAATGTTGGTGGCCACGGCGATGGCCGACCCCCAGACGTGGTTGACCACCGGCGTGAAATGCGCGTGCGCCAGCGCCAGAACGCGCAGGTATTCGCTGATCCCTCCCAGCGCGCAGACTTCGGGTTGGGCGATGTCCAACCCACGGCTCTCCAACAGTTTGCGCCAGCCCCAGCGGTTGAATTCCGCCTCACCGCCCGAAATGTTGACGCGCAGTCCGGCGCGCAATTCGCGGTATCCGTCGTGGTCCTCGGGGGCCACGGGTTCCTCGAACCAATAGGCCCCCAGCTCCTCCAGCGCGCGGCCCACGAAAAACGCATCCGGCGTGGTGTAACAATGGTTGGCGTCCACCATGAAATCGAAATCGTCCCCGATGCCGCGCCGCACCGCTTGGCATAGTCTGACATCGTCGCGTGGGCCCAGCCCGACCTTCATCTTGGTCGCGACAAACCCCATGTCGCGGATCGCGGCGGCTTCATCGGCAAACCGCGCGACGTGATCCGCGACGCTTTCACGCTTGAGCATCATGCCATATCCATAAACCTGCACCCGGTCGCGATGCGCCCCGCCGATCATCTTGTGCAGCGGCAGCCCCGCCACCTTTCCCGCGATATCCCACAGCGCGATATCGACACCCGAAAGCGCCTGCATGGGCATTCCCTTTTGGCCGTGGTCGCGCAGCAGGTTGTAGACGTGATGCCAAATGACATCGCGGTCCATCGGATCGCGGCCAAGGATCATCGGCGCAATGACCTTTTCCACGATGCCCTTGTTGGCCAGCGCCACATTTCCCGGTCCAAAGCATTCACCCCACCCGGTGATCCCTTCGTCGGTCCGGATCTCGACCAGATGCGCGGTGCGCTTGGCGTAGTATTGCTGGGAATAGCCCAGTTCCTCGGGCATGTCGGTTTGCAGAACGTGGCTGATGACGGCGGTGATTTTCATCTTGTGGCTCAACCCTTGGAAAAGGCGCTTTTCGCCCCTGCGCTTTCCTGCGTTTTAAAGATCGACCCGGTGTCCGGCGCGGGGGGCAGAGGCATCCGAACCGGCACCTGTTCGAGGCGCGGGGTCAGGCAGGGGGCCCCGGTCACGGTGCGGTCTTGCAGATCGTCCCAGAATTTCCGTTGTCCCAGCGCGTGGAAATAGGAATTTGACCCCAGGATCGGCCAGGCGTCCGCACAGGCCAGTTCGTAAAACAGGATGAACCGGGGGCGGTCGCTGACGTTGGGGGCCGACCCGTGCAGGATACGCGCGTGATGCACGGTCATGCTGCCCGCCTTGCCGGTGAGCGTCACGGCCTTGTCGCGCTCGAACAGCGGATCGTCCGGATCAATGGCACCGGCAAAGACGCCGTTCGCATCGTGGCTCAGGATCGGCCCCTTATGCGTTCCGGGGATCACCATCAGCGGGCCGTTGTCGTGGTCCACATCCTCCAGCATCAGCCCGAACGCCAGAAGATCGTCATTGGTATGCGGATAAAAGGCCCAGTCCTGATGCCATTCCACCGCACGCCCGCCGCCGGGGGCCTTGGTATTCAGTTTGGAAGTCAGGATCGTTGTATCCGGCCCGAGCAGATCGTTGAGAACCTGTGTCATGGCCGAATTCCGCAAGACCTCCCAGAAATACGGGTCTTGCTTGTGCGGGATCTTGATCCGGGTCAGGCGCGGATTGCCGGGCCCATGGCCTGCGTCAAGGTCATAGACATCGTTGCTTTCGCTGACCGCGCGCGAGGCGTCGATAAAGGCGGCGGTAATCTCGCGCAACCGGGCGAGCTGTTCCGGCGTCACTGCGTCCTCGACCATGAGATAGCCGTTCTCGTCGAAGAAATCCTTCTGATCCTTGGTCAGCATTGGGTTCCCTCCCTTAACAAAAAACGGGGCGGCCCGCCGGACCGCCCGCGTTGTTATTTCTTGGTGATCTCTTCCATGTCCATGCCATTGATGCGGCCCACGTGATTGGACAACATCGGCACAAAATCGGCCCCTGCGCCGATGGCTTCGGCATGGGTGAAATAATGGCGCGCGGCGCTGGCCATGACGTTGACCACACCCGCGTCCGTGGCCATTGCGTTCACATACCGGATGTCCTTGGACATATTGGCGATGGTGAACTTGTGGGCGTTTTCATCCCGGTCACACACATATTGCATGAAGGTGCCAAAGAACCCGCTGCCAAGGCGGCTGGGTCCGATCACCTCGCGGAAGGTATGGGGCGAAATGCCGACCCCCGCGCCAATCGCCACCGCCTCGGAATAAAGGGACGCATAAGCCGCCCCGAGGAAATTCATCAAGAGCTTCATCTTGTGGCCCGCGCCGACGTCACCGATGCGGGTCACCGTCCCGGCCCAGCAGTCAATGACCGGCTTGACCGTGTCGAACACCGCTTCGTCGCAGCCGACCATCGCGTCCAGCGTGCCTTCTTCGGCCTCCTTGGGGGTGCGGCCCAGCGGTGCGTCCACCATGGTGACGCCCTTGGCGGCCATGTCAGCCGCCAGCGCCATGGTCGAAGTTGGATCGGCGGTGGTGGTGTCGATCACGATCAACCCTTCGCGCGCGCCTTCCAGAATACCGCCTTCACCGCGGATCACCTCTTCGACCTGCGGGGAATTGGACAGGCAGATGTGGATGATATCGCAATTCGCCGCCATCTCGGCGGCGGTTGCGGCCTCGGTGGCACCCATCCCGACGAGACTGTCGATCGGGGTCCGGTTGCTGCGCCCCTTGATCCACAGGGAATAGCCGCCCTTGAGGATGTTCTTGGCCATGCCGTGGCCCATATAGCCCACGCCGATGAAGCCGATTACCGGTTTGTCGCTCATGTTTCTGTTCCCTTTTTTCAAAGACTTGCCGTGATGCCGCCATCAACGAACAAGGTGTGACCATTCACAAAACTGGCCGCGTCCGAGGCCAGAAAGACGCACGCACCGACCAATTCGTTCACCTCGCCCCAGCGCCCCGCCGGGGTGCGCTTTTCCAGCCAGGCGGAAAATTCGGGGTCGGCCACGAGGGCCGCGTTCAGGGGGGTCTTGAAATACCCCGGCGCGATGGCGTTGCAGTTCAGCCCGTGCCCCGCCCAATCGGTTGCCATGCCCTTGGTCAGATTGGTGATCGCCCCCTTGGAGGCGGTGTAGGGGGCGATACCGGGACGGGCCAGCATGCTTTGCACGCTGGCGATATTGACGATCTTGCCCGCGCCGCGCGCGATCATGTGGCGGGCCACGGCCTGACCGACGTAAAACGCCGAATTCACGTTGGTGCGCATCAGGTGGTCAAACGCGTCGGTAGGGAAGTCCTCAAGGGGGCCGCGATGCTGCATGCCCGCGTTGTTGATCAGGATATGGATCGGCCCTTGGGCGGCCTCATACCCGTCCACCGCCTGCGCCACGGCGGCGGGGTCGGTGACGTCAAAGATCAGCGTGTCCACCTCGGCCCCTTCGGCGCGCAGGGTTGCCGCGGCTTCGGCCAGCCGGTCCGCATTGCGCGCATTCAGGACCACCCGCGCGCCCGCCTGCGCCAGCCCGCGCGCCAGCGCCAGACCGATGCCCATGGACGACCCGGTCACAAGCGCGGTGCGCCCGTCCAGATTGAATATCTGCATGTTTCCTCCCAATTTGCGGTGTCTGCGGCTCTCTTGACAATCCCACGCAAACCCGCCTTGATGAAATGGTATACCATTTTTGAGGGCATGCAAGTAAAAGCCCCGGGGGGAGGATCATGGCGCGGGCGCTCTATGCACACGCAGCGCGGGACGTGCGGCTGGAACCTTGTGATGTGGCCGCACCCGGTCCCGGTGAGGTCAGCGTGCGCCTTGTGCGCGGCGGGATATGCGGCTCTGATCTGCATTATTTCAACCATGGCGGATTTGGCACTGTGCGCCTGCGCGAACCGATGATCCTTGGCCATGAGGTTGCAGGCGTGGTCAGCGCGCTGGGCGCGGGTGTCGCGGGGCTGGCAACGGGCGATCTGGTCGCTGTGTCCCCATCCCGGCCCTGCGGGGGCTGCGGCGAATGCCTGCGCGGGTTGCCCAATCATTGCCTCAACATGCGGTTTTATGGCTCTGCAATGCCGTTCCCGCATATTCAGGGTGCCTTTCGCGAAGAGATCGTGGCCGATGCGGCGCAATGCGTGCCCGCCACCGGCCTGACCGCCGCCGAGGCGGCCATGGCCGAGCCGTTGTCGGTGGTCCTGCACGCGATGCGGCAAGCCGGGGAATTGCTGGGCCGGCGCGTTCTGGTGACGGGATGCGGCCCGATCGGGGTTCTGGCGATCCTTGCGGCGCGACGGGCCGGGGCGGCCGAGATCATCGCGACCGATATCTCCGCGCCGGTGCTGGAGTTCGCGCGCCGGGCGGGGGCGGATGTCACGCTGAACACCGCCACCGATCCCGATGCGCTGGTGCCTTACGGCGCCGACAAGGGATGCCTTGATGTTCTTTTTGAATGCTCCGGTGCGGCACCTGCGCTGGCCGGGGCGATCCCGGCGCTGCGCCCCCGTGGTCGCATCGTGCAGCTTGGCCTGTCCGGGGATATGACGCTGCCGATGATGCAGATCACCGCCAAGGAACTGACCCTTGGCGGATCTTTCCGCTTTCACGAGGAATTCGCCGTCGCCGTGCGCATGATGCAGGCCGGACTGATCGACGTGGCCCCGCTGGTCACGCATCATTTCGCGATCACCGATCACGCCGCCGCCTTTGCCGTGGCCAATGACCGAAGCCGCGCCATGAAGGTGCAACTGGAATTCGCGGAATGCTGACTTTTGCGGCGGCGGTCATTCTGTTGATCATCACGCCCGGCCCCGGGGTGCTGAGCACGGCGGGCTTTGGCGCCGCCTACGGGTTCCGGCCATCGCTGCGCTATGTGCTGGGGCTGTTTCTGGGCACCAATCTGGTGATGCTGGCGGTGATTTCCGGTCTGGCTGCGGTGGTGTTGTCGCTGCCGTGGCTGCGGTTGGTGCTGATGGCGGGATCGGTGGGATACCTGATCTATCTCGCGGCGCGCATTGCGTTTGCCGGGTCGCGCATCGCCTTTATCGAGGCCAAGACCCCGCCCGGTGTGATGGGCGGTATCCTGCTTCAGGCGATCAACCCCAAAGCCTATGCGGTGAATACATCGCTGATCACCGGGTTCGGATTTGCACCGGATAACCTGCCCTTTGAGCTGACGGTGAAACTGCTGATCATGAATGCGATCTGGATTCCGATCCACCTTGCGTGGTTGTGGGCCGGTGTTGCGCTGCATCGGCTGGATTTGCCACATCGCGTGCAACGGCGGATCAATATCGGCATGGCCGCCTGTATGCTGGCGGTGGTCGCGCTTGCGGTCTGGTCGGCGTTGGGCGGCGCGGCATGAAGATCACCGCGCTGGAAACCATCCGCATCACCGAGCGGCCCAACCTGCTGTGGGTGCAGGTCCACACGGATGAGGGCGTCACCGGTCTGGGCGAAACGTTCTACGGCGCACGCGCGGCTGAAACCTATCTGCATGAAACCCTTGCGCCGCTGGTTCTGGGCGAAGATCCGCGCCGCATCGAATACCTTGCGCGCCGCGCCGAGGGCTATCTTGGGTGGCGCTCCACCGGGGCCGAAACGCGGGGCAATTCGGCCTTTGACATCGCGCTGTGGGATCTGTGGGGACGGGCCACAAACCAACCTGTCGCGCAGCTTCTGGGTGGGTTCACGCGCCCTGCGATCCGCACCTACAACACCTGTGCGGGCGTTGCATACATCAAGGACGACAGCGGCCAGCAAACCGGCAACTACGGGTTGGGCGCGGGCGGGTCGTATGACGATCTCAACGGATTTCTGCACCGCGCCGATGAGCTTGCCCTGTCGCTGCTTGAGGACGGTATCACCG
>JAUIAS010000053.1 GCA_030425395.1 Alphaproteobacteria bacterium
TACAACACCGTCAGGCCGCACAGTGCCTTGGGGTATCGCCCGCCTGCGCCCCAAAGCATCGTCCCGATGGACCAGAGGCCCACGATGCACTAACAATCAAACCGGACCACCCGATGGGGGCACGCCATTTTGCTTTCATCTTCTCTTTGGTTGAGATCGGCGTTACCGGCTGTAACCGACCGGGCACCCCCGGAATTCAGGCGCACAGGGACACCGCACCATCATGATAAGCTACCGCATGGATATGTCGGGCTTCCGCGCAATCTGGAACCGACAATCGCCCACTTTGAGGGGCATTCAGTTGATGTGTTTGTCCACCATTGCTTTTGCCGCGATGCACGCGCTTGTCCGGTGGGTCACGCAGGATTTACCGCCTATTCAGGTGGCATTTTTTCGCAATCTCTTCGGTCTAATGGTTCTTTTGCCGCTCCTGATCCAGTCCCGGTTTGAAATGCTAAGGACAACGCGCATAGGTCTGCATGCGGCGCGCGGCGTCATCAACATTCTGGCCATGTTTTTGTTCTTTACCGCTCTGGGCCTGACCCCTCTGGCGACTGTGACCGCTCTTGGGTTTACCGCACCGATTTTCATGGCCTTGCTCAGCGTGCTGTTTCTGGGGGAACGGTTTCAATTGTATCGGTGGCTGGCCATTGCCTTTGGATTCGCGGGGATGCTGATCATCCTGCGTCCGGGCGTCATCCCTCTGGATAAAGGGGCCATTCTGGTGACCGGCTCCGCCGTGCTTTGGGCGGTTGCGATGATGCAGATCAAGATTCTTTCGCGCACCGATTCGAGTGTGACAATCGTGGCCTATATGGGGATTTTCCTCTGCGTCTTTTCGATCATCCCGGCAATCTGGGTCTGGACGCCGGTATCGTGGGAAAACCTTTTTCTGATGGCCTTGATCGGGGTCCTGGGATCAACGGCGCAGGTTTCCCTAAGTCAGGCGTTCAAGGAAACCGACCCGACCGCCCTGATGCCGTTTGATTTTCTCAAGCTGGTCTGGACCGCTCTGATCGGAATGGTGGTCTTTGCTGAAATTCCCGACATCTACACTTGGATCGGCGGTGCGGTGATCTTTGGATCGGGCCTTTTGATCGGATACCGTGAACACAAGAAGGGGGCAGGTCCGGAAAAGGACCCTGCCGCCACTTGAAGAATACTTACCCGGCGATCCGTAAGCGCCACCTATGTCTTCAGGTGCATCCCCGCGTCTACTAGCAGCAATTCGCCGGTGACGTGTCGCGCTGCGTCCGACAAGAAGAACAGAGCCGCATCGGCGATATCATCAGGGCCAGAGGCCACGCCCAAAGGCGTTGTTTCCTCGATCATGCGCACCTTTTTGTCAAAAGTCTCTTCGTCCATGGCATCGCGAAACCAACGGGTCCCGATGAAACCGGGGCAAATGGCGTTTACCCGAATTGCCGGGGCCAACGCCCGTGCCAGCGATACTGTCATTGTATTAAGCGCGCCTTTGGATGCGGCATAGGCAACCGAAGATCCAACGCCCTTGACGCCTGCTATGGACGACGTGTTCAGAACTGTGCTCGACCGTCCGGTATCTTCATACGCGGCCACAAGCAGCGGCTTGGCGGCCTGCAGCATCAGATAGGGGCCCACGACATTCACTTCATAAGTTGCCATGAAATCGTCTTTGCACAGAGCATCAAGATCCGAATGATCGCGCGCATGCCGGGTAATCCCCGCATTGTTTACTAAAATATCCAACCGGCCCCGCGCTGCCGCGGCATCGGCCAATGCCCGGCACCCTTCGGGATCGGCGACATTGGCTTTGACAACCTGCGCCTGCGATCCCGCAGCCCGGCACAGATCGGCGGCCTCTTCGGCTTCTGAGGCCGACCAGGAATAGTTGATAATGACATCCGCACCCCGTTCCGCCAGCTTGACGGCAATCGACCGCCCCAAACCGGTGGCGGACCCGGTGACAAGCGCGATGCGCCCTTCTAGATCGCTCATGTGCTGTTCCTTTGACATATCAGGATTGGGTGGCGTTCGAAATCCGTTCCGGCACGCCAAATTCGCGATGGCAGATACCCGCAAGCCGCGCGATTCCTTCACGAATCTCGGCCTCTTCAGGGTGACCGAAACACAGACGCATCCGGGTGGTGTTGTCTGGGCCATCCACGGTCCACTCTGCGCCGGGATTGATCGCAATACCTTCCTTGGCGGCTTCTGTTGCAAGGCGCGTGGTGTTCACACCATCGGGAAGCGTAACCCAGATAAATATCCCACCAAGCGGCGGCGTGAATTCGGCAGCGGTTCCAAAGTTCTCCTCAAGGGCCGCAATCGTGATATCGCATTTGGCCTTGAGCCGGGCACGCAGGCGATTCACGTGGCTTGCGAAATGGTCTTTGCAGAATTCAGCCAACACCATCTGCTCCAAGGCACCGGTTCCCGCATCGGTCTTGAGCGGTAGAATTTGCGCCAGAACCGGCCAATCCGCCATGATAAAACCTACTCGCAGCGCAGGTGCCACGGATTTGGAAAACGAGCCGCAGTAAATCACCCGGTTAGGCCGCCCTTCGGCCTGTGCGGCGGGTGCATCCAACGCGCGCATAGACGGAGGGCGGGTGCCAGACCACACCAGATCGGCATAGCAGTCATCCTCGAAGATCAGACAATTGTGACGCGCTGCAAGATCAAGGATCGCGCGACGGCGGTCCACAGGCATGACACCGCCCGTGGGGTTCTGCACCGTCGGGATGGTATAGATGAATTTGACCGGCTTGCCCGCCCTTTCCTGTTCTTCCAGAAGTTCGGCCAGATGGGTCGGATCAATGCCATCGGCATCCAGACGCACCCCCACATAAGGCACCCCGAGCCGCGCAAGGCGGGTCAGCGCGCCGCCATATGTCGCCTCTTCCGCGATCACCATGTCTTCGGGCCCCACAAGAAGCTGGTTCACCAGATCAAGCGCTTGCAACGATCCGGACGTGATCAGGATTTCGTCTGCACTGTCTTGCATTCCGGCACTGTCGTGCATCCATCCGGCGATGAAATCACGCAAGGGGCGGTATCCCTGCGGGCCGCTGGTCAACCCATAAGTCGCAAGGCTCGTGCCCTCTCGTGCCAGAACGCGGGTTGCAGCCTCAGTCAGTTCCTGAACCGGAATGCTGCCCCCATCGTTATGACCCCCGACAAAGTTATAGGCGGGAAACGCCTTGAACGGGGCGGCGGCAGGGGCTGGCAAGCCGCTGCGAAACAGGGCTGAAACGTCAAATGCCATAGGTTTGGTTCCTTCTAGGTCTGGTCCGGGTCGTTGGTGCTCCACGCGATCACACGCCCCGGATTGAGGATATTTCGCGGGTCCATCGCATGTTTGAGTGTGCGCATAAGCGCGATTTCCGCCGGACTGCGACTTTGCCCAAGATGGGCGCGTTTCAGAGTGCCGATTCCGTGTTCCGCCGAGATCGAGCCGCCGACTTCGCCAACCCATCCATAGACGATGTCCTGAATCGCGTCTGACGGCTGCGGGCCATCGGTGATCGCCTTTGCCACCAGATGCAGATTGCCATCGGCCAGATGCCCCCCGATGAACAGGCGTGACGGACCAAGTGCTGCCTGCAAGCGGGTCAGCAATTCTTCTTCGATGTTTTCCATGTCAGCCACCGAGAGACTGATGTCAAAGCCTGTTGCAGGCCTTTGGTTGCCCATCGCATGGGCCATGCCGTCACGCACGTCCCAAAACGCGTCAATCTCGGCATTGGACCGGGACAGAACCGCGTCTGCGATCATACCACCCTCCAAAGCTTGCGCCAGACAGGCTTCGAATTTCCCTTTGTCGCTTATTGGATCAGATCCCATCATTTCGATCAGGATGTAAAACGCGTGCCCGGTTGGAACCGGGGCGCGGATTCCGGGCACATCAGACAAGATCACGTCATAAGTTTTCGACCAGATCACTTCGAACGCGCTCAGGTCGGCTCCGAGACCAGCCCGCATATGCGCCATCAGTTCGCGCACGGCGTCAAAGCTGTCAGCGGCACAGAACGCAACCACCTGCGTCTTGGGCTTGGGATACAGTCGCAAGGTCGCGCGGGTAATCAGGCCCAAGGTCCCTTCCGAACCGATGAACAATTGCTTGAGATCATAACCAGTGTTGTTCTTGATATATCCGTTCAGGCTGTTGACGACAGTGCCATCAGCCAGCACCGCCTCAAGTCCAAGGGTCAGGTCACGGGTCATGCCATAACGGATAACCCGGTTGCCGCCGGCATTTGTTGACAGGTTTCCCCCAATGCTGGCCGATCCGCGCGCACCCAGATCAAGGGGGTAAACCATGTCATGGGCATCGGCGGCCTCTTGCACAACCTGAAGCGGGGTGCCCGCCTGAACGGTGATCGTGCCTGCGTCGGTATCAATCGACTCGACCCGGTTCATCCGTTCAAGGGAAATGGCGATTTCGCCCTCCTGCGGGCGTGCGCCCACGACCAGCCCGGTCAAGCCCCCCTGGAGCACGACAGGTTGGAATGCCGCGTGGCATGCGGCAAGAACCTGCGACATCTCCTCTGTAGAGGCCGGACGCAGCACCGCTTGGGGTTTCACATCGCCGGTGCCCCGCGCATCGGTGTAATACCCCTCGTGCACGTCCGCCCCGGTCAGAATGCCCTTGTCTCCAAGAATGCCGTGCAGTTCCTGCAAAAGATCGGGTTTCATGCTGCGCGCCCCTCTTGGCATCGTTTCGATGTGCTGTGGTTCACTACGCGTCACCAGACATCAGCGCCGCGATATCCGCCTGCGGCACGTCCACACTTTGCGCGGCTTCTATCAGTTGTGTGATTGTGCCCGGATCGACAGGAATGCCATTTTCCCGGCGGTCAGACGCGCTGGCCCTCTCAGGATCCCCGGGCAGCTGCACCGCGTCAAAGCCCGGCGCGGGTGGCGATGCCTTGACCCAATCGGTGTAGCTATCCACGTCAACACCAAAGTCCTGAGCCGACCCAAACACGTTCGGATCTATCAGGATTGCCATCATGTTGTTGACGATCCGCGCGGGCACCGCGCGCTCCGGCAGATAGGCCCCGCCGCCGCTGAATGATCCGCCCAGAATGTCACCCAGCAGAGCAAGCCCGAACCCTTTGTGCTGTCCAAACGTCGTCAACGATCCTGCCGGATCACTGAACATCACCGACGGGTCCGTGGTCGGATTGCCCTCTGGGTCGATCACCGAACCCTCCGGCACCTGCTTGCCGCTCAGGTCCGCGACCCGCGCCTTGCCCATAGCGATGGTGCTGGTCGCCATATCCAACAAGAACATCGGATGTTTGTCGGTGGCCGGTATCGCGGTGCAATAGGGGTTGGTCACAAAACGCGCATCACTGCCACCGAACGGGGCCACAAGCGGCCGCGACGATTGCACGTTGGCATAGAGAATACAGATGAATCCGGCTTCGGCCGCCATCGCACCCCAATCCCCCAGACGCCCCAGATGAAAGCTGTTGCGCAGCGACAGCATGGCAAAATGGCTGGCTTTGGCCCGCTCGATTGCCATGCCCATTGCCTGTTCCGCAATGACATGGCCAAACCCTTGCCCGCCATCGACCAAAAGAAACGGCCCCTTGTCCTCAACAATGCGTGCCTCGGCATCGGGGACCAACTGACCCGCGAGAATACCTTCGACATAGGCGGGGATCATGCCCACGCCGTGGCTGTCGTGGCCGGTAAGGTTGGCGCTGACCAGCCGCGCCGCGACCCGCGCGGCGGCGTCTTGGTTTTTCCCGGCATAGGCAAGGATCGAAGTGGCCGCTGCCGTCAGGTCTTGGGCGGAAATTCTCATGTGTTCACTGCTCTCAATTTCAGACAAATACGCCCCGGACCGGCTTGCGTCGTTTCCCGGTCAGTTTCAGGGCACCTTGCGATAAATCTCGCCGCGTTGGATCACCGGATCAAGCAACGAAAAATCGCTTGGCTCCTGAACGTATCCAACCGGAAACGGTGGCCGGACGTCAAGCTTGAGCGCGCGCATGACCCGCGCATCGCGGTAATAGCATTGCGCTGTCAGTATCTGGATCAGCTCTGCCTCCTGCGCGAACGCCTTCCGGAATTCTGCGGCCATGGCTGCTCGATCTCTGGCCTCTAGATCTACCTCGGCCAGCGCAACGGCGAGCCGGTCACGCAAGTGCGCCCCCGATATCAGGATATCGGCCAGAATCTCAGGGTCATCCGCGCCCGGCACGTCAAATTCCTGCGAAGCCGGAATGATCTGACCCACGATCGCGGCAAGCGCGGCTTGCTCTGCTTCAGAGAATACAGATTGTTCCGATGTTTGCATTGAGCGGCGTCCTTCAGTCAAAGAGATTGGCCAGACGGTTCTTGATCTGGGAGGCGATATAAAGCGCCAACGCCTGCAAGGTGCTGGTCGGGTTCACGCCGCCGCTGGTCACAAAGATGCTTCCGTCAACGATGAACAGGTTGCGCACGTCATGCGCGCGGCCCCATTCGTTGACAACCGATCGCGCGGGATCAGCGCCCATGCGTGCCGTGCCCATCTGGTGCCAACCCGCCAGCGGGATCGGTGCCGATGTCACGACCTGTTTTGCGCCTGCGGCCTGCATCGCTTCGGTCCCCCGTGCGATCGCGTGTGCCAGCATCTTCTTGCTGTTATCGCTCAGGGTATAGTCAATGCGCGGTGCCGGGATACCGTGGCTGTCGGTCAGGTCAGGATCCAGCGTGACGCAGTTGTGGTCTTCGGGCAGGTCTTCACAAATCGCGAACAGCCCTGTCACCCTGTCTTGCAGCTGGCGATAGGCACCGTGGTGATCAGCCCCCCAAGGGATATGCCCCCACTCCATCCCCATCACGGCGGTTGCCACCGGACCCAAACCACGGCTCGTCTCAAAGGTGTATCCCCGGACAAATCCACGCGCAGGATCGGTTTCGTAAAACTGCTGGCTCAGGATGCTTTTGTGCGGACCGTTGTGGCCATCCATCGGGGTATCAAAGATACCCTGAATACTGGCATAGGGATGAAACATCAGGTTTCGGCCGACCATCCCGCTGCTGTTGGCGAGCCCATCAGGAAATTGCCCCGAGGTCGAGTTCAGCAACAAGCGCGGTGTGCCAATCCCGTTTGACGCCAGAACAACAACATGCGCGGCCTGAAATTGTTCCTGACCGTCCCGATCAAAATAGATTACCCCGGTCGCCATGCCGTCCGGTCCCACGGTGATTTCGCGAACACGACAATGGGTGCGCAACTCGACACCCTTGCGCAGCGCTTGGGGCCAATAGGTGATATCTACCGATCCCTTGGCCCCTTGGGCGCAGCCGCTTATGCAGGCCCCCAGATTGATGCACGGGGCACGGCCGTCGTATTCTTGAGTCGCGATGGCCAGGTCGCAGGGCCACCAATGCCAGCCAAGCGCATTGAACCCGTTTGCCAGCGCCCGGCCTGACCTGCCCATTGGGCCCGGAGACATCGGCGGGGCCTTGCCCGACGGGTAGGCCGGATCGCCGGCCAATCCCGCCACCCCCATCATCCGGTCGTTTTCCGCAAAGAACGGTTCCAGTGTCCGGTAATCAACTGGCCAATCATCGGCGACACCATCCAGACTATGCACCCTGAAATCCGAAGGATGCATACGCGGGAAATGTGCAGCGTACAAAACCGTGCCGCCACCCACGCCATTGAAGTTGGCCACCTTGATCGCTGAGCCGTCATCATTGATCGGGTAATCCTCGGGTAGCCTCCGCTGATTTGGGCTCAGCGCGAAATCCCCAAGGCGACGCGCCTCCCAGTCGCGACCGGTTGTGGGAAAGGTCTGCGGATCAGGCGTTCCACCCTGTTCAAGACACAGAACGTGCATGCGTGTATCCGCCAGACTCCAGGCGAATGCCGCGCCCGATGCCCCCGCGCCGATGATCAGAACATCAACCGGTTCTTGCGTCATGGAATATCTGCCCCCGCCCTGCCTTACCGTCATAGTGTCAGGACGAGAACGGCGCTGTCAAAGCATTCGCTGCCTAATCAGACCAAGCCCATCCGCCATTTTGCGGACCTTATCCGCCCGAGGACGCAATCAGATCATATCCGAAATGGGCTAGCAGTTCTTGGTGCGGTTCAAATGCCTGCCCGATGCGGTCAATCTCGGCCCGAGAAAGGCGGGCAATCTGATCGGCATTCATGTTGCGCAAGCGTTCACGATACCGCTGTTTCACCGGCGTGACCTGATCAAGATCAAGCGTCTGGATCTCTGGAACAAGCCCCATGATCCGGCGCGCAGTCTCCGTCGGATTGGCGCAGAGTTCCTCATAGGTGAAAAAAACGGAGATATGCCCGAACGTAACCTGATTGTGGCGTTGCATCTCGAGGCAAGTGATCAAATGCGCACAAGCCCTATCGACGAGCGCAACGTGATCCGACCATCGCCCGCGTTCATGGCGCAGTATCGCTTCGACCACAGGATAGGGATTGCGGACCATGATCACGAACCTGCAATTGGCAAAGCTGTCTTGCAATGCCGCTGTATAGGCCAGAAACGGCGGCGCTTTGGCCAGAAATACAGACGCACTGGCGGTCGTCGCCTGCGCCTGAAAATACCACGCCTTTGCGTTCTGCGCCCAGTCGAATGCATCCCGGTCCCTAAGCTGGGCCAGAACACCGTCATCTGCCGCCCAGAGCAATGCGGCGCGTCCGTCAGGAACCGGCCCGCGAAACCCAAGAGCGTGCTGGCCTTCGCGTGGAAGGCTCCAGACATCGGGTGACGTTGCGATCGTTTTGCTGAGATAGGTCGATCCGCTGTTGTTAGGACAGAGAACAAACAGGTTGCAACGGATGCGCGAAGCAAGGTCGGTTTCAGCGCCAAAATAACGACGGGGGCTTGGCTGGTCCTGCGTCATGCGACACCTCGCTGGAGGGCCTGCCGGATTGGCCGATGCCCATCACGGCTGTTAATGGATAGCCTTGTCATTTTGAAGTCTCCACTAGCAACATTGGGCCAATGCAGGTGCCGCGATCATGCGCGTTCAGGTAAGACTCAGCTTTGGGTGGCCTGTCTGGCCAGATAGGAGCGATAGGCCTCTCGCCACAATGCCTGCGCATCCAGGATTACGGGATCAGGCCGGGCCAACTGGCGAAGCGCCGCCGGGTTCCATGGCTTGGCCGATCCGTTAAAATGAATTACTTTGGCCTGCTCAAGGGTCACGCCACAGATGCTTTCCAATTGCCGGTGATGGCGCAGGACATAGTTGTATTCCGGCCCGACAAGAGTCTGCTGTCCGGCAAAGACCACATTGAACAACCGTTGATCTGTATGCCCTGTTGCAATGTCACCCCACAGGTCAGGGTCAATTCCAGCAATCAGCCTGTCCAGATGGTGCGCCGTGCAAATGGTGCGATCCATAAGCAGCAGCCCCGCGTTGAAAGCCTTGCGCAGCACCTTGGCCGGTGGATTGGCTTCCGTAATTTCTGCAAAACTGTCGGGATCGCGGGCGTTCCCCCGGTAAAAGGATCCGTCGCCACAACAGACCAACGCATGAGGCAGCGCAAACAGATTTTGCAACGTATCGCGAAACAACAAGTCGCTGTCACAGAACAACACCCGATCATATTCCGACAAACCCACGGCCTCGATAGAAAGAAACTGCGCGGCCTGACGGCTCAAGTCCGGGACGGCTTTCGCCAAGAAATCAATCTTTTTTCGCAGGGCGGCGCGCGGCGCAATGCACCGCAAACGTGGAAACGCGTTGGTCAACCGCGCCTGCTGTGACCCGTTCAGATCCCGATGGATAACGATCAGATCGCCATCGAACCAAGGATTGTGACGCAGAAAGGAATCCAGCATCACAAAGGTGCCTGGCAGGAAACCGGCGCTGGTTACGGTTGCCAGCGCAACGGTCCTATTGCTTCCCTCGGCGTCGCCCATCATCCGATTTGATCTTCGACAAGGTCAGCAAGCTCATTGATCCGCAGACCGCTTTCCGGCCTGACGATCCGGAACAGCGCGTCACGCCGGGCCAGCGCGCTGATTGCCTGGAAAGCAAAATCTGCACTGCCATGTCCCTTATAATAATTCCGGCGAAAAGTGTATTGGCCAAGCGTTTCGAACTGATCGGTTTGTGAAAGGGGGAAAACTTCGATCGGCCCACGGGCGCGAGGCACCAACAAAAATGCCCGGTGAAACGGGCGAGGCTGATCACAGAACGGCTGTCCGGGTAGCAGAAACTTTGCCTTGTCCGCACGCAGGGCCGTCAGCCCGTCACTGGTTTTGCCCAGCGCGTCCAGCGAAGTTTGCATCAACCTGAGACTTGGAAAGGCAGGCACAACCACTGGCGCACCCGGATTGCTGGGGTCCAAAGCGCAGATGTCATCGGTCAGCATCGCATAGCCACGCCCGAGCATCGCAGCCAACAGCGTCGATTTCCCCGCACCTGAACGGCCAATGAACAACACCGCGCCCTGCGGCGTGTCGATGGCGCTGGCGTGCAGGGTCAGCAGATGTCGTTGCTGCAAGAGTGCTGCAAAAGCAGACCCCATCAGGTAGGCCGCAATGTCTTCAATTGCGGGATCGGACGCCGCATCAATCCATATCTCGCGCCCGTCCCTGACCAGAAATCGCGCGACCTCCGGCACATCAAGGACGAAACCGTCCCCCCCGGACATCCAGTCGTTAAACCGAATTGTCCGTTCATCAGGTGCAAAATGATCGTCGATACACCCCCGGCGAATGAAAACATCCGGCCGCCCCGTCATAGACCCGGTGCCATGAACAACAGGCAGTCCCGGCATGGAAACCTCGGACCGAAACCTCAACCCGAATGCACGATAATCCTGCACCTGTGTCATGATCTGCGAGGCACCCATTGCTCTCCGATTATGGTTTCGCGTCGTAATGTTCAAAGATCAGATGAATGCGATCCTCCGTCCCGCCATTCACCACACCATGAGACACGATGTTGTTCACTTCATAGGCGCGGCCAAGCTCAAGATGCCGCGTCACCGCACCAATATGGAACACCGCATCCGGATTTGTCTGAAGCGGCACATGCATCTTATGCGTCACCAAGTTGGACCCGGCCCCATCGGTGTGCCGATCAATGACCGCGCCGGCCGCTAAGCGCGCCAACATTACCTTGGGAAAGGCGCACGCCTTGTGGCCGTAGGGTTCCACGATCTTCTCCATCAAAGGGCGCAAAAGGGGCTTCCAGACCGTCCAGATCGGATTTGAATATGCCTCCCTTGGATCACGGTTGGATGGGGTAAAGCGGAAAACGATGTGGCGGGTGTGGTGGAACACAGAAAACTTGTTTTCCTTGACGTCGTTTTCCAGATTCCAAACCTGTTCCGAAAGCCTTTGAACTTGCGCCCAAACTGAGCTGATATCTACCGGGCCTAGATCACGAAAATCCTGCGGCTTTTCAACATGCGGCAAGGGTGGCTCCGCGTGCGCATTATCCATGGTGTTCGCAATCCGTTTTCAAGTGTATTTTCAGTGCTTTTGGTTAGCGATTTGTTGACCGCCGCTCAATCCCGAATGTCGGCGGGACATCCGCCGCCGCAAGGCCGCTACCGCACTAGCGTTGTGGGCGTCGCGCCATCATTGGGCGCACAATCCATTCAATTCTGTTCTTCATCGGCCTGTCGTTCCAGACTAAGGGCAAAAAACCGGAACGGCGAAAACGCCTTTGGATCCGTCAAAGGCAGAAACCGCAGATTTGCGATGCGATCCAGATCAGGGCCGATCAGACTTTGTAACTGGTCGCGTGTGTAAGCCAGCCGTGGCAATGGTTCACGCCCCAAGAGCGGCATGATGCCTTCTGACAATGTCTGGAAAGACGCTTCGCCAAGCGGTGCTGAACGGGCGTCAAAGCCCAGAATGTCCCCCATGGTCCCAAGGCCCGTTCGAAATCCGATCCGTTCCGCAACCGATCGAAGGTGCGAAAAGTTCACCGTGAATTCAAGATGGTTGCGAAAACGAACGGCTTTGGGCACACCATCAAGAGTGCCGTATTCCGTAACGATGGCTTTACCCCTCTCCGACAGGCATCTGCCCAAAGTGCGGACAAATGCAATCGCGCCTTCATTAACAACCGTGGTATCTTCCGGCCCGGTGATCGCGGGATCGGCCTGCAACCCGTATTTCGTGGCAAGATCCGCCTTTGAGATGGTCGCTACACTGAGGTCGGCAATGACTTCGTTGCTGATCGCCAGATCGAACTTGGCACCTTTGAAATCATGGGTTTCGATATCGCCGTGAACGAACCGGATTTTTCCAAGATGCGCGGCGCATGTTTCGCGCTGCGCGTTGGCCAGACTGGGCGAAAGATCGAACAAAGTAAGCGTGATCGTCTCGTAGATATCGGGTCGCTTGCGTGCCAGCGTGTCCAACAGAGCATTCGCAAAATACCCCAAACCGCACCCCACTTCGATGACGTTCATTTGCGGGGCGAGCCAACCCTTTCCAAGCAACCAATCGCAAAATGCCTCCCCATAGGTGCGGTTCTGCAACGCGGCACTGGGAGTGCGATACATATGGGAAATGGTGGTTTCTACCGCATCAAACTGTTGGTGCGGTGTCTGAATGCCATTAGCGTGAAATTCGGCGTTGTCACCCCGGGCAGCGGACATCGCCGCCCAGATATCTTGTAGCTCCGCAACAGCGGCAAGGGATTTATGTCTCTGCTCGGACACGCCGGGCTTTGTATTCTTCAGCTCGATTGTTCCCGGTGCCCACGCGACAAAATCGCGAACCAGCGCATCGAACCGATCCCGCGAGATACCGAGATGATCGGAAATTTCTGCCTTGGACATAGTGCCATCAAGACACTCCAGAAAACCCAGTTCCAGCGCATCCAGCACACGCGAAGCAACGGCCCCATCGCCTTCGCCGTTTTTGTGGACGGCCATCGCCGTGCCGCCCGAAACAGGATACATCCACAATACTGCGTCCGTGAGACTGACCAACGACGCATCGGCGATAGGCATCCGGCTCACGCCTTGTTCCCCCAATACAGTTTCGCGCGGGCAAACAGCGCCCGTTGGTCGGGGGGCAACCTTTCGAAATCCTCTTTGGCAATCTTGATCGGTGCGATCCTGACAAAGTTCTGCGTATCGATGAACCACTTGCGACTAAAGGCAATGGTCAGGATCGGTCGCGGTGCAAGTGACAGGTTTTCCCTTCCACGATGCAGAACCCTGTAATCCATCAATATAGCAGATCCCAAAGGCACCTCGGGCAACAGGCCTGGTTGGCTTTCATGGTCGACCATTGGCTTGCGATGTGTTCCGGGCCACATCTGGGTGGTTCCGTTCACCTGATTGAGGGGAACAAGTGGCACAAACAGATTGATCGCGTGACAGGGGGCCAGATAGTCAAGGCCCGTTCCGAAAAGCCCCTCGGTATCGGTATGCACATGCTGCGCCGTCGCTCCGGGCTGCGACACGACACATCCATAAAAATTTATCACGTGCGAGGCCCCCAACAAACCGTTTAACAAAACCGCCAGTGGCTCGGAAGAAAACAGGCGCGCATCCCCGAAACCTCCGCGCACGGGCAACGCGATCATGCGCCGTTTGTCCCCGACCCGCGCGAAGTCCCCTGTCTCAAGGCAAGCGGCGTGGCATGCAATCGCTTCGTCGTGCAGCGCGCGGATTACCGGGACAGGCAAAAAATCTTTGATCTCAAGACAACCGTGTGTCTGAAACGCTTTCTGCGCAGCCTCTTCCACCAATCCGTCAAGGGTGACCTGTGGGAGCCGATCCAGCGTCATGGAAGATGTCATTTTTTATGCAACCCTATGAACTGAACGGCGAGCAATAGCTTGGCAACACCAGTACGATTGCGCAAGCTGTCAGGCTCCAACGCGCGGACAAGCCTGTCACGATCAATGTATTTCAGCCGGGGCGACGAAATCTTCCCCTGTTTCAACAGCCGCCCAAACTCAGCCAGAGCATCGCACCCGACCTGCATGGCAACTCCTGCCCTTGCCTCTTCGGTCCCTTTGGGGGCCTCGCAGATACTTGCAGGCAGGATCGGGGCCATAGCACGCCGAAAGAATAACCTCTGTTGCGTTGGGCTTTGAAAGGCGTCTTCGGGCAAGGCGAAAACAAACTCAAGCACGCGCTTGTCCAGCAGCGGATAGGCATAGGTGATACCGCGCCTTGCCCCATCCACGGCCCAGCCTTCGATACGTTCGCTCAGATGTCCGCGTTCGAACGATCGGCGCATGGCGTGATGCGCAGTGATCTGTCGGACACTGCGCCAAAAAGGCAAGGAGCGGGTATGCGGCAGGGCGTCCTTGTTGGCAAAGGAAACAACATGGCTGAGCGCCACGCGCTCGGTTGGCGACAACAGGAATTCCGTATGGCTTCGCCCGCTGAGGCCACGCAGAACGCACTTCCACCTCGCAACACCGAAAGGACGTTCACGAACGAAGCAATCCAGAACCGCTTCCGGTAACAAGCAAGAAGCCAACCCGGTGCGCAGCCCGCGAAGGATCGCCTTGACCCCATTCTGCCCGTTCGCCCGCGCAAACCGAAACAGGGTAATCCAACGCAACCGCAACGCCAGCCCGGCAACATAGCCGCGCCCGTTGAACGACGCGACCTCATCTCCGCCGAAACCAGACAAAATCGTCGTAACCCCCCGTTCCTGCGCGCGTCGCTGCACTGGCCATTCCCCATAGGCTCCGGATCCGGCTGGGCCAAGCGTTTCATCACGAACCCAGTTTTCCAGACAATCCTCTTTGGTCAAAGGGCAATATTCCACGGAGAGCTGAGCCGCGTCTGCGGCAGCGTCGATGATCGCGTATTCCTGTTCCGAATACTCCCTCCAGGTCCTCCCTTCTGATCCGCTGCAGGTTTCGGGGTCATCGGGGCGAGGTTGCCATGCAAAGGCATGGGGGGGCGCGCGCCCCGCATTGCGCAGGAGCTCCGCCGCCACGATAGCCACCGAACTGCAATCAAGTCCGCCGCTCAGATGCACGCCGATGGTGTCCTGACGCGGCAGACGATCTGCGACCGCTTGCTGGAACACCGCCCGAAACCTGGCATGGATGGCCTGCGGATCACTGACATCCATCGGGGCGATATCCCGCGGGTTCCAATATCGTTCTGCATGATATCCGCCCGGTGTCAGCGTCACGATCTGCGCGGGCGGTATCTTTTTCACGGCACTCAGGAACGTGCGTTCGGGATGGTTGAACGGGCGTGACAAGGCGCGAAAGGCAAAGGCGTTGTCGATCTCGGTGGACAAATCGCCCTTTTCCACAAGCTCCGCGATGGTTGTTGCAATAACAAACCGGCGATCATCACAATGGTAATAGGCTATCCCGCAACCGCTGACATCGCGAAAGCAAATGATCGCCTGCTTGTGCGGATCCCAGATCGCGATGACAAAATCGCCAAGCACCATATCCGCGCAGGCGGTTCCAAACCGCGCATACAGCTGAACAAGGGTATCAGCCAGATCTTTGGTCGCCGCATCACAGCGGTCGGCCAATGCCGACGCATTGTCGATCCTACCGGCAAAAAAAATTAGGGCCGCACGATCCTGCGCGGCCCGTTTGGCTCGCCATTCGAAGCAGGCGAATGACAAACTCGTTCTGAAATCAGGAAGGTCGGTAATTGAAAAAGCCTTCGGTAGGGTCAAGCCGAGCTGCTCCAGTCGCGGTTCTGCTTGGAACATCAAGCTGGTTCAACTCCAGCGGTTGCCAGACTTTCTTGTTTTTCGTCTCTTTGGGAGATTCGGTCTGGTCAGTCATTCGTTTTCACCATTTGGCAATATTATCAATTCACGTTCGATCAGAGAATTCAAAAAGGGCAGAACCTCTGCCTCGCATTGGGCATAGGATATATCATACTCCGACACCAAGGCCTGCGTCAAAGCCTCAATCGTTTGTTTGCTTTCAAGCAAGTGCCAAATCCGCCCGGCTGGACCGGGCATGCTGAAGTATGCGCCGCTGTTGACATCCATCATGACAACTTCGTTCTCAAGATCGGACGCCAGGATGTGGGGTGAACGCTGCACCACAGTATTTTTGTCAGCCTGCATTTTTTTGCTCCAAATCGGATTGGCGCACGCCTAGGGTCAGGACTCATAGCCAGTAGATGACGGTTGCTGCGAGGGCGATGGCTGAGAGGAAGACCTTGGGGCATCTATCGTATCGAGTTGCCACGCGTCGCCAATCTTTCAGCCTACCGAACAT
>JAUIAS010000054.1 GCA_030425395.1 Alphaproteobacteria bacterium
CCCGTCACAGAGCCCGTAGGCTAAATCCGTCTGGGGAAAGGGGAAGTCCGTACCTCATCCGATTTGTGCAACAAAGCCACTTTACAACTACCTTCTGTTGGTGTCGTGGGCCGAGCTGCACGACAGGTGGCTGGAAACTTTCCAGTAGAATGCGCGGCTCGACAAAGCGAAATCCGGCAGTGTCAAAAAGGTAAACGGAGTGTTTCCGGAAATTTTTAAGCTGAGTATCGAAGGATATTTTCACTCGAAAGGTGAGCGCCGCGAATGCGCAGATCGTTTCCGTAAGCCCACCACCGAATGCGGAACCTGCATTTCCGAACAATTGATCGCGGACAGCGCTTACGGATGGGATGGCTCCTCTCCACACAATACTATCGGAACACAAAGTGTGCTCTCCCCCTAAGAACCGCGTGCCAGGGGGACTAAGGGAAACCTCCACGCGGTGTTCGGGAAAGAGCACGGTAACCGGGGCGCGGAATTGATACGGCCACACCCCGGCTAGGACAAAATGCGTCGCCGATTATTTGGGCAACAGAACCTTGTTGACCACGTGGATCACACCGTTCGACTGGTTCACGTCACCGATGGTCACCATGCTCGCGTTGCCACTTTCGTCATAGATATACAGATTGCTCCCACGCACCTGCGCCGAGAGGGCATCGCCGGAAACGGCGGCAAAGTGATAGAACCCGTCGTCGCTGTTACGGGCGGCGGACGCGATCTGGGCGGCGGACCAATTTCCTGGCACCACATGCGCGGTCAGGATCTTGACCAGCATGTCCTTGTTTTCCGGCTTGAGCAGTGTCTCAACCGTGCCCTCAGGCAGCGCTTCAAATGCGGCATTGACCGGCGCGAATACTGTAAACGGGCCTTCGGACTGCAAGACTTCGACCAATCCGGCCGCCTGCACGGCAGCAACAAGGGTGGTGTGGTCGGCAGAGTTCACCGCGTTTTCCACGATGTTCTTGTCAGCAAACATCGGCGCACCGCCGACCATAGGGTTCGCGGCCAGCGCCATGCTGGATGTCATTGCAAAAACGGCAGCGGCAATCAGGGATTTTGTGAATGTCATCGTTCATACCTTTCGATTTGATCCCGCTTGTTTGCGGGGGACATCCAAAGACACGAACACCCGGTTCAGAAAGTTTCACGCGCCCTGATCACGGATTGCTCTCATCCGCTCACGAAAACGCCAGCGGCCAGAACCGCACCCGTTGGCTGACCGGTCGGCGACCCTCCGGCAGGCTCATCCGAGACGGCAAGCGTTGCACCCGCCAAAGCGGGCCGTAGCCCGGCAGGGACCGCGATCTGCGACATGGCCCCCGGTGTCAGCAGCCCCAGCGACACCGGTGCCGCCCCTTCGGCAATCAACCACAATTCTTGCGCGCGCCCCTCCCGAATGTCTCCGGCCACCCGATCCACCGTCAGACGGGCGTTGTCCTCGGAATAGGCCGCTCGCAAAACCAAACCGCGATCTTCTGCCGCGATCTCGGCGACCAGATCCGGGGCTGTCGGGGTCTGCACCTGCACCAAGACAAACACCGCAACCAGCGCCGCCGCCGCAACCGCCCCCCAAAGCCGCAATCCAAACCACGACCGGCGCGGACTGTCGGCACCGAACAGACGGGTGCGCAACTGCTGCCTGATCCGGGGCGGCGGAGCGACCTCTGGCACCGCCTCGGCCAGCCCGGCCAGGTCTTCTTCCCAGTCGCGAACCATCCGGGCCAGTTCCGGTTCCGCCGCAACGCGGGCAGCAAAGGCGCGATGCATCTCGTCGTCCATCAGACGCAGCACGAACTCGCCCGCTAGGGCGCGATCGTCGTCTCGGTCCACTGCGTCGCTCATCGGCTCAGGCACTCTTTCAGTTTCAAAAGGCTGCGGCGCAGCCAGGTTCGCATCGTATTCAGGGGCACATCATGGCGTTGCGCAAGTTCCTGATAGGTCATTCCATCAAGATACGCGCCCCGCACAGCCTGTGCGCGCACGTCTTCCAATTCCTCGAAACAGGTTGCGATCCGCTTGGCCTCGGACGCGGCAATTGCTGCCGCTTCGGGTGTGGGCGTGCGGGCCGGCATGTCTTCGATCCCGTCATCGCCGTCGGGATGCCTGCGACGCGCCCTCAGCCGGTCAATCGCCGTATTGCGCGTCAGCGCAATCAGCCAGGTCATCGGGCTCAGCCCATTCGCGGCATAGCGATCTGCGTTCCGCCAGATTTTTACAAAAGCCTCCTGCAACGCGTCTTCCGCCTCTTCGCGGTCATTCAAGACACGTAGGCAAAGGCCAAAAAGTTTCGCGCCGGTGGCATCATACAACGCAGAAAAAGCTTGCCTGTCGCCAAGGGCCATACGCGCGATCATCGCTTCGATCTCCGCCAATGACGCCATCTGTGTTCCCCGTTGCACGATACTCAACACCTAGCATTGCCCACCACACGTTCCAGAAAAAACCCGCAGGGCTGGCCCCGCAGGTTTCTGATTTTTCATGTGTTCCGGAGCAGCGAACGGCCCGGTTACTGGGCGGTCACGACCGTCATGATCAGATCGCCATCCACGCGGATCGGTCCGTCTTCCTTGGCACCAAGCGTGTATTCGAAAATGCCGGTGGCCATGCCACCCTCTTCGCCGTGAACCATCAGCATCAGCATCTCACCGGCCTTGACCTCTTCGGTCAGGATCGCGGCCACATCCATGTTGTCACCCTTGCGAAGCGGTGCATGACCGACAACCGGACCGGGTTTCATGTCCATTCCGGTGCGGTGAACAACGAGCCAGCCATTCGCCCCGGCAACCACGCTTTCAGCAGTCACGACGCCGCCTTCAACAGATTGATCCGACGCGGTGACTGACGGCGTCATGCCATGCCCCGCCGCGAAAGCGGCTCCGGCCCAAAGGATAAACGCTGCGGTCATTGGAACGGTCTTCATTTGATGTCTCCCATCGTTATCGTTGCAACAGGTCCGTTGGACCCACGCATGCAGACACGACCGACACCGAATTAAAGTTTCACCAAACCGGATGTTTTTCTGGGCCCACGTTTTTCTGGGCCCAAGCCCGATCAACCCTTTCGACGCGGGGGCTGGTTTCCGCCACGCGCGAATTTAGCCCCCGATGCGCGCTTGGGTCCGCCCGGTCGCTCCATCCGCTTTGAAGTATCCGCAGCACCGGGCCGCGCCGTGCTGGATGCAGCGGGTTTGCCCGCTGGCTTGGCACCCGGCTTGGCATACCCGGATTTCCCGGTCGCGGGTTTCGCGGCATAGTCGGATTTGCCCTTGGGCTTGTCCCAGGATTTCTTCTCGCCGGTCTTTTTGTCCTTGGGGCGGTCTGCCTTGGGTTTGTCCCATGGCTTCTTGTCACCGGGTTTCTTGTCGCGGGGCTTTTTGTCAAACGGCTTGTCGCCTTTAGGCTTGTCCCAGCTTTTCTTGTCCTTGGGCCGCGCGGGCACCGCCTTGACCACCGGGTCGGCGGCCTCTGCTGGCTCGGCTTCGGGGGTGCTCCGGGGTTTGTAAGCGGCCCGGTCGCCATCCTCGCGCGGTCCCTTGCGGTGAGGGGCGCGCGCGCGGTCGGGCTTGGGCCCGCGTGGGCGCTCTTCCGGGGCCTTGTCCAGTTTTCGGGCGGAAATGTCGTCTTCCAGAATATCGTTGCTCTGCAGCATCTGCGCCAAAGGCCCGGCAGCCGCTTCGGCCACCTCGACCAGACTGCGTTCACCCTCGATACGGATCTTGCCGATATGGGCCTTCTCAAGGTTCCCGGCACGACACAACAGCGGCAACAGCCAACGGGCCTCGGCGTTGCGATCACGCCCCACCGAAAGCTCGAACCAGACCGACGGGCCAAAGGGGGCACGCTCAACGCGTTTACCGATATCTCCGGGCGCATTCAGTTCTTCAGGCGCCGACAGCCGCGCCCGATAGAGCCGCAGACACGCCGCCGCGATCCGCTCCGGTCCGTGTTCGGCCAGCAGGCGCGCAGCAAAGGCCGCCTCGGTGTCGCTCGGTGCGTCTTTCCAGATCTCTTCATCACCGATGAGCCGCGCTTCATCCAGCGACAGGATTTCATCAGGCGTCGGCGCATAAGTCCATTCGGCGTCGATCTTGGCCCATTTCAACAGGCGCTTGGCCTTGCCCATGGCCTTGTCCGGCGCAATCAGGGCCGAAATACCCTTGCGCCCTGCCCTGCCCGTCCGACCTGACCGGTGCAAAAGCGTTTCAGTATTGGTGGGCAGATCCGCGTGGATCACCAGATCCAGATTGGGAAGGTCAATTCCCCGCGCCGCAACATCGGTCGCCACACAAACCCGTGCGCGCCCGTCCCGCATCGCCTGAAGCGCATGGGTCCGTTCCTGCTGGCTCAATTCGCCCGACAGGCTGACCGCGGCCAATCCACGATTGGACAGACGCGCCACCAGACGCGCCACCATTGCACGCGTATTGGCAAAAACCAGCGCAGTCGGCGCATCATGAAACCGCAGAAGGTTGATGATCGCATTCTCGGTATCCTGCTGGGACACCTGCACCACCTGATAGGAAATATCGCTGTGCTGCTCACCACGTGTCAGCGTGGTAACACGCACCGCGTCGCGCTGGAACGTCTTGGCCAGTTCGCCGATCGCTGGCGGCACCGTGGCCGAAAACAACAGGGTGCGCCGCTCGGTCGGGGCCTGCCCCAGCATGTATTCAAGATCCTCGCGGAACCCGAGATCAAGCATCTCGTCCGCCTCGTCCAGAACGATGGCACGGATCGCGGTCAAATCCAGATTGCCGCGCTTGATATGATCACACAGGCGCCCCGGTGTGCCGACCACGATATGCGCCCCACGCTCAAGCGCACGGCGTTCATCGCGCGCGTCCATACCACCAATGCACGAAGACACCCGCGCACCCGCCTTGCCATATAGCCAGCCAAGCTCGCGCTGGACTTGCAAGGCCAGTTCACGCGTCGGTGCCACGACCAGCGCCAGCGGCGCACCCGCCAGACCCAGCCGCGTTTCCTCGCCCATCAGCGTCCCGGCAATCGCCAGACCAAAGCCCACGGTCTTGCCCGATCCGGTCTGTGCAGAGACCAGCAGGTCCGCATCCGCAAGGTCGGGCGCGGTGACGGCTTGTTGAACATCGGTCAGGGACTCATAGCCGCGTTCGGCAAGAGCTTCGGAAAGGGTCGGTATCATGTGGGGAACATCCAAAGGCGGGCGGGCCACTGCGGCGCGCCAAAGCTGCCCACCTAAGGGGTTGCGCACAAAATGTCCACCCGACACCCGCCGCGCAATGGTCGCACCCCCCTGCCCGCGCGGCTTTCAGCCCGCTTTTCCCGTCGTTTCCCTCTGCATCTGTTCGACTGCCGCGAACACCTGCTCGCGCAACCACCCGAACACCGGTGACCGGTCATGTCGACGGTGCCAGTAAAGACGAAGCGGCTGCGACGGGATCGGAACCGACGGTTGATAAATCGCAAGATCAAGGGATTTCGCCGCCTCCCGCGCGCTCTGTTCGGGAATGACTGCAATCATCTCACTGGTAGCGACCGAGACGGCCACGGCATGAAAATGCGGCAAGGCGAGCGCAACACGCCGGTTTCGGCCCACCCCGGCCAGCACCTCATCGACGATTCCACTCAGGCTGCCATCCGCCGATCTCAGCGCGTGCGGCACGGCGCAAAACGTGTCGATCGACAGCGAGTCCCCCTCGACAGTTCCAGCCCGTGCAATCACCGGGTTGCCACGCGCCGCAACCGCCACAAACGGCGATTGCAACAGCGCCGCGCTCGAAACCCAATCCGCAGGAATGTCCATGTCTCGCTCAAGCGCGATGTCGACAACGCTGTCGCGCAGCAAACCGGCCACGTCACCCGCCGCGCCATCCACCATCCTCAACACGGCGCGCGGAGCCACCGCCGCAACCCGCGCCCGAAGCCGCGGCATCAACAGCAGCGAAAAGAAATCAGCGCCGCACAGGGTAAAGATGCGGTCGACCTGTGCGGGATCAAACTCCGCCTCTTCCGACACCGCGCCTTCGATCTGGGCAAGGGCCTGCTGGATTGGCCGGGCGAGCCCCTCCGCCCGCGGCGTCGGCACCATGTCATTGCCGCGCCGCACAAACAATTCATCGGCAAAATGGTGCCGCAAGCGCGACAGAGCGTTGCTCACTGCAGACTGGCTCAGCCCGATCAGATCACCGGCACGGGTCACGCTGCGCTCGCGCAGCAACGCGTCAAACACCCTGAGCAAATTGAGGTCGAAGGTCGCAAAATTCACCGCGCTGATACCTCCGATACGATTTCCCAATTTGGCCTGAGTGCCTGATCGGAGTATGAAGGGACAGCAGACTGCTTCACAAGCCCTGCCCGACACGCCAATGCCCGCAAGACATCCCACCGCGCCTGTGGTGTGCGCCGCGCAATGGCCAACACCGAAGGAAAGCTATCATGACCGCATCACGCATCGCGTTTACCGGGGCTGTTCTTGTCGCGCTGACTGGTATGGGCTGGGGCATCGCAATGGCTATGAGCCACGATCACGCAACGTCAGCGGGTCACGCGCATCTCAATCTTCTGGGCTGGGTATCGCTGTTCCTCATGGGCCTGTTCTATCGACAGAACGCCACATTGGACACCGGCAAGCTCCCCCGGTTTCAGGTGTCGGTCTGGCTTCTGGCGTCGCTCACGATCGCAATAGGCATTGCCCTGATCCATTCCGGTAAACCGGTTGGCGAACCCATCGCCGCAATCAGCTCCCTGATCCTGTTTGCGGATATGGCGCTTTTCGCAGTGCTCGTCATCCGCAATGGTTCGGCTTCTTAGAAAGCCGGATCGCCCCGGTCAGGCGGCCTTTTCGCATATTCATCCGCACGCGGCTGGTTGACTGAAATTCCGCCTCTACCTAGACGTTGTGCGTCAGCACCCTGCACGCCCATGCGTGCAGGCTCGCTTTATTACGAGGTTAGGAACCGCGCCCGTGCGGCCCAACCAAGGGGAGATGAAATGCGCTATCACACACCGTCCACTTTCGAGGACGCCGCCCGGCTTGCGGCCTCGGCATCCGGCCTGACACGGTTTCTTGCAGGCGGTACGGATGTCCTTGTCCAGCTTCGGGCGGGCATGGTCCAGCCCGATGACCTGATCGACCTCAAGAAGATTTCCGGCGTCGATGCCATAGAACGCACCGAAGATGGCGGCTGGCACATCGGCGTCGCAGTGCCCGGCATTCGTCTGGGCGGTCACGCCGATCTGTGCGCCGACTGGCCCGGCGTTGTCGAAGGCATGGAACTCGTCGGTTCAACCCAGATTCAGGGCCGCGCAACGCTGGTGGGCAACCTGTGCAACGGCTCGCCCGCCGCCGATTCCGTGCCCGGCCTTGTCGCCGCGGGTGCCACCGTCACGATCACCGGCCCCAACGGGACGCGCACCGTCCCGGTCGAGGATATTCCCGTCAGCCCCGGCAAGACATCGCTCGCGGCAGGCGAAGTGGTATCGGCCATCACCCTGCCCCCGCGTGGCAGCAACGGTGGTGATGCCTATCTGCGGTTCATTCCACGCACTGAAATGGATATCGCCGTGGTTGGCTGCGCGGTAAACCTGCGCCTTGACGGTGATACAATCACCGAGGCACGCGTGGCGCTTGGTGCCGTGGCACCCACCGTTGTTCTTGTGCCCGAAGCAGCCGATGCGATCATCGGCACCACGCTTGACGACGCGGCCATCGCCGCGCTGGTCGCGGCTGCCGAAGCCGCCTGCAACCCGATCACTGACAAACGCGGAACTGTCGAATTCCGCACCGAAGTCGCCGGCGTTCTGGCGAAACGCGCCGCGCGCATCGCCTATAGCCGCGCCAAGGGAGAAAACGCATGACCAAGGTTCACGTCACAACAACCGTCAACGGCGACCCCGTGGAATTTCTCGCCGATCCGCGCGAAACCCTGCTGGATTCGCTGCGCAATTCTCTGGGGCTGACCGGCTCAAAAGAAGGCTGCGGAACAGGCGACTGCGGTGCCTGCTCTGTCACGATGAACGGCACGCTGGTGTGTTCGTGCCTCGTGCTCGGGGTTGAGGCCGAAGGCGCGCAGATCGAAACCATCGAAGGCATGGGCGGCGATACCCAGTTGCACCCGCTGCAACGCAAATTTGTAGAGCACGCCGCGCTGCAATGCGGGTTCTGCACACCGGGCATTCTGGTGGCGGCGAAAAAGCTGCTTGAGGAAAACGCCAACCCGACGGAAACCGAAATCCGGTATTGGCTGGCGGGCAACCTGTGCCGCTGCACTGGATATGACAAGATCATTCGCGCCGTACAGGATGCGGCCGCTGAAATGCGTGGGGAGGCTGCGTGATGGCAAAAGATGAATTCAACGTTCACAATCTGGTGGGCACCCGCCCCGACCGTCCCGATGGTCTGGACAAGGTTACGGGCCGCGCCCGCTATGGTGCGGACATTTCCGCGCCGGGGATGCTTTGGGCCGCCGTCGTGCGCAGCCCCCATGCCCATGCCCGTATCCTCAGCATCGACACGTCCAAAGCCGAGGCGCTCGAAGGCGTCAAGGCGGTGGTGACCCGCGCCGATTTTCCCACCGGGCTGACCGGGGAAGACTGGAATCTTCAGGAAAACACCATGGCCGGGGATGTCGCGCTCTATGACGGGCACGCGGTCGCCGCGGTTGCCGCCACGTCGCAGCTTCTGGCCAATGACGCCGCGCGCCTGATCGAAGTCGAATACGAGGTTCTGCCCCATGTCATCGACGTGGACGACGCAATCAAACCCGACGCCCCCGCAATCCGTCCCGGATCGGCGGATGCATCGGTGCCGGAGGGCATGGCGCCGAACGTGGTGCGCTATATGGAATTCGGGCACGGCGACCTCGAGGACGGCTTCGCCAAGGCCGATCTCGTATGCGAGAAAAGCTACAAGACCGAGGCCGCGCATCAGGGTTATATCGAACCTCACGCCTGCATGGGCCAGCTTGGCGAAGACGGCAAAGGCGAAATGTGGGTCTGCACTCAGGGCCAATGGTTCATCCGCCGCATGTGCTCGGCGGTTCTGGGCATGGAAACATCCCAGTTGCGCGTGACACCGTCGGAAATCGGCGGCGGTTTCGGCGGCAAGACAACGATCTTCATGGAACCGCTCAGCCTTGCACTCTCGCGCAAGGCAGGCGGCAAACCGGTCAAACTGGTGATGAGCCGCGCCGAAGTGCTGCGCGCCACCGGCCCGACCGCCTCGGCATCAATGGACGTCAAGATCGGGATGACCCGCGACGGCACCATGACAGCAGCCCGCGCCGAATTCCGGATGCAGGGCGGCGCCTTCCCCGGCGCGCCGGTGGATATGGCGCTCTACTGCGCCTTTGCCCCCTACAAACTGCCCGCCGTTGCCCACATCGGTTATGACGTGCTCGCCAACCGCCCAAAATGTGCCGCCTACCGCGCTCCGGGCTCACCGATGGGTGCCTTCGCGGTCGAAAGCCTCGTGGACGAAATGTGCCGCGAACTGGGGCTCGATCCGATCGACGTGCGTCTCAAGAACGGGGTGAAATCGGGCGACAAATCCAGCTATGGGCCCAAATTCGGGTCAATCGGGCTGACCGAAGTTCTTGAAGCGACCAAAGCGCACCCGAACCTTGCCGCACCGCTTGGCCCAAATCAGGGGCGCGGCGCCGCGGCGGGCTATTGGTTCAACCATGGCGGCGAAACATCCGTGTCCATGGCGATCTCCGAGGACGGCACCGCACAGGTGTCTGTCGGCACGCCAGACATTGGCGGCAGCCGCGCTTCCATTGCGCTGATGACTGCCGAAACCCTTGGAATCCCCTATGAAAACGTCCGCGTCAACGTGGTGGAAACCGGCGCGCTTGGCGTGAACGAACCCACCCACGGCAGCCGCGCCACCTTTGCCAGCGGCAAGGCGGCAGTTGTCGCGGCCGAACAGGCCATCGGGGAAATGTGCCGCCGGGCGGCAAATGAATGGGGCATCGACCCCGAGGCCGTGGAATGGGTCGACGGGGCCGCCCAGCCCGCAGGCCCCAACGCGGGCAAGTTTCCTCCGATGTCCATCGCCGAAATCGCCGGCAAGATGGGCAGCACAGGCGGTCCGATCTCGGGTCACCACGAAGGTAACCTTGACGGCGTCGGTGCCAGCTTTGGCACCCATGTCGTCGATGTTGAGGTGGACCCGGAAACTGGCCGCACAACGATCCTGCGTTATCTCGTGGTGCAGGACGCGGGCCGCGCGATCCATCCCTCCTATGTCGAAGGCCAATATCAGGGCGGTGCCGCCCAAGGCATCGGTTGGGCGCTCAACGAAGAATACGTCTATGACGATCAGGGCCGCCTCGCGAACCCTGTTTTCCTCGATTACCGTGTGCCCGTGGCCTCTGACCTGCCGATGATCGACACCGTCATCGTCGAGGTGCCGAACCCCGGCCATCCCTTCGGCGTGCGCGGTGTGGGCGAAACCGGGATCACCCCTCCCCTGCCCGCTATCGCCAACGCGATCCAGCACGCCACTGGTGCGCGCCTGCGGCACCTGCCCATGACCCCGGCCAAGGTTCTGGCCGCGCTCAAGGGCTGATCATGGCCACGGTTGCGCTGCACCTGTGGTCCGGTCTGCGTCGCCTTACCGGCGGCGCAGAAGTGGTTGAGGTCAATGCCGAAACCGTGGGCGAGGCTCTGGATGCGCTCTGCGCGGCGCATCCCGGTCTGGCACCGCTGATTCAGGGCGGGGTCTCGGTCGTCATAGACGGAGACATGACCACCTCGCGCCACCACCCCGTGACCCCGGAAAACGAAATCTTCCTGATGCAACGGCTCAAGGGGGGCTGACCCTCCGGCTTATCCACGCCCTATCATGCTCGCCAGCGGCACCGTCGCCCAGGCACGATAGGTGCTGCGCGGCGTGATCTTGGAAATCAGCCCTTCATCCTCGGCCCGCTCCACCAGATACAACGCCCCCCGCGGCGACATCGACAACCGCGCCGCGACATCGCCGCTGGTGACGATCGGGCGCGTCATCAACAACCGCGCCAAATCCGGCAGTCGCGATTTTCCATGCGCCGTGGCCGCCTTGCCGCGCACCGCATCCAGCCACCTGCGATGCAGCGCCAACGCCCCCAGCGCCCTCTCCAGCGCCCGCGTCAACCCCGTCAGCAACTCCCCTACCCTTTCGGGCCGGTTAACCGACCACAGCCGGAATCCATGCTCTGTCAGCCCCACGGACGGCTGCACCACCCACAACCCGCGCGGGGCCGCGACCAGCTCATGCGGTTCCGCCTCGCCTGCCATGAAACGTCCCGACCCGCGCAAGGCGTGATCCGCGGCAACAAACGCCAGACGCTCCGCAGACGGCGCGCGTCCCTCAGTCGCGGCGCTCACCACCTGCGCCACAGCGACGGCGCCCAGAATCGGGCTGTCGGCTTCGCGCAGCGCCTCCTGAATTAACTCCTGGTTAGACTGTCCAAACGGCGCGCGCCCCATGTCTGACCCACACGCGAGCGTCCAAATCCGGTCCAACACCGCACGCGGATCGCGCAACAGGTCGCCGGGGGAATGCAGTCCGCGCAACATCGCCGCCCCTGCGATCAACGCGCGGTCTTGATCCGGATCACCCATTTCGCCACGGAACCCACGGCACAACAAGGCATCAGGGCTGACTGGCAAGTCCTCCAGCCAAACTGATGCGCAGGCTTCCTGAACCCCAGCAGCGGCCCGCCAGCTTGCCGCCAGATCCGCATCGGCCCGCAGCGCCCCTTCCAATCGCGCAGCCACCACTTCGGCGCGAAATACGGTTGAAAGGTCAGGAATGGCCATTTTCTGTGTGTTTCCTGTAACGGCGTTGCGGCAGTTTTATGCGCTCCGTCTCGGCAAATAAAGTGGCGATATTTGCGGCTTCTCCGTCATGTCGCCTTTTTGGTTCGGTTGTCACGTTATATCATGTCGAGACGCTGCCTTCTTGTCGATTTCCCCGCGGGGAAATCCACCCGGCTATCAGGCGCGAAATTTCTGGTTTGTCACCGGCCCTTGGAACATCTTTTACCGGGTCAAACCATGAATGGCGGCCAAGCGCATGGAGCCAGCCAGCCACCCTTCTCATTCAACAGCGCGGTGCGGCGCGATTTCCCCGCGGGGAAATCCACATGCAACCGGCCCCGATTTCCCCGCGGGGAAATCGACGATGGCTGCTCTGCTTCAAAAAGAAAACCGCCCCGCAAAACTGCGAGGCGGCTTTATCAAAAGCGATTGTCTTGGTGAGGCGCTGATTTCCCCGCGGGGAAATCAGCTTAGTCCAACGCGGTAAAGAACGCCTCGACGGCCGCCTCCAGACGCGCGCGGTCAATCTCGGAAAAGTCCTGATCAAGCTGCAATTCGACCTTACCCGACTGCGCCACACATTTCACCGCGCCCATCGGTAGCTCCATGCGAAGGGTCGTCTTGCCGCGCCGCGCCGGACGACCGCGCGGAGAACTCGACGACGTAGACGCGCCGGATTGTCTTTGCACCGCCAGATATTCCCTGAGAATGGCGACCTCCTTCTCGGCGTCCCTTTCGGGTCGCGACAACAGTTCCGAGCTAAGCTGGACGCATTTGTCAAACTCCCCCTCAAGCAGGCCAGCCAGTTCAAGCCCCAAGGCGCGCGGGATCGCTTCGGGAAACCTCAGCGACGTTCCAAGCGAGCTCAACAACAGCGCAAAGCGCCGGATATAAGACCGCTTCTGCGGACTGGCCGAGGCATAAAGCTGGTTCACCGCAGTATCCACATCCGGCGCAGACGTGTTTTCATCCTCGGCATAGTTCTGCGCCAGCGTCGCCATTTCGGCCCAACTGATATCCTTGCGAACAAGGTTCTCGTCCACCATCCGGCGATACAGACTATCCAGCGTTTCCCCGCGGGGAAGAAGCCCGGCAGGAATATGCGCAAACCGCTCTTCTCCGGTTTCGTCGCGCAGTTCACGAAACGCCTTAAGGCGCCGCCATCCCTGAACAAGCTCATACCCCCCGTCATCGGTCGGTTCCACGCGGATAGGGTTGGACAGACCAATCGCACGGATGGACTCCTTGAGCCCCTCGATCTCATGGTCGCCGTCCTGCATCCTGTCGCGCGTCAGCTTGGTTGCGCGGATCTTGTTCAGCGAAATCAGATCCGTGATCAGGCCAAGGTTCTTGAGGCGAACAAACTCGTGGGCCAGCGCGTCGTTCTCGGCACGAATTTCATCCTCGACCGCCGCCCGGTCCCGCAGCGATTGCGACGTTTCCTCGATGGCCGCCGCCATCGGGCCCCGACGCAAAGCGCCCGTATCCGGTGCCGGGGCAGGGGTCGTCACGGCCGGGCCGGTTTCTTCGTCCGGCAGGTCGATATCAAATACACGGCGCCTCTTGGTCATTGGTCATCCTCCATCTTGTCCCATGCGGCGTGGATATGTGTCCTGAATTCTTCATAAGATTTATCAAACGTAGCGCGCGCACGTCGCCACGTCTCCCGCGTCATGTCGCGGTAATCAATTTCATAGACCGACGACAAGAAGCGCCCGGATTGTTCAACCGCGCGGGTGTGTTCAATCGGGTGCTGCGTCAGACGCTCGCCAAACACTTTTCCAAAGGCATCCCGCATCGCGCGGTGCAATTCATTGCCGGGCTCATATCGTGTCAGCAGGAACCGCACATCGAGAAATTCCTTGGGAAGCTTCATTTTCCCCACGGGGAAACCCGGCCCGAAATCAGCCAGATCCGCCAACGCCTCGGACAATTGGCCGATAAAGGATGTGGTGGAATCGTATTCCCAATATCCCGGTCCGGACGGAACATAGAGCACGTCCGCGGCAAAAACCGCGTTCATGGATTGATACCCGATTGCCGGGGGACAATCGAAAATCACCATGTCGTAGGTGTCGTCCGGCAACGCATCGAGCCAGCGGGACACCGCGGCGAAAAAGCTCCAGTCCGGATTGAGGTGCCGATACTGGGCGGAGGCAAATTCGACAAAAGCCGCATTCGCACAGGAGGGCACGATATCAATCGTGGGCCAGCATGTCGGCTTGATGAAATCGCTGACACGCAGATCGCCAAGGCCGGTGCCCGAGATCGAGGCGGGCAGGCGGCGCGGCGCGATGCGCCTTCCGCTTTCCGCCCCGGCAACGCGCGCGTTCATCCGATCGGTTTCATGAATCAGGTCGCGCGCCATGATACCCCAGACGGTGTGTTCTTCGGACACATCCGACAGACCCATGGAATGGCTCAGCGTTGCCTGTGGATCGAAATCGACAACCAGCACTCGATACCCATCCAGCGCGGCGGCATGGGCAAAGTGCAACGCCACCGTGGATTTGCCCGCACCGCCCTTGAAGTTGGCTATCGCCGCGCGCACCGCCCGCTTGCCCTTGGGCCTGTGGGGCAGAAGGCTCTTGCGGTTGATCTTCATCTTGCGACGCAGTTCGTTCACCTCTTCAAGAGAGAACCACCGCTGCCGCCCTTCCGCTTCGATTTCCCCGCTGGGAAGTCCGGGTTCAGAGGCCAGCCGCCCCCGAAATGTGTTCTGGTTGACCTTGAAGATCAGCTCCGCAACTTCCCAGGACGAGAACCGGCGCAGCATCTTTTCATTGGCGGGTGAGAATGTCTGTTGCCTGATCCACCCCTGCATCCGCAGGGAATTATCGCGCAACGACAAGAGATCCTTGTGTCCGAACATCGAATACCTCAACGCTAAATCTGCTCATTTCCTGAAATACGCTGAATTTGACATATTATCAAATGTGAAATCTTATCAGAGGGCGATTTCCCCGCGGGGAAATCAGATCCGGCTTAAACACAGGCCAAACAAGGCCAGACAGGCTCTGAACCCGATTCGGCGATGGGCATCCGACTGGTCGCCTGCTTAGGTCTGGACGCCAGATGTTGGGGGGACATAAATCGTCCACCACCGCCCATTGAGGGGACAAAAGACCCCACCTAAGGGGACAGACTGCATGTCCCCCTTTACCAAAGAACCCTTTTCATTTCATTCAATTGGATTGGGGGCAAAGCGCAAGTGACGGCTCCTGTTGACAGAATCGGAATTCTCAACGTAAATCGGTTCAAGGTCGGGAAAAACGTTGGGAAGACACCAACAGCCCGCCAGAGGCAGACAACAAAGTCCACTTGGACAAGGGTAAGCAGATGCGGATCGCGCAGGCTCAGGGGCGTAATGCCTCAGTCGTGAAATATGATATCCTTACGGCTCTCGGAGTCCATGCCTGTGGCGACAATCGCAGGCTGGAACGCCTGACGCTCCGGTTCATCACTCTTATCGTGGCACGGTATAACTGGCAGAACGGCGAGCTGAGTATCGGCCAACAGGAAATCGCACGCATGTGGGGAATTGACCCCAGATCGGTCAAACGCGAAATGGCCAAGCTGCGCGACATGGGATGGATCAAGATCAAGCGTCCCGCCGCAAGAGGGCGCGTATCTGTTTACACGCTGGATATCGACGCAATCACAGATACGACACGCCCATCCTGGGCACGGGTCGGGCCGGATTTTGAACACAGGATGGGTGGCGAAAAGACCGAGCCTGTCAAACCGGATGCTAACGTTATATCATTCCCCGCGCCCGAAGAAGGAAATGGCCTTTGGTCCAAAATGCAAAGCGCATTGTTCCGACAGGACGCAGCGCTTTATAACGCGTGGTTCGCCGGGTTGATCTGTGAAACCCATGCAGAGGCCATACTCTGGCTGCGCGCGCCGTCGCGATTTCATGCGTCCTATGTCTTGGGCAACCACCTGACCGCATTGACCGCGTTGGCCCGTTCCATGGACCGAACCATTACCCGCGTCGAAATAATCGCGCCCTGAGGTGGGCAGGATCAACGGAGAACTGGCATGGCGACTGTCGGAGAAGATTTGGTTGCGCATCTCTGCGCGCGGGGCGTGGATACTGTCTTTGGGATACCGGGTGTGCATACGATCGCGCTCTATCGTGGATTGGCAGGCAGCGGCATTCGCCACGTC
>JAUIAS010000010.1 GCA_030425395.1 Alphaproteobacteria bacterium
CGACGCGTGGCAACTCGATACGATAGATGCCCCAAGGTCTTCCTCTCAGCCATCGCCCTCGCAGCAACCGTCATCTACTGGCTATGAGTCCTGACCCTAAGCTTGAATGCGAAAAGCGAGCCTTCCTCGACAGCCTTAAATGCTTTAGGCGATGGTTTCCAAAAATTCACCTCACGCAAATTCGATTGCTTAGAAAGAAACGTAAACCATTCCGGATCGGTGACAGCGCAGTATATATCTCTCATCGGCTAGTTCCTCACTTTTCAGAAAATCCGCTGTCAGTAGTCAAAACGAAATGGTCTTGCGCGACTTCGCGGTATGACGAGGGGGCCGGCGCATGGCCCACCGGATGGATCGGCGACGGGATCGGTGGCCTGCCCTGCGTTCCGCCCCGTTTGCGGCGCGCAGGATCGGCGATGGGCACCGCGTCTATCAAGGCCTTCGTATAGGGGTGCTGAGGATTGCCAAGCACCGCCGGACGTGGCCCGATTTCAACGATCCGGCCCAGATACATGACGGCCACGTGATGGCTGACCCGCTCGACAACGGCCATGTCATGACTGATGAACAGGAAAGAAACGCCGAGATCGGCCTGAAGCTCCATCATCAGGTTGAGAACCTCTGCCTGCACTGAAACGTCCAGCGCCGAGACCGCCTCATCGGCAACGATCAGCTTGGGGTTCAGCGCCAGCGCCCGCGCGATGGCGATACGCTGTCGCTGACCGCCGGACAATTCATGAGGATAGCGGCGCATGAAGCTGCGCGGCAGGCGCACCCGGTCGAACAACATCGCCACCCGGTCCGCCAGTTCGGTGCCGGTGGCGGTGGCATAGTTCCACATCGGTTCCGCCACCTGATCGCCCAGCGGCATCTGCGGGTTGAGAGAGGCAAACGGATCCTGAAAGATCATCTGCATGTCGCGCCGTGCCGCGCGCAGGCCGGGCGGATCGAGCGCGGTGATCTCAACCCCGTCGAGATCGACTGACCCCGACAGGGGCGCAACAAGACGCAGGATGGATCGCCCGACCGTGGACTTGCCACAACCGGATTCCCCGACAAGGCTGAGCGTCTGCCCCTTGTTGACGGTAAAGGACACATCCTCGACCGCGTGCAGATTGGCCACCTTTCGGCGCAAGACCCCGCCGCGCACGGCAAAGCGCGTGGTCAGGTTACGCACCTTGAGAAGCGGCACATCGGTTCCCGGTATCGGAGCGGTGGTCCGGGTGTCGCTGCCGGACAGGGGCAGTGGTTCCGGCACGGCTTTGCCCTGCATATCGCCCAGCCGGGGCACTGAAGCCAGCAGCGCCTTGGTATAGTCATGCTGCGGCCGCGCGAAAATATCGTGAACCGCGCCTTCCTCGACCTTGGTGCCCCGATGCATGACAACCACCCGGTCGGCCATCTGCGCCACCACCGCCATATCATGGGTAATGAGGATCACCGCCGTGCCGGTTTCCCGTCTGAGCCGGTCGATCAGCGACAGTATTTCCGCCTGAATGGTCACGTCCAGCGCCGTGGTCGGTTCATCCGCGATCAGCAGGCGTGGCGCGCAGGCCAGCGCCATCGCGATCACCACGCGTTGACGCATCCCGCCCGACAGCTCATGGGGAAACTGCCGCAACCGGCGTTCGGGTTCCGGCATCCGCACCTCACGCAAAAGGTCCAGCGCCCGCACGCGCGCCTGCGCCCGCGTCATTCCGCGATGCAGGCGCAGCCCTTCGGTCAGTTGCCGCCCGATGGTAAACACAGGATTGAGCGCGGTCATCGGCTCCTGAAAAATCATGCCGATGTCGTTGCCGCGAATACGGCGCATGGTGTCCTGATCAGCAGTGGCGAGATCGACCACCCCGTGGTCCTTGCGATCAAACAACAGCTTGCCGCCTGCCACCGTGCCGCCGCCAAATTCCACCAGCCGCATCAGCGACAATGACGAGACCGACTTGCCCGACCCGGATTCCCCGACGATACACAGGGTTTCCCCCGGCCCCACCGAAAAGGAAATATCCTCGACCCCGACGACGGGGCCGTCCTTGGTCTGAAACTCTACTTTGAGCTGAATAACCTCTGCAATCGGCTGATCGCGCACGCCGTTTCCCCCGTTCATGCCCGCGAACGCTACGGGCAGCAATGAGGCACTGTCAAATCCTGCGGCCGCGAATTGCGATGCAAGGGCTTGCATTTTTGGGCACTTCGGTTTCGTATGAGACAACATTCACGCGGGGACGAACCGGACGCAAGAGCCGGGGGTGAATGAAATTCATTGATCTTTCGAGGAAAATCCCCTGACAGGTGCATTTTCTGCCGCGCTTTTGCCGGCGATGCCAGGCACGTTTGTGCCCAAATGGGAGCGTATGATGATTTTTCGATCAATACTGATGAGTGCGTCTGCGGCGCTGGTTCTTGCGCCTGCGGCACATGCCGAACGGGGCGTCGATGGCACCGTCCGCATCATCTATTGGCAGGCGCCCTCGATCCTGAACCCGTTCCTCTCAGGCGGTAGCAAGGACGTGGAAAGCGCCAGCATGATCCTCGAACCTTTGGCGCGCTACAACCAGAACGGTGCATTGGAACCCTGGCTTGTCGATGAGGTGCCGACCCTTGCCAATGGCGGTATTTCGACTGACATGACCACGATCACATGGACGCTGACCCCCGGCATCCTTTGGTCGGACGGCAGCCCCCTGACATCGCGGGATGTCAGGTTTACCTATGATTACTGCACGCATCCCGAAGGTGGCTGCGCCCAGATCACCCAGTTTGATGGCGTGGCCCGCGTGGACACACCGGATGACCTGACTGTCGTCGTGACATTCGATCAGCCGACACCTTTTCCCTATGGCCCGTTTGTCAGCGGCCAGAGCCCGATCCTTCAGGCCGCCCAATTCGCCGATTGTCTGGGGGCCAAGGCCCCTACCTGCACCGACGCCAATTTTGCTCCGATCGGCACCGGCCCTTTCGTGGTGGATGAATTCAGGCCGAATGACGTGATCACCATGTCGGCCAATCCCAATTACCGCGACCCGGAGAAACCCCGGTTCGGGTCTGTTGTGTTCAAGGGCGGCGGAGACGCAACCGCAGCGGCCCGGGCGGTGATGGAAACCGGCGAATTCGACTATGCGTGGAACCTCCAGCTTGCGCCCGATGTGATCGCGCGGATGGAAAAGGGCGGCAAAGGTTCGCCGGTCGCGGGGTTTGGCCCCTATGTCGAACGCATCATGCTGAACCAGACCGACCCGAACCCGGACCTGCCCGAGGGCGACCGCGCCACTGCGGCCCATCCGCATCCCTTCCTGCGCGATCCGGCGGTCTTCAAGGCCATGTCCATGGCCATAGACCGGCCGCTTCTGGTCGAAATCGGCTATGGTCAGGCGGGCAAGGTGACATGCAACTGGGTGCCCGCACCGGCGGCCTATAATTCGGACAAGTTCCAATGCGCGACACAGGACATCGCCGGGGCCAACGCCATGCTGGACGCGGCGGGGATCATTGACACCGACGGAGACGGGGTGCGCGAAAAGGACGGTGTCCCGCTCCGTATCCTTTATCAGACCTCGACCAACGCGGTGCGACAGGATTTTCAGGCGCTGATCAAACAATGGTGGAGTGAAATCGGCATCGAAACCGAATTGCGCAGCATTGATGCGTCGGTCTTTTTTGGCAGCGATCCGGGCAGCCCGGACACCCTGCAAAAGTTTTATGCCGATGTGCAGATGTATGCCAATACCTTTAACGGCACCGACCCCCAAGCCTATCTGGGCAACCTTCTGTGCGACAAGGCCCCGCGCCCGCAGACCCAATGGCAGGGAGAAAACATCGCGCGGTTCTGCAACGCCGGGTTTGACGCCCTGCACAGCGATCTGACCCAGACCGCCGGCATGGACGCCCGCGCCGAAATCGCAAAGCGGCTGAACGATATGGCCATTGAGAACGGTGCGATGATCCCGCTGGTGCACCGCGGCCGCTTGTCCGCCCATGCGCACAGCCTTGGCGGTGTGGTTCTCAATGTGTGGGATTCCGAATTGTGGAACGTCGCCGACTGGTATCGGATCGACACCGACTGATGGCAAGGGCGGTGCCACCGACCGGGATCGCCCGTGGCAGCCGCAGGTCCTGCGGATGTGGCTGTGAACGTCCCTGCCGCGTGTCCCGAATGGGCGCAATGGCCTGCACATGCTGACCTTTACGATCCGCCGGTTGATCCTGTCGGTCCCAACCTTGCTGTTCATCAGCTTGGTGATTTTTCTTTTGCTGCACCTCGCCCCCGGCGATCCCATGGCGCAGGTGCCGCTGACCGTGCCGCCCGAGGTCAAGGAAAAGATGCGCGTTGCGCTGGGGCTGGGCGAGCCTTTGCACGTTCAGTATTGGAAGTGGCTGGTCCAGTTCTTCTGGGTGGAACCCAAGGTATTGATAGACTGGCTGACGCGCGACAGCCTTGTCTTGGGCTGGCTGCCCGATACCGCCCTGTATCAAGGCGAGTTGCGCAACATTTCCTGGCAGACGCGCGGCCCGGTTATGGACCTTGTGGTGCAATCCCTGCCCCAGACCATGTGGGTGGTGGGAATGGCCTATGTTGTCGGGGTTCTGATCGCCCTGCCGATCGGCATCTATTCCGCCTACCGGCAATATTCGGTCTTTGATCAATCGGGCACGTTTATCACGATGATCGGATTTTCGATCCCGCCCTTCTTTACCGGTCCTTTGGTGATCGTGATTTTCGCGGTCCAGCTGGGTTGGCTGCCCTCGACCTATGACACCATGCACGCGGTCGTGGATTGGGACAGCTTCACGGTTCAACTTCGCCAGATGGTCCTGCCGGTCATGGTGCTGGCATTCCAGACCACCGCCCAGATCAGCCGCTATATGCGGTCTGCCATGCTCGACAATCTCAACCAGGATTACGTGCGCACGGCGCGGGCCAAGGGGCTGCGGGAATTCGTGGTTGTGATGGTGCACGTGCTGCGCAATTCGATGATCCCTGTGATCACGGTGATCGCATTGGGCATTCCGTCAATCTTTGGCGGCGCAATCATTACTGAAAACGTTTTTGGGGTGAACGGGCTGGGCTATCAGCTTTTGATCGCGCTGTTTGCCAACGATATTCCCACGGTCATGACCTTGACGTTCATCTTTGCCATCCTGATCGTGGCGTTCAACCTGATTGCGGATGTTCTATACGGCGTGCTGGATCCACGCATCCGCTATGACTGAACGCTCCGCCCCCCGCAGCCGTTGGGCCGATGTCTGGCAGCAGTTCAAACGCCACCGTGGCGCGGTGTTTGGCGGCGGTTTTCTGGTGTTCATCACCCTGTTCGTGGTCCTTGGGCCCTATATCTGGACGGTGGACCCGCAAAAGATCGACATCCGCAACAGAGACATGCGCCCGATCTGGACCGCGCTCTGGGACGGGTCCGCCAAGATCGGCTGGCATCGCCCGCTGGGCAGCGATCAGCTGGGGCGCGACGCGCTTGCCAACCTGATCGAGGGCGGGCGCGCCTCAATGGCGGTGGGCTGGGCGGCAATGGTGCTGTCGCTGATCATCGGCACGACGATCGGCGTGCTCGCCGGGTTTTTCAAGCGGCTGGATTTCTGGTTGATGCGGTTGACCGATCTGGCGCTGTCGCTCCCGATCCTGCCGCTCTTGCTGGTGGCGGTGACGTTGTTCCGGCAACCGCTTCGGTCCGGCTTTGGGCCGGAAATGGGGATGTTTGTACTGATCGTGGGGGTCGTGGCGATAACCTCATGGATGCAGACCGCGCGGATCGTGCGCGGAGATGTGCTGGCGCTCAAGGAACGGGAATTCATTCTGGCCGCGCGGTCGATCGGCACGACAGACCGCCAGATCATCACCCGGCACCTTCTTCCGAATGTGATGTCGCCGATCATGGTGTCCGCAACCCTCGGGCTGGCCACGGCGATCATCACCGAAAGCGCGCTCTCGTTTCTGGGGGTCGGGTTCCCGTCGGATTTTCCGACCTGGGGCAAGCTTCTGGCAGACGGGGTTTTGCGGATGGAGGATTACCCGGAACGCGTCCTTCTGCCCGGAATCGCCATCTCGCTGACCGTTCTGAGCGTCAATTATCTGGGCGACGGGTTGCGTGATGCGCTGGACCCGCGCATTCGCGACCGTTGAAAAAATAAGAACACCCGTGTGGAAAAGCGGGCCGGGCTGGCCCGGAATTTTCAGCCTGAGCGCCTGAGCGAAACGTTATGCCGCTCCGTCCTAGCAAATGAGAAATTTGTTCCAACTCGAACGGAACATTCGACCGTCAAGACGCTTGATACGCCGCGCATCCTGCTCCAATTGGAACAATGTTCTACTTCAGCAAGGATTTTTCCGATGTTCGAGTCTCTTGGTCTTGAAAACACCACCCCGCGCGAGGCCAGCGTTCTGTTTGCGCTTGGGTTGGGCCTTCTGTTTGGTTTTCTGGCAGAGCGCACCGGTTTCTGTCTGCGCCGCTCGGTGGTTGCGGGGCCGGATCGACGGGCGGCGGCCGGGGTCTGGGCGACCGCGCTGGCCGTGGCGGTGCTGGGCACCCAACTGGCCGTTTGGGGTGGCTATATCTCATTTGACGGACATCGGCTCGTGAATGGCGATCTGCCGTGGCTGGCGATTGTCACCGGCGGGATTCTCTTTGGTGCGGGCATGGTGCTGACGCGCGGATGCGTATCGCGGCTGATGGTGCTGGGGGCCTCGGGCAACCTGCGGGCATTGCTGGTGATCACCGTGTTCGCCATCGTTGCCCACGCCACGCTCAAGGGCGTTCTGGCCCCGCTGCGCACCCTGTTGGGCGAGGTTTCGGTGCCACTGGGCGACGCGGCCAGCCTTGCGGCCTTGCCGGGGGGTGGTCTGCTCTGGGCCGGGATCATCGCGGCGGTCGCACTGGCGTTGGCGCTGCGATCCGGCAATGGCGTGCTGGCCCTGAGCGGCGCGGCGGTCATCGGATTGCTTGCGGCGGCGGGTTGGGTCGGCACGGGCTATGTGCTGTTTGACGATTTCGATCCGATCGCGATGGAAAGCCTGTCCTTTACCGCGCCTGCGGCGGACAGCCTGTTCTTTGTGGTGGCATCCAGCTCCATCCCCGCCGGGTTTGGCGCGGGGCTGCTGGGCGGCGTTCTGGTTGGCGCGCTTGCGGCATCGCTCTTGTTCGGCAGCTTCCGCTGGCAGAGCTTTGACAGCCCCGCGCAGACCGGACGTTACCTTGGCGGTGCGGCGATGATGGGTGTTGGCGGCGTGCTGGCTGGCGGCTGCACCGTGGGTGCCGGGTTGGCGGGTGTTCCGACACTTGGCGTGGCGGCGCTGCTGGCGCTGGTGGCAATTGTCGCGGGCGCGCGGATCATGGATGCGGTGCTTAACCGATCTTCCGCCGGATCCGACGCACCAGAAACCACACCAACCCTGCAACCGGCAGAGTAACCGCCGATGCCAAGACCCCCTTGCTGAGATCCAGCACAGTGGCGAGGGGATACAGAAGGTAGGTCGCCAGAGACACGGCATAATAGCTGATGGCGACCACCGACAGGCCTTCGACAGTGTGTTGCAGACGCAATTGCAGATCGGCCCGGCGATCCATGCTTTCCAACAGTTTCTGGTTTTGCGCGCTGCGTTCCACGTCCACCCGCGTGCGCAGCAAATCGCCCGCCCGGATCGCCCTGTCGGCCAGAGACTGGAGCTGCCCCTGCGTGGCATTGACCGTGCGCATCGCCGGTTCATAACGGCGCATCATGAATTCCGCAAAGGTCTGCCCACCGCCAAAGCGCACCTCGCGCAGGGCTTCGATGCGTTGGGTCACGATGGCCTCGTAGGCCCCCGTCGCCCCGAACCGGAACGACGACCGCGCCGCCATCGCCTCCAACTCGGCCGAGATCGCCAGCAGTTTGGGCAATGTCACCTCGGCGGGGGTGTCGCCTTCGGTCATTTCAGCGGTGAGGCCTGTCAGATCGTTGCCAAGCGCGCCGATGCGCGGCGACAGTTCGCGCACGCGGGCAAATCCCAGCATCGACATGCTCTTGTAGGTTTCGATCTCGCACAGCCGCTGGACGATGCGCCCGATGCGGCGCTTGCCGGTGCCGGGCGTGACGAAAACCGCAAACCGAAGATGCCCGGCGGGATCAATGCGAAAATCCGCGCCGACCACCGCCGCGGCGTCCAGAACCTGCGACACGGCCAGGCTTTCGGGAACGAACCATTCCCCGAGCCGTTCATAGATGACCGCATCATCGGGCCGTGTATCAATGCGCAAACTTGCCGAAGTGATCCGCTGACCCGGTGCTTTGGCCAGCCAATCGGCGGGAAAGACATCAAAATCAGCCGGATCAAAAGGCCGCTGGGCCAACCCGTCGCTGAAGGCGGTGTAGGTCACAAACTCGGTGTGTTGCTCCCATTTCAGCCGGTGCCGTCCGATGGTGCCGGAATAATGGGTGGCGTCCGGCCGGGGATGCGGCGCACCGTGGCGATCAAGCAGCGCGATCAGATGTTCGAGATCTTTCTGGCGATCCCGAACCGCCGCCTCTCCTTCATGTTTGATGGCTATGAAAAGAGCGGTGCACGGCGCATCCATCGTCGGAAACGGGCGCGCATGCAATTCGTTTGTCAAATGATAACGAAGCGGATGATCTTGGATCTGGGTCATTGAGACGGTCCCGGCGATTACAGGGTCGGGATACACTGAAACCTCCGGCATTCCAAAGAAAAAATCATTTCAAAACATTACCTTAATAGAACACAACGGTATACAAGCGCCACGGAACCCATGCGCTGGACCCCACACCAGCGCAGCCCCCCAATTCCAATGTGCAAAGCCGCCACGAAAAAAGGGCGCGCCTCGCGGCACGCCCCTTGTTCTGGCTCGGCTGACTGAGGATCAGTCGATCATCGGCAAAAGCTTGTCGATGGAGGCCTTTGCATCGCCGTAGAACATCCGCGTGTTCTCTTTGAAGAACAACGGGTTCTCGATACCGGAATAGCCGGTGCCCTGGCCGCGTTTGGAAACGAACACCTGCTTGGCCTTCCAGCATTCCAGCACCGGCATACCGGCGATGGGGCTGTTGGGGTCTTCCTGTGCGGCGGGGTTTACGATGTCATTGGACCCGATCACGATCGCCACGTCAGTATTCGGGAAATCATCGTTGATTTCGTCCATTTCCATGACGATGTCATAAGGCACCTTGGCTTCGGCCAGCAGCACGTTCATGTGCCCCGGCAGACGGCCTGCCACCGGGTGGATGGCAAAACGCACGTTCTTGCCCTGTGCGCGCAGCTTGCGCACCAGTTCTGCAACACCTGCCTGCGCCTGTGCGACGGCCATGCCATAGCCCGGAATGATGATCACGCTGTCGGCTTCATTGAGCGCGGTTGCAACGCCTTCGGCCTCGATTGCGATCTGTTCACCCTCGACTTCCATCGCCGGACCAGAGGTGCCGCCAAAGCCGCCAAGGATCACCGACACAAAGGAACGGTTCATCGCCTTGCACATGATGTAGGACAGGATCGCACCGGACGACCCGACCAGAGCACCGACCACGATCAGCAGATCGTTGCCAAGACTGAAGCCGATCGCTGCTGCCGCCCAACCGGAATAGGAGTTGAGCATCGACACAACCACCGGCATGTCGGCCCCGCCAATCCCCATGATCAGGTGATAACCGATGAACAGCGCCAGAATGGTCAACCCGATCAGCGTCCAGCTGCCCGAACCACCCAGATACATGAGCAGCAGGATCACCGATCCGGCCGCCGCGGCTGCGTTCAGAAAATGCCCACCGGGCAGCTTGACTGCGGCCGAGTTCACCTTGCCCGCCAGCTTGCCATAGGCCACGACCGATCCGGTAAAGGTGACGGCACCGATCCAGATACCGAGCGATGCTTCGACGCGCAGAATGCCGATTTCGACCGAGGATTTCTTGGCCAGAAGGGCCGCGAACCCTTCGAGGGACTTGCGCGCGGTGTCATCCATCGCCAGCACGCGGCCAAGTTCGATATCGGCGTTAAAGCCCACGAACACCGCCGCCAGACCGACCAGCGAATGCATCGCCGCCACCAGTTCCGGCATCTGGGTCATCTGCACCCGGTTGGCGAGCTGGTAGCCGATGGCCCCGCCCAGCGCGATCAGCACAACGGAGGCCAGCCAGAAGCCAGACCCCGGTCCGATCAACGTGGCGAACACCGCCAGCGCCATGCCGACAATGCCATACCAGACGGCGCGCTTGGCGCTTTCCTGCCCCGAAAGGCCACCCAGCGACAGAATGAAGAGGACAGCCGCGACAACATATGCGGCAGTTGTGAATCCGAATTCCATGGTCCTCTACTCCTTAGGATTTCTGGAACATGGCGAGCATACGCCGTGTCACGAGGAAGCCGCCGAAAATGTTGATCCCGGCCATAAAGACCGAAAGCGCGGCAAGGAGGATCACCAGCCATGACCCGGACCCGATCTGCATCAGGGCCCCCAGGATGATGATCGAGGAAATCGCGTTGGTGACCGCCATCAGCGGCGTATGCAGCGAATGCGCCACGCCCCAGATCACCTGGAAGCCGACAAATACCGCCAATACGAACACGATAAAGTGCTGCATGAAGCTGGCCGGTGCAACCAGACCAACGCTCAGCAGCAGCGCGCCGCCCACGGCCAGCAAGGTAACCTGCTGCTTGGTCTGCGCCTTGAACGCGGCCACTTCCTGCGCACGCTTTTCTTCCGGGGTCAGTTCCTTGACCTCAGGTTTTTTCTGCGCCGCGATGGCGGCCACCTTGGGCGGAGGCGGCGGGAAGGTGACTTCCTTGTCGTGGGTGATGGTGGCCCCACGGATCACATCGTCTTCCATGTTGTGGTTGACGACGCCGTCCTTCTCGGGCGTCAGATCCGTCATCATGTGGCGGATATTCGTCGCGTAGAGCGACGAGCTTTGCGATGCCATCCGGCTGGGGAAATCGGTGTAACCGATGATGGTCACGCCATTGTCGGTGACAATCTTTTCGTCCATCACCGTCAGCTTGCAGTTACCGCCCTTTTCAGCGGCAAGGTCCACGATGACCGATCCGCGCTTCATGGACGCGACCATGTCCTCGGTCCACAGTTCGGGCGCTTCGCGGTTGGGGATCAGTGCCGTGGTGATGACGATATCGACATCCGGTGCCAGCTCGCGGAACTTGGCAAGCTGCGCTTCGCGGAATTCAGGCGACGACACAGAGGCATAACCGCCGGTGGCCGCACCGTCCTGCTGTTCTTCCTCGAAGTCGAGGTAAACAAACTCGGCCCCCATGGATTCGACCTGCTCGGCCACTTCGGGACGCACGTCAAAGGCATAGGTGATCGCGCCCAGAGACGTGGACGCGCCGATTGCCGCGAGACCGGCAACACCGGCCCCCACGATCAGCACCTTGGCCGGTGGCACCTTGCCCGCAGCGGTGATCTGGCCGGTAAAGAATCGGCCATAGTTGTTGCCTGCCTCGATCACGGCGCGATAACCCGCGATATTCGCCATAGACGACAGCGCGTCCATCTTCTGCGCGCGGCTGATACGTGGCACCATGTCCATCGCGATCACAGTGGCACCCTTGGCGGCGGCCTGCTGCATCAGCTCTTCATTGGCTGCCGGATAAAAGAACGAAATCAGCGTCTGGCCTTTTTTCAGACGCTTGACCTCGGCCTCGGACGGCGGGCGCACCTTGGCGACGATATCCGCAGCCTTGAAAAGCGCGGCACCCGTCTTGACCACCTCGACGCCGGCCTCTTCATAGGCCGCGTCGGTAAAGCCAGCCTTGGCCCCCGCTCCGGTTTCGATGACACATTCGTGGCCCAGCTTCTGAAGCTGGAGTGCACTTTCCGGCGTCATGGCCACGCGGGCCTCGCCTTCAAATACCTCTTTAGGTGTTCCGATCTTCACCCTTGGGTCCCCCTTTTTGCCAAAAACGGCATGGTTTTGTTCATTTTCCAGTTGATGCACTACAGGCCACGCGGATTTTGCGCAAGATTACGTGGCGTCCCTTGGCCCTATTGGCCGATATTGCCTAAACCCATCGCCGGACCTTGCCCGCGTAACGGGCGAAATCGGCCCGAAAGGTGCGGCGCATGCGGTCCTCTTCAGGTATGACGAACCGCCGTTCAATCACCCAGACGAAGATCGGCACCAGCGGCAGCGCCAATACCGCGTCCCAGCGCAGAATCATTCCCGCAAGGATAAGCGCATCCCCGAGGTAAATCGGGTTGCGCGTGCGTGAAAATATTCCCGACTGCACCAGGCGCGCGGGCGTCTTGTGCGGGATCACCGTTGTTTTCTGTCGGCGCATCTCATGCACCGCCAAAGCCATCAGCAAAACGCCACCGCCCACCAGCAGCCCGCCCACAAGGTCGGACCAGGCACCGCCGAAATCCAGCCCATAGGATGCGTGGTTTGCCTGTGCCCAGGCCACGCCAAGACACAGCAGCAGCCACACCGGAGGGATATCAATCCATTTGATCATCTGGGTTTGTCCGCCTTCCGATGAGCCCGTCATTCGCCCGGCTTATACGCCGCATCCTTCAGCCATCCCTGATACCCCGATTGAAGCACCAGAACATTGCCCCGCCCCATGAGCCGGGCCGCAAAGGTCGCCTGTGACGACCGTACCCCGGTGTCGCAGAACAACACAACCGTGCCCTCCAACGGCAATTCGTCCAGCCGCCCCGGCACCTCGCGCCATTCGATATGGGCCGCACCGGGAATGGTGCCTGCCGCATGGGCCGCGTCGCTGCGCACGTCGACAAAGTGTATGTCGTGGAACACGTCCTTGGTCAGTTGCTGCGGCAGCAGGATACCTTCGGCTTCGGTGGCGAAATCCATGTAACTGATGATTTCATCTTCCAGCTCCCCCGCGGCCACGGGCGCAATACCGGATATCGCCCCCGCCGAAATCACGCAAAGGGCCATCGCTGCGAGATGCCTCATTCCCATTCCATTTCCTCGAACACGCGACCGGCGTTCTTGGTGGCCAGTTCCTCGAACGTATCCAGATGCGCCCAGTTCGCCTGATCCACATAGAACGCGCCCGCCAAATCGCCGCCATCGTCGATATGGGCGCCGATCTTGGCCCGCAGATCCTTGAGATAATCGCTGGTATAGCGCGTCACCTGCGCCATGTTCGTCGGGTGCCCGTGGCCGGGAATGACATAAGTCGCGCCCAGATCGGTGAACGGGCCGTCAAACGTCTCGATCCAGCAGCTTGTGCAGGTATGTTCAAAGATCGGCGGCATGCGTTCGTGAAACGCGATATCGCCCGCGATGACGATCCCCCATTGGGGAATCCAGACCTGAACGTCGCCGGGATCATGCGCGGGGCCCAGATGCAGCGCCTGGATTTCAACCCCGCCAAGATTGATCTCATAGCTGTCCTCAAAGGTCAGATTGGCGTGTTCCACGCGGCTGCCCTCGGCCTTGTCGCGGTTGTATCGCTCCATGCCCTGAATGATGAAATCGCCGTTTTCGCGGGTCTCGGCCACGGCATCGACATGGGCCAGAACATCCACCCCCTGATCGCGCCAGTAACCGTTGCCCAGCATCGCGTGGCCCTGGCCGTTTTCGTTGATGACCAGAACCACGGGCTTGTCGGTGACCTGCTTGATTTCCTCGTGCAGCGCGGCCGCAAGGCGGCTGGAGGCCCCGGCATTGATCACCACGACACCCTCATCGGTCACGATAAAGCTGAGGTTGTTGTTGTGACCGCTATTTTCATACGTCGGCGGTGCGGTGGCACCGATCGCGCTGAACACATGCGGGATCACCTCGACCGGTTTGGAGTAAAGCTCCGATTGCGGATACTGGTCTGCAATGTCTTCACTGGCCAGCACGGTGCCTGCGGACAGAACGAACAGGGTGGTAAGCAATTTCATGGGACATCCTCCTATGGCCGACAAATTCACATACGTGAATGGGTATGTAAAGTGACGGAACGGCGCGTCTTGTCACATGACCCACAAACAGTAGTCTGCGCAACATCAACAGGAGGAGTTCACAATGACGCTCAGCGGCAAACACGCCCTGATCACCGGTGGCGGCACCGGTATCGGACTGACCATCGCACAGGCGCTCGTGGCCGAAGGCGCGCATGTCACCATCACCGGACGCCGGCAAGAGATCCTGGACGAGGTCGCCACCGACGGCATGACCGGCATGGCCATGGACGTCCGCGACGAAACCGATGTCGTGACCAAAATCGCCGCCGCCGTAGAGGCGAACGGCCCGATCCAGATCTGCATCCCCAACGCCGGGATCGCCGAAGGCAAGTCGGTGCACAAGACCACGCTCGACTTCTGGCGCAACATGATGGCCACCAACCTCGACGGAGCCTTCCTGACCATCCGCGAGAGCCTGAAATCCATGCGCGGCACGGAATGGGGGCGGGTGATCGCGATCTCCTCGATGGCCGGTCTGCGCGGGCTTCAGGGGGCGGCCTGCTACTCGGCGTCCAAACACGGCATGATCGGGCTGATCCGCTCGCTCAGCGAAGATTACCTCGGCCAGCCCTTCACCTTCAACGCGATCTGCCCGGGCTATGTGGATACCCCCATCGTGGACCGCAACGTCGTCTCCATCTCGGAACGCGCCGGTGTCAGCGCCGAAAAAGCGCAACAGATGATGATCAACGCCAATCGTCATCGCCGCCTGATCCACCCCGACGAAGTCGCCGCCGCGGCCTTGTGGCTGGTGCGCCCCGGATCGGAAAGCGTGAACGGTCAGACCATCGAAATCGCGGGCGGGCAATCCTGACACCGCCAAGGGCGGGACCGGTGCCATCAGGGCGCGCCGGTCCTGCTTCTTTCTCGTTCCAAATACCCAAATCCCACCGCAGCCCCACACGCGCCGCGCGAGGCTGGTCCCGTCGGGACATGGCTGGACATGGCTGGACGTGGCTGGACATAACGCGCGCGCGCGGGTAGCTTTCGGGATACTTCAAGCTTAAAGCAAAACCGGAGCCCCCATGACCGATTTCGCCGCCACCAAGGCCCGCTTCATCCTGCCAGACGGTGTGATCTACCTCGATGGCAATTCGCTGGGGCCCCTGCCGCGTGCGGTGGCGGATCACGTCGGGTCCGCCATCACCGACGAATGGGGGCAGATGCTGATCACCGGCTGGAACAAGGCCGGATGGATGGCCCTGCCGCGCGCGCTCGGGGACCGTCTCGGCCGGCTCATCGGAGCCGGAGAAGGCCACGTCGTGCTGGGCGACACGCTGTCGGTCAAGGTCTATCAGGCGCTGGCCTCGGCGCTGGCCATGGTGCCGGATCGGCGGGTGATCCTGTCGGATACGGGCAATTTCCCCTCCGACCTCTACATGGCCGAAGGGCTGATCGGGATGCTGGGGGACGGCTATGAACTGCGCACCGTCGCCCCGGAGGACGTCGCAGATGCCATCGACGACACCGTCGCCGTCCTGATGCTGACCGAGGTGGACTACCGCACCGGGCGCAAGCATGACATGGCGGCCCTTACGGCGCGGGCGCACGCGGTGGGCGCGGTCACGGTCTGGGATCTCGCCCATACCGCCGGCGCGGTCGAAGTCGATCTTGCCGGGGCGCGGGCCGATTTCGCCGTGGGCTGCACCTATAAATATCTCAACGGCGGACCGGGCGCGCCCGCCTTCATCTATGTGGCCCCGCGCCATGCCGACACCGCCGTGCCCGCCCTTTCGGGATGGCTTGGCCATGATGCGCCATTCGCCTTTGACCTGTCATACAGACCCGGTGCCGGGATCGAGCGGATGCGGATCGGCACGCCGCCGATCCTGCAGATGCGCGCGCTTGAAGCGGCCATGGACATCTGGGACAGCGTCGATATGGCCGACCTGCGCGCCACCTCTGTTGCGCTGTGCGAAAGGTTCATCGCCGGGGTCGAAGCCGCCTGCCCGATGCTGGAGCTTGCCTCGCCCCGCGACGCCGCGCGGCGCGGATCGCAGGTGTCGTTCCGGTTCGACGACGGCTATGCGGCGATGCAGGCGCTGATTGCACGCGGTGTGATTGGCGATTTCCGCGCCCCCGATATCATGCGCTTCGGGTTCACGCCGCTGTTCATCGACGCGGGTGACGTGGATGCCGCCGTGGCGATCATTACCGATGTGATGACCACCCGCGCGTGGGACCGTCCCGAATACAAGGTCCGGGCGGCCGTGACATGACAGCGGCATCCGGGCTTCTGCCGCCACTCTGCCGACCTGCGGGTTGGGTGACGCTCTGGCGCAGGCTGGCCGCCTGCGGCACCCTCAATCAGAGGGGTGTCTTCCTTTTGTGACCCTGTAACACCAGACAAAGGAAGACCCATGACCGACACCCCTTCACGCAATCAGGCCTTTGATCCCGCCCGCGACGGCGCGCAAATGTCCTTTGACGGGCGCATGTCCTATTCCGATTACCTCGGGCTGGATGCGATCCTTTCGGCCCAGCATCCTCTTTCTCCCGCCCATGACGAGTTGCTGTTCATCGTGCAGCACCAGACGTCCGAGCTTTGGATGAAGCTGGCCATTCACGAATTGAACGCCGCGCGGGATCTGCTGGCCGCGGGCACCATGCGCCCGGCCTTCAAGATGCTGGCGCGGGTCTCGCGCATCTTCGAGCAACTCAACAACGCCTGGGACGTGCTGCGCACCATGACCCCGAGCGATTACACCACTTTTCGCGAAACGCTTGGACAATCCTCGGGGTTTCAGTCCTTTCAATACCGCCAGATCGAATTCATGCTGGGCAACCGCAACACGGCTCTGCTGCGCCCACATGCGCATCGCCCGGAGATCGTCGCGGCACTGGAGGCGGAACTGGAGCGGCCTTCGCTCTATGATGTGGCGCTGAGCGCGCTGGACAGGGTGACGGACCTGCCGCGCGCGGTTCTGGAGCGTCCGCGCGCGCAGCCCCATGTTGCCGATCCCGCCGTGCAGACGGCCTGGCAGAGCGTCTACGCCGATCCTGCGGGACATTGGGAGCTGTATGAACTGGCCGAAAAGCTGGTCGATCTGGAAGATTACTTTCGTCGCTGGCGGTTCAACCATGTGACGACGGTGGAACGCGTCATCGGCTTCAAGCGTGGCACCGGCGGCACTGGCGGGGTCAGTTATCTCAAGCGGATGCTGGAGACCGAGCTGTTCCCGGAATTGTGGCATATGCGCACCGATCTCTGATCCTCCAAACGGCGCGCCTGTGGCATGCCCCGGACGCCTCCGGCGGGAGTATTTTGGGCCAGAAGAAGCGGAAGGGGGAGCGCATCCACGTGCAAGCGTGGCGCGGAACGCGGCGTTTGGGTGTGGTCAGCGCGTCAGCGGGTGAAGGGCCGCGCCGCACAGGCGGGCCAGTTCGATCACCTGCCTGCGATAGGTCGGGTAATCCGGCGCAGTTGACTTGATCCCCTTGAGGGCGGCTGTGATCGTGGCGGCGATATCCCCTGCCCCACCGGTAAGACGCAGGGATTTGCGCCCGGCTTCGCGGGTCAGCCAGTCGGCGTAAACGGCGGTCAGGCGTGTTTCGCCCGTGGCGATGATATCTGCGGCCGCAGCGCTGCCATCTTCGAGAATCTCGCGCCCGTGGGGCGAGGTCAACATCGCCTCAGCGGTGTCGCCGCCCTGAGCCAGAAAGGCCCGTTCGATGCGATCGTGTATGCTGCCGTCGCCATTCAGCCCTGCAGTGACCGCGGCAACCGCGGTGTCATAGTAGATCTGCACGAGGCTACGAAAGATGTCGTTCTTGTTGCGATAATGAACATACAGCGCCGGGCGGGACATTCCCGCGCGCTGGGCTATGTCGTCCATGGAGGTCTTGCGGACCCCATAGGCGGCAAACACATGCCACGCCGCGTCCAGAATGGCCTGCTGTCTGGGATCGACGCTCTCGAAATCTGGGGGCGCATTGGTCATTTCCTTGGTCTGACAGTTTTTACAAAATTCGTCAATCTGATGGAAACGTTGACATTCTGACATTTTGTGTATATTTTGTCATAAATCGCGCGGCCAGTTCAGGGGCCGCGCCGCAAACCCGTGAAAGGCACACCCCATGGCCGCGACATTAACCATCAACGGAACCGCGCACCTGGTGGACCTGCCCGACGATGTCCCCCTGCTCTGGGTGCTGCGCGACGACGTCGGCCTGACCGGAACGAAATTTGGCTGCGGCGTGGCCGCCTGCGGGGCCTGCACCGTGCATATTGATGGCGAGGCGGTGCGCTCGTGTCAGGTGGCCCTTGGCGATGTGTGGGGCGATGTGACCACAATCGAGGGGATTGGCACGCCTGAGGCGTTGAGCCTGCTTCAAGCCGCATGGGTCGATCATCAGGTGGCGCAATGCGGCTATTGCCAGTCGGGACAGATCATGCAGGCGGCCGCGCTTCTGGCGCAGACACCTCTGCCCACCGATCAACAGATTGACGACGCGATGGCCGGCAACCTGTGTCGTTGTGGCACCTACCCGCGCATCCGCGCCGCGATCCACGCGGCCGCGTCCAAGATGCAGGAGGCATGAGCATGGCCAGCGTCAAGAAAATCCTGCGCCGCACCTTTCTCATCGGCTCGGCCGCCATTGCGGGCGGCGTGGCCTTTGGTACATGGGTGGTGGTCCGCCCCGCGCCCAATCCGCTGCGCCCCGGCGATGGGCAGGCGGCGCTCAATCCATTTGTGCTGATCGACAGCACGGGCGTGATCCTGTTCGCGCCGCGCGCCGAGATGGGCCAAGGGGTACATACCACATGGGCCGCCCTGATTGCCGAGGAACTGGACATCGGTCTGGATCAGGTCACTGTGATGCACGGCCCCGCCGCAAAGGCCTATTACAACAGTGCGCTGATCGGCGAAGGGTTGCCCGGCAAGGGCTATGACCGGTCGGATTTCATGCATTCGGTTGGCGACGCTCTGGGCGTGATCGGCAAACCCATCGGGCTGCAGGTTACGGGCGGGTCCACGTCGATGAAGGACGGGTTCGACCGGATGCGCGAAGCCGGTGCGAGCGCGCGGGAAACCATCAAGGAGGCGGCGGCGCAGCGGCTTGGCGTGGCGCGCGACCGGCTGGCGACAGAGGCCGGCGCGGTGATCGCCCCGGACGGCACGCGTATTGCCTATACCGATCTGGCCGAAGAGGCCGCCGGGATCACCCCCATCGACGCCGCACCCCGCGACCCATCGAGCTGGCGGTTGCTGGGCCGGAGCCTGCCGCGCGTCGACATGGTGGGCAAGGTCACCGGGACGGCGGGCTTTGGCGTCGACACCCGGCTGCCGGGCATGAAGTTTGCCGCGCTCCGGATCAATCCGCGGCTTGGCGGCGACATGCGCGGGTTTGACGATACCGCCGCACAAACCATGCCGGGCGTAGAGCAGATCGTGGATCTTGGCACCGGGGTTGCGGTGGTCGCCACGAACACCTGGCTGGCGCAACAGGCCGTGGATGCGATCGAGATCGACTGGGGTCCGGCCCCCTATCCGGCCACCACGGAGGCCATTTTCGAGCGGATCGAAGCGGCATTTGAAGACGCACCAAATTCCACGATGCGGGATGATGGTAACGTAAACACCATTCCGACCAATGCCACCCGGATCGAAGCGGAATACCGCGTGCCATTCCTGGCCCATGCCACGATGGAACCGATGAACGCCACCGCGCATTACACCGGCGACACGCTGACGGTGTGGTGCGGGAACCAGTCCCCGACGTTTCAGCAGGCACGCTGTGCGGAGATCGCGGGGCTGGACAAGGACAAGGTGATCATCAACACGACCTTTATGGGCGGCGGCTTTGGCCGTCGGGCCGAGCTTGATTTCGCAAGCTACGCCACGCGGATCGCGGTGGCCATGCCGGGAACGCCGGTTCAACTGACCTGGTCGCGCGAAGAGGACACGCGACACGATTTCTACCGTCCCGGCGCGATCGCGCGGTTCACCGGGGCCGTTGAAAAAGGGCGTGCGGTCATGCTGGATGCGTCGATTGCCGCGCAATCGCCGACCTTTCAGGTGATGCAGCGCGCCGCAGGCCTGCCCGGTGGCGGTCCGGACAGGGTTCTGGTCGAAGGGGCGTTCAACCAACCCTATGCGATCCCCAATTACCGGATAAACGGCCATGTGGCCGATCTGGCGGTGCCGGTCGGATTCTGGCGATCGGTCGGCAATTCGCACAACGGGTTCTTTCACGAAACGTTCATCGACGAAATGGCCCATGCGGCGGGGGCCGATCCGCTGCAATTCCGTCTGGCGCTGATGCGCGACGAACACGCCCCCAGCGCCGCCTGTCTGGAGGCGGTGGCCGAGATGTCGGGCTGGACCGGTTCGACGCCCGACGGCGTGGGGCGCGGCGTGGCCTTTACCTACAGCTTTGGCACACCGGTCGCGCAGGTGATCGAGGTCGTGCAGGAAGACGCCGGTATCCGCATCGCAAACGCGTGGATCGCCTGCGACATGGGGCTGGCGCTGGATCCGCGCAATATCGAAGCACAGATGACCGGCGGCATGATCTATGGGTTGTCGGCGGCCTGTTTCGAGGAAATCACCTTTGACGATGGCATGGTGGAACAGGGGAATTTCCCCGATTACACGCCGCTGCGGATGCACAATACCCCGCGCACCGAGGTCCGCATTCTGGAAACCAACACGCATATGGGCGGAGCCGGGGAACCGGGAACCCCGCCCGCGATGCCCGCACTGGGCAATGCGTTGTTCGATCTGACCGGAACCCGCGCCCGCGCGCTCCCATTTTCGCGGAGCTTTGACCTTTTGACCTGAGGCCGTTCGCCAACCGGGGGCGGACATTTGCGGCAAATGCGGCGGAACCGCCGTATTTGCCGCAAATTCCGCATGATTGTTTCCAATTCACGCCCAATCTACCGCCTATTGAGACTCCCAGAGCAGTCAGCACCGCAAACCGGGGCCGGATCTGAAAAATCAGACCGCCCGGCGCGCGTGGCACAACATACAGGCAATGGGCAACGGGAATGATCGGACAGCGCACTCAGCAAGCCGCAGGGGTCCACCGGGGTGATGCGACATGAGCACCCCCCTGACCATCATCAACGGCAGCTTTGAAAGCACCACGCATTCCGACGGCAATTGGTCCAGCGGCATTTTCGGCTGGGATATCACGACCCGGCGCGGCAGCGACGCCGGCGACTACAATCCCGACGCGGCCGAACTTGATAACTCCGCAGTTGACGGCGACAACGTCGCCTATCTTTTGAAAGGCAGTCGCAGCAGTAGCGAAGTCAGCATCTCGCAGACCCTCAGCGACACGTATACAGCCGGAAACATCTATGAATTCCAGCTTGATGTCGGGGATGGCGATTACAGCCCGTCCGGCGATGTCGCGTATGTGATCAATATCTATGCCGGAAACACCGTGATCGGCACCGTGTCGGGATCGACTGGCAACATTGATACGCTGCAATCCGTGACCGTAACCTCGACCGTGGACGATGCGGCGTTGAACGGGCAAGCGATCCGCATCGAAATATCCATACCAAGCAGCAGTTCAAGCGCGGAATTGCTGATCGACAACGTCACAGGAACGGTGACCACCGCCAATGATGGCGATGTGGACGGCACGGATGGCGATGATCTGATCGACCTTGCCTATACCGACACCGACGGTGACGCGATCAACGACGGGTCAAGCACGCCGGGCACCGAAAACGACGATACCGTGCGCGCTGGCGAAGGCAACGACACCGTCTATAGCCTTGCCGGGGACGACACGATCTATGGCGGCTTTGGCAATGATACGTTGTATGGCGGCGACGGCAATGACGTGCTGTATGGCATGGAAGGTGACCCGATCACCGAAAGCCTGAACTGGTCCACTGCCGGTTCGGACGGCACCGACATCACCGGTGGCTTCACCCAGAACACTGGTGAAATGGACGTGTCCGTTTCCTACATCAACACTGGCAACAACACCCCCGAGTTTCTGGTGGAGTCCAGCGACACGATTTATCGTGCCCCCGGCGAGGCGTTTGACCAGAACTCAAGCGGCTACGTATACGGTGACGGCGATGGCGACACCGCGCGGATCAGGTTGGACTTTGACGCCAGCACCGGAAGCCCCGCAGCGGATGAGGTGTCAAACGTCGTCTTTCGCATCAACGATATCGACTGGGCTTCGAACAACCACCGCGATGTGGTCACCGTCAGGGCCTATGATACCAACGGCGTTGAAATTGAATTGACGCTGACCCCTTCGGGTGCCGACACGCTCAGCCCCGATGGCAACACGGTCACTGCCGCAGACACCAGCGAGAGCGAGGCCGATGCCGATGGGTCCGTTCTGGTCGAGGTCCCGGGCCCGGTGTCGCATATCGAGATCGACTATGGCAACGGGCTGAACGGCACCCAGGCGATCTGGATCAGCGACGTCTATTTCGACGTGCTCCCTGCCAATGACAATGACACCATCGACGGCGGCGCGGGCGACGATGACATCTATGGCCAATCCGGCAACGACATTCTGAGCGGTGGCGAAGGCGACGACACGATCAGCGGCGGTGCCGGCGACGACAGCATCACCGTGGCCGAAGGCGACAGCGCCTCCGGCGGCGATGGCGACGATACGTTCTTTCTGTCCGATCTGGGCGAAACCGGCTCGGGCACCATCTTTATCGACGGCGGCGAAGACGGCGAGTCGCAGGGAGACACGCTGTTTCTGGGGGGCTCCGCAGTCCGTCAGACGCTGAACCTGACAGTGGATCTGCCGGGTCAGAAGACCGGAACCGTCGAATTGCTGGATGGCACGATCGTGTCCTTCGACAATATCGAGAATATCATCTGCTTCACCCCCGGCACGACCATCCTGACCCCGCGCGGCCCGCGGGCCGTCGAGACGTTGCGCCCGGGCGATCTGGTGGTCACCCGCGATCACGGCCCCCAACCCCTGCGCTGGATCGGCGGACGGCGCGTGGCCGGGCGCGGAGCGCTGACGCCGTTGCGGGTGGATGCATCGCTGTTGCACAATGCGTCGGATGCGCTGATCGTATCCCCTCAGCACCGGTTGCTGTGGCAGGGGCCGCGCGCCCAGATGCTGTTCGGCGAAACCGAGGTTCTGGTCGCGGCCAAGCATCTGATGAACCATCCCGGCGTGACCTCAACTCCGGTTGATGCCGTGGACTATATCCATGTGATGTTCGACCGCCACGAGATCATCTATGCAAACGGCACCCCGACAGAAAGCTTCTATCCCGGCGACAGCGCGCTCGGCGCGGTCAGCGATGGCAGCAGAGACGAAATGTTTGGCATTTTCCCCGAACTGCGCTGCGATCCTGCCGCCTTTGGCCCCACGGCACGGCTATGCCTGCGCGCGCACGAAGGACCGCTTCTGGTGGCCTGAACCCCGCGGCGCTCAGGCGCTTTGTGCCAGTCCACCCAATTGCCCGCCCCCGGACCTGCTGCCTTCGCGCCACCTGCGCGCCGCGTCGCCAAAGGCCCGGAACAACGGCCGTGATACCGGATCGTTGGCCGCATTCCATTCGGGATGCCATTGCACCGACAGGGTAAACCCGGGCGCGCCATCCACATAGATCGCCTCGGGCGTGCCATCGGGGGCCTGCCCGTCAATGACGATCCGCGCACCCGGCGTCTTGATCCCCTGCCCATGCAAGGTGTTGGTCATCACCTCGGGCGCACCGAGCAACCGATGAAAAACCCCACCCTCGGTAAAGGACACCGAATGGCGGAGGGCAAATTTTTCTTCCAGCGTGCCGTCTGGCGGCATGCGGTGGTTCATCCGGCCCGGCAGATCGCGTATCTCGGGATGCAAGGTGCCGCCCATCGCGACATTGACCTCCTGAAACCCGCGGCAGACCCCGAGAAACGGCTGCCCCCGTTCCACACAGGCGCGCACCAGCGGCAACGCAATCGCGTCGCGGGCCCTGTCAAAGGCCCCGTGCGCCTCGGTCGGGGCCTCGCCGTATTCCTCTGGATGCACATTGGGGCGCCCGCCGGTGAACAGAAACCCGTCACAGGTTTCAAGAAGCTCGGCCACGCTGACAAAGCGCGGATCGGCAGGGATCAGAAGCGGGATGCAGTCGGCGACCTCGGCCACCGCCTGAGAGTTCATCGTCCCGCCCGCGTGGGCGGGATACTGATCATTGATGAGAAACGAATTCCCGATGATTCCGACAATTGGGCGGGTCATGATCACCTGTACTGTTTGCGCATGGCGCAGGATAGACGCGCGCGCGGCGGCCTGCAACCGCATCGCGCCCATTGCACGCGCCTGAACCACCCCGCACAGATCGCCACCGGATCAGATTTCCGCGACAAGCCCCGCCGCATCAATGCCCGCTTGTGCGGCGATGGCATCATTATCAGAGGTATCGCCGGTCACACCGACCGCCCCGATCAAGGTGCCCCGCTTGTCACGCACCAGAACACCGCCCGGCACCGGCACCACCTGTCCTGCGAACAGACCGTTCACAGCGCCCATGAAATAGGCCTGCGCCTCTGCCCGCGCCATCTGCGCGGTGCCCGCCATCCCCAGCATGACCGCGCCATAGGCCTTGCCATGCGCAATTGCGAACCGTCCTGCGGATGCGCCATCCTCACGTTCAAAGGCAATCACATGCCCCCCCGCGTCCAGAACCACCACCGACAAGGGCTTCAGGTCCAACTCGCGCCCCTTCTCCAGAGCCTTGCGCACAATGCTGCGCGCCTTTCTCAGCGTAATCGCCATGCCTGCGATCCTCCTTACCATGCTTCTTCTGGCCAAAAATACTCCCGGGGGAGCGCGAGGGGGCAGGAAGCCCCCTCGCTCCGTCACTTGAATTGTCGCGCCCGGTCGAGCGCTCTGGGGGGGCAGGAAGCCCCCTCGCTCCGTCACTTGAATTGTCGCGCCCGGTCGAGCGCTCCGGGGGGGGCAGGAAGCCCCCTCGCTCCGTCACCTGATTATCGCGCCCCGTCGCCGGTCGGCGCGCTGCGGGTTTATCCGGTTTGCGACGCCTTCAGTTCAAGCCGCCGACGGTGCAACACAGGCTCGGTATAGCCCGAAGGCTGGACACGCCCGTCGAAAACAAGGTCGCAAGCGGCCTTGAACGCGATCCCGTCAAAGCCCGGAGCCATTGGCACATAGGCGGCATCACCCGCGTTCTGACCATCGACCACGGCCGCCATGCGCTTCATCACATCCATCACCTGATCACGGCTGACCACGTCGTGGTGCAGCCAGTTGGCGATGTGCTGGGCACTGATCCGGCAGGTGGCGCGGTCTTCCATGAGGCCGACGTTGTTGATGTCGGGCACCTTGGAACAGCCCACCCCCTGATCAACCCAGCGCACGACATAGCCAAGGATGCCTTGGGCGTTGTTCTCGACCTCGCGGAGGATCTGCGCTTCGCTCCATTTCCGATAGGTGGCCAACGGGATTTCGAGGATGCCGTCCACGTGGGCGCGCCGTCCGCCGGCCTTGAGCTTGGCCTGCACCGCGAACACATCGACCTTGTGATAATGCAGCGCGTGCAGCGTGGCAGCGGTAGGAGACGGCACCCAGGCGCAGTTTGCCCCGGATTTGGGGTGTTCGATCTTTTGCTCCAGCATCGCCGCCATCATGTCGGGCATGGCCCACATGCCCTTGCCGATCTGGGCCTTGCCGGACAGGCCGCATTCCAGACCGATATCGACGTTGAGGTTCTCGTAGGCACCGATCCAGCCCTTGCGCTTGATGAAATCCTTGCGGCTGAAGGGCCCCGCCTCGATCGAGGTATGGATTTCGTCGCCGGTGCGATCGAGGAAGCCCGTGTTGATAAAACAGACCCGCGATTTGGCCGCGCGAATACATTCCTTGAGGTTCACAGACGTGCGGCGTTCTTCGTCCATGATGCCGATCTTGACGGTATTGCGCGGCAGGCCGAGCATATCTTCGACCCGGTCAAAGGTGCGCACGGCAAAAGCCACTTCCTCGGGGCCATGCATCTTGGGCTTGACCACATAGACCGATCCCTTGACCGAATTGCCACCGTCGCGTTGCAGATCGTGCATGGCGATCAGGGTGGTGATCGCCGCATCCATCAGCCCTTCGAACACCTCGTTTCCGTCGCGGTCCAGAATCGCCGGGTTGGTCATCAGGTGGCCCACGTTGCGCACCAGCATCAGCGCCCGCCCCTTGAGCGTCACCTCGCCCCCGCCGGGTGCCTGATAGGTGCGATCAGCGTTCAGACGGCGGGTCACGGTCTGGCCGCCCTTTTCAAAGGAATCCTCCAGATCGCCCCGCATCAGGCCCAGCCAGTTGCCATAGGCGAGCACCTTGTCTTCCGCATCGACACACGCCACGGAATCCTCGCAATCCATGATCGCGGACACGGCGCTTTCCATTATCACATCGGCAAGGCCAGCCTGATCGCGGCTGCCGATGGGGTGGGTGCGATCGAACACCAGTTCCACGTGCAGGCCGTTGTTGCGCAGCAACACTGCATCGGGGGCCTTGGGGTGGCCGAGGTAGCCCACGAATTTCTCCGGTTGGGCCAGCGGCATGTCATCCACCAGCAACGCGCCGTCGTGGATATGGTAGCGGCGCGCATCGGCGTGGCTGCCGCCGTCGATGGGAAACGCTTCGTCGAGGAACACGCGGGCGCGGGCCACAACGCGCGCGCCGCGTCCCTTGTCATATGGGCCTTTAGGTGCCGGTGTTCCCATTGCGTCCGTGCCATAGAACCCGTCATAGAGGCTGCCCCAGCGGGCATTCGCGGCATTCAGCGCATAGCGCGCATTGGTGATCGGCACGACAAGCTGCGGGCCGGGTGTGGCCGCGAATTCGGGATCGGTATTCTCGGTTTCAATCTCGAAATCCGGGCCTTCGGGCAGCAGATAGCCTATCTCTTCGAGAAAAGCGCGATAAGCGATATGGTTATGCGCCATACCCCGGTGTTCGACGTGCCACGCGTCAATCTTGGCCTGAATATCTTCGCGTTTTTGCAGCAGCGCACGATTTTCGGGACCAAGGTCGTGAATCAGCCCCGACAGGCCGGACCAGAAATCACCGGCGGCGACGCCAGTGCCCGGAAGCGCCTTGGTTTCAATGAATTCAACCAGTTCGGTTGAAATTTCTAATCCGCTGATCGACTTGCGTTGGTCCATTGCATCACTCCCGTTGCATCGCTGCGCGACTGTATCTCTTGGCTGAGTAGAACAAAAGTTTCCTATAGGCAACAAGATCGGTAAAACAATGTTACCAATTTTGGCAAATTCTCGGGACTCGGCCAATCATTCGGGGGCGATCAGGTGTTCGATTGCCTTCTCAAGACCCTTTATGCCCGCTTTTTGCGGTGCTTCTTTCCCGGCGGCACCGGTCCGAACAAAAGCGCACCTCATCCCAGACCTTGGCCCATTTGCGCCGCCATGTGAACGGGCGCGCGCAGGTGGCGCAGGTCTTGGTGGGCAGGTCACGTTTCTTGCGCTGTTTGGCCATCAGAAATCAAACCCCATCTGACGCGCATCGCTGCGGGCGCGTTTGCGGGGGGAGCGATCATTGACGAAATGGCCGGCCCTGTCCTTGCGCGATGCGTGGCGCGCAACGATGCCCGCCGCCACGGGGGCAAATCCCGCCTGCTTGCGCACGGCCCAGACTGCGTCGCGGGCGGCGCGGGCGGCCTCGGCCACATCCACGACAGGTGGCGGATAGGCCAGCCCGGCCGCCCCGCCCCAGCGCCATGGTTCCTGAAGCAGCGGATCGGGCACCTGCGCCAGTTCCGGCAGCCACCTTCGCGTGAAGGCTCCGGTGGGGTCCTGATCCCTGCCCTGTTTAACCGGGTTGTAGATGCGGATGGTGTTCATGCCGGTGGTGCCGGACTGCATCTGGACCTGAGACCAGTGAATGCCCGGTTCATAATCGGTGAACATCCGTGCCAGATGTTGGCCCGTGTTCCGCCAGTCCAGCCAGAGATGATAGGACGCCACCGCCATCAGCATCGACCGCATCCGAAAATTCAGCCACCCCGTAGCGATCAGGGACCGCATGCAGGCATCGACAAAGGGAATGCCGGTTTCGCCCTTTTCCCACGCGCCTCGCCGCGCGGCATCATCGTGGCGCATCCCTGCGTAGGCGGGATGCAGACAGGCGGTTTCGATGTCGGGCTGGTCTTCGAGTTTCTGAATAAAGTGGTCGCGCCACGCCAAACGGGACTGGAAGGATTTATATGAGGACCGCCACGCACGGTCGGAAGTGTCACGGTTTGCCGTTTGCGTGCGTTGCGCCACCTCGCGCACGGACAGCGTGCCCAGCGCAAGATGCGGGCTGATCCGCGAACAGGCGCGCGCGCCTTCAAGGGGCGATGACATCGCGCGCCGATACTCCCGACCGCGGTCGATCAGAAAACTGTCCAGCGCGCGCATCCCGCGCGCCCGTCCGCCCCTCTGGCGGCGGGGCGCATCATCAAAAAGCAGATCGGGCCAGTCATCGGAGGCTGGCAAGATCGCCGCCGCGCGCACAGCCGGAACCGTCACCAAAGAAGCCGACACATGTGCAAAACGCTGCCGTGCCCAGCCATCGCGCCCCTGCAAGCGGCGCACGACGCCGCATTGGGGCAACTGGTGCCAGCGCATACCTTGCCCGCGCGCCCAGATCGCGACGGCGCGGTCGCGGGCATAGGTCCAGGCGTTTCCGGTTTCCTCATGGCTGACGAGATGGCGGGCACCTGTCTCGGCGCGCAGGGCCTCAAGGGTGGGCACTGCCTCCCCGACCCTGAGGACAAGCGGCAACCCAATCTCGGACAGCGCGTCCCTGAGATCCTCCAAGCAGTCGCGCAGAAAGGCAAACTGACGGCCCGACACGTCCGGCTGTGCCCAATAGGCCGGTTCGAGAACGTAAACCGGCAAAACATCCCCCAAGCGCGCGGCCTGCACCAGCGCGGGGTGATCATGCACGCGCAAATCGCGCTTGAACCAGAGCAGAACCGTTTCCGACATGGCGGACCAGATAGCGGGCGGACCGGGCCGGAACACCCCCGCGACGGGTCATGCCAAGAAAAATCCCCGACCTTTCGGGCCGGGGTTTTCACGGTCAGCCGTTGCGCCGCAATCAGAACTTGCAGCGCTTCTTCTTGGCCAGTGCCACCAGAACTTCTTGGCGTTTGTTGGCGGCCTCGATGGCCTCATTCGCGTTGGCATAGTTGCCGATGACTGCCGGCCAGAAGAAGATCGCCGCTGCCACGTTGGCACCGGAGGCGGTCTTGCCCTTCTTGGCTTCGGCGCGGATCTCTTCCAGCTGGCCAATCTGCGTCTTGATGTCGGCGCATGTCATATCCGAATCGTTGATCGAATTTGTCTGGACCACGTCCGGGGCGACGCAACCGCTCAGCATGATTGCAATCGCGAGGGCACCGGCCATTTTGGTTTTCAAGCTCACTGGAAACTCCTGCTTATTCGGCGCGAAATGGAAAAACACCGCGCCATTTCTGATTAACTGCGAAGACCATCGCCGAGTGCGCGTGTTCGCTATGCCGCATGACGCCGATCCGCGTCAGACGCCCTTCGACTTTCACAAAGCCGTGAAGCGGTCAACCTGCAAGTGGAGATAGCGCCAATTGCCGCCGTGGGGCTGCGCTTGCAGCGGCCCGGCCAAGCCCCTAACGTCGGGCCAAATCAGCACAGCGAGGCCCCCATGCGCGACGCCGCCCCCACGACCGTTTACCTCAAGGACTATGCCCCGTTTACCCATAGGGTGGATTCGGTCACGCTGGACTTCTTTCTGGCACCCGAGACGACCCGCGTAAAAAGCCGGATTGCCTTTGCCCCCGCCCCTGATGCGCCCGATGCCCCGTTTTTTCTGCACGGCGAAGACCTGCGCCTGATTGCGGCATCCATTGACGGGGTGCCCGTCACCCCCCGCATCGTTGACGGCGGGATTGAAGTGGACGTGCCAGAAGGCCCGTTCATATGGGAGGCCGAGGTTGAAATCGCACCTGCCCTCAATACCGCACTTGAAGGGCTCTATCTGTCCTCGGGGATGTATTGCACCCAATGCGAGGCCGAAGGTTTTCGCAAGATCACATACTACCCCGACCGTCCCGACGTGATGAGCATATTCACGGTGCGCGTGCATTCAGACCTGCCGGTGATGCTGTCCAACGGCAATCCCGTGGCATCGGGCGATGGCTGGGCGGAATGGCACGACCCATGGCCCAAACCTGCGTATCTCTTTGCGCTGGTGGCGGGCGATCTGGTCGCGCATTCCGATACCTTCACCACAATGGGCGGGCGCGAGGTCGCACTGAACCTGTGGGTGCGGGCACCCGACATCGGCAAATGCGCCTTTGGGATGGAAGCGCTCAAGAAGTCTATGAAGTGGGACGAGGATGTCTATGGCCGCGAATACGATCTGGACGTCTTCAACATCGTGGCGGTCGATGATTTCAACATGGGGGCGATGGAAAACAAGGGGCTGAACATCTTCAACTCATCCGCCGTGCTGGCCAGCCCCGAAACCGCCACGGACATGAACTTTGAACGCATCGAGGCGATCATCGCGCATGAGTATTTTCACAACTGGACCGGCAACCGCATCACCTGCCGCGACTGGTTCCAGCTGTGCCTGAAAGAGGGTTTGACGGTGTTCCGCGATGCGGAGTTCACCGCCGATATGCGATCCGCCCCGGTCAAACGGATCGGCGATGTGATCGACCTGCGCGCCCGCCAATTCCCCGAAGATCAGGGCCCGCTGGCCCACCCCGTGCGGCCAGAAAGCTTTCAAGAGATCAACAATTTCTACACGGCCACCGTTTATGAAAAAGGGGCCGAAGTGATCGGCATGCTCAAACGGCTGGTGGGTGCGGACGCCTATCGCCGCGCGCTTGATCTGTATTTTGATCGCCATGACGGGCAGGCCTGCACGATAGAAGACTGGCTGGCCGTGTTCGAAGAGGTGACAGGCCGTGATCTGGCACAGTTCAAGCGATGGTATTCACAGGCGGGAACGCCGCGCCTGTCGGTGTCCGAGGATTGGGCCGATGGCACACTGACCCTGACGTTTGAACAAACGCTCAGCCCGTCGGCCACCACCCCTGCCCCGCTGCCACAGTTGATTCCGGTCGCGGTGGGATTGCTGGGGCCAGAGGGCAAAGAGGTGGTGCCAACCACGCTCCTTGAGGTCACCGAAGCCAAACAGAGCTTTCGTTTCGAGGGGCTTGCGGCGCGTCCGGTGGCATCTTTGCTGCGCGACTTTTCTGCACCTGTGGTGCTTGATCACCCGCAAGGGGCGGCGCATCGGGCGTTCCTGCTGGCACATGACAGCGACCCGTTCAACCGCTGGGAGGCCGGGCGCGAACTGGCGCGGGCAACGCTGCTGGATATGGCGCGCGGCCTGACCGAAGCACCGGACGCGGCCTATCTGGACGGGATACGCGCAGTGGTGAGCGACCGTAGTCTTGATCCGGCATACCGGGCGCTGATGCTGGGCCAGCCCAGCCAATCCGATCTGGCCGCATCGCTGGCCGAGGCAGGCGATGTCCCGGACCCGACCGCGATCCACGCGGCATCGGAAGCCTTGCGCGTTGCGATGGCGGCCCATCTGGGCGACGATCTTCTGACAGGTCTGATCGCCGAGACCCGCGTTGACGCGCCCTATGCGCCCGATGCGGAACAGTCCGGCAAGCGTGCCCTTGGCAATGCGGTTCTGGCCCTTCTGACCCGGCGCGACGGCGGAGCGGCGGCACGGGCGCAATATGCCGGTGCCGACAACATGACCCTTCAATTCTCCGCGCTAGCGTGCCTATTGCTGATCGAAAAAGGTGCGGACGAACTGGCCGCTTTCTATGACCAGTGGCTGGATGACAGGCTGGTTCTGGACAAATGGTTCGGCCTTCAGGTCATGCAGGCCGCCCCCGAACGCGCCGCGACGGTGGCCCGCGAACTGACCGAACACGCGGATTTCAACTGGAAGAACCCCAACAGGTTCCGGGCGTTGATGGGCAGCCTTGCGATGAACCACGCGGGCTTTCACGCCGCAGACGGGACCGGGTATGCCTTGCTGGCCGATTGGCTGATGCGGCTTGATCCGGTCAATCCGCAGACCACGGCGCGGATGTGTTCAGCGTTTCAGACGTGGCGGCGCTACGACAGTGACAGGCAGGCGCTGATCGGCGCACAGTTGCAGCGCATCATGGCCCTGCCCGGCCTGTCTCGGGATACGTCGGAAATGGTATCGCGGATACTCGCGGCCTGATGTTTATGTTGAGGGACATGAGATGACACGCAAGACAGTTCTTGTCACCGGCGGATCGGCGGGGATCGGCGCGGCCTGTGTGCGCATGGCGGCACGGCGCGGCTATGACATCGTGATGACGTATAATTCGGACGCGGCAGGGGCCGAGGCTGTCGCGGCGGATGCACGCGCAACAGGTGCCGCCGTCGTTGTGCATCAGACGGACGTGTCCGACCCTGACGCGATTGCCGCGCTGTTTTCGGGGATCGACCGGCTGGATGCCCTGATCAACAATGCAGGCATCGTGGATCAGCCCGCCAAGGTCACCGAGTTCAGCCACGCGCGCTTGCGACGGATGTTCGATGTGAACGTGATCGGCGCAATGCTGGTGGCCAAGGAGACGCTGCTTCGGATGCCGCACGGCGGGGTGATCATCAACATTTCGTCGGCTGCCGCGCGCAATGGCGCGGCCAATGAATACGTGGACTACGCCGCCAGCAAAGCTGCGATAGACACCTTCAGCAAGGGGCTCTCAGATGAGGTTGCCGGGCAAGGCATCCGCGTGGTCAGCCTGCGCCCCGGTGTGATCGACACGGACATTCACGCCAAGGGCGGCCGTCCGGATCGCGCGGACCGGATCGGACCCGGTGTTCCCATCGGGCGGAAGGGCACCGCCGACGAAGTGGCCGAAACCGTATTGTGGCTGATGTCGGACGCGGCCTCTTACATCACCGGCACCGCAATTGACGTATCAGGCGGACGATGAGCCCCGAAGACCCGTTTTCATACACGCGCAGCGCGCGCCGTGCGGATGGCGTGGCGGTGGTGGCGGTGGTCTGGCTGGTGATCGCGCTGTTGGTGGTGCTGGTCGACATGGTCTGGTGGATCGCGGCCCCGCTGGTCTTGGTGACGCTGCCGGCGGCATGGGACATCTGGCAAGGGCGGCGCGCGGGGCTGACCCTGACCCGTGACCACCTGTCCTGGTTCAGCGGGCGCATCACCGGCGACGTGGCCTTGCGCGATATCGACACGGTTCGGTTCGACACCCGGCTGGACCTGTCGGTCCGGGTAACGCTGATTCTGAAGAACAAGACCAAGATTCGCCTGCCTCATGATGCACTGCCCCCGCACATGGATCTGGAGGCCGCCCTGCGCGCGCGGGAAACCGCCTGCGTTCGGCATCATTTTGCCTTGTTCTAGATCACTGTTTCCACGGCCTGAACGATCCCGCGCCCGTCGCCACGATTGCCCCTGATCCGTGCCCGATGAGGTCCGCAGAACTCCCCATCGCTGCCCTATTTCGGCCCGTTTCCAACGCCAGAGTGAAGGAGAGCTACAACGCGGACTTTGCAGATCGGAAAACGGCGCAATCATGATTGATTTCAAACATAAGCTTAATGGCTTCCTTGCAAGCAGGTTCAGCGATCTGCCCCGTTTCATCCGGCAAGTCGCAGAGGCAAGGCGCCCCGGTTGGGCACAAGATCCCACACCCGGAATAGCCGGCCCCACAACCGCAAACACGGCTGGAAAATCTGGTGGCCAAACAGCCGAACAGCTTCTTGATATTCCCGTCTACGCGACCGGACCGGATCGCGCCTTGCAAGACGCGACGCTGGCACAGGGACAATTCCTGGCCCGGCAGGAACGCTGGGACGAGCTGGCCGCTTGCATCCACAACGCCGACGCCGCCCGTGCACAAGCCGGGGACACCATGCCGCTGGCCGATCTTTTGGCCTATGGCGCGCGTGCCGATGTGGTGGAATCCGTCACCCATGCGCTGAGCGAACATGGCCGCAAGGCTGATCACCGCAAGACACTCAAGGGTATCTCCGCCCTCGAAGACATCCTGAGCGAGCACGCACAAAGCTATCCCATCGCATTGATCGTGGCGCTGGCACATATTGATCTGGGCTGGGCATGGCGCGGGTCGAATTCCGAACGGGACATACCAGACACGCATCGCGCCGCCTTTTTCCACCATTTTGACCGAGCGGGCGAAATTCTGGACGGGTTCTGCGCCCTGACCCATGACAGCCCGTCGCTGGCTGCGGCCAATTGCGCGCGGCTGGCCGGGGTGCATGACGCAAGCGACCATGTTGCGGATCTGTACGAGGATCTGATTGATCTCGATCCCCGGAATTTCCGAAATATGCGCGCGCTTGGAACGCATCTGCTGCCGCGCTGGTTCGGCGATCTGGATCAGCTTGAACTGGAGGCCCGCCGCACCGCCGTGCGCACCCGCGATATCTGGGGCGAAGCCGGGTATACTTGGGTCTATTTCGATGCGCTGATCCACGATCAGGGTGCCTGCGCCAATGTCGATGTGGATTTCTTTCTTGATGGGCTCCACGATATTCTTGCCCGGTGCCGCGATCAGGGAACTGCGAACCTGCTGGCCGCGTATTGCGCCATCGCTCTGGGCCAGAGCGAAACCGAGGACAACAACAGCCTTGCTGCGCGCAACCGCCGCCGCATCGCGTCCTGTGCCGACTGGATCGTTCATGACCACCTGAGCGAACTGCACCCGCTGATCTGGTCGCATGCGATGGACGGGTTCGACAACAATGCCCCGGTGCGATCTGTGTCGCGCTTTGCCGCACGCGGCGAAGCCACCGCCCTTTCGGTGATCCGAAACCTTTTTGCCGAAGAGATCGCCCGCGGCCACCGCGTCATCTTTACGGAACGCGGACCAATCATCCAGTCTTGATGGACCTTGCCCACGTCTCTAGGCGTTGATGGGCCTTGCCCACCTATCTAAGTTTTGATGGGCCTTGCCCATCGGGTAGCAAAATCCTAGAACCTCTCGAACGCGAGAGGAACGAGGTTGCCCATGCTGGATCTGACATTCGACACGCCCAAACCCAAGGTGATCGCCGGGGCCCGGCAAGATTGGGAACTGGTCATCGGGATGGAGGTGCACGCACAGGTGTCCTCCAAGGCAAAGCTCTTTTCGGGAGCCTCCACCACATTCGGAGCCGAACCCAATTCCAACGTTGCATTCGTGGATGCGGCAATGCCCGGTATGTTGCCGGTGATCAACGAGTTTTGCGTCGAACAGGCCGTGCGCACCGGGCTGGGTCTGAAGGCTGATATCAACCTGTTCTCGGCCTTTGATCGCAAGAACTACTTCTATCCCGATCTGCCGCAGGGCTATCAGATTTCCCAACTTTATCACCCCATCGTCGGGGAAGGCGAAGTGATTGTGGAAATGGGCGAAGGCATCGCCCGCCAGGTGCGTATCGAACGCATTCACCTTGAACAGGACGCGGGCAAGTCGATCCACGACATGGATCCGGCAATGTCCTTTGTCGATCTCAACCGCACCGGTGTGGCGCTGATGGAAATCGTGTCGCGCCCCGACATTCGCGGCCCCGAAGAGGCCGCCGCCTATCTGGGCAAGCTGCGCCAGATTCTGCGTTATCTGGGCACCTGCAATGGCGACATGCAGTCCGGTGCCATGCGCGCCGACGTCAACGTGTCGATCTGCGAACCGGGTGCCTATGAGCGGTATCAGGAAACGCAGGATTTCTCTCATCTGGGAACCCGCTGCGAAATCAAGAACATGAACTCGATGCGCTTTATCCAGCAGGCCATCATGGTCGAGGCCGAACGCCAGATCCGCATCGTTGAAGGGGGTGGCAAGGTCGAACAGGAAACCCGCCTTTACGATCCGGACAAGGGCGAAACCCGGTCGATGCGGTCCAAGGAAGAAGCGCATGATTACCGCTATTTCCCCGATCCGGACCTGCTGCCTCTGGAAATCGAACAGGCGTGGGTTGATGACATCAAGGCGTCCCTGCCCGAACTGCCCGATGACAAGAAGGCCCGCTTCATGGGCGATTTCGGTCTGACGGATTACGACGCCTCGGTGCTCACCGCCGAGGTGGAGGCCGCGTCTTATTTCGAGGCCGTCGCCAAGGGCCGCGATGGCAAGCAGGCGGCGAACTGGGTGATCAACGAATTGTTCGGACGTCTCAAGAAAGAAGAACACGACATCACACAAAGCCCGGTCAGCCCCGATCAACTGGGCGGCATCATCGACCTGATCGCCAAGGGGGACATTTCCGGCAAGATTGCCAAGGATGTGTTTGAGATCGTCTATACCGAAGGTGGCGACCCTGCGGAAATCGTCGAAGCGCGCGGTATGAAGCAGGTCACGGACACCGGCGCGATCGAAGCGGCCGTGGACGAAATCATCGCCGCCAACCCCGCACAGGTCGAAAAGGCCAAGCAGAACCCGAAACTCGCAGGGTGGTTCGTGGGCCAGGTGATGAAGGCAACCGGTGGCAAGGCAAACCCGAAGGCCGTGAACGAAATCGTAAGCGCCAAACTCGGTCAGCAATGATCCGACGCGCGGATCGCGCAGCTTGCACTATCCTTGGGGCGGCGGGACGCGCACTACACGCGTGCCCCGCCGTCTGCTTTAAATAACACGCGGCCCACAAACCCGCGCATCCGGTATTGTGGTCAAAAGACACGCACAACGGGCATCCTGACAGCGCCACCCGCGCGATGCCCACCGGCCAAACATCCCCCCCAAGACCCGCAGCACTTTGGCAAAACCCCGTCCCGCTATGCCGGGACGAATATCCCTGTTACTGTTTGTTACCCGAATTTTGCGGGGGAAAACTCTATTTTGAAAGAAGATTTGATATGGACTGGATCAAGACGATCAAGACCTTGCTCAAGGTCAAGGATATTTATGGCAAGGGTGCCAAGGTCAAGAAACTTCATGACTACGCCAACAAGATAAAGCCCGGGAAACTTGAAACAAAAGACCTGAGATTTTTCAGCAATTCCAAGCTCGACAAACGCATCGCGGAACTGGACGCATACGAGACCCAACTCGACAAGGCGCTGGCTGAAAATGTTGAATTGCCACCATCCGGCGCGATGTCGCTTTTTGGCAAGTGGCATCAGGCCTCAAAGAAAAGCGGCCCCCAAAGCCCCGAAGCCCGCAAAGCTGCGACGGCCTATGCAAAAGCCCTTGATGCCTATCAAAAACGCTTAAAAGACTCGCTGGCCACCTTGAAAGCCGAACAGGCGAAGTTGCCCGAAAAGATCACGTTTACAGCCACGATGCAGACATACTCCAGAAACGTACACGCTTTGATGGTAAAGGTCATAAAGGTTCCCAATCCCTTTGTCCCCGGAACCGCATGGCAGGCCGAAATGCTGGTGTTGTCTCAGGATGTCCAGCGCTACAGCGGCCTCATGGGGTCGGTCAACGCGCGGCTGAAGAAGCTGTCGACCAAGAATGCCGAGGCCATCAAGAATCTGGAGGGGCTGATCAAGAACAACGCCGAATGGATCAAGGCCGTGCAGGACAAGGCGTTTGGCAATCCCGATGTCCTGAAGAAAAACGAAAAGGCCACGAAGCCAAAGAAGTAACGCCTGTTGGGTCGGAACATCCTCCAAATCTCATCTTCCGACCCCGGAAATTCCTGCCAGATACGGCCACCGCCCGATGCTGGACCACCTGTCGCACGGCCAATGCGCATGACAGGCTCATGCCGGTTTGATTGCGTGGGCCATCCCGCGCAAAGGCTCCTGCACGCGGGGAGCGTCTTTGGGCTGGACAAACAACATGCTCCCATTAAACAAACGTGCGCGCAACCGACGGAGGAGTTACCATGAGCCGCAAGTTTCTTTCTGCACAGACACTTGTCGCCGCCTTTGTGATCGCCCTTACCTCGCCAGCGGCTGCGGACAGTCACTGGCCCAACGGATGCGATGCAACCGAACAACTTGAGGTCTGCGCCAACCTTGGCGGGTTTTATGCGCAGGGTGCCGACCCTTTCCCCAAGGACACAAAGCGCAGCGCTTCCTTGGTCCGGGGCGCACGAGAAGCCGCCATTCAGGCCTGCCATGATGCAGATCCAGACGGCTGCGCCCTTGCAACAACCTTGATCATGGCAGATGCCGATCTGAATACCGATGAACGTTTTGCTCTGGCCGCCGCTGCGATGGGCGCGATGGATACCTATTGCCGCGCTGGCGACCCGTTCATGTGTGAGGCGCGGGTCAGCACGCAGACCACGCGCGCTCTCGCTCCCTTGCATAGAAACATCGAAAAAATCGCAGCGGCGGGCCAAGGCCCCCGCTGGCACGACATCATTTCTGAACCCAACCAATGGAGCACAATCCAGACACAGGTCACCAAAGACCAGCAGGATACGGCACGCACCGCATGCGACGCAGGCGATCAGGCCGGCTGCCTTATGGATGCGCGGTTGCACGCCCGGTTCACGCCGGGTGGTTCTATTGATCATGCCCGCACAACACCTCTTTTTGATGCATGCCTTTCGGGAACGACCACTCATTGCGGTAGCATTTCGTTCCTGATGAGAAATTTGAAATACACCGACAAGGAAGCTTTCGCGACGCGAGCAGAGCAAATTCGCGCAGCGTGTGAACAAGGCGTCGGGCCAATGTGCAGGATTCTGCCAAGCCTCGTCGCACGCGAAGAACGGCAATCCGCCCGCCTGCTCGGATGCAATATGGGCGTCGCCACCAGCTGCACAGAGGCCGCAATGCAAGACTTTAACGACTGGAAACGCGCCTCCGGCGAAGACACCGACGCGCTGGAAAGCGCAACAACGTCCTTTACACGCGGTTGCGAACTTGGAGATGCATTTGCCTGCCATTTTCTGGAACATATTTCCAAAGGCTAGTTCGCCCTGCCCGTTCTTGCAGGCCCCGCCTGACTGCTTGCCAAAAATACGCCCGTTGGACGCACCCCGTTTCAACACCTTGCGCCATCGGGAAAATATGTACCGCGACTGTGGAGATTTAACTTGATCCAACCAACTCGCTCACGTCGAAATCAGGGGGTGCTTATGTCACTGCGTCATGTCTTTTATCTTTGGGCAAACACGATCCTGCTGGCGGTGCCAGCGGCTGCGGACAGTCACTGGCCCAACGGATGCGATGCCAAGGCCGATCTTGAGACCTGCCAGACGCTGATGATCCTCTATGAACACGGCCCGGGCATTTTTCCCAAGGATCCCGCTCGGGTGCAGGCTTTGCGCATTGAGGCACGCGCGGCCACCCAAATCGCGTGTCTGGCTGGCAAGGCAGATGCATGCGGGCCGCTGATCGGGTTCATCATGGACGATCCCGAAATCGGCACTGACGAAAAGATCGCACAGGCCCGCAGCGCCTTTGCCGCGATGGAAACGCGCTGCCGGGCCGGAGAGGCGCTGATGTGCGGGCAGCGGGTTTTTCTGTCCTACGCCTCGCCGGTTTTGCGTCTGCGCGACGACATCATCGCAACGCAGGGCGCGGAGGCATGGCGCGGAATGTTCGGCGACACCGACGCCTGGGCCGAAATCTCGCAAGAGGTTCACAAGTCAGCAAAGGCTGCGGCCATGGCCGGGTGTTCGGCGGGCGATGCCGAAGCCTGCGTTCGCGCCGCTTATCTGCATGCCCAGAACTCCACGGCCATGACCGTCGACTTGACGATCATGGCGTCATTTCCGGACCTGTGCCTTGCCGGAAATCACACCGCCTGTGACATGCTCACCTTTAGTACTCCGAAACTGGCCCGCGACATGCCAGACAGGCTGGCCACCATGTCCCGGACAATGGCCGAAGCCTGTGCTGCGGGCAACGGGCCTGCCTGTTCCACGGTTTCGCGTTTTATCAAGGACGCAGCCCGGCGCGACGACATTCGGGAACAGGCATGCGACAATGGGTTGGGTGCATCGTGCGCCTCAATCGGGTTTGATCGGCTGCGAACGTGGGAGCGCAGCGACGTTCCTGACGCAACGGCGCTGCAAACCGCAGTTGATTACCTTACACGCGGCTGCGAACTTGGTGACGTGATGGCTTGCCACGCACTCGAACATATTTCGCAAGGATAACGACCGATGACAGCCCCCCACCGCTCCCGCGTCATGGACATTGAACCGGAATGGATCGATTACAACGGCCACCTCAACATGGCCTATTACAACGTGTTGTTTGATCGCGGGGCCGACGATCTTTTTGCCGGTTTCGGGATTGGCCCCGATTATCGCGAAACCCGCAATCTTTCCACCTTTTCCGCCGAATTCCATGTCTGCTACCTGCGGGAGTTGAAGCTGGGCGACCGGGTGCATGTTACCTCGCAACTGATCGACATGGATGAAAAGCGGTTTCATTTCTATCAGGAACTGCACCATGAGGATGGCTGGGTATCGGCCACCGGAGAGGGGCTGGGCCTGCATATTGACATGTCAGGGCCGCGCGTGGCCCCGATGCCTGACGATGTGCTTGCCAAGATGCGCGGTGTCTTTGACACCCATGCCGCCCTGCCACGCCCCGAGCGCGTGGGTCGGCGCATCGGTATCTCGCGAAAGGGGTGACGGCCCCACTGTGAACGGGAGGGGTTGAAAGCAGGAAAGCCTCACTGCATGCTCCCTTCCAGATTGAAGCGATGCGCAGGCCCGCCGGAGGGAGCCCCATGACCCGCTATGAATACAAGGTTGTTCCTGCACCGGCCAAGACCGGCAAGGCCAAGGGTATAAAATCGCCGGAGGCCCGGTTTGCCCGCACAGTTGAAGATGTGCTGAATGAGATGGCGCGCGAAGGATGGGAGTTTCAGCGCGCAGAACTCCTCCCGAGCGAGGAACGCCAGGGGCTGACCCGCAGCGCAACCACCGTTTGGCGCAACGTGTTGGTGTTCCGTCGTGCGCTGGCGGTGCAACCTTTGCAAACCAGCCCCATGGCGGTGCCCGATCACTTGCCCGCTGCCGCTGCGGTGGCAACTGCGGCGAAAGCCGCAACCGGGGCGCACGCCGGGTCAGACGCCATTCCCCAGCCGGCCCCCGAACCGGCACAGGTCGCGGAAGCTGAAACCAGACCAGAGCCTATTGCCGAACACATCCCGGACCCTCTCCCGGAACCCGAACCGATGCCAGATCCGTTCGTCACGCTGCCGCCTGAGGAAACCGAACAGACCTGGATCGAGGCCACGGCGTCCCCGGCTGAAGAAATCGACACAGTGCCTGAGACGGTGCCCGAACCTTTGCCGGAACCGGAACCGATGCCCGACCCGTTCGCGACCCTGCCCCCCGAACAGGCCCCCGAGGCATGGCCCGAAACGATACCGGAACCGTTACCCGAACCGGATCACATAGCAGACCCGATCCCGGAGCCCTGGCCAGAACCGGAAACGGAAGCCCCATCAGTCGCGGCACACGACCCTATCCCTGACCCGCTCCCCGATCCCAGACCGTCTGACGAACAGACGATTGTAGCATCGCTGGGCGATGATTCCGATCAGGTGACAGCTTCGGACATTGATTGGGACGCTGCCGCGCTTGAGGCTGCAATTGCGGACGCAACCGGACAGAAAGCCGCTTTGCAAACAGAAGTTCCGACCGACCCCGTATCGCCGCAGGACAAGCCAGATCCGGCGTCGTCGCTCAGCGCGTCGCTTTCCGCAAGGGTGGCCGCGATCAGGGCGCAGCGCGGCGAAGACTGATCCGCCCCGTCAGGTATCAAGATCGAGCGAAAGCGCGTGGATACGCGCGACCAGATCCTTGCCCAGAGCCGCATGAACGGTGCGGTGACGCGCGATGCGCGTCTGGCCTTCGAAGGCATCGGCCCGGATTCGCACGTTGAAATGGCTCTCCCCGCCTTCTTGGTATCCGGCGTGCCCCCGGTGGCTTTCGCTGTCATCGACTACGTCAAGTTCGCGTGGGGAGAGTGCCGCGTTCAGGCGGGAACGGATCAGGTCGGTCACTGTCGCGGTGTTTGCCATGGGGCACCTCTTTTTGCTTATGAATCTTTTTTTCGCGCAAGGCTCTTCTATCTCGCTGCACATACTCTAAACTGCGACGTCCGAGTCGAAAAGCAACGTCGATAAGCAATGTCCCGGAGGTGCGAGCCATGAGCAAACCCGATCCATTTGGATTTGATATGTCGGTCTCATCGGCAAAGAAGAAGAACCCGCGCGGGCGTCGGGGCATGTCGGGGGCGTCTGAGACGTCGACCCGTGTCTGCGATCACGATGGCTGCGACGAAGCGGGCAAATTCCGTGCCCCCAAGGCGCCCGATGTGCTGGATGATTATTTCTGGTTCTGCCAGCAGCACGTGCGCGAGTATAATCTGAAGTGGAACTTCTTCGACGGCACCACCGAAGCCGAGCTGAACGCCCAGCAAACCGCCGACAAGGTCTGGGAACGCAAGACCAAACCGCTGCGCGATCCCGAGGCACGGGCCTGGGCGCGACTGGGCATCGAAGACCCCCATCAGGTGCTGGGCGACAACGCCACGCAAAACCCCGGCCGTTCAACCGGGGCCGTCGCAAGCCGCCGTCTACCCGCCACCGAACGACGCGCTCTGGAAATTCTTGATGCCAAGGACACCGCGACCAAGACCGAAATTCGCAAGGCCTACAAGGCGCTGATCAAGGTGCTGCATCCGGACATGAACGGCGGCGACCGCAGCCAGGAAGAACAGCTACAGCTTGTGGTCTGGGCCTGGGACCAGATCAAGGTCAGCCGCAGCTTCAAGGACTGAGACATCTAAAGCGGCATGTTGTTGCTATATATCCTTTAAGGCCGCTGGTGGCATTTCCTTTTGAGCGAAGCTAAACGTCATCATTCCCGCGGCAGCGCCGGCAGGAATCAGCCCTTTGAGCCATTCGAGCACCCATGGTAAAGCCTTTATTAGTTCGACCAACGACCCAAACAATCGCGCCAAAGCTGCCAAGATTGCTGGCCCCCATAACAATGCAATGGCAACCACTGCTGTAACCGCTAACAAAAGCCGCCAGTCGATCTCAAAGTGCATTTTCAAAGAGATGCTACATTCTCCGTCTATTTTCCAATTCTTAAACCGGAAATCCTTCAGGACGAACTTTTTGGAAAACTCTGGCTGAGCAATCACACGCTGTGTATTGAGATCTAGCTTGAGCGCGGCTCCAACTTTGGTCCTATCGCCATATAGATTGCCAAACACCCCTTTAATTTGAAGCACAAGGACATTGTTCTTGGCGCTTGGCTTGAACTCAAGCTGCGGCATAATCGGAACCAGTCTCGGCAGCACATGCTTTGTCAACATGTCTGTCCAAGACCCTGCATCTTTGGTGCTATCAATTTTGCAAACCGGGGTTGCCTTGGCTTTTATACTGACTGTGTAACTTATCTTTACATTGGCGCCGCGCATTTTTACCGAGATTGATCCGCTCTTTTTGTGCGGTCCAAGCTTAAAGGGATCTGCACAGACCTCTGCTGCAGTCGTTTTGCCACCGTTCTTCCCTGTCGGAAGACCGGAAATAACACGATCATTAATGCAACTCGCAATGGATATCGGTAGAACAGGCAAGGACAATTTTGTTCCAACAAGAATCAGGTTGCCGTTCTTTGACACCTTCCCTCGGTTGGCTTCAGCAATCTGTGGCCAATATTCCGAACTCCCGTATTCATTGCGTGCGATTGAGGAAAGGGTGTCCCCTTTGCGAACGACATATGTCCCGCCACCAAAGTTTTTGACCGCATAGCTTAGCTTCGGGACGATCTTTGCAGTCCATGCATCGTTTACCCACGCGAACTGCAGATCATAGTTGAAAGTAATGCCAGGGTATTTTCGACCGAGCCACGCGACCTTCTTGGCTATGATAGCCCGAAAGGCTTGCTCCACCTTCCTAGGGGGAGCCTTTCGATTCATCGGGCTCATATTAGCCTCCGGCATCGACTTGAGTTTCTTGCGCAACTGCGGCCCTTCTATCTCCTTCTGCAAGATAAAAAGCGCTTCTTTTTCAATCTTGTAGGACGCATTTGTGATTAGTTTTCTACATGCAGATGCTGACATATTCGTTCCCAAAATACTGTAACCGGTGTGTTATTTTACGCTGTTTTTCGACAAAAATCATCTTCTGATCACCCAAAGATACCCAACAGGAACTCGGTTTGGCGTGTCGATGTCGGCAAAACATTTGCCGTCAAACGTTCTTCCCACGCCCTTCCCCTTGCGCCCGTCCGAGATATGTTGCACCACGAACGAAATATTTGGGATCGGTCGGGCGCGGGCATGGGTCACGCGGACCGAAGCAGAAAAGGACGGATGGCATGGCCGACGGTTTGATCGACATTAACGCGAAACCGACCGAGGAAATTTCGGTTCGTGACGTGTTCGGCATCGACACTGACATGACCGTGAAAGGGTTTGCCGAGCGCACTGATCGCGTGCCGGATGTTGACCCGACCTACAAATTCGATCCCGACACCACGTTGGCGATTCTGGCAGGATTTTCGCGCAATCGCCGTGTGATGATCCAAGGCTATCACGGGACCGGGAAATCCACCCACATCGAACAGGTGGCCGCGCGCCTGAACTGGCCCACCGTTCGGGTCAACCTCGACAGCCACATCAGCCGGATCGACCTGATCGGCAAGGACGCGATCAAACTGCGCGACGGCATGCAGGTGACGGAATTCCACGAAGGCATCCTGCCTTGGGCGCTGCGCAACCCCTGCGCCATCGTGTTTGACGAATATGATGCGGGCCGCGCGGACGTGATGTTCGTGATCCAGCGTGTTCTGGAACATGACGGCAAGCTGACGCTTCTGGATCAGAACGAAATCATCACCCCGCATCCGCATTTCCGCCTGTTTGCCACTGCCAACACCGTGGGCCTTGGCGATACCACCGGGTTGTATCACGGCACCCAGCAGATCAACCAGGCCCAGATGGACCGCTGGAGCCTTGTCGCGACGCTGAACTATCTCAGCCACGATGCGGAAACCGCCATCGTTCTGGCCAAATCGCCGCATTACAATACGGCAGCCGGACGCAAGACCGTCAGCCAGATGGTCACGCTGGCCGATCTGACCCGCACGGCGTTCATGAACGGCGATCTGTCCACGGTAATGAGCCCCCGGACGGTGATCACGTGGGCCCAGAACGCCGAAATCTTCCGCAATGTGGGTTATGCCTTCCGTTTGTCCTTCCTCAACAAATGCGATGAGTTGGAACGCCAGACCGTGGCGGAATTCTATCAGCGTTGCTTTGACGAAGAACTGCCTGAAAGTGCCGCGAGCATGAGCCTCGGCTGAACTGGCACACCACAGGCACGAAAGATAGCACGACCCCAAGACGCGCCAGCACGGCGCGTCTTTTGCTTTTGCGCAGCCCCGTCAGCCGTGGGTTTTGTCAGCCGTGGATAAAGTGCAACCTGTCAAAGCTTTGCCGCCAAGCGGCCACTTCATCGGCGATCGGCTCGCCGGTCAGACCACGCGCGATCAACGCGGCCAACCTTTCCGCGTCGCCGGACGTCATCCCCCAGCGCACCAGTTCCGGCGTCCCAAAACGCAGGCCGTTCATGTCGCCTGCAACCTCTGCAATCGGCAATCCGATCCCACAGGCCAGAAACCCGGCCTTGCGCAGCAGCTTGGATGCAGCCTGACCACCCCCGAATTTTCCGGCCATAACGGCAAACTGGTGAGAGGCGGTAAAGCCCTCGCGCCCGGCGAACACCGGCACCCCCTGCCCGTCCAGATGCGCGGCCAGCGCACCTGCCATGGCGATCATTTCGGCGGCATAGCCCGCGCCGAAATCGCGCCAATCCAGCATGGTGACAGCCAGCGCCGCAGATTTCGCCGCGTCGAAATTCGCCGTCATTCCGGGAAACGCAATTGCGTCCAGCGCCTGCGCGATATCCGCGTCATTGGACACGATCAGCCCCCCCGCCGGACCTCCGAGGCTTTTGTAAGTGCTCATTGTCATGAAATGCGCACCCTCGGTCAGCGGGTTGCGCCACGCCTTGCCCGCAATGATCCCGCATTGGTGTGCAGCATCGAACATGACCTTTGCGCCGACCTCATCAGCAATCCCACGGATTTCAGCAACGGGGTGTTCGAACAGGTTCAGGCTGCCGCCCACGGTGATCAGGCGGGGCCGTTCGGCCCGTGCCAAGGCACGCAACCGATCAAGGTCAAACGTATACCCGTCCGCGTCGACAGGTGCCTCAACAGTGCGCAACCCGAACAGACCTGCACAGCCTGCCAGATGGTGCGTAACATGCCCGCCAATAGACGCCGGGGGCGCAATGATCGTGTCGCCGGGTTTGCAGGTGGCCATGAACCCGAAAAGGTTGGCGAGCGCCCCGGATGGCACCCGGATTTCAGCATATTTCGCCTCGAATATCTCGGCGCACAACTCTGCTGCGATCACCTCGATTTCTTCGATGGCCTCAAGCCCCATCTCGTATTTGTCGCCCGGATATCCCAGCGACGGGCGCGAACCGATCCCCGATGACAAAAGCGCCTCTGCCCTTGGGTTCATCACGTTTGTCGCGGGATTGAGGTTGAAACATTCCTTTTCGTGGATGTCGCGATTCTGCGCAGCCAGCGTTTCGATCCGGTCCAGCAGGGCCGCCGATCCGGTCCGGGCCGTGCGGGCGGCGATCTGGCGAACCAGTGTTTCGCTTTGGTCCGGCACCCAATGTCTTGTTTCGGTTGTCATGTCTGAGGTCTCCAGGTTCTGACACCAGAATGGGCAGATCCGGTGACAAGGCAAATCAGTTTTGCTATTTCTTGGCCTAGAAAAACTAAGGCTAAGGCAATGTCCGTCGAACCCCGTCGTCCCAAGGGGCCACCCCTGAACGCGTTGCGCGCCTTTGAGGCCGCCGCCCGTCTGGGCAGTTTCGTGCTCGCGGCTGACGAATTGGGTGTGACGCCGGGGGCCGTGTCGCAACATATCAAGTCGGTAGAAGCATGGGCCGGCACCGCCCTGTTCACCCGCAACGCTCAGGGCATCGCGTTGCTGCCAGCCGCGCGCGCCCTGTCCGAGGAATACACCCGCGCCTTTGATCAATTGGCCACGGCCACACAACGTCTGCGAAATCTGGCCCCGAACCTGCGGCTTCATATTGCTGCCCTGCCTGCGGTTGCACAGCTTTGGTTGCCGCAACGGTTGGGCAAACTGCGCGAGAAACGCCCCGATCTGAGTGTTTCGGTCACCGCCCTTGAGACACCCCCCAGCCTGTCGCGAGACCTGTTTGACATGTCGTTGTTTCTGGATGTTCCGGGGCGCGCGCCCGATCAGATCGTTCTGGCAGAGGATCTGATCTTTCCCGTCTGCGCCCCCGATCTTGAGACCGGACATGAATTTGCAACCGTACCATTGCTGCATGATCAGACGTGGCAGAACGATTGGTCGATGTGGTCGCAGGCCACCGGCACCGACGTCGGCAATCCGGCGCGCGGCGCACGCTATTCGCTTTATGCGCTGGCGGTCGAAGAGGCCAAATCAGGCGCGGGTGCCTTGATGGGGCATGGCTGCCTGATCGAACAGATGGTGCAGGCCGGAGATCTACGCCCCATGTCGCCGCAAACCGTGTCCACTGGCAAAGCGTTGATCCTGCAACTCCCGCACCCGTCACGACGGCACCCGGAAATTGCGGATATCGTGGACATGTTGCGCAACACTCAGCACGGCCCTGACGAATGAGACGCCAGACGTGTCGCGCACAAGACGGCACCGCGCGCCTTTCGTTGCGCGCACGCGACCGGTAAAAGTTTCCAAACTGCTGTATTGATTGGCGTAAAAAATGCGGTATCGTCATAAATATGAGCAGTTTGAAAACATATTTCACCGTGCTCTGCATGGCGCTTTTGGTGCCTGCGCATGCGCGCGCCGGGGATGATCCCCCCGTCCGTTTCTTTGCCGAATGCGCCGGGCGGATGTCGGCAAGCGTCGAACATGCATGGCTGACCGGTGCCGATGATGCTCCTCTCCGCGCGCAGCGGGACGGGTTTGCGGATATTATCGCGGCACTGACAGAGCCCGCGTCGCGCGTTCAGGTGATGGATTGGCGCATCCGGGCCAAGATGGACCACAAGCGGTTGCTTTCCGTGGCCGTCTTTTCGGACAAACCCCGGCTGGCGCGGTTGGCCACAATACAGGCGCGGGCCCATGTTTCGCGCTGTGGAGCGGTGTTGCTGGGATAATGACGCACGGGCATTGCGGGAATTTTCCGCGCAACCCGCACGCTTGCTCTTGCTTTTTGCCTGCGTTGGCTGATTTATCAGCCCATGGCTTACAAATCCGACAACCCCGCTGATCCGTTCAAAAAGGCGCTGGCCGAAGCGACCAAGGTCATGGCCAACGACCCCGAGTTGACTGTGAATTATTCGGTCGACCCCTCGGGACTGAGCGGGGATTCCATGCGTCTGCCCCAGGTCAGCCGCCGTATGTCGCGCGAAGAGGTTCTCTTGGCGCGCGGCACCGCGGATGCATTGGCAATGCACAGGAAATATCACGACGACGGTGTGCATGCGCGCTATGCCCCACCGGGAGACATGGCCCGCGAGCTTTATGAAGCGATGGAAACCGCCCGCTGCGAAGCCATGGGGGCCCGCGACATGCCCGGCACTGCGGGAAACATCGACGCCAAGATCGGGAATGATGCGTTGCGGCGGGGATATGATCAGATCTCGCGCAATTCCGAAGCCCCTCTACCGGTTGCGGCAGGATATCTGATCCGCCATCTGGCCACCGGGCGCGACCTGCCGGCCGGCGCGCAAAACGTGATGGAGCTGTGGCGCGGCTTTATCGAGGAACAGGCGGGCGGCACGCTCGAAGGGCTGGGCGACATTCTCGACGATCAATCGCAATTCGCCAAATTTGCCCGCAAGGTTATCAGCGAACTGGGCTATGCGGATCAGTTGGGCGATGACCCCGACGATCTCGACGATGACCAGAACGACGAGGCCGAAACCGACCAGCAGGAAGAACAAGACCCCGACAGCACCGGTGACGACGAGGCCGAGGAACAGGACCCCGACGCCACTCCGGAACAGTCGCAGGATGAACAACAGGACGAAGCCCAGGCGCAAGTCTCGATGGATGAGGCGGCCGAGGACGAGATGGACGAAGAGGCCGAAATGCCCGAGGGTGAAGCCCCCCTCGAGCCACCTGCGCCGCAGCCCGTTTCAGACGCTGACCCTGACTACAAGGTTTATGACGCCTCCCAGGACGAAGAAATTCCGGCCGAGGAACTCGCAGATACGGTCGAACTGGAACGCCTGCGTGCCTATCTCGATCAACAGTTGGAACCGCTCAAGGGGGCCGTGTCCCGGCTGGCCAACAAGCTGCAACGCCGTCTTCAGGCGCAACAGAATCGCAGTTGGGAATTCGACCGCGAGGAAGGCATTCTTGACGCCGGGCGGCTGGCGCGTGTGGTGGCCAACCCCACCACCCCCCTTTCGTTCAAGGTCGAAAAAGATACCGAATTCCGCGATACGGTTGTCACCCTGCTTCTTGATAACTCTGGCTCCATGCGGGGTCGCCCGATTTCGATCGCGGCGATTTGCGCCGATGTGCTGGCCCGCACGCTGGAACGGTGTAACGTCAAGGTTGAAATCCTCGGGTTCACGACAAAGGCGTGGAAAGGCGGACAGGCACGCGAAGCGTGGCTGAACAATGGCCGCCCCCAGACGCCGGGACGGCTGAACGACCTGCGCCACATCATCTACAAGAATGCGGACGCCCCATGGCGGCGCGCACGGCCCAATCTGGGGCTGATGATGAAAGAAGGGCTGCTCAAGGAAAATATCGACGGCGAGGCGCTGGAGTGGGCGCACCGGCGTATGCTGGCCCGGCGCGAACAGCGCAAGATCCTCATGGTGATTTCCGACGGGGCACCGGTGGACGACAGCACCCTGAGCGTGAACCCCGCGAACTATCTGGAAAAACATCTGCGCGACGTGATTGCCATGGTGGAGAAACGCAAGATGGTGGAATTGCTGGCGATCGGCATCGGCCACGATGTCACCCGGTATTACAATCGTGCCGTCACTATCACCGATGTCGAACAGCTGGCCGGGGCAATGACAGAACAATTGGCCGCGTTGTTTGACAGCGATCCGCGCGCCCGGGCCCGCGTCATGGGGATGAGACAGGCTTCTTGATGCGGCGCGGCGCTGCACATGGCGCAAAAAGCCCGGCAATGCCGAGCTTGCCTCCGACGGGGATATTTGAAGCAAGAGAAAAAGGACACGCTGTCGCGAGATCCCGGCGAGGCGTGGGATGGATGTGATCGCGGTGACCTCTGCGCTATTGTCCGGCGTGTTCTTTGGATTGACGGCGCATGTGCAAAAGACCGCGTTGCAGGGCACCGATGTATCGGCAGGAGCGCTGATTTCGGTGGCGACCATGACCGCTGTGCTTTGGGTTTTGGCCCCGTTCTTTATCGAATGGCACTGGTTCGCCACACAAGCGGCGGCGATTTTCGCGGTGTGCGGTTTGGTGTTTCCCGCGGCAAGCCAGCGGTTGCAGGTGGCCGCGGTCCAGCAGGTCGGACCGACCCTGACATCCGCGCTGGGATCGCTGGCACCGTTATTCGCGGTGACGCTCGCGGTGCTGTTTCTGGGCGAAACCCTGAACGCGACAGGCGCGCTGGGAATTGCGCTGATGCTGGCGGGGCTTTTATTGTCGGCGTTGAAACCCGGTGGCGGGCTGCCCCGCGCGTTTCCCGTGGTGATGTTGCTGCTGCCGCTGGGTGCCGCGTTGGCCCGTGGGGTGGTGCAACCGGCAACGAAATACGGCTCGCTTGAGATCAACAGCGCGTTTTTCGCCACTTTGGTGATGTCGACGGTGGCCACTGTGGTGTTGTTCTTTTGGATGCTGGCGGACAGAACGCGCCGCCCGCTCCGCATGACCCGCCGGGGCAATCGGCATTTCATGTTGAACGGATTGGTGATTGGATCGGGGATCTTGTCGCTTCAGGTGGCAATCAGCCATGGCGCGGTATCGCTGGCGGCCCCTTTGGCGTCGGCGACGCCCCTGTGGACGCTGGTCTTTGGCGTCATGTTCTTTCGCAACGAAGACCTGACATGGCGGCATCTGGTGATGGTTCTGTTGGTGGTGACGGGCGCAATCCTCGTGGTGACGCGCTGAGGTGGATTGGGATTGCAGGATCAGCCCCCTGAAAACCGGTTCCCGGTTTGATCCAATGTGCGCAAAGCTCTGGCCAAGCGGCGACGGGCAAGGCACATTGAACGGCGCAAACAAACCGGAGGCCGCATGTTCCAGACTTTCAACGTAACCGCCCGTCCAGAACAGGGGCCGCCACGCCTTGCGGAATTGCGCGCCCAGATGGCGGCGGAAAACCTTGACGGATTTCTGGTGCCCCGCGCCGATGCGCATCAGGGCGAATACGTGCCGGCACATGACGAGCGCCTGGCATGGCTGACCGGGTTCACAGGATCGGCAGGGTTCTGTGCCGCCTTGGCCGACAAGGCCGGAGTGTTCATAGACGGCCGCTATCGCACGCAGGTCAAGGCGCAGGTAGAGACCGCAGTCTTCACGCCCGTGCCATGGCCGGAAATCTCTCTGGCCAGTTGGCTACGCGAGGTTTTGCCCGAAGGCGGAACGGTGGGCTATGACGCTTGGCTACACACGCCAAGCCAAATCCGCGACATCGAAACCGGCTTGCGCGGATCGGGCATCAGAATGGTGCAGAGCGACAATCTGGTTGACCGGATATGGTCGGATCAGCCAGCGCCACCGATGCAGCCAGCCAAAGTGCATCCGCTGGAATTTGCGGGCGAATCCCACACTGACAAGATCACGCGCCTTGCCGATGACCTGAAAAACGCGGGCGACATGGCCGCGATCATCAATCTGTCCGACAGCCTGTGCTGGCTGCTCAATATCCGGGGGTCGGATGTCCCGCGCAATCCTGTCGTGCGGGGATTTGCGGTGCTGCGTTCGGATGCGACCGTGGATCTGTTCATCGCAGAGGAGAAGATCGCCGATCTTCGGGATCATTTTGGTGATGGCGTTCGGGTTCATGCGCCTGATGCGTTTCTGACCGCTTTGGATGATCTGGAAGGTCCAGTCCGCTATGACCCCGATACCGCGCCGCGCGCGGTGGCTGACCGGCTTGGCGAACGCGGCGTGGAAGGGCCGGAACCATGCTTGCTGCCCAAGGCGTGCAAGAACAGTGCAGAGATCGAAGGATCGGCGCAGGCGCATTTGCGCGATGCCGCAGCGATGGTTGAACTGCTGTCATGGCTGGACGCGCAAGACCCCGGAAGCCTGACCGAAACGGATGTGGTCACGCGCCTCGAGGCGTGCCGCCGGATGGACAATGCGCTTCAGGACATCAGCTTTGACACCATCGCGGGCACCGGGCCACATGGCGCGATCATGCATTACCGCGTTACCGAAGAAACCGACAGCCTGTTGGAAAACGGGCATCTTCTGGTTCTCGACAGTGGCGGGCAATATCTGGACGGAACCACCGACATCACCCGCACAATTCCGATCGGGTCGGTCGGGGACGAAGAGAAACGCGCCTTTACCCGCGTCCTGCAAGGCATGATTGCGGTTTCACGGCTGCGCTGGCCGCGCGGATTGTCAGGCCGCGATCTGGAGGCGATCGGCCGCGCGCCGCTGTGGATGGCAGGGCAGGATTTCGACCACGGGCTTGGCCATGGCGTCGGCGCTTACCTGAACGTGCACGAAGGCCCGCAACGCCTGAGCCGGATCAACACCGTGCCTTTCCGCCCCGGCATGATCCTTTCCAACGAACCGGGCTACTATCGCGAGGGCGCATTCGGTATAAGGATCGAGAACCTGTTGGTTGTCGAGGATGCCCCGGACCTGCCCGGCGGCGATAACCATCGCGATATGCTGCGGTGGCGCACTCTGACATTCGTTCCGATAGACCGGCGGCTGGTGGTGCCTGCATTGCTGTCAGCCGGAGAACGCGAATGGCTGGACACCTACCACAGGCAAGTTCTGGATCTGATCGGCCCACGGGTCGGTGAGACGGCGCGGGAATGGCTTGCAGGGGCGTGTGCGCCGTTGTGACCACGGGTCAAGACTGAAAACACTCATATGCGCGGTCATGTGACCGGGCAAAGCTGACAAGACGACGAACGAGAGGGAAAGACATGGCGGATCACATCAAGATCAGGAAAGCGGACGGCACATGGGTTGTGCGGTCGGGCGGCGCGGTTCTGGGCGAAAGCAACAACGCGCTGGAACTGAGCGAAGGAGATATGGCCCCGGTGATCTATTTCCCGCGTGCCGATATCGCGATGGCGTTTCTCGACGCCAGCGATCACACCACTCATTGCCCGCACAAGGGTGATGCAAGCTACTTTCACCTTGTGAACAAGAGCGCGACGCTCAACAACGCTGTCTGGAGCTATGAAGACCCACTGGAAGCTGTCTCCGCGATCAAAGGGCATCTTGCCTTCCATCCCGGCGACATGATCACCGTGGAACAACTCTGAGGCCTGCCCCGTCAGGAATGTTCTTCGGCCGCGGTGGCGGCAAGAGCCCGGTTATATGCCTTGAGGGCGTCGACGTGGAACAGGCTGCCGCGAAGTTCGGGAGCAGCGTTTTCACCCGTCAGCGTGACAACCGGGATAAAAGCGACGCCAAGCCGGTCAAAGACCGGCAGGGCGGATTCGAGTGTGGCCTTGGCATCGACATAGACACCATCGGAAATCATGGTCCAGCAGTCTTCGGTCGCCGCCCCGCGCGTATCGTCCAGATCGCGCATCACATCGCCCGCCCGGAACATGGCCAGCAGATAGGCCTGTGGCCCCGCTGCCAGATGGACGCCGCGTCTTTCGACCTGACTGAGAAAAAATGACCGGTCCACGAGCCGCGAAGACAAAGCCGAGGACAACGATACCGATACCATGACTGCCAGCCCGGTTTGCCAGTCGCCCGTCAGTTCAAACACGATCAGCGTGGTTGAAATCGGCGCACCAAGAACCGCGGCGGCAACCGCCCCCATACCGGCGAGCGCATACAAGGTTGCCGATCCGGACACGTTGGGAAAAATTCCGGTTGCCACCAATCCAAAGGCCAATCCGACCAGCGCACCGATCATCAGCGACGGCGAAAACACTCCGCCACCCATCCGGCCCCCGATGGTGATCGCCACCGCCGCTGTCTTGAGCACCGCAAAAACAATCGCCTCGTGAAACACCAACTGGCCGGTCAATGCGCGCGATGTGGTTTCGTAGCCAACGCCGATAATGTGGGGAAAGAACACCGCCAACGCCCCGAGGAGCAAGCCTGCCACCGCCGGGCGCAACCAGCGCGGAAGCCCGGTGCGCGTCTGAAAGTGATTGGCGAAATCCTCCGACAGGAAAATCGCCTTCATCAGCACGACAGACACCAGCCCGCATATTAACCCAAGAATGACAAACGCAGGGAGTTCCACATAGAATTGCAATGCGCCGGGTTCGGCTAGGGTGAATTCCGTCACACCGCCGAACTCAAGCCGGTTGATGATCGTCCCGGCAACCGAGGCGATGACGATGGGTGCGAATGCATGCACCGCGAAATGGCGCAGCACAACCTCGAGCGCGAACAGCGCGCCTGCGATGGGGGCGTTAAAGCTCGCCGATACGGCTGCGGCCACCGCACATCCCAGCAGGTCGCGCCCGGTGATCCCGTCCGCGTGCAACCGATCACTGACCCAGGTGGAAATCACGCCCGCCAGATGCACCACCGGCCCTTCCCGACCCGATGACCCACCCGAAGACAGGGTAATCAAAGATGCAACAGCCGAAGCAAGGCCTGCGCGGGTTTCCACGCGGCCATCCTGCAAGGCCGCACCCTCAATCACATCGGCGACCGACCGCACCCGCCCGTCAACCGTAAACAGATGCAGGATAATCCCGACCACCAAGCCACCGCAGGCGGGCAACAGGACAATCCAGTACCATGGCAACCCAAGGGCAAAGCTGTGGATGAACTGCACGTCATCGGTGCCATAGAGCGTGGCCTGAAGCCACTCGATCCCCTTGCGAAACAACAACGCGGCAAAGCCCGCCGCGATCCCGATGGCAAAGGCGATGAACCAGAATTGAACCTGGCTCAGCCCCCGCTCGCGCATGACTCGCAACGCCTCAAGACAGGCATTCTTGGCCTGCTGCAGCTGTTGGGAAAGGAATGACCGCGACTTGTCCATTTGCTCCGGGTTGCCAGACGCTTTTTCTACTTCTAGAGCGTTTCGACGCACCAATGAAACAGCAAAGATCGCCTTTCAACGGTGGTTTGATATCCTCGGCCCGTCAGACACTGTCCGCCACGAACACGCACGCGGTCAGGCCGCCAACAGGGCGCGCGCGGCGGCGCGGGCTTCTTCCGTGATCGTGTCTCCGGCCAGCATCCGGGCTATTTCGTCGATCCGTTCGCCGTCGCCCAATGGCGACACTTTGGACAGGGTCATCCCGTCCACGACCTGTTTGGCAACCTGCCAATGATGGGCGCCGCGCGCGGCCACCTGTGGCGAGTGGGTGACCACCAGAACCTGCCCCGACGCCGCCAGCCCGGCCAACCTGCGGCCGACTGCATCCGCAGTTGCTCCGCCTACGCCACGATCGATTTCGTCAAAGATCATCGTGACCCCCTGCGCCCGGCCATGCAGACATACCTTGAGGGCGAGAAGAAAGCGGCTCAATTCGCCACCTGACGCGATCTTGTTCAGCGGGCCAGAGGGCGCACCGGGGTTGGTTGCCACGCTGAAAGCGACCGTATCGACCCCGTCGGGACCGGGATCACCGGCGCTGATCTGGGTGGCAAAAACAGCGCGTTCCATGCGCAGCGGCGCGAGTTCAGCCATCACCGCGGCGTCCAGCCGGGCAGCGGCCTCCCGTCGCGAGGCGGTCAAGGTCTCTGTCGCGTTGTCATAGGCCTTTTGCGCGGCTCCCAGCGCCGCGCGACATTCCGCCAGATCGGCGTCGCCGGCATCCAACGCACCCAAGCGGGTGCGCAGGTCATCCGCCAGATCAGCCAATGCGTCGGGTTCCACCGAATGCTTGCGCGCCAGCGCGCGGATCGCAAAAAGCCGCTCTTCGGTCTGTTCCAGTTGCAAAGGGTCAAACTCCAGCCCCTCAAGGCAACGCTCCACGCCACTCGTCGCCTCTCCAAGTTCAACAAGCGCGCGCGACAGGGCCGCGATCGGATCATCAAGCCCGCCGTCGGCTTTGTCGGCCACGCTTTCAAGCCAGCGCGACGCGTCGCTCATCGCCGTTTCAGCCCCATCGCTGCCGATCAGCGACAGCGCCCGTGCGACATCATCACGGATACGCGCGGCCCCCTGCATACGCCTGCGTTCGACATCAAGCATCGCGTCCTCACCGGGTTGTGGATCAAGAGCGTCGAGTTCCTGAACCGCGTGACGCAGAAAGTCTTCTTCCGCCCGCATCGCATCAAGGGCCGCTTGGCGTTCTTCGAGCGTGCGTCGGGCCACAGCCAGATCGCGCCACGCTGCCCGAACATGATCGGACAGCGCGTCATGGGCCGCGAAATCATCAAGAATGGCGCGGTGTCCGCGTGGGTTCAGCAAACCGCGATCGTCGTGTTGGCCGTGCAATTCAACAAGGCTTTCCGAAAGGGCCCGCAACACCTCGCCGCTGGTGCGGCGGTCGTTCACCCAGGCTGTCTTGCGCCCATCCGCGGTGTTGACCCGGCGAAGGATCAGATCGTCTTCTTCTGGAAGGCCTGCGTCCCGCAGGACCGCACGTGCCGGATGATCTTCCGTGATGTCGAAAACGGCGGTAACTTCGCCCTGTTTGGCACCCTGACGTACCAGTTCCGCCCGCCCACGCCAGCCCAGAACAAAGCCAAGACTGTCGAGCAGGATGGATTTACCCGCGCCGGTTTCACCGGTCAGAACATTGAGCCCCGGCTGAAAGGCAAGTTCCAGCCGGTCAATGATCAGCATATCACGAATATCGAGTGCGCGCAGCATCACAACCGTCCGAATGGCGGGGCGACGCCCCGCCCGCCATTATAGCCACTCGCCTTTGATCGACTGACGGTAAATGGCCGAAAGCCAGTTATTTCCGCGCAATTTGGGTTCAAGCCCGCGCCCCGTCAGCAAGCGATAGCTGTCTTCGTACCAATCGGTTCCGCGATAGTTGTGACCCAGAATCGCCCCGGCTGTCTGGGCCTCGTCGGTCAGACCAAGCGACAGGTAGGATTCCACCAGTCGATGCAGCGCCTCTGGTGTGTGCGACGTGGTCTGGAAATCCTCGACCACCACGCGGAAACGATTGATCGCTGCGGTGAAATGATCACGACGCAAGTAATAGCGCCCCACTTCCATTTCCTTGCCCGCAAGGTGATCGAAAGCGAGATCGAATTTCAGGATCGCGCTGTTTGCATATTCGCTGTCGGGATATCGTTCAATCACCGCGCGCAGCGATTGCAGCGCCTCGAATGTCAGGCCCTGATCGCGACCGACATCGTCGATCTGATCATAATAGCTAAGCGCCAAAAGATAGGCCGCATACGGCGCGTCTTCGTCGGTGGGGTAGAAATCAAGGAATCGCTGAGCTGCGGCGCGGCTGTTCTGATATTCCCCGATCTTGTGGTTTACAAAGGCCTGCATGATCAACGCACGCTTGGCCCAGCTTGAATAGGGATAAAGCCGTTCCACTTCAGAGAAGTAGAATACCGCGTCCGAATGCCGTTTGCGGCTCAGATCGTGTTCCGCCCGCTCAAAAATCTGCTCGGGGGGAAACCGTTCAAGCGCTTCTGTCCGGTCTGCTGCCGTGCCGCCGAAAAGACTGCCACCGCTACACCCGGAAAGAACCGCAGTCACTGCCAACACCGCCAGTACGCGGACCCGCGAATTCACGCCGTTCATGCCTGTTCACCTTCCCCCGTTCCAGCCGGATCGCCCCGGCTCGTCATGGGTGTAGCACAATAAATTTCCATGCAAAACGCATTAACGCATTTCCGCTGCGGCGGAAATGCACTGTCGTCACGCAACGCGAGGAATCTCGCCCCGGTGCAGACCGAAACCGGGCAGATTTGCCATGGTGGTGTCGTCACATGTGACCATCCGCGCGGCACCCGGCGTTGCAAACAATTTCCGCAGCAACGCGTTTGTCATCGAATGTCCGGCCCGGATCCCGGTGTAATGACCCAGAACCGGCCCACCGGCCAACGCCAGATCCCCCAACGCATCCAGCATCTTGTGGCGCACGGGTTCATCCGCATGGCGCAGACCACCGGGACACAGGACATTGTCACCATCAAATACCACTGCGTTCACACCGGGTTCGCCGCCAAGACCCAGCCCATTGCGCCGCATCATGTCCACATCAGCCTGACGGCAGAACGTGCGGCTGTCGCAAAGTTCCCGTGCAAAGGTGCCGTTGTTCATGACCAGCGATTTGTCCTGGCGACCGATGGCGGCATCGACAAAATCAATATGGAAATCAATCCGCATCACATCCGACGGCGACAGTGTCGCCCGCGATTGGCCATCTTCGACAGTGACAGGTTTGAGAACACGAATGGCGCGAACCGGTGCGGACAGCTTGCGCAGCCCGGTGCGCGTCAACCCATCCATAAACGGAAGCGCCGAACCATCCAGGATCGGCACCTCTTCTGCATCTATGTCGATCAGGGCGTTCTGGATCCCACATCCCGCCAGCGCCGCCATAAGGTGTTCCACCGTGGAAACGGCCACACCCGACGCATTCACCAGCCGGGTGCACAACGGGGTCTGTTCAACCACATGCCACAACGCGGGCACCATCGGATCGCGGTCGGTCACATCGGTGCGGCGGAACCAGATGCCAGTTTCGGCGGATGCCGGGTGAACGACAATGCGCACCGGCTTGCCGGAGTGAAGCCCGACGCCTTGGAACACTGTCTGTGCCTTGACTGTATGTTGCACGAATTCGTCCCCCGGGATTGCCATGCAACAGATCGAACCGTTGCTTTGTGCACTTTCGTGCCTAGTGGGGGTGGCCCCAAGGCTCAACTCAATCTTTGCAACCGACTGAAACACAATTGAAACAAATCGGCAAAACACTGCTTAGATCCCAATAAGCATCTGTTTTTAAAACGAAAATGGCCGCCTTTCGGCGACCATCTCCACGAGGAAAGTGAGGTGCCTTAGTTGGCCTGACGGCGCAAGAAGGCGGGAATCTCGATTTTTTCCTGATCCGGATCTTCTTCGTTCTGATGCTGTGGAGCCGCGCCACCGGCACCGCCGCGCATCATTGGCTGCTGGCGCGCGGCTGCTTTGGGGGTGTCGCTGGCATGTCCTGTCATCCGCCCGATCAAAGACCCAAAACGCGATTTAGGTTGTGCGCTGTCGTCGGCAACGGCCTGAGGCTCAGCGGCCCGATGACCGTTTGGCTTGGCCTGTGTCGCCGCTATGTTGCGCAGACGCGCCAAAGTGTCATCGGATGGCGTGCCCGGCAGCGGGGCCTTGGGGGCCACGAATGCCCTTTCGCTTTCCAGCGCGTCACGGGCCTCGTCTTCGGGGGTCACTGGCGTATAGGCAGGGGGCGGCAGACCGTCATCACCAACCTGTTCTTCTTCGAAGAGATCCTCACCCAGATCGGACGCGGCCATCTGTTCAACCTCGGCGGTGTCAAACAGGCTTGGCTCTTCTGCGGCTTCGCTGGTGAATTCGATCTCGGACACCACGAATTCGTCTGCGTCTTCAACCTGCGGCGCGGGTGTGTGCTCGACCGAAACGGTCTGGGTCAGCGGTGCAGACATCTTGCGACGTGGCACCGGCATGTCGAGGTTGACATCGGACGCATCAATTCCCGTCGCCACAACGGACACGCGCATGGTGCCTTCCATGTTGGTATCGAGGGTGGAACCCACGATGATGTTGGCTTCGGGATCCACCTCTTCCCGGATGCGATTGGCGGCTTCGTCCAATTCGAACAGGGTCAGATCGTGGCTACCGGTGATGTTGATCAGAACACCGCGCGCGCCTCTGAGGCTGATTTCATCCAGAAGCGGATTGGCGATGGCCTTTTCGGCGGCCTGAATCGCGCGATCTTCACCTTCGGCTTCGCCGGTGCCCATCATTGCCTTGCCCATCTCGTCCATGACGGCGCGCACGTCGGCAAAGTCGAGGTTGATCAGACCGGGACGGACCATCAGATCGGTCACCCCCTTGACGCCCTGATACAGAACATCATCCGCCATCGAGAACGCTTCGGTAAAGGTGGTGCGCTCATTGGCGAGCCGGAAAAGATTCTGGTTCGGAATGATGATCAGCGTGTCCACAACCTTTTGCAGTGCCTCAACACCGTCCTCGGCCTGGCGCATCCGCTTGCCGCCTTCGAACTGGAACGGCTTGGTCACGACGCCAACGGTCAGAACACCCAGCTCGCGTGCGGCTTGGGCGATGATCGGTGCGGCCCCTGTTCCAGTGCCGCCGCCCATCCCGGCGGTGATAAAGCACATGTGCGCGCCCGCAAGATGATCAACGATCTGTTCAATGCTTTCCTCGGCCGCAGCTGCGCCCACGGTTGCGCGCGCCCCGGCACCCAATCCTTCTGTCACCTTGACGCCCAACTGAATCTTGGACGGGGCCGAGCTTTGCTGGAGCGCCTGCGCGTCGGTATTGGCGACGACGAAATCGACCCCCTCCAGCGCCTTGGCGATCATATTGTTCACAGCGTTGCCACCTGCACCACCGACACCGAACACGGTGATACGGGGTTTCAGATCATCCTGTCCGGGCATCGAAAGGTTCAATGTCATGTCGTAATCCGCCTGTGTTTCCCCGCACTCGCGGGTGATTTTTCTGCCTATTATCCACAAGTTTATCGTTTCACGGCGGTTTCGTCACCCAAAAAACGAAGGAAATCCCCAAGATATGGGCAATTTTTCGCACGAATCCGCGCGATTTCCGCGGCTGGCGCAGATATTGTGGATTGGACCCACGGCACACACACAAGCCGAACGGCACGACAGGCAAGCCATCGTGTCGGTTTCTCAAATTCGGGGGCCTGCTCGGCCGGATGCGGGCAACCTCTTTCCGGGTCAGCTCCTGCGCCTAGCCTAGCATCGCCCACAGAGATTGTTAATCGTTTTTTGCGTTCCGCCCGGCCTGTGCTAGAATTTTAGGAACATTATTCATTTCCGACCAAATTTTTCATTATTTTAAGCACATGATTGGAAACAGATATGGCCAAACAGGTTGTTCATACCGTCAAGAAAGGTGAAACGCTTGGCAAGATTGCCAAGAAATATGGCGCGAAGGATTGGAAGTATATCTACAGCGATCCCGCCAACGCCAAGTTCCGCAAGACCCGCCCCGATCCCAACGCGATCGAACCCCGTGACAAGATCGTCATCCCCCCGACCAAGGCGATGGTCCAAGGCAAATACGCCAAGGACATGCCGCGCATGTCAATTTCTATCGACGCGGACAAGGAATTGGTCTTTGTTCAGCAGAAATGGGCCTACACTTGGGTGGAAAAACCGGGCGTCAGCAAATGGACGTCAAAGGAAAAGAAAGATTTCCACAACGCAGCCGACAAGGCGATCTGGGCCCGCTGGAGCGGTAAATTCAAACTTACAGTTTCCGGGGCCTCGGATTTTGCCCGCGCCTACAAGGACACGGTGTTCAAGGTCAATTTCGACATCAAATATGTCTCTTCGGGCGGCCATTGGACCGTCACCGTGACAAAGGTGCCGAAAGGATCGAAATCGCCCACCTCAAGCGTCGATTGGAACGGCCAGAAGATCAAGCTTGATAGCGAAGATACCAAACTCAAGGATTTGCAGGGCACCGGCAAGAAGGACGATAAACAATCCCCCTTTGCCCATGAATTCGGGCATGCGGTTGGCAACTCCAAGCACGGACCCGCCGCGCATGGTGATGAATACAAGGCCGGGCACGCCAATTTCGCGGACAAGGAAAGCATGATGAACATCGGCAACACGCTCAAGAAGCGCCATGCCGATCATCTCATTCTCGAACTCAACAAAATGATCAAGGACACCACATGGACGGTCAAAAGCGTCGGATGATCCGCCGGCTTGTCTGCTACGCCCTTCTGGGCCTGACACCCGTTCTTGTCGTGACCACCGCAAAGGAGATTTCCGCCATGTCCGCCATTCAGGACACCGACCCCACCAGCCTGACCTGGACCACGGCGCGCGGCCGGATGGGCGCGCCTTCGGAAACCGAGGATTTTCCGCTGATGCCGGAACTGCCCGAGTTCCGCAACGCTCTGCCCGATCTGGCCGGACCGGATGCAGTCGCATCCCGCGAAATCGTGCGCGAGGCAACGTGGCCGATCAGCGATACGCACAACCGGACGATCTGGTTTCAAAACCGCAACGATGCATGGGTTTACCTGCATCACTTCGACTGGAAGAACGATTTGGAATTCTAACTCGGGCTTGCGCGGCGCGCACCTGCGCGCCCGCGCCTTACCAATTTTCCCGGAACCAACGCACCGCACGCCGCAAGGACCGCGCAGGATAGCTATCCACCGGCATTTCGAAGTCCCACCATTCGTCCTGCGGATGCGCTGCAAACAGCGCCAGCCCAACAGCAGAAGCAAACGCCGGCCCGGTAACCGCTTGCGGCAAACCATGCACCCGCAGCGGACGGCCCAGCCGCACCTGCTGACCCAGAATGCGACTGGCCAGCAGGTCCAGACCCGGTATCTGGCTCGCTCCACCGGTAAGCACAATCTGCTGCGAAGGCAGGTATTCAAAGCCCGCCGCATCCAGACGCGCGCGCACCTCTTCCAGGATTTCCTCGACGCGCGGTCGCATGATCCCGATCAGTTCGGCCCGGCTGACGGTGCGCCGATCCAGTTCCCAATCGCCGGTCTCTCCGCCGATTTCGATCATGTCGCGATCATCTATCCCGGTGGCATGAACACCGCCATAAAACGTCTTGATCCGTTCGGCGGTGGCCATCGGCACACCCAGGCCCATGGAAATATCGCCAGTGACATGATCCCCGCCCATCCGGACACTGTCGGCATAAATCATGTGCTTTTTCATAAAGATCGACACGCCGGTTGATCCACCGCCCATATCGACACAAGCCGCGCCAAGTTCCTGTTCATCCTCGACCATCGCAGAAATCCCCGCCACATAGGCGGATGATGCGATCCCGGCCAATTCCAGATCGCAACGTTTCACGCAATGAACAAGGTTCTGGATAGCTGCGGCTTCGACGGTCAGCATATGCATATCAACGGTCAGGGACTGGCCGATCTGGCCGCGCGGATCGCTCAGACCCGATCTGTGATCGAGAGCAAAGTTGACCGGCTGCGCGTGCAGCACTTCGCGGCCAGCGCCATATTCGGGCACCTCGCACGCAGCCAGAACCCGCGCGATATCCTGTTCGCTGACGGTCTGCCCATTTGTTTCGATCTGTGCATCCAGCCCATAGGATCGCGGGCGCGCCCCGGAAAAGGATGCAATCACATGATCGACGCGCACATTGGCCATCTTTTGTGCGGCCTGCACCGCCGTGCGAATGGCCCGTTCGGTTTCCTGCATGGCTGTGATTTCGCCGAATTGCACACCACGCGACCGCGTCGTCGCGGCCCCCACGACCCGAAACCCGGATTGTCCCGCCAGCGATCCGATTTCGCCATCCTCGCCGCTGGGGGTGCTGCCATCGAAACGCAACACAAGACACGCGGTCTTGGAACTGCCCACATCAAGGATCGCCACGACCCCACGCTGCAAAGCCTGCTTGCGCATCTGCCGCATTGCGCGCTGCGCCTGATACAAATCAGCCATCATCGTCACTGCCCGCCCGTTGTTAACTGTTTTATCTGCCACCAGGATTCAAGAGCCGCCTGCGACATCCGCAACGTGGGCCTCTGACCCAGCCGCATGTCCACCTGCGCGACATCCCGTTCCAACATTTCATAAGCATCGCTCAACGTCAGAACCCGTTCGAGCGCCTGCACCGGATTGTCTTCCGGCAGCAGGATCTTTTGATCTCGGTCAAGCACCAGATCCCATCGACGTTGACCCACGCGCACCAATCCGCGCACCCGGTCACGCAACGGCTCTGCCGCCGCAAGAACCGCCATCGCCTGCTGCACATGCAACTCGGCCCCGTCGCCCGCAATCAGCGGTAGGTCGGGCCGATCGCTGCGCGCCTCAAGAAAGCTGACATGCGCGCCGGTTTCATCCAGCAATTCGATCCCATCGCGGGTTCGCCAAACAAGAAACGGCACCCGTTCCGTGACATCCACCTCAAGCACGCCACCGGGCCGGATGCGGACCGACGCGTCCTTGACCGGGTCCAGACCCACGACCGTGTCGCGTATCGCAGCCAGATCCAGATCGAAGGAACTGATCGGAAAATCCAGAGGCACCACTTCGCGAATGTCCTGCGACACCGACCGCCCTGCCCCGTCAATGGCCATCATGTTGACCATGAATTCGGGCCGCTCCTGAACCGACCGGACAATACCGTCAATCGCCAGATTGAAACCGTCCCGTCGGTCTTCGTCCGCCATGTAAGCTGACACCAAACCGAACACGACGGCAAAGGGCACGCCCGCACGCAGAAACAACCGCACCCCCGGCGTGAGCAGCCAACGCTGTATCCGGTAGCTCAACCGCGACGGCGCGGGATCAGAGGCCCGGCCTAGCGGTCGCATGAGGCATCCTCCACCATCCAACGGCAGAACGCACCAAAGGAAATGCCCGCATGTCCGGCCTGTTCGGGGCTCAGCGATGTGGGCGTCATGCCCGGCTGAGTATTGGTTTCCAGCAGGATCAGACCATCGGTTCCGCGCGCCTCATCCCAACGGAAATCAGTGCGGCTCACACCCCGGCAGCCCAACGCGTCATGCGCCCGAAGCGCATACTCACGGCACAGTGCAGAAATTTCTTCGGGAATATCGGCCGGGCAGACATGATGCGATCCGCCTGCGGAGTATTTCGCGTGATAATCATACCAGCCATCCGTGACGATATCCGTCACCGACAAGGCCCGATCCCCCATCACCGTGGTGGTCAGCTCACGCCCCGGCGCGTAGGTCTCCACCATTAGCTTCCGTGGCAAATCAGGCGACAACACCGGTGGCCCGTTCGCGGCCGCAGTCACGATATAGACGCCAACCGACGACCCTTCGTTGCTGGGCTTGACGACATAGGGCGGTGCCATGACATGCGCGGCTTCAATCTCGGCTCTGGTGGCGACAACGCTGTCCACAACCGGCAAGCCAACCGCGCGATAGACGTCCTTGGTGCGCTCCTTGTCCATCGCAAGGGCGGAAGCCAGAACCCCGGAATGCGTATATGGCAGGCGCAGCCATTCAAGAATACCCTGCACGCAACCGTCTTCTCCCCAACGGCCATGCAGCGCGTTGAACACGACATCGGGCGATACAGCCCGCAAGCGGTCCACAAGATCGGGACCGGCATCAATATCAATGACTTCGAATCCTTCGCTCCGAAGGGCGGCGGCGCACTCACGCCCAGAGGACAGGGACACCTCTCGCTCGGCCGAGGGGCCACCCATCAGAACCGCCACGACGGGGCCGATACCGCTCGACTGACCCACGTGTGCCTCAAATATCCGGACCGTTGACGGCCCTTGTTTCTTGCGGGTCCGCCGATCTGTCGCGACGCTTGGTGACCCATACTGTTCGATATGTTGTCAGGGTGCCGGTTCGCCGACACGCATGATTTCCCATTCTAGCGTGATGCCGCTTGAATCGTAAACCTTTTTTCGCACCAATTCGCCCAATCCTTCGAGATCGGCCGCACTGGCATCACCGGTGTTGATCAGGAAATTACTGTGCTTTTCGCTCATTTGCGCACCGCCCAGCTTGGCCCCGCGCAACCCCGCATCGTCAATCAGCTTCCACGCCTTGAGATCATGCACATCGTCCGCCTGCCCCGTCGAACTGAAGCCCGCGGGATTGCGAAACGTAGATCCGGCGCTTCGGTCGCGGGTCGGTTGCGTCTTGTCGCGACGCGCCAGTTGATCCTCCATCCGCCGCGCCAAGGCCTCGGGATCGCCGGGACGCGCGGCAAACGTGGCCGACACCAGAACAGTCCCCGCAGCAAGCTCCGAGTGGCGATAGGAAAACTTGAACTCTTCAGGCCGCAAAGTGATCAGATCCCCCTGCCGGGTAATCGCCTGCGCACAGACCAGGTGATCGGCGACATAGCTGCCATAACATCCCGCGTTCATGCGCACAGCCCCGCCAATAGCCCCCGGGATCGTGCGCAAAAAGGTGAGATCAAGCCCCGCCTCCGCCGCCCGGCGCGCCACATGCGCATCCAACGCCGCCGCCCCGGCAATCACCTGACCGCCCTCAACGGCGATGGAATTGAACCCCCGACCAAGACGGATCACCACACCCCTTATCCCACCATCGCGGACAATCAGGTTGGACCCCACGCCCATACAGAAAACCGGGACTTCCGGGTCCAGGCGATACAGAAAATCCGCCAGATCCTGCGGGTCTGCGGGCTGAAACAACCAATCCGCCGGTCCACCAACGCGCAACCAGGTCAAGCCCGACAAATCGCGCAACGGCGTCAACGCCCCACGCACCTCTGGCATGTCATCCATGGTCATCGCGCCGCCGGGACCTTCATTCGCAACACAGCGCCCCCCATTCCCAGAACCATCCCCACAATAACCGGCAACAAGACAAGCGCCGCCACGATCACATACCCGATCCCGTCCCAGCCCTGCTGTTGCTGCCCCGCAAAAATGCTCAGCCCAAACGCCACCAAACCGACAAACCACACCCCACCCAAAACGCGCCACTTGCGCGCCACTGTCAGGCGAAATCCGGCAAAACCACCCACGAACAGACAAACAAGAGGAACGAGATAAACCATAAACCCAGCCTACCAGCCGCGGGACTGATTGCGAAGCCCGCTCACCTCGGCCCGCCCAACAATCTCCGCCGCAGCCATTTGACCGCGTAAAACGCAGGCCAGCGCAACACCGACAATACCGCAAGAGAAACGCCAAAACCAACGAACACGCCGTTCTCGGCAAATACCCAAATCAACATCGGAACCGCCAGGGCAATCAACACGTAGGCTCGACGCCAATGGTTGTCGCGACTGGGAACCACGCCCAGAACAGACGCCAAAAGTGCCCAACACGCAGCAACAACAAGCGATGTCGTCAACATGACGCCCCTCCACCAATCTCGCGCTTCCGTTACCGGCCAACCTGCCTCAGCACAAGCCACCACGCACCCCGCCACTGCGCGCCCCCTCTTGCCGGCAGGGTCAATAGGGGCCGCTGCCCCTCCGCCAGAGCCCTTCTTGCCAGACGTAGCCAAACGCTCAAGGTTCATACAAACCTGCTTCTTTCTCGTTCCCAATACCCCCGCCGGAGGCACCGCGACGTGCGAAGCACGGCGCAAAACCAGTATGCGCCGCAGGCGCTCAATGCGATGAAAACAACATCAACATGGCCTGATATGCAGCGTAAATAGAAAATGAATTCTTGATGACTTTTGCCGTGTGCTCTGAAATCTCAGGCACCTCTTGCAAGACAGTCTTGGCCGCCTGATAGGCGCAAAGTAATCTGCCTCCTGCGCGAACAATCACATTTTTCCGTTCTTCTTTGCCGACCCTCAACGCTGCAAACCATTTGGTGTTTGCCTTGGTGGTTTTACGCCGTGCGACCGCCTTGCCCTCCTTGCCTGCGGGTGTCGAAAATCCGCAAGACGACCAGCCCCTATTTGCCCAGCCGTGCGGGCAGGTTGTGCGCCCATTGGCTGATCGTCCCGGCACCAAGGCAGACAACCATATCGCCGGGTTCAGTGGTCTCGCGGACCATCGCTTCTAGATCATCTTCAGTGCTCAGCGCGCGGGCGTTACGATGGCCGTGGCGTACGAGGCCCGCAACCAGATCATCGCGGCTGGCACCGGGAATAGGAGCTTCGCCTGCGGCATAGACCTCTCCGATGCCGACGACATCGGCTTCGTTGAAGCAGGCGCAGAAATCTTCGAACAGGCTCGACAAGCGGGTAAAGCGATGCGGCTGGTGCACGGCGATCACCCGGCCTTCGGTGGCCTGCCTTGCGGCTTCGAGAACGGCCGCGATTTCGACGGGGTGGTGGCCGTAATCATCAATGATGGTCACGCCGCCCACTTCGCCGACCTTGGTAAAACGACGGTTCACCCCACCAAACGCCGCCAGCGCACTGCGAATTTCCTCGCCGCTCATGCCAAGGTGACGCGCCACGGCAATCGCGCTGAGCGCGTTGGACACGTTGTGATCGCCCGGCATGGGCAGGGTCAGGCCGTCGATGCGTTCACCGGAAACCTGAAACAGAACGTCGAAATGGGCGATACCCTTGATATAGTGCAGATTTACCGCACGCACGTCGGCCTGGGCATTAAAGCCATATGTTGTTACCCGCCTGTCGGTGATCCGACCGACAAGCGCCTGAACCTCGGCGTGATCGGTGCAACAGACCGCCAGCCCATAGAAAGGGATGCCCGACACAAAGTCATAAAACCCCTGACGCAGGTTTTCGATGGACCCCCAGTGTTCCATGTGTTCGGGATCGATATTTGTCACAATGGCAATGGTGGCGGGCAGACGGTTGAAGGTGCCATCGCTTTCATCGGCTTCTACCACCATCCATTCGCCCAGCCCCACGCGGGCGTTTGACCCGTAGGCATGGATGATCCCGCCGTTGACCACAGTGGGGTCGAACCTGCCCGCATCCAGCAATGTGGCAACCATGGTCGTGGTCGTGGTCTTGCCGTGGGTTCCCGCGACGGCAATGTTGGATTTCAAGCGCATCAGCTCGGCCAGCATTTCGGCGCGCCGCACCACGGGCAATCCGCGCCTGCGCGCCTCGTCAAGTTCGGGATTGCCGGGCTTGATTGCAGAGGAAATGACGACAACCTGCGCATGTTCAAGGTTCTCGGCCGTCTGACCCTCAAAAATCAGGGCACCGAGGTCTTCCAGCCGATGGGTGATCTTGGACCGTTTGAGATCCGATCCCTGAACGACATATCCGTGATTGAGCAGAACCTCGGCAATGCCCGACATGCCGATCCCGCCAATACCAACGAAATGGATCGGCCCCACGTCACCGGGAAGTTTGGTTGCAGCGTTCATTTGGTGTCGGTCCTTTCCGTCATCTCTTCGACCAGCGCGGCCAGCCGTTCGGCCGCGTCCGGCATCCCGACGGAAAGGGCGGCATGCGACATGGTGATCGCGGCGCGTTCGTCCGACAGAATTGTGGTGATCTGATCCGCCAGTGTCCCCGCGTCAAGACGCTTTTCAGGGATCGAAATCGCGGCACCTGCCTCAACCAGCCCGCGCGCGTTGGCAGTCTGGTGATCCCTCGCGGCGGCGGCAAACGGGATCAGGATGGCCGGGCGTCCGATCACGGACAGATCGGCAATAGAGGATGCACCCGCGCGGCTGATGACAAGTTGCGCTTCGCTCATGCGGGCGGGCACATCATGGAAAAAGGTCTGGACGTCGGCCTCTATGCCGCTGTCGGCATAGGCCGCCCGCACGCGATCCAGATCCTCTTCGCGGGCTTGATGGCTGACACGCAGGTGGCCATGCGCCTCTTTCGGTAACCGCGCCAGCGCTTCGGGAACCACATCCGACAGGATGCGCGCGCCCTGACTGCCGCCCATGACAAGAATTGCAGCCGGGTAATCCCCCGGCGGGATATAGGGCGCGCCCGCGCGTGCCAGAACCGCGGCGCGCACCGGGTTGCCAACATGTACGCCGCGTGCACCCTTGGGCAAATCCGTGGGCCAGACGCCACAGGCCACCTGTGCGACGCGCGGCGCAAACATCGTGTTGACCCGCCCCAGAATACCGTTTTGTTCGTGGATCATGCTGGGCACCCCCAGCAGACGCGCCGCGGCAAGCGCGGGAATGGACGGATAACCGCCAAAGCCCACAACCACCGCAGGGCGATCCTTGCGCATCCGCGACGCCGCGCCCAGCACACCTGCCGCGATACGAGGAGCCACCATGGCCTTGGCCAGAATGCCGCCCCTTGCAAAAGTTGCGCTCTGGACTTCTTCGATTTCCACGGAATGCGGGAAACCACCGGTATAGCGGGCGCCGCGCGCATCAGTGGACAAGCGCACCCGCCATCCCCGGCGTAGCATGACTTCGGCCAGGGCTTGGGCCGGAAACATGTGGCCGCCGGTCCCACCCGCCGCCAACAAGAGCATCGGAGCCGCCATCAGTGCCGCCCACGCAGGATATCGGCAATCTCACCCTGCGGACGCACACGGGTAAAGGCCAGCAGCATACCGATCCCGATCCCCGCCGCGATCAGGGACGATCCGCCATAACTGACAAACGGCAAGGTCATGCCCTTGGCAGGCAGAAGACGCACCGCGACCCCCATGTTGATCAAGGCCTGAACCCCGAACATACAGGCCAGACCGGTCCCGGCGAGCCGCGTGAACACATCGCGTTCGCGCATCAACCGCAACATCGACCGCGCCACGATCCCCGAATAAAGCGTGACAATGACCAGCACGAGGATCAGTCCATATTCCTCGGCCGCGACGGCAATGATGAAATCGGTATGCGCATCCGGCAAGGACCACTTGACCTGTCCCTCCCCGACACCGACACCGAAGAGGCCACCCTCGCGGATCGCATCCGTCGCATAACCGATCTGCGTCGTCGGATCGACTTCGGGGTTCAGAAAACCGTCAATCCGGCGCGCGAAGTGTTCCGAATGGGAATAGGCCACTGTGCCCGCCGCGATAACCGCACCGGCAATGGCCATGATCAGGGTCAGGGGTGCACCGGCCACGAAATACATAACCCCCCAGGCGAACAGGATCAGGCTTGCCTGACCGAAATCGGGCTGAAAGGCGAGCATCCCCGCGATCAGGATACACAGGCCAAACGACCACGCCGTACCCGGCGGGCCGCCAATCTGATGGCTGGCGGCCAACATCCACGCGGCAACCACGATGAACCCGGGCTTGAGAAACTCGGACGGTTGCAGGGACGCAAAGCCCAGCGAATACCACCGGACAGCCCCCTTGCCGAAATCCGTGCCGAAGACAGGCAAAAGAGCAATCCCGACAAACGCCACCAGAAACCCGATGACCGCAAGGCGACGCACCAGCACCGGCGACATCATCGACGTGATGATCATCGCCACCAAAGCCACACCGCCAAAAAACGCCTGCCGTTGCACATAGTGAAACGGGCCAAAACCATTCCGCTCGGCCAGAGGAGGTGACGCGGCAAAGCCGAGGAGCAGGCCGATCCCGAACAGGATCAGCACGCAAGAGATGGACCACTTGTCCACCGTGCGCCACCACTTGGGAAGGATGGGTTCGCCCGCGTGTTCGGGCACTGCCCCGTAAACCATTTCGGTCATCGGATCGCCGCCTGTTCTGCCTCTGCCTCGCCCCTTTTCGGGGTCTGGTGCGCAGACTACCGCGAAAGCAGGTCCGGTGCCAGTGTCTTCATGTCAGCGACGACCCTTTCCACCCCGGCCTTGGGCGGTCCGGCAAAAAACCGCCTCCACATTTGCCCGCAAGGCTCTTAGATGGGGGCCATGTTCGTCAACACTCTCATTCTTGGCGCAGGGGCCGCAGGCCTGATGTGCGCCGCCCACGCCGGTCCGGAAACGCTGGTGCTGGATCACGCACGGGCCCCGGGCGAAAAAATCCGGATATCCGGCGGTGGTCGCTGCAATTTCACCAACCTCGGCACCGGAGCCGAGAACTTTATCTCGGCCAATCCCCATTTTGCCAAATCCGCTTTGGCAAGATACACGCAATGGGATTTTCTGGACCTTGTTCAACGACACGGAATTGCGTGGCACGAAAAGACGCTGGGGCAACTTTTCTGCGACGGCAAGGCAACCCAGATCGTCGCGATGCTTCTGGACGAGATCGCGCGCGCCGGTGGCAAGGTCTGGCTGCGCACAGAAATCCGCGCCCTCTCCCATGACGGCGCGCACTTTCATGTCGATGTCGACAGGGAAGGCCAGCGGCAACGCCTGTCCTGTCGTAATCTGGTGATCGCGACAGGTGGCAAATCCATCCCCAAAATGGGGGCAACAGGCCTTGCCTATGACATCGCGCGCCAATTCGGCCTCGAGGTGACGGAAACCCGACCCGCGCTGGTGCCGATGACATTTTCAGACAACCGCTTTGCGCCGATCTCCGGCGTGGCTTGCCCCGTTACAGCCAGCAACACACGCGCCAGCTTTGAGGAAGCGATGCTGTTCACGCACCGCGGATTGTCCGGGCCCGCGATCCTGCAACTATCGTCTTACTGGCGCGAAGGGGATTCCATCACGATCGCCCTGTGTGACAGCAACCGCCTGCTTGGCGACCTCAAGGCGGCCCGCGCAGAAAACGGCCGCGTACAAACAGCCAAGGCACTGGCCCGTCATTTGCCGACGCGCCTGTTGGAGTTTCTGACCCCTGATACGCTCCCCGGATCAATCCTCGAAAGGCGTCTGGCCGACCAATCCGACAAGGCGCTGACCGAGATTGCACAAACCCTGGGTGCCTGGCAGCTGACACCATCCGGCAGCGAAGGGTACCGAACCGCCGAGGTCACGCTTGGCGGCATAGACACAACCGCTCTTTCGTCTCGCGACATGGAATGCCGTCACCAACCGGGCCTGTTCGCAATCGGAGAAGCCGTGGATGTCACCGGCTGGCTCGGAGGTTATAATTTCCAGTGGGCCTGGTCCTCGGGCACAGCCGCCGGTCAGGCCATCCGTCACCGAAACCATTGAGCGCCTGCGGCGCATTCTGATTTTGCGCCGCGCTTCGCGCGTCGCGGTGTGCCTCCGGCGGGGGTATTGGGAACGAGAAAGAGGCCGGCTTGTATGGGCTTCAATCACTCGGCTTCTTCTGGCCAAAAATACCCCTTAGGAAACGCGCGGAGCGCGGTGCGGGCCGCACCCACTGATCTGGGTCGGCGGCGTCCTGAACACTTCGGCAAGGATCAGGAGCCGAGACTATCCTTGACCGCCTTGATAAACGCTTCTCCGCGTTGCTCGAAATTGTCATATTGGTCGAAACTGGCCGCTGCCGGTGCCAACAGCACCGTATCGCCCGGCTCCGCATCTGCTATGGCGCGCGAGACTGCCGCTTCCATGGTTCCGCAAACCTCGGTCTCCACCGACAACTGCATCGCAAAACTGGCCGCCTCGCGCCCGATCACATAGGCCTTTCGCACGGACTGTGAGGCTTCCGCCAAGGCATCCAGCCCCCCTTCCTTTTGCAACCCGCCACAAATCCAGCGAATGTTCTTAAATGCACCCAGCGCCTTGCTGGCACTATCGACGTTGGTTGCCTTGCTGTCGTTCACGAACCGCACGCCGGCGGCTTCGGCCACAAGCTGGCTGCGATGAGGCAATCCCGCGAAACTCTCAAAGGCATCTGCAATCTGGCGGGGTCCCAAACCCATCGCGCGCGCCGCCGCATACGCCGCACAGGCGTTTTGATGATTGTGCACCCCCGGCAGGCCGGAAAATGGGCGCAAATCAATGGAACCGGTTTGCCGGCCCTTTCGATATTCTGTCAGGAACCCCTTGCGCGCCGCAACCTGCCACCCCGGGCCAGCCGGCTTGCGCGTGACCGAGACGCGGATCACGCGATCATCTTCCGGACCTTCGGACAACTGGCCCGCCAAAAACCGGCCTTCGGCTTCATCAACCCCTATGATTGCCCGATCCGGCCCACCTTCGGCGAACAACCGCCGCTTGGCCGCAAAATACCCGCCCATTCCGCCGTGGCGATCCAGATGGTCGGGGGACAAATTGGTAAAGACCGCAATATCCGGAGTCAGCGCGCGGGCCAGTTCCGTCTGATACGAACTCAACTCAAGCACTATCACCGCGCCATCCTCAGGTGGCTCCAGATCCAGAACACCCCGGCCGATATTTCCGGCCAACTGACATGGCCGCCCGGCACTGACAAAGACATGATGCAAAAGCGCCGACGTGGTCGACTTGCCATTCGAACCAGTCACCGCGATGACCCGCGGCGGGGTATCGAACCTTTGCCATTCGGACACCGCCAGTGACCGGAAAAACAAGCCTATATCGTTGTCCACCGGAATGCCCGCATCCAGCGCCGCGGCAATAATTCCGTTAGCCACAGGATAAAGATGCGCTATGCCCGGCGACGTTACCAGATAGGCGATGCCCTCCAGCGCAGACGCCCGATTGAGATCGCGCAGCTCAAACCCTTCGGCCGATGCTGCCTCGCGCGCTGCCGGATTGTCATCCCAACATATCGCCCGCGCCCCCCCCGCCTGCAACGCGCGCGCAGCCGTCAAGCCGGATCGCCCAAGCCCCAGAACCGCGACGTCCTTGCCCGTTACTCCTTGAACCGGGATCATCCCTGCCCCCTTTGTTTGATGCTGACAAATCGATAACTATGCCAACACCAATTAGAAAGACGCATTTTCAGACAATACGGGCAACGCCCCTGCATCTTTCTCGTTCCAAATACCCCCGCCGGAGGCACACCGCGACGCGCGAAGCGCGGCGCAACACAATGAACACTGCGCCGTAGGCGCTCAATGCGGTCAGACGTTCAACGCACCTTCAGAGTGGCCAGCCCGATCATCGCCAGAATAAGCGATATGATCCAGAACCGGATGACGATCTGCGGTTCGGACCAACCCTTCTTTTCATAGTGGTGGTGGATCGGTGCCATCAGGAAAACCCGTCGGCCTGTGCGTTTGAAATACATCACCTGAACGATCACGCTCAACGCCTCGACCACGAACAAACCGCCGACAATCGCCAGCACCAGTTCATGCTTGGTGGCCACCGCGATGGCCCCCAATGCACCGCCAAGCGCAAGGCTACCGGTATCGCCCATGAACACCGCAGCGGGCGGTGCGTTATACCACAAGAACCCCAGCCCACCGCCGATCAGACCTGCCGCAAAGATCAGGATCTCGCCTGTTCCCGGCACATAATGCACATCGAGGTATTCGGTAAAGTCGACCCGGCCCACCGCATAGGCAATGATCCCCAGGGTTCCCGCCGCGATCATCACCGGCATAATCGCAAGACCGTCCAGCCCGTCCGTCAGGTTCACCGCATTGGCCGATCCGACAATCACGATCACTGCAAAGGGCACAAAGAAAAGACCCAGGTTGATCAGCGTGTCCTTGAACACAGGTAGCGCCAGCTGGTTTTGCAACGCATCCGGATGCGCCCAGGTCGCCCAGAAGGCGGCGACGATGGCGATGGCAATCCCAAGCGCCATGCGCAGCTTGCCCGGCACACCGTTGGTATTCTGCTTGGACACCTTGGCATAATCATCGGCAAACCCGATCAACCCAAAAGACAAGGTCACGAACAAAACCAGCCAGACAAAGGCATTGTCGAGCCGCGCCCACAGGAGCGTCGAGGTCATCAAGGCACCCACGATCAGCAACCCACCCATCGTGGGTGTGCCGGCCTTGTTGAAATGGGTTTCGGGGCCGTCGTCGCGGATGGGCTGTCCTTTGCCCTGCCGCCTGCGCAGAACATTGATCAGCGGGCGTCCGAACATGAATCCAAAGATCAACGCTGTCAGAAAGGCCCCTCCGGCGCGGAAAGTGATATAGCGGAACAGGTTAAAGAAATCCCCCCCGTCCGACAGCGCCGTGAGCCAATAAAGCATCGTCTTTTATCCTTCGTCTTCGTCCTGCGGCGCCGCATGACCCATTTTGCGGATCGCGTCAACGACCCGCGACAGCGCCATGCTCAGCGAACCCTTGGCCAGCACGACGTCTCCAGAATCGACAAGGCGGCGCAACCGGGTGCAAAATTCCGCGCTGGTCTCGCACCACTGGCCACGCCGGCCTTCGGGCAGGCTGTCATGCAGGGTCTTCATCAACGGTCCAATGCAATGAATCCGGTCGATCTGCGCGATTGCGGGCAGGTCGGCAATTGCGGCATGCATGTCGGCGGCGTCCGGGCCCAGTTCTTTCATGTCGCCGAGAATGGCAATGCGCCGCCCCTTGGCAATGCGGCCCGTGCCGTCGCGCACCGGGGCCGCCGCGAGAACCTCGAGCGCCGCTGCCATCGAGGTGGGATTGGCGTTATAGGCATCGTCGATCAGATCAAGAAACAGATCCCGTTCGACCGCATCAAGATAGATGCGTTCGCGCACGCCGCGCCCTGCGTAAGGCTGCCATCGCCCAAGGCTCTGGGCGGCCAGCGCCAGATCCCCGCCCAGCGCCTCGACCGCCGCCAGCGCGCCGAGGGCGTTCATCGCAAAATGTGTGCCCGGGGTGGACAGCTTGAACAGGACGGACACACCATGTGCCTCGGCCTGCACAACGGTGATCCCATCGGCGGTTGTGACATCTGACAGCCGGTATGCGGTGCCCTTGCGCCCGAACCCTACCGCGCGTTGACCTGCGGCGCTGGCCTTGGCGCGCAGAACCTCCGCTTGATCAATGTCACTATTGAGAATCGCGGTGCCGCCTTCTTCCAAGCCGTCGATGATCGCGGCCTTTTCCCGCGCGATACCGTCGATATCGTCAAACGCCTCCAAATGTGCGGCGGCCACGGTTGTTACCATCGCGACATGCGGTCTGGCCATGCGCGCAAGCGGCGCGATTTCTCCAGGATGGTTCATTCCGATCTCAATCACCGCGAATTCGGTGTCGGCGGGCATCCGCGCGAGCGTAAGAGGAACGCCCCAGTGATTGTTGTAGGACGCAACCGAAGCATGGGTGCGCCCCTGATCCCCCAGCATGGCCGACAGCATTTCCTTGGTCGATGTCTTGCCGACACTGCCGGTCACGGCAACAACGCGGGCGGCGGTTCGCGCGCGCCCGGCCCGGCCCAGCGCCTCCAGCCCGGATTGCACATCCTCCACCACCAGAAGCGGCGCATCCGGGGCAACCCCTTCGGGCACCCGGCTGACCAGCGCGGCAGCGGCCCCCTTGTCCAAGGCCTGCGCCACGAATTCATGACCGTCCCGTGCCGCGGTCAGCGCCACGAAAAGATCGCCCGGAACAAGCGTGCGCGTATCAATGGACACTCCGGTCACGCTCCAGTCCCCTTCGGCACGTCCGCCCGTTGCGGCGGCGGCTTCGGCTGCGGTCCAAAGGGTCATGCCAACCTCCCATCGAGCGCCGCGACCGCGACGCTTGCCTGCTCCACATCGTCAAACGGCAGGATCGCGTCTCCGACGACCTGCCCTGTCTCGTGCCCCTTGCCCGCGATCAACAGGGCGTCGCCCGGTCCCAGCATATCAATGCCGCGCAGGATTGCCTCGGCCCGGTCGCCAACTTCAAGCGCACCAGATGCGCCAGCCAGAACCGCCGCCCGGATTACGGCGGGATCTTCGCTGCGCGGGTTGTCGTCGGTGACGATCACCCGGTCGGCATTTTCGATGGCTGCTTGCCCCATCAGGGGACGCTTGCCGCTGTCGCGGTCGCCGCCTGCACCGATGATCGCGATCAGATCACCCATCACATGCGGGCGCAGCGCCCGAAGCGCGGTCGCCACCGCGTCGGGTGTATGGGCATAATCGACAAACACATTTGCCCCGTTGGCACGCGACGCCGCAAGCTGCATGCGCCCGCGCACCGTGCGCAGATAGGGCAGAGTTTCAAAAACCTCGTCGGGGTCGGCACCACAGGCAATGACAAGGCCACAAGCCATCAGCACATTCTGCGCCTGAAAACCGCCAATCAGATTGAGCCGCGCCATCCGTGGACTGCCCAGATAGGAAAACCGCAAATCCTGCCCAGATGCATCGAACCGTTGCGCCAACAGGTTCAGATCCCCCGCCCCCTGTCCCACGGTCAGCACTCCCTGACCGCGCGCGGCGGCAATGGCGCGCATTTCCGCGCCCTTGGGATCGTCGATGTTGATCACCGCAACGCCATCTTCCGCCAGAACCCTGCGGAACAAACCGGCCTTGGCTGCGAAATACGCCTCAAAGCTTTCGTGATAATCCAGATGATCCTGCGTGAAATTGGTAAACCCCGCCGCGCTGAGTTGCACCGCGTCAAGGCGGCGCTGATCCAGACCGTGGCTCGACGCTTCCATTGCCGCGTGGGTAATACCATTGCGCGCGACCTCGGCCAGCGCCCGATGCAGGGTGATCGGTTCGGGGGTGGTATGCCCCAAAGGCGCAGTCCAGGCCCCCTCCACGCCGGTGGTCCCGAGGTTGACCGCAGGCAGGCCCATTTCCTCCCATATCTGGCGCACAAAGCTGGCCACAGATGTCTTGCCGTTGGTGCCGGTGACGGCGACGATGGTTTCAGGCTGTGCGCCGAACCAAAGCGCGGCTGTAAAAGACAAGGTTTGACGCGGATCATCCGTCACGATCAAGGCGGCCTCCGACCCGGCGAGATCAGCCGCCGCCAAAGCCGCACCTTCGGGATCGGTGAGGACCGCGGCCGCGCCCTGCTCCAAGGCCGAGGCCACGAAACGCGCGCCATGCACATGGCTGCCCGGAAGGGCTGCAAACAATGTGCCTTCGCGCACTTCGCGGCTGTCCACGGCCAGCCCGGTGATCAAAGGATCACGCCCCGATGCCGCGGTAAGGGCCAACTGGCTTAGCGTGACGGCCGGTCTGCCCATGATCTCTATCCCTGTCCGGTCAATTCGCGATGAGGCTTATACCAGCCAGTTCCGCGGGTTCAACTTGGGGCCGCAACCCCAACAGCGGCGCGATACGCCGGATCATCTCGGCGGCGACGGGCACCGCGGTCCACCCGGCCGTCCGGCGCGGTTTTTCGCCCGAGTTATCCGACGGTTCATCCATCGTGACCACAAGGACATATTTCGGATCATGCACCGGAAAGAGGGTGGCAAAGGTGGCGATCACCTTGTCTTCGTAATAACCGCCCGTGCGTTTGGGCTTGTCGGCACTGCCCGTCTTGCCGGCCACGGCATAGCCTTCGACCTCTCCGAACGAGGCGGTGCCCTTGGGATCAGACACGACACGGCGCAGCATCGCGCGCGACTGTGCTGCGGTCCGTTCGCTCATCACACGCGGTCCGTACTGCGGCCCGTCCTGCTTGAGGATCGTCGGACTGACATAGTGCCCGCCATTGGCGATTGCGGCGTACCCTGCGGCCAGATGCATCGGCGTGGTCGAAATTCCATGACCGTAGGAAATCGTAACCGTGCTCAGATCGGTCCAGCGTTTCGGCAACAGGGGGTGGCTCATACGGGCCTCTGCCACTTCGAGAGGCAGCGGATCAAAGAAGCCAAGCGCCTCGAGAAACGCCTTTTGCCGCGTCACGCCAATTTCCAGCGCCAAGCGCCCCGTGCCCCGGTTCGAACTGCGCACGATCACATCAGAGACCGACAATTCACCATAGTTCTTGTTGCGAAACTCGCCAATCAGATGGCCGCCGACGCGCATCGGGCCATTTGCATCCACAATCGTGTCGGGATGCACCAGCCCCAGCTCAAGCGCCTGCGCAGAGGCAAATATCTTGAAGGTCGAGCCAAGCTCATACACCCCCTGCAGCGCCCGGTTGAACAACGGGCTGTCCGACGCATCCCCTTCAACAAGATCGCGCGGGCGATCATTTGGGTCAAAGTCCGGCAGCGACACCACCGAAATCACTTCGCCGGTATGGGCATCCATCAGGATCGACGTGGCCCCCTTGGCGTTCAGCAAACGCATCCCACCGGCAAGCACCTCTTCGGACGCCGCCTGAATCGTCAGGTCCAGCGACAACGTGAGTGGACGGCCCGCATTGTCCGGATCGGTGAGATAACCGTTGAATTGCCGCTCCACCCCGGCCACACCGATCACTTCGGCGGCGCTGACGCCCTCCTGCCCGAAAGACGCGCCGCCCAGAACATGCGCGGCCAACCGCCCGTTGGGATAAAGCCGCATCTCGCGCGGGCCGAACAATAGACCCGGATCGCCGATGTCGAACACGGCCTGTTTTTGCTCCGGGCTGAGCGTGCGCTTGATCCACAGGAACTTGCGCTTGCCGGTAAAGTCACGCAGCAGCTTGTCATATTCGAGATCGGGAAAGATATCGGCCAATTCGCGCGCAGCGCGGATTGGGTCGATCATGTGCGGTGGCTGCGCATAAAGCGAATGCGTCTCGAAATTGGTGGCCAGAAGATTGCCGTTCCGATCCACGATATCGGCCCGCTGTGCGGCAATCACCGAAGAACTTGCCGCGGCAACCGGTTCGTGCGGCTCGGACACCGCCATCAAGCCCATCCGTGCCGCCACCACGCCATAGGCCATCACGAAACACAAACCCAGAACCAACAGGCGGCTCTCGGCGCGCTGGCGCGACTGGTCCTGCATCTCTTCGTGACGCAGGCGCAGGTTTTCACGCTCGATCGCGGTGGTATTTTCCCCCTTGTCACGGGCGGGCAGGATACGGGCCAGCGGGCGCAACGGCGTGCGGATCATTCCTCGGCAGCCTCCATGGTGGATACATCGACAGGATCGGTGATGGTGACCCGGCGCAGCGGCGGATAGGCCACCTGATCCACGCGCCCGAACTGATCGGGGCGCAGCGGCAGAAGACCCAGCGTTTCAAAGTTGAGATCGGCAAGCTCGCGCAGACGTTCGGGCCGGTTGAGATAGGCCCATTCGGCCCGCAACACCCCAAGACGGGTCTGAAGCCGGGCAATGTCGCGGCGCAATTCACGGGTTTCAGACAATGCCTGCTGGGTCGCATAATTTTCCCGGTAGGCCCAAAACGCCAACCCGATCACCGCCAGGGCGGTCAGCATGTAAATCAGCGGCTTCATCTGCGCCCCCGTTTGCGCGGAGTGTCCCGCGCCAGCATCGGCATACCCACCGCCCCCGCATCAATGTCACCTGCGGGCGCGTCCGTGCGCCGTGCCACACGCAACTTGGCCGACCGGGCCCGCGGGTTCTGGGCCAATTCCTCTTCGTCCGGGCCAACCGCCTTGCGGGTCACCAGATCAAACCGTGGCTGTTCGGCCTTCTGTGCCGGTGCATGACGGCTGCCACCGCCCACTCGCCCGGCCCGCGATTGCAGAAAACGTTTGACCATACGGTCCTCGATGGAATGGAAACTGACCACCGCCAGCAAACCGCCGGGCTTCAACGCCCGTTCGGCGGCCATCAGCCCATCCAGCAATTCGCGATACTCTTCGTTCACCGCGATACGCAATCCCTGAAAACTGCGCGTGGCGGGGTGCGATTGCCCGGGCTTGGCGCGCGGCAGACACCCTTCCACGATGCTGGCGAGTTGCAATGTCGATGTGATCGGTCCGTCCTCACGGGCCCGCACAATCGCACGCGCGATCCGGCGACTGGCGCGCTCTTCTCCGTAGTGAAACAGGATATCCGCAATCAGGCTTTCTTCGGCGTCGTTCACGATATCGGCGGCACTCTGCCCACTTTGCGACATGCGCATGTCCAGCGGCCCGTCGCGCATAAAGGAAAATCCGCGCTCCGCCTGATCGAGCTGCATCGACGACACCCCCAGATCCAGAACGATCCCGTCCAGATCCTGCGCATAATCATCCATCCGCGAAAACACGCCTTCGCACATCTCGATCCGGCCGCCGTAGTCGCCCGCCCAGTCCGCAGCCATTTCAAAAGCCAGCGGATCACGATCCACCGCGACGACCTTGTCAGCCCCCGCGCCCAGCAGGCCACGAGTATATCCCCCCGCCCCGAACGTGCCATCCAGCCAAACCCCCGACACCGGTGCCACCGCCGCCAGAAGCGGGCGCAGCAGAACGGGCACATGCGGGGAAGGATCGGTTCGGGCAAAAACGTTTGTGTCAGGAACGGGCGGGGTGGCGGCGTTGTCGGCAGCCATCGTCTTAAACCTCTTCGTCGCCATCGAGGTAGATCGCGGCATCCTCATCGGGGTCGAAATCATCGTCCGCGGTCAGATCGCAATCCATTTCAACGTCATAGGTTTCGGGCTTCCAGATTTCGAACGCCTCGCCGGTTCCGGCAAAGAACGCCTCGCCTTCGAGGCCGATCTTGTTGCGCAGCTTGGCAGGCAGAACCATACGTCCGGTTTCGTCCACCGCTGTGGTCAGCGCGTGGGTCGCATAAAGGCGCTGCAACGCGCGGCGCTTCTTGGAGGCGCGCGGCATGCGTTCGATCTTGGCCTGAATACGGTCCATCGCTTCGATTGTGAAACATTCGAGGAAATCGCGCTTGGCATCGCCATAGACAATCACCACCTGCGGGTGGCTGCCTTCTGCGCAATCAGGATCACCAGCGGCCAGAACACGGCGAAACGAGGCCGGGATTGACACCCGCCCCTTGCTGTCGACCTTAAAGCGGTCTTCGCCTATGAACCTGCGCTTGCGGTCCACTACCGTCTCCGTCCCCCGAAATGTCCCTGATCCGAAGCGTGCTCCGGTATGAATGAGAAACGGCGAGTTGATCTGCTGCCACTGATCAACCCGCCGCCCTCGTCCCGCCTAGCGGGGATGTCCGACTGCGCGCGCCACCTGGGGGGATGTCTGCTCGCCCGCGCGCCGGATCTCTCTATTCTGATGAGTGCGGTGCCTGATGAAACCTGCCTCTGGTCGTGGCCGGGGTCGTTTAGATGCCCCTTAAGTCCGTCTGCTCATCTGATGCATTAAGGGATAACGTGGGAAATTATGGGTAGCAACAAAAATTTTGGCCACACAGCACTGAACGACACTAAGCTGGCATGGGAGAACGCGTCAATTTGGGAACATCTGGGATCAAATAAGGAACGGCCTACAACATATAGACAAATTTTGAGCAAAAATTTTTTCCCAAAAAATCCCACCCACTCCAAAAAACAGCGGGCATTCCTGAACGATTTCCCAGCCTTTGGTGATTCGTATCGCAAGAACCCGTCAAAATCACCAAAAACTCCTGAGTTTTACGCCAAATCCCACACGTGGCCCACATAGGGACCATGAATTCCCACAAGACGCCCTCCCCCCTGCCTGCAATCATCAAGCGTCACCCAACAACGCACCAAGGACAGGAGCGGCATCAAGCATCCCGGCGGAAGGGATTTGGTGCTTTCAAGGCGCAACAAGGCGGTTGGACGGTACGCCCGCGCAAAGCGATGCCCCGACTTTGCCCAAGCGGACTCCGGCGCAACATCATCAGGACAGCGCCTTGATTTCCCCCGCTATCAGTGTCGCAAAAATACCGGACCGCACGCAGATATCTTGAAACACCGCGGCCAGTCCCCATTTAAAAATTGAGCAATAAGCCACCAAGCCCGGCACTTAATGGCTAAATAACAGGCAGTTACACCATGCATTTTCTGCATAGCAGCATTGACGCAACAAATATTGTGCGCTCGCAGCATAAACCTATATCTTGGTCACAACAGACGAACACGGGCCGGACAGGCCAAATCGAAAGAGACTTGATATGGCAAGCTACAGCAACATTTCCGCAGGCAACGTCGGCATCTTTGCACAGATCGCTGCGCGCCTCACCGAAGCGCGCGAACGCTTCGTTCGCAACCGCCTGCGTCGCCGCATCTTTCGCCAGACAATGAGCGAACTCTCGGCGCTGAGCACGCGCGAACTGGCCGATCTCGGCCTGCACCGCTCGATGATCCGCCGGGTTGCATGGCAAGAAGCGCAGAAGCGCTGAACAGACATAGGATCGGACCTTCTCTCCTCCCTTGAAGGTCTGACTTCTGCGGCGGCACCGCTTCCTCCTCCCTAGGTGTCGCCGCATTTTTACACCGGCCAGAGCCGGAAACGATATGCACCGGAACGCTCCTCCTCCCTTGTTCCGGGTGCGTAAAAGAAGCGGCGGCGCTCCACTCCTCCTCCCTAGGAGTGTCGTCGCTTCATCGAATACGCGGCCGGGTTCTCCTCCCGATTTTCCGGTCGCGCACCAAGAGCGGCGGTGCTCCACTCCTCCTCCCTAGGGGTGCCGCCGCTTTACCGAATACGCGGCCGGGTTCTCCTCCCGATTTTCCGGTCGCGCACCAAGAGCGGCGGTGCTCCATCTCCTCCTCCCTAGGGGTGCCGCCGCTTTACCGAATACGCGGCCGGGTTCTCCTCCCGATTTTCCGGTCGCGCATCAAGAGCGGCGGTGCTCCACTTCTCCTCCCTAGGAGTGCCGCCGCTTTACCGAATACGCGGCCGGGTTCTCCTCCCTTTTCCCCGTCGCGCATCAAGAACGGCGGTGCCCACCTCCCTGGGCACCGCCGTTTCTCGTTTCACAAAGTCCGGTTTTTTGAATCCACCCCGTGAGGGACAAGCCGTCAGAACGGCACGTCGCCCTCTGATGACAGAAAGCGCGCGACCACCTTCTTGGTGCCCGCCTTTTCAAAGGCGACCTCGATCTTGTCGCCCTCCATGCCGACCACCGCACCATAACCGAATTTCTGGTGGAACACGCGATCGCCCATGGCAAAACTGGCCACGGCATCCAGATCAATCACCGTGTTGCGGCTTTCTCTGGGTTGGCTTAGGGGCCGTTGGCTGGTGCGCGATTGCAACCGCTTCCAGCCCGGCGAGTTATAGACGTTGGCCTCTGATGCGCGCGTCTCGATCCCCGATTGAACGCCTGTTCCCAGACTTGGCGACGGTGCCGCCGCACCGTAGCCACCGCCATAAAGGCCGGGCGGCGTCAGAACCTCTACATGTTCTTCGGGCAATTCGTCGATGAAACGCGACGGCAGGGACGATTGCCATTGACCGAACACACGCCGGTTTCCGGCAAATGAAATCGTGCAGACCTCTTCGGCCCGCGTAATGCCCACATAGGCAAGGCGGCGTTCCTCCTCGAGGCCCTTCTGCCCGCTTTCATCCATGGAGCGTTGCGATGGGAACAGCCCGTCTTCCCACCCCGGCAGGAACACCACGGGAAACTCCAGCCCCTTGGCCGCATGCAGCGTCATGATCGACACTTTCGCCCCGCCGTCATCGGATTCGTTGTCCATGACAAGGCTGACGTGCTCAAGAAACCCTTGAAGGTTCTCGAAGTTTTCCAACGCCTTGACCAGTTCCTTGAGGTTTTCCAGCCGCCCCGCCGCTTCGGGCGTCTTGTCGTTCTGCCAATGCGCGGTATAGCCGGATTCGTCCAGGATGATCTCGGCCAGTTCCATATGCGTGATCGCGGCGTCCCCGGCCATCCGGCCCCAACGGGCGATGTCCTCGACCAGACGGCGCAATTCCGCACCACCCTTGCCCTTGATCGCCCCATCCTGCACAGCGATCCGCGCCCCGTCGATCAGGCTGACACCATTTTGACGCGCTGTTTCGTGAATCGTCTGCTGGGCCTTGTTGCCCAAACCGCGCTTGGGTGTGTTCACGATCCTCTCGAACGCCAGATCGTCATCCGGGCTGACGACCACGCGGAAATAGGCCATCGCATCGCGGATCTCCATCCGTTCATAGAATCGCGGCCCGCCAATCACCCGGTAGGGTAAACCGATGGTCAGGAACCGGTCCTCGAATGCGCGCATCTGGTGGGACGCCCGCACGAGGATCGCCATCTCATCCAACGCATAAGGCCGCATACCGCGTGTGCCGCCTTGGGTCGCCTCGATCTCCTCGCCGATCCAGCGGGCCTCTTCCTCGCCGTCCCAATGGCCGATCAGGCGCACCTTTTCGCCATCCTCGGCCTCGGTCCACAGCTCCTTGCCCAGACGCCCTTCGTTCCCCCGGATCACACCGGACGCGGCCTTGAGGATATGCGGCGTTGACCGGTAATTCTGCTCCAGTCGCACCACATGCGCGCCGGGAAAATCCTTTTCGAACCGCAGGATATTGCCCACTTCGGCCCCGCGCCAACCATAGATCGACTGATCGTCGTCACCCACACAGCAGATGTTGCGATGCCCGCTGGCCAGCAGCCGCAGCCACATATACTGGGCCACGTTGGTGTCCTGATATTCGTCCACAAGGATATATCGGAACCACCGCTGATATTGCTCCAGAACATCTGCGTGGGTTTGGAAGATCGTCACCACGTGCAGCAACAGGTCGCCAAAATCCACGGCGTTCAGTTCCAAAAGGCGGCGCTGGTATTGGGCATAAAGCTCAACCCCGCGATGGTTATAAGCCCCCGCATCCGCCGCAGGTACCCGCCCAGGTATTAAGGCACGGTTCTTCCACCCGTCGATGATCGACGCCAGTTGCCGCGCGGGCCAGCGTTTGTCGTCGATATTGGCCGCCGACACCAATTGCTTGAGCAAACGCAGTTGATCGTCAGAGTCCAGAATGGTAAAATTTGATTTCAATCCAGCCAGTTCGGCATGGCGACGCAACAGCTTTGCACAGATCGAATGGAACGTGCCCATCCAGGGCATCCCTTCGATACTTTGCCCAAGCATAGCGCCAACCCGGACCTTCATTTCCCGCGCGGCCTTGTTGGTAAAGGTCACCGCAAGGATTTCGTTGGGTCGCGCGCTCCCGGTATTGAGCAAATGCACAATCCGCGCCGTGAGCGCCTTGGTCTTGCCAGTCCCGGCCCCGGCCAACATCAAAACCGGACCCTGTAGCGTTTCCACAGCGGTGCGCTGCGCCGGGTTCAGCCCGTCCAAATATGGAACCGGGCGCGCCGCCATCGCGCGCGAGGACAAGGATGCGCCTTCGAAGGCGTCGTATTCATCGAAACTGCTCATGCTGGGCAATCTAGCTTGGCTCGCGCTCCGAGAAAAGCGCCGTTCGCGTAATGTTCACGGTTTTTCTCTGCGCCCACCTCTTGCCACATCAGGGGTGTTCGGGGCAGAATCATCTAAAACGAGCGGAAAATTCGAGGCAAAATTGCCCGAACCCGGACCAGAACATGAGGCGGCAAGATGAAAACCGACGTGCAAGCTGTCTTCCTGACCAGATATTCTTTCTTTGGCTCCTCAGGGTGGCGCGCCGCCGACAGCAAGGACAAGGCGCGTCTGCTTGATCCCGAACGCTTGAACAAGCGGTTCGAGCTGTTTCAGAAAATGAACCTCGCCAGCCTCGCCGCCCAAACGGATCCTGACTTCAAGCTGGTGATTCTCACCTCTTCCGACATGCCCGCGCCCCAAGCAAAGACCCTGACCGAAGCCTGCAAGGACACGTTGGGCGATGAACGCACGCGTATTCTGTTCCGCGCACCGGGCAGCGCCGGGCAGTGGTTTCAAAAATACCTGTCGCGGCGCATGAACCGGATCAGCCATTCGCTTCAGATCGTTCTCGATGACGATGACGCCGTCAGCGCCGACTTTACCGAGATCGTGCGTCGCGAAGGGGCTTTTGCCGCCTCGACCCTCTCGCCCGAGATGCCGCACCAATACCTGTCCTTTCCCAACGGCCTGACCGCCAAGTTCGAAAAAGACGGGATCAACCTGATGCCGCGCGATGTGCCGTTCACCAACCTCGGTCTGACGTTGGTAGCCCCGACCGACACCCCCAAAAGCCCCTTCATGCTGGCCCATAAAAAGGTCGCCCGGCGCCACAAGGTCCGCGTGATCCACGACCAGCGCCCCTATTACATCCGCGCCGTGCACGACACCAACGACAGCCGCGCCCATCACAACGACGAATACATGGACGCGGCCGCCGTCGAAAAGATGTTCCCGTATTTCCCGCTGCTGCGTGATCTTGATCTCAAGGCATTCGGCGGCAAACCGGCGGATCACCGCAAGGACCACGACACAACGGCATCCTCTTCTTCCGCCGCCGCCTGAAACCCGGTCACTTGGCTTTGCCCTGAAACCCTGCAAAACAGGCTGCCATGGCCGATCTACATGCACGCTACCCCGCCTTTTCGGATATTCGCAGCCGCGCGCGCGCACGCCTGCCGCGGTTTGTCTGGGATTATCTCGACAGCGCCACGGGGACAGAATCCACCCTCACCCGCAATCGCGCGTCCTTTGACAGGATCGGCTTCCTGCCTTCGATCCTGCACGGCGAAATGGAATTCGACATTGGCCGTGATTTTCTGGGCCACCGTTTCCCCCTGCCCTTTGGCATGGCACCGATCGGGATGGTCGGGCTGATCTGGCCGGATGCCGAAGGCCATCTGGCCCGCGCCGCGCGCGATCTGGGCATCCCTTATGGGCTGTCCACCGTGGCCAGCCAAACCCCGGAAGACGTCGCGCCCCATCTTGGCGCGCATGGCTGGTTTCAGCTTTACCCGCCCCGCGACCCCGATATTCGCCGCGATATGCTGGCGCGCGCACGCGATGCGGGGTTCACCACGCTGGTGCTGACCGCAGATGTCCCGGTTGCCTCGCGCAGGGAACGGCAGACCCGCTCGGGCCTTGTTCAGCCGCCGCGCCTGACGCCCCGCCTTCTGGCGCAGGTGGCCATGCGGCCGGCATGGGCCATTGGCACCGCGCGCCATGGAATGCCGCATATGCGCACTCTTGATAAATACATCAGCGCCGAAGGCCGCACCCTGCCACCCACGGCGCATGTCGGATACTTGCTGCGCACCTCGCCGGATTGGGATTACCTCCGCTGGCTGCGCGACGAATGGGACGGAAACCTGATCGTCAAGGGCGTCCTGCGCGAGAACGATTGCGCACCGCTCAAGGCTGCGGGGGTCGATGCGCTCTGGATATCGAACCACGCCGGGCGCCAATTCGATGCGGCCCCGCCCGCCATTGACCTCCTGCCCACGATCCGCGCCGCAACAGACCTGCCGTTGATCCTCGACAGCGGCGTGGAAAGCGGTCTGGATATCCTGCGCGCGATTTCACGTGGGGCCGATCTGGTGATGCTGGGGCGGGCTTGGCCGATGGCGCTTGCCGCGCTGGGGCCGCAAGGGCCTGCGCATCTGGCCGAAACGCTGGCCCGCGATCTGCGCGCCAATATGGGGCAGTTGGGTGCGCCCGATCTTGACTCCCTGCCCCCTGAGGTGTCACTTGAAGGCGCATAGGTGTTAACGTTAACACCGAGCGAAACCGATCCCGAATGCCTCTTTCTTTATGCTGAATGCCGCAAATGCCGCGCCAGAATGCGGGCTTCCTACCCATTACTACGTGTTTACGGGTTATCCCAAACTGCCTAAACAACACCTGCCTGCAAAAGGGCCATCTTTTTACTCAGCCGGAACGGATCATGACAGAGTTCAAGAAAATTCTCATCGCAAACCGGGGTGAAATCGCCATCCGCATCATGCGCGCGGCCAATGAAATGGGCAAAAAGACGGTCGCCGTCTTCGCCGAGGAGGACAAGCTTGGCTTGCACCGTTTCAAAGCCGACGAAGCCTACCGGATCGGCGAAGGTCTTGGCCCGGTCGCAGCCTACCTGTCGATCCCCGAAATGATCCGCGTCGCCCGCGAAAGCGGCGCAGACGCGATCCATCCCGGTTATGGACTGCTGTCGGAAAATCCCGAATTTGTGGATGCCTGCGCGGCGGCTGGCATCACCTTTATCGGCCCCAAGGCGGAGACGATGCGCGCGCTTGGCGACAAGGCCAGCGCCCGCCGCGTGGCGGTCGAAGCCGGAGTGCCGGTCATTCCGGCAACCGAAGTTCTGGGCGATGACATGGATGCGATCCGCGCGGACGCCGCCAAAATCGGATATCCGCTGATGCTCAAGGCATCCTGGGGCGGCGGCGGGCGCGGTATGCGCCCGATCGAAGGGCCTGAGGAACTTGAAGAAAAAGTTCTCGAAGGCCGGCGCGAGGCCGAAGCCGCATTTGGCAACGGCGAAGGCTATCTCGAAAAGATGATCCTGCGCGCCCGCCACGTCGAAGTGCAGATCCTCGGCGACAAGCACGGCGGCATGTATCACCTGTTCGAACGGGACTGTTCGGTCCAGCGCCGCAACCAAAAGGTCGTCGAACGCGCCCCCGCGCCCTATCTGACGGACGCCCAGCGCACCGAGATTTGCGAACTGGGATATCGCATCTGCAAACACGTGAATTACGAATGCGCCGGCACCGTTGAATTCCTGATGGATATGGACACCGGGAAATTCTACTTCATCGAAGTGAACCCCCGCGTTCAGGTCGAACATACCGTGACCGAAGAAGTCACCGGCATCGACATCGTGCGCGCCCAGATCCTGATCGCCGAGGGCAAACCCATCGCAGAGGCCACCGGCAAACCGGCGCAGGAGGACGTGCGCCTGAACGGCCACGCGCTTCAGACCCGGATCACAACCGAAGACCCGCAAAACAACTTCATTCCCGACTATGGCCGCATCACCGCCTATCGGTCGGCCACCGGCATGGGCATCCGTCTGGATGGCGGCACCGCCTATTCAGGCGGGGTGATCACGCGGTATTACGACAGCCTGTTGACCAAGGTCACCGCTTGGGCCCCCACCCCCGAGGCCGCCATTGCGCGGATGGACCGCGCCTTGCGTGAATTCCGTATTCGCGGTGTGTCCACAAACATCAACTTCGTGGAAAACCTGCTCAAGCATCCGGTGTTCCTGTCCAACGAATACACCACCAAGTTCATCGACACGACACCCGACCTGTTCCACTTTGCCAAGCGTCAGGACCGGGGCACCAAGGTTCTGAATTACATCGCCGATGTGACCGTAAACGGCCACCCCGAAACCCGCGACCGCCCGCGCCCGTCTGCCGAGGCGCGCGTCCCGCGCGCGCCCGACCGCAGGGCCGAACCGATGATGGGCACCCGCAACCTGCTGGAGCAGAAAGGCCCACAAGCCGTGGCCGACTGGATGCGCGCGCAGGAACAGGTGCTGATCACCGACACCACAATGCGCGACGGGCATCAGTCGCTGCTGGCCACACGTATGCGGTCAATCGACATGATCCGCGTGGCCCCGGCCTATGCGGCGAACCTGCCGCAACTGTTCTCGATGGAATGCTGGGGCGGAGCCACCTTTGACGTGGCCTACCGTTTCTTGCAGGAATGCCCATGGCAACGCCTGCGCGATTTGCGCGAACGCATGCCCAACCTGATGACCCAGATGCTTTTGCGCGGCGCAAACGGGGTGGGCTATACCAACTACCCAGATAACGTGGTGCGCGATTTTGTGCGCGTCGCCGCAGAAACCGGCATCGACATCTTCCGCGTGTTCGACAGCCTCAACTGGGTCGAAAACATGCGCGTTGCTATGGACGCCGTTCTGGAACAGAACAAGGTCTGTGAAGGCACGGTATGCTATACCGGTGATATCCTTGATCCCGACCGGGCCAAGTATGATCTGAAGTATTACGTCGGCATGGCGACCGAACTGCGTGATGCCGGGGCGCATGTGCTTGGGCTCAAGGATATGGCAGGGCTGTTGAAGCCTGCCGCGGCGCGGGTTCTGATCAAGGCGCTGAAGGAAGAGGTCGGCCTGCCCGTGCACTTTCACACCCACGACACCGCCGGTGTCGCGGTGGCCACCATCCTTGCCGCGGCCGACGCGGGCGTGGATGCGGTGGACTGCGCGATGGACGCGTTTTCGGGCAACACCTCGCAGGCGACGCTTGGCTCTGTGGTCGAGGCGCTGCGCCACACCCCGCGCGACACCGGGCTGGATATTACCGCGATCCGCGAGATTTCGGATTACTGGGAAGCGGTGCGCGGTCAATACGCCGCGTTCGAATCCGGCCTTCAGGCCCCCGCCTCCGAGGTCTATTTGCACGAGATGCCCGGCGGGCAGTTCACCAATCTCAAGGCCCAGGCCCGCTCCATGGGGCTTGAGGAGCGCTGGCACGAAGTCGCCCGCACCTATGCGGATGTGAACATGATGTTCGGCGATATCGTCAAGGTAACACCTTCCTCCAAGGTTGTGGGCGACATGGCGCTGATGATGGTCAGCCAAGGCCTGACCCGCGACGAGGTCGAGAACCCGAAAACCGATGTGTCCTTCCCCGACAGCGTGGTGGACATGATGCGCGGCAATCTGGGTCAGCCTCCCGGCGGCTTCCCCGCGGGGATCGTGACCAAGGTTCTCAAGGACGAACAACCAAACACCACCCGCCCCGGTGCGCATCTGGCCCCCGTCGATTTCGACGCGGTGCGCGTGGAGCTGTCAGAGAAGCTGGGAGGCCGCGATGTCGATGATGAGGATCTCAACGGCTATCTGATGTATCCCAAGGTGTTCATGGATTACATGGAACGTCACACGGCCTATGGCCCGGTGCGCACCCTGCCGACGCCCGTGTTTTTCTATGGCATGACCCCCGGTCAGGAAATCAGCGCCGAAATCGACCCCGGCAAGATTCTGGAAATCCGGCTTCAGGCTGTTGGGGAGCCCGATGACAACGGCGAGGTCAAGGTGTTCTTTGAACTCAACGGCCAGCCGCGCGTGGTTCGCGTGCCCGACCGGCGTGTCACCGCCAAGACGCAGGCCCGCCCCAAGGCGGACCCGGCCAACCCCGGACACATCGGCGCGCCGATGCCCGGTGTGGTGGCGTCTCTCGCGGTCAAGGTCGGACAGGCCGTCAAGCAAGGCGATCTGATCCTGACCATCGAGGCCATGAAGATGGAAACCGGCATTCACGCCGATCACGACGGCACGGTTTCTGCTGTGCATGTCCAGCCCGGTTCGCAGATCGACGCCAAGGATCTGTTGGCCGAGATCGAGTAATCCCCCGCAACCCGGCATTCAAAGCCCCGCCGTTTCGGCGGGGCTTTTTCGTTGGTGGCTGAGGGGCGAAATGCTCCGGACTGGGTGCCCTACCAATCTTGCGGGGCAACAGGGCGTTTTCCCCCGGTTGATTTCTCTGTGTTGATTTCCCCGCAGGGAAATGGGCAACCTTCCGGTAAAGTGTTCTAACAACTAGTTAATTAGACGCCCGAAGGAGTGCACGCGATTACCGGCGCAATCCTCAGCCCCACCAAGACCAATGACACGGGCGAGAAACACTTGAATACATTTTCTTAACTTCCAATATTTGATGCACTTATTTTTGAAGGAATTTATTTATGGCTATCCCCAAACTTACCGCCTCGGTGGGCGATACGTCGCGTGGCGGCAAAGACGGTCCCGCCCAGAACAAGGCAAACGACGTGGTCCTGATCCGCGCGATGCTGGAGGCCAACAAGATCGGTCCGCTTGGCACATCCAGCAAGATGGACGCGGGCCTTATCAAGGCGATCAGAACCTATCAGAAGAAGATTGGCTTTTCCAAGCCTGACGGCGTTGTCGATCCCGGCGGGCGATCGTTCAAAGCCCTTTTGCCGAAATATCAGGCCGTTCTCAAAGAGCAGGAAAAAGCCGCCAAGGAACCGATGATCGAAGTCGATTTTCGCGGCAAAAAGATCCTGTGCACGCCAAAGGAATATGAACAGGTCAAGTCAGATGTGATCAAGCAGCTGACCCCCTATATGAAGAGCCTGATTTCCAACGCCGATCTGTCGTTGAAGACCTATGAGCACTATCTTGAAGTGGCTCAGATGAAGGATGGTGTTCTCAACGCCGTGGCGCAGGTCATCATCATCAAGGCGGGATCGGTGAAATGGCCAAGCAACAAGCTGGCGATGAAATCCATATCTGCCGCGGGCAAGCTTCAGCGGGCGATAAGCTCAAAGGATCTTGGGTTGATCAACGTCGCCTTGCCCGAAGCGGAAAAGGCAATCAACGCGTTCAACGCCGATGTCCAGCGGTTCCTGAAAGATTTCACCGGATCCGCGCAGACCACCTCGGCGGTGCTGATGGTGTCTTCGGCCGCCTGCTTTGCGGTTGTCGGGGCGCTGGCGGTTCCGGTTCTGGTGACCGGGGCGGGCATGACCGCCGGCGGTGCCGCCGTGGCATCGGGCGCAGGCGTGGGCGTTCTTCAAAGCGCGTCGCAGGAACTGGGAAAACACGCCAGCGGACAGAAGGTTACCGTGTGGGGGTCGATCCAGTCGGTGATGATCGACGGCACGATCGGCGGCCTGACCGGAGGTATCGGCAGCAAGATCCCGCTGGGGTTTTGCGACGATATGGCCAAGGCCGTCGCGCCGCGCCTTGCCTCAAAGGTGCCGTTTCTCGCGTCAAAGCAGCTTGAGAAATACATTGGCAATTACCTTGCCGGGTCCGGTCAGGAGGTCATCAAGGGCACCGTGAACGAGACCATCAAGATCCTTGGCGGAATGATGAAGTCGGGCAAGACACCGACGCAAAAGGATTTTGACAACGCGGTTCAGAGCATCCTGTATTCCGCGCTTCTTGGCGGCGTGGTCAAGAACCTGGGATCGTTCCAGAAGAAGTGGGCCTACAAGAACAAGGATCTTTTGCAGGGCAAAATCTTTCCCGACCGGTTGGCCAAACTGACCAAGAACAACGAAATCCCCAAGACCATCAAGGCCAAGATGTGGGCGGAGGTGCTCAACAAGGTCAGCGATGAAAGCCTCAAGGCCGGCTATGGCGTGGTGATCAGCAGGTCCACCGGCAAGGAAAACGAAAACCAGATGACCGACATCGCGGCCAAGGCGATACAGAATGACAAGAAGCTTATGAAGCTGATCGACGACGAATTGCTCAAGGCGATGAAACGCCACAAGATTCCGACCGGCTGAGGCGGCGTTGCCTCCGGGGCGCACCCCGGAGGTGCGGCAATCGTAACCCGGCAGTGAGGCCCGGCAATCGGGTTCGGCGCGGGCACGGTTTTTTTTGCTAGGGGATGCGATTCCCTCTTGCGGGCCGCGCGCGAAATTACTATTCACCGCGTCACCCAAGGACGCGGGCGTAGCTCAGGGGTAGAGCATTACCTTGCCAAGGTAAGGGTCGTGAGTTCGAATCTCATCGCCCGCTCCATTTTCTCTCATATGATCGAATGGATGCGGACCGCCTTGGGCGGTCGTGATGCAAGGCGCGCCGGATGCGTATTTTGCCGGGCCTTACCGTTCCTGATCAGCCGCATTGATTTTCTGTCCCGGAGCGACCGTTTTCCCCTTGCAGCCACGTGCCCGAGTTTATATTGCGTGCCGCAGGACGCGGGCGTAGCTCAGGGGTAGAGCATTACCTTGCCAAGGTAAGGGTCGTGAGTTCGAATCTCATCGCCCGCTCCAAAATCTTCGAAATCATCATGATCGAACCCGCCCCGTCGGGGCAGTTTTCCAGCACATGGTTCTGTGCGGTTGCCTCGCTACGCGCGATCCTCACGCGGAGTGGTGCCGAATTCGTCCCGATACGCACGGGTCAGCGCGCTGGGATCGGCATAGCCGCAACGCCACGCAATTTCCGACACGGTAAACTCGGTTTCACGGGCCAGCTTGCGCGCGTGGTTGAGCCTCAGTCGCTTGTAGACGGTCTGCGGCGATGCCCCCAGCGCCGCGCGCATTGCCTGCGCCAACCGTCGCGGGCTGCACCCTGCGCGCGCGGCAATCCCGGCCATTCCAAGCGGCGTTTCCAGATGTTCCTGCATCGCCGCCAGCGCGCGACGCACCGTGGGCCCGCCGCTGGCATGGGATCGCGCGCCATCCCGTGTCATGAAGAGTTGTTCGATCTCAACCGCACGCGCCTGACCGTGACTGTCGCCGATCATGTGCAAGACCAGATCAAAGGCCGCCATCGCGCCGGAACAGGTGATCCTGTCCCCGTCCATGACAAACCGGGCGCGCTCCACCTGAAGATCGGGGAAGGCTTCGGCAAAGGCGTTCAGTTCTTCCCAATGGATGGTCGCCCGTCGTCCGTCCAGCAGCCCCGCCGCCGCGAGAAGCCAGCTCCCCGTGTCCAGTCCAACCAGCGTTTGGTAACGCCGCGCCGCCGCGCGCAACCCTGCATGCGTGGCATCACGAGGGATATCGCGCACCCCGTAAGACGGCATCACCATCAGCAGATCGCCCTGAGAGGCCCCCAGTCGCCCCTGAGGCGCCACAGACAGGCCGCTCGACGATTGCACCGCAGCCCCGTCAATGGTGAGAAACCGCCAGTCATACAACGCGCGCCCCGAGAGCATGTTCGCCGCGCGCAGCGGTTCCACAGCGTTGGCAAGGCAATGGTTCGAGAACCCGTCAAACAGCAAAATCCCGACGCGCAGGGTCTCACCCGGTGATTTTTTCCATTTCCGCATGATTGGCGTCCATTTTTGCACGATATGGCACCACCGCTGGCCCCAAGGTCAACCCGACAGATCAACAGGGGGCCACCATGCATTTCGGATTGACCGACGAACAGGAGATGATCGTCTCTACCGTGCGCAACTTTGTCGAACGCGAGATCTATCCACATGAAGCGATGGTCGAACGCACCGGCGAGGTGCCACCCGAACTGGCCCAGGAGATCAAGCAAAAGGTCATCGACCTTGGCTTCTATGCCTGCAATTTCCCGCAAGAGGTGGGCGGCGCGGGGCTGAGCCACCTTGAATTCACGCTGGTCGAACGGGAACTGGGACGTGGATCAATGGCGCTGACCCATTTCTTTGGCCGCCCGCAAAACATCCTGATGGCCTGCAAAGGGGATCAGCGCGACCGCTATCTCATGCCCGCCGTGCGGGGCGAACGGATGGACGCGCTGGCCATGACGGAGCCCGGCGCGGGATCGGATGTGCGCGGCATGAGTTGCAGCGCGATCCGTGATGGCGGCGATTGGGTGGTGAACGGCTCCAAGCATTTCATCTCCGGTGCAGAGCATGCCGACTTCTTTATCGTGTTCGTGGCCACCGGGGTGGATGACACGCCCAAGGGCCCCAAGAAAAGGATCACGGCCTTTCTCGTGGATCGCGGCACGCCGGGGTTTGAGGTGCGCACCGGCTACAGATCCGTATCGCATCGGGGGTATCAGAATTGCGTGCTGGATTTCGACAATTGCCGCCTGCCCGACAGCCAGGTTCTGGGCGAAGTCGACGGTGGTTTCGAGGTCATGAACACATGGCTTTACGCCACGCGCCTCACCGTAGCCGCCTTCTGTGTCGGGCGGGCGAGACGGTGCTTTGATCTCGCCGTCACCTATGCTGCCGAGCGCCGCCAGTTCGGCCAGCAGATCGGCAAGTTTCAGGGCGTTGGCTTTCAAATCGCAGATATGATCACGGAAATCGACGCCGCGGACTGGCTGACACTGGCCGGGGCTTGGCGCTTGGACGAAGGGCTGCCCGCCAACCGCGAGATCGCCTCGGCCAAGCTTTATGCCTCGGAAATGCTGGCACGGGTGACCGATGCCACGTTGCAGATCCACGGCGGGATGGGGCTTATGGACGATTATCCCATCGAGCGGTTCTGGCGCGATGCGCGTGTGGAACGGATCTGGGACGGCACCTCGGAAATTCAGCGCCACATCATCAGCCGGGATCTGCTGCGCCCGCTGGGGGCGTAGATAATCGCACTGCGTGCGATGCCTCCGGCGGGGATATTGAAAGCAAGAGAAAAAGGGGGGCGCGCGGCCCCCCTCCGTTGAAAAGAAGATCAAACCTCTTTCCCTTGCACGGTCATCGGCGTCCCCGCCTGTACCGTGACATAAGAACACCGCAGAAAGGTTAAGAAATGCTTGCTTTCTCTTGCGAAAAATATCCCCGCCGGAGGCATCCGACAGCGCCGCCCGCACAGGTGCCCGATCATGGCGCGTGACCTGTCCCGCCTTCTGCGACCGCGCACGATTGCCGTCATCGGGGGCGGCGCGTGGTGCGCACAAGTCGTAGGCCAGTGCCGTGCCGCGGGTTTCGAGGGCGCGATCTGGCCGGTTCACCCCAGCGCGCCCGAGATCGCTGGCGCACCCGCCTTTTGCGATCTCGAGGCGCTACCTGGCGTGCCGGATGCAGTGTTTATCGGCGTGAACCGTCACGCAACAATCAATATCGTCGCAACCCTGTCTGCTCTCGGAGCCGGGGGAGCGGTCTGTTTTGCCTCCGGGTTTCGCGAGGCCGCCCTTGAGGATGCAGGGGCAGTGGATTTGCAGGAGGATTTGCGATCGGCGGCCGGTGACATGCCGATCCTTGGTCCGAATTGTTATGGCTTCATCAACTATCTGGACGGGGCGATGTTGTGGCCCGATCAGCATGGTGGCACGCGTGTTGAGCGCGGCGTGGCCATTGTCTCGCAAAGCTCGAACATTGCGCTGAACCTGACGATGCAGGCACGGGCCCTGCCGCTGGCCTATGTTGTCACTGCAGGCAATCAGGCGCAGACCGGGCTGGCCGCCATCGGGGCGGCATTGCTGGACGACCCGCGCGTCACCGCGCTTGGCCTGCATATCGAAGGGGTCGGCGATCTGCTTGCCTTTGAGGCGTTGGCTGACAAGGCGCGCGCCTTGGGCAAGCCGGTCATCGCGCTCAAGGCCGGACGCTCGGAACAAGCACGGGTAGCTGCGATTTCGCATACGGCGTCTTTGGCAGGGGGAGATGCCGGCGCTTCGGCCTTGCTGGCGCGGCTTGGCATATCGCGGGTGGATGATCTGCCGGTATTTGTCGAAACGCTCAAGCTGTTGCACGCGCTGGGGTGGCTTGCTTCGGGCCGGATTGCGACGGTTAGTTGTTCGGGGGGTGAGGCAAGCCTTGCCGCGGATACGGCCATTGGCACCGGCGTTGTCTTTCCGCCGCTGACCCGGACCCAGATGCGCGCGTTACGGGCCGCTTTGGGGCCGATGGTGGCGCTGGCCAACCCTCTGGATTACCACACATATATCTGGCGCGACACGCAGGCGATGACCGATGCGTTTGCGGCGATGATGGACCCCGGACTGGCGCTGACCCTGCTCATCGTGGACTTCCCGCGCAGCGACCGCTGTGATCCTGTGGATTGGGACTGTGCGGTTGCCGCCGCGATTGCGGCACGCGAAAGGACAGGTTTGCCGCTTGCGATGGTGGCGACCTTGCCCGAATTGATGCCCGAATCCGTGGCACAGCACCTTCTGGCCCACGGTGTTGTGCCTCTGTCGGGATTGACCGAGGCCATCCGCGCGGTCGCCGCCGCCCAAAAAGGGGCCGGAGCGCCACCCGCGCCGCTATTGCTACCGCCGCCTGAAGCGCCGGTCAGCCGCTTCGTGAGCGAGACGCTTGCCAAGGCGCGTTTGGCCGCCCATGGGCTGCGCGTGCCCACATCCCAAACCGCAGCCACCCCCGAAGAGGCCGGAGATGCCGCGGACGCCATTGGCGGGACTGTTGTGCTCAAGGGAACGGGTATTGCCCACAAGACCGAGGCGGGCGCGGTGCGGCTGAATTTGCGCGGCTGGTCCGAGGTGACTCATACCGCGCGCGCTATGTCTGCCGATGGCTACCTTGTCGAAGAGATGGTCGCGGGTGGCGTCGCTGAATTGCTGATCGGGGTGGTCAAAGACCCGGCGCATGGTTTTGTCATGACCGTCGGCGCGGGCGGCACGTTGACCGAACTCTTGTGCGACACCGCTGCGTTTCTGCTCCCCGCCAGCGACGAGATGATAGACGCGGCGCTGGATAGCCTGCGCATGGCACCGGTGCTGGCAGGCTACCGCGGCGCGCCGGCGGCGAATTGGGGCGCGATCCATCGCGCGATCCGCGCGGTCGAGGCCTATGTGATTGCCAACGCGGACAGCGTTGAGGAAATTGAAATCAACCCGTTGATCTGCACCCCGCAAGATGCGGTGGCCGCAGATGCCCTGATCCGCGAAGGAGACCCGACATGACCGATATTACCGAAGGCCCGGTAAAGACCCGCCGAGAGGGCGCGATTCTCGAAGTTACTCTGGACCGGCCCAAGGCCAATGCCATTGATCTGGCCACCAGCCGCATCATGGGAGACGTGTTCGCATCATTCCGCGACGCCCCCGATTTGCGGGTGGCGATCATTACAGGGGCGGGGCAAAAATTCTTTTGCCCGGGCTGGGATCTGAAAGCGGCCGCAGATGGCGACGCGGTGGATGGCGATTACGGTGTTGGCGGGTTTGGCGGCCTGCAGGAACTGCGCGATCTGAACAAGCCGGTGATCGCGGCGGTCAACGGGATTGCCTGTGGCGGCGGGCTCGAACTGGCGCTGTCGGCGGACATCATCATCGCTGCGGATCACGCGACGTTCGCCTTGCCGGAAATCCGGTCCGGCACGGTGGCGGATGCGGCCAGCGTCAAGCTGCCCAAGCGCATCCCCTATCACATAGCGATGGATCTGTTGCTGACCGGGCGGTGGTTCGATGTGCACGAGGCCCGCGAATGGGGGCTGGTCAGTCGGGTGGTCGCCGGTGATGCGTTGCAGGAGGCAACCTGGGAACTGGCGCGGTTGCTGGCATCCGGCCCTCCACTTGTCTATGCCGCGATCAAGGAAATCGTGCGCGATGCAGAGGATTCCAAATTTCAGGATAGCATGAACCGTATCACCGGGCGGCAATTGGCCAGCGTCGATATTCTCTATGGATCAGAAGACAACCTGGAAGGCGCGCGCGCCTTTGCCGAAAAGCGTGACCCTGTGTGGAAGGGGCGCTGAACCGGCGGCAAGACGCGCGGGGAGTAGTCGTTCGCTGCGGTGTCTCACGACGTCAGCTGTGCGCGGACGTTGCTGTCATCCGGCCTATTTCTGGGAAAGTCTGCTTTGTGGATATGATGCTTGCGGTTACCATCGACCGAAATTGGTAAGAGCGCCGAACACGCATATCGGAAAAGTTTTGACGTTCAGAAATGAGTGACCCGAACAATGTTACGATGGAAAATTTCTAGCTTTTTCACATGGTTTGCGATCACCACAAGCGCATTCGCTTCAATGGTCATGGGACAAACGATGCAGGAACGCATGAGCACTGCTATGGATGCAGGTGAACTGTCAGGGTTGCATGCAACCGTTGTCATGTTCGGCGGCGAACAGATCGCCGAAGCCTATTTCACGGGTAAAGATGAACGCTGGGGCGCGCCAATCGGGATCGTCGAACATGGCCCGGACACACTGCATGACACACGCTCGATCACCAAGTCCATCATTGGCCTGCTGTACGGGATCGCTCTTGATGAAGGCGTAGTCCCGGACCTCGGAACGCCACTGCTAGATGTTTTTCCAGAATACTCTGATCTCCGCGATGGGTCCGCGCGTGAAACCATTACAATTGCAGATGTGCTGACGATGCAAATGGGAACCGAGTGGGATGAAAGCCTTCCTTATACGGACCCGCGCAATAGCGAGATCGCGATGGAGTTGGCCGATGATCGCTATCGCTTTGTCCTCGACCGGCCGATGGTGGCAGAGCCGGGGACGATCTGGACGTACAACGGCGGCGCTGTCGCGCTGCTGGGCCATCTGATATCTGAAGGCGCGGACATGGGGATCGACACCTATGCACAGACCCGTCTTTTCGATCCCTTGGGCATTTCAGAATTTGAATGGGTGGCGGGTGCTGACGGTGTACCTTCGGCGGCGTCGGGTTTGCGTCTCACAGCGCGAGATCTTGCGAGAATCGGCGCTATGGTCGCCCGAAATGGAATGTATGACGGTCGTCAGATCGTGCCTGCATCTTGGCTTGATGCCTCATTTCAGACGCGGGCGTCGATCATGGAGGGCTTTAACTACGGGTTCCTTTGGTATCTCGCCTCGGGTCCCAGCGGTGATCAACTCATCGTTGCATCTGGCAATGGCGGGCAGCGATTGACCGTACAGCCTTCAGTCGAATTCGTCGTCGCCACCTATGCAGGTCGGTACAATGACTTTGATTCATGGCAGCTGCCGGTTCGAATTATCGGTGAATTCGCAGTTCCAGAGGTTAGTCGCATCCGGTCAGAGTAGTCTGAGAACCGATGCCATGTCTGGAAACCCGACATTCATGAACTGCGCAGCATTGATCAATTTGGGCCTTTCACATCCCCAAGGGTTTGCGTCGGCTGCGCTTGGCGAGGGGCCGGCGATCGCGCGCGGCCCCTCCCATTCGTGGGTCACGCCTTGCCCAATTCCTTGGCGTGCAGCCAGTCGGCGTGTTTGGGGGCCTTCTTGGTGCGCGACCATTCTTCGAGCATGTCCCATTTGACCGCGTCCATGCGTTTGAGCATGTCCTCTTCTTCGGGGTCTGGGCAGGCCAGCTCGATGCGGTGGCCCGAAGGATCAAAGAAATAGATCGAATGAAAGATGGAATGGTCCGTCACGCCCAGAACATCAACGCCGTTGGCTTCCAGATGCGCCTTGAACGTCAGCAATTCGTCACTGTCCTTCACCTTGAAGGCGATATGCTGCACCCATTCCGGTGTATTCGGGTCGCGGCCCATTTCCGGTTTGGTCGGGAGTTCGAAGAAGGCGAGGACATTGCCGTCCCCGGCATCCAGAAACAGGTGCATGTAGGGATCGGGTTCGTGGGTTGAGGGCACGTGATCTTCGGCGATGGCGAGGATGAAATCCATGTTCAGCATCTTGCCATACCACTCAACGGTTTCCTTGGCATCCTTGCACCGATACGCGACGTGGTGGATTTTTTCGACTTTCATGGCGGTCTCCTTTGGCAGGGTGTGTGGGCGCGATCAGGCCTCGGCGGCGAGATCGAGAGCCTCAAGCAAAACCGGGGTGTCCCCGATGTGGTTGGCAAGGATCAGGATGAGGCGGGCGTTGATCGCATCGCTTTCGGCTTTGGATTTGCCCTCGTGCGCCGCCAGAAGACGGGCATAGAAGTCGTCCGGCTGCGCGATATTGGGATCCATGTTCAGGCTGGTCATGTGCGGCTCTCCTCAGGCGCGGGCAGTTGCGGTATTGAGCGCGGCGCGCACCGCTGCGGGGTCGTAATGATCCCATCGGGCGGCAACGTGCTGATCGGGGCGCATCAGATATACGGCCGAAGGGCCATCCCCAAGATAGCGATCCGCCAGTTCCGGATTTCCGACAGCCGACAGCGCCACGCGCCGAACGGGAATGCCGTCTACATCCAGAAGTTCCGGCGCGTCGGCGTCGATTGTCAGCAACTGAAACTCTCCGCCCAGTTTCTCAAGCAGCCACGCCCCATCTACCGGTGCATCGACCATCGGCGCACCCACGCGCGTGCGCGCAGGGCCACCCGTCAGACGATCCGGGCCATTCAACGGCAACCCGTCATAGACGCAGGGCACGCTCAGACGGCCCGAATTGACCAGCGGGCGCGCAAAACGGGCCTTGCCTGCCAGCGTCAGCACCGCATCGCGGAAAATCTTGCTGATCTCGGATTTGGGAGTAATGAAATCGGTGGACCGGGTTGAATTGAGGATATTCTCATCCGCCCCATGCACCCGTTCCACAGAATAACTGTCAAGCAAGGCGTCGGGGGCCTGCCCCTTGATCACAAGCCCCAGTTTCCAACCAAGGTTGTCCACATCCTGCATGCCAGAATTGGCCCCGCGTGCGCCAAAGGGCGATACCTGATGCGCCGCGTCTCCGGCAAAGAAAACCGGCCCGTGGCGAAAGCTGTCCATGCGCTTGCACTGGAAGGTATAGATGGACGACCAGACCATGTCGTATTCAACACCGCCAAGAAAGGCATCCAGCCTGCGGCGGATGTTTTTTTCCTTCAGTTCGTGCTTGCGATCCACATCCCACCCGATCTGGAAATCCACGCGCCAGACGTCATCGGGCTGTTTGTGCAACAGCATGGAGGCCCCTTCGCCGTGGCTGGGTTCGAACCAGAACCAACGCTCGGTCGGAAATGACACATCCCCCTTCAGCCGGATATCGGCGATCAGGAAACTGTCTTCAAAGACCTTGCCCGTGAAATCCTGCCCCAGCATGTCGCGCAGCGGGGAACTGGCCCCATCGCAAGCCACCAGCCAGTCGGCTTCGACCTGATAGGCACCGTCCGGCGTCATCACGTCCAGAACCACATGGTCGCCCTTGACCGCAACCGCATCAACGCGGTTCTTGCCACGCAACTGGATCGGGGCCCCCTCGGCCTGCAGGTGCCGCAGGCGGTCGATCATGTATTCTTCGAAATAGGGTTGCTGAAGATTGATAAAGGCGGGGTATTTGTGCCCCTGCTCGGGCAAAAGGTTGAATTCGAACACCTTGTCATCGCGGTGAAAGACCTTGCCCAGGTTCCACACGACGCCCTTGTCCAGCATCGGTTCGCCACATCCGTAGCGGTCCGCGATTTCAAGGCATCGCTTGGCGAAACAGATCGCACGGCTTCCCATACCGATGCCTTCGTGATCGTCGAGCACCAGAACCGGTATGCCCTGCTGGCCCAGATCCAGCGCAGTCGCCACGCCGATGGGACCGCCGCCAACAATCACGACCGGATGGCGCACCGCGTCAGGCAAATCCTGATCGGGTGATTTCTCATACGGGTAAATCTTGTTGGCCAGCGTGTATCTGTCGTCGAACATGGTGCTTGCTTTCCTCCCCAAGCTGACGGCCCGAGGGCCCGTTTGCGCGACGGCTCAAACTCCGGCCCACCATTGGTTGCGCGCGCAACTAAAGGCCTTATCGTTGCGCGCGCAACTAAAGTCAATCCTGTCGTGCCCTCACCCCCGGCCCCTGCGGCACCCTATCGCGCCCGCCCGGCCCGCAACCGGCCAGACAGCCTGCACATCCGCACGGGGTCGCGATGCTTGAAACCGCGGACGAAATAGGGAACCGTGGGCGGCAAGACTGCCAGTGCCACCAAAGCGCGCGCGACCTCAGGCAGAACAACAGGGACGGGGAAAACGGGAATGTCAGACAAACGGTCTTCTGTGCCGATCGTGCCGGTCCTTTCAGGGGTGATCCTGCTGGCCGGGTTGTGTTTCGCGGTCGGGATGGGTGTCGCCCATTACAGGACCTTTCCCTATCCACAACTGCAGGAGGCCGTGCGGGTAGCGAAATCCCTGATCCGCCACGGCGAGATCATTGGAGATGGGCGGCGCATGGTGCCGCCAGCGGGGGCCCCGCGCGATCTGGCCACGGTACATGATGCCCAATCGGCCATAGGCCGCGGGCATTACGCGATTTTCGGCTGGGATAGCGGGCTGGGCACTTATTCGGTGCGGCTGCATGATGCAGCGGGCGGGCTGGCGCATGTCTGGCCGATTGACGAGATGTCTTTTTCCGACAGACCCGAACACCGCCAGAATGCGCCCCATGCGATGCTGGTGCTGGAAGACGGGTCCGTCGTGGTCAGCTTTGATTGGGTCGGCCTGATGGCGCGGGTCGATGCATGCGGCAACGCGGAATGGGTCAAGGAAGGATTTTATCACCATTCCTTTTCGCGCGCCGCCGATGGCGGCATCTGGACGTGGTACGGAGAAAAGACCGGTTACGGACAGATACAGGATATCGTGAAATTCGACCCTGAAACCGGGGACGTGGTCACACGACTGAGCTTTACGCAGGACGTCATCATGCGGTCGCCGGACTCTGCACTTGCGTTTTCGATGCACCCGGATTTCCCCTTTGTCGCGGACGAGGACGGGCCGGCCGATATTTTCCACCCCAACGATGTCGAAGAACTGCTGCCCGAAATGGCGGCAGCATTTCCACAATTCGAGGCGGGCGATCTGGTCTTGTCCATCCGCGAGCTGGACATGATCGCTGTGATCTCGCCGCAAGGGGAGATCAAATGGATCAAACAGGGGCCGTGGCTGAAACAGCATGACCCGGATTTTGAACCGGATGGGCGGATTTCGGTTTACAACAACTCCCGTCTGCGGCCGAGGTCGTCGATCATGGTCGTCGATCCCGTCACCGGTGCGGTGGAAAATGCCACCCAAGGATTGCAAGCTCCGTTCAAGAGCGCCTATCGGGGCAAGCATCAGCTTTTGCCCAATGGCAACCGGCTGATCACGATCCCCGAACAGGGGCAGGCGATTGAAATCACCCCGGACGGCGCGGTCGCGGTGGAATTCAACAACGTTGCCGGTGATGCGCCGCAATTCAATGAAGATCTGGTAAACGCGCGCTGGGTGCCGGATGGGTTCTTTGATGCGATGCCCTCTTGTGGGGCGCGGTAGCGCGGTCCGCAGGCATCACACACCCGGCGCATCCAGCAGAATGGACCAATGACATGGGGCTTCGCTTTTTCTCGACCAAGGACCGCCCGGTCCATATGGGGCCTTACCCGCTCGAACGGCTGAAGCGTCTTTCGGAGATGCCCGATCTGGGCAAGGTTCCCGCCGCGCAACCGCTGGATTTCCGCGATCTGGAGACGCCGCATTCGCTGGTCAATGCGATGGGCGAATATCAGGCGATGATGGATGCGATCCGTGATGGCACGGTCAACCCGACCCCCGCCACCGCGCCGACAGACCTCGACGAACGGGCGCGTCACATGAAGGCATTCGGTTATTTTCAGGACAGTGCGATGATCGGGATTTGCCGGGTGCCACGGGCGGCGCTGCTGCGCGCTCCCACCCGCAATCCCGACATTGACCGCCTTGCCCATGACATCCGCACAAAGCAGACCAAGACGCTCGCCTCTGGCATTGATCAGATCATGGCCGCGCTGAAAGAGTCGATCGAGGCCCCCCTTGGACCAATTGACGACCACACCCATGCCATCGTCGTGCTGGTGGAACACCACCGCGACCCCAAAGACCACGAACCCGGCGCGGAGTGGATCTTCGGCGCACAGCAACATCGCGCCGCCCTACGCGCTACGGAAACCGCTGTAATCCTTGCCGAATACCTGCACCTGCTTGGGTTCTCCGCACGCGCGCATACGGCGACATCGTCGGATGTGGACGCCAACCGCTTGGCCGTGGCGGCCGGTCTGGCCAGCGTGGAGCGAGGACGCCTTTTTGCGCCGTTTATCGGCGAAGGCTTTGGCCTCGCGGTTGTGACCACAACGATGGAGATGGCCACCGATGCGCCACTGGCACCTTGGGCGGCACAGCCCAATGACCTTGCCTGGTGGGTTGGCAAGGGCACCGCCAAAAGCGCGCTGAACCGCGATCCTTACGCCCGGCGGCGCTATGTGGACGGCGCGCACCCCTTTGAAAAGCTCAAGCGCGTGGACACGCCCACCACCTTTATCGACGAAGCCCGCGTCGCCCGCGTGCCCAAGCGCACCGATATGTTCGCCCGTGCCCAGTTCGGCGATCTGGGCAAACGCCAGCAACAAGCCGCTTCGGGTGGCTGGTATGCCCGCAAGAGCGCCCATTCCTTTGCACAACGCCGAATGTTGGGGGCGTTTGTTCTGCTGCAAGACGGCGAAAGCGCGCCTGTCGCGGACAAACCAACCGAGGCCCAGCGCAACGCAGACAACGTCAAGGCCGCGAGCTATTTTCTGGGGGTGGATGCCGTGGGTATTTCGCGCTGCCCCGATTGGGCGTGGTATAGCCATGATGCGACCGGTGCACCGATCGACCCACCCCACCAAAACGCCATTTCGATGATTATCGACCAAGGCTATGAGACGATGGAGGGGGCCTCGGGCGATGACTGGATTGCAGTGGCGCAATCCATGCGCGCTTATCTGCGGTTTTCGCTTCTGGGCGGCGTGATTGCCAAGCAGATCCGCAATCTGGGCTACAAGGCCAAGGCGCATTCGGTGATGGATGGCGAGGTTCTGCAACCGCCTTTGTTGTTGTTGTCAGGGCTGGGCGAGGTCAGCCGCATCGGCGAAGTGATCCTGAACCCTCTTTTGGGCCCGCGCCTGAAATCCGGGGCCGTGACGACGGATATGCCACTGGCCCATGACAAACCGATTGATTTCGGCCTGCAAAGCTTTTGCGAGGCGTGCAACAAATGCGCCCGCGAATGCCCGTCCGGCGCGATCACCGCAGGGCCCAAGCTGATGTTCAATGGCTATGAAATCTGGAAATCTGACAGCCAGAAATGCACAACATACCGCATCACCACCGCAGGCGGTGCGATGTGCGGGCGCTGTATGAAGACCTGCCCGTGGAACCTTGAAGGGATATTCAAGGAACGCCCCTTTCGCTGGGCCGCGATGAACCTGCCCAAGGCGGCACCGGTGCTGGCGCGATTGGACGACACGCTGGGCAATGGCGGCGTGAACGATGTCAAGAAGTGGTGGTGGGATCTGGAGTTGAAACCTGACGGGGGCTACAAGGCCCCCGCCGCCCCGATCAACCGCCGCGATATCGACCCCGGCCTTGACCTCAAATACGAGGATCAGACCCTCGCCGTTTATCCGGCCAACCTCGCACCGTGGCCATGGCCCTATCCGTTCCCGATGGATCGCGAGGCGGGGATCAAGGCCTATCAGGAGATGATCACCGCTTCTGAATACAAGGCACGTCTGGCGCGCGGAGACACCGAGGGGCTGGCCCATGAGCGCCCCGATTTCACCGACGCCCCGGTAATCATGGCCCGTGTCAGCAAGGTCGAGCCGATGACACCCGAGGTCACGAAATACGAATTCACCGCATGGGACGGTGCCCCCCTGCCCGCGTGGACGGCGGGCGGACATCTGGATATCGTGATCACCCCCGATTTCCTGCGGCAATATTCCATGTCCGGCGATCCCGCTGACAGGTCAAGATACCAAATCGGCGTGCTGCGCGAAGATGACGGGCGCGGCGGTTCGCAAATGATGCACCGCATCTTTGACGAAGGGCGGCGGGTCTTCATTTCAAAACCCATCAATCGTTTCGAACTGGTCGAGGATGCGACCCGGACCTTTCTCATGGGAGGCGGGATCGGGATCACCCCGATGATTGCGTTTGCCCATCGCCTGCACGCCTTGGGCAAACCGTTCGAGTTGCACTATTCGGCCAGCACAGAGGATCGAGCGGGCTATGTCGAGGATCTGCGTGCTGCTCCTTGGGCCGATTGCGTAACCTTCCATTTCTCGGATCAAGGCACCCGCGCCGATCTGGACAAGGTCTTGGCAGGCTATCGCGCGGGCTGGCATGTTTATACCTGTGGGCCGGATCGGTTCATGCATGCCGTGGTGCAGGCGGCGGCGCGGCAGGGCTTTCCCGAAGACGCACGGCATCTGGAGTATTTTTCGGTCCCCGAGCAACCCGATTATGAGAACCACGCATTTACCGTGACGCTGGCCCGGTCGGGCCGGGAACTATCGGTCAGCGCCGATCAGAGCCTGTCCGATGTGCTGACAGCCAACGGCATTCCAGTGGATGTGAAATGCTCTGACGGGATTTGTGGCGTGTGCAAATGCGGGCTGTTGGATGGTGAGGTTGAGCACCGCGATTTCGTCTTGTCCAACAAGCAGCGCGAAAGCGAGATCATAACCTGCCAGTCGCGCGCGGCACAGGCGGATGGTCATATCGTCATAGATTTGTAGGACGCGCCGATCAGAGCGTCTTTTCGAGAATGACCAGTTGCCGGGCGACGTCCAGAGCCTGAACGCTGGCCGGGTCAAAGGGGGCATCCACAAAGCCCATCGCCCGATACATGGCGATCGCATCGACAAGGGCCGCGCTGGTATCCAGATAAAGCGCGTGACACCCAAGGGTGCGGGCCTCATCGGTCAGGGCAGCCATCAACATGTGCGCGATACCTTGTCGGCGCGCTTTGGGCGAAACATACAGGCGCTTGATCTCTGCCTTGCCATTTGCAAGCCGCCTGAGCAGCACCATCCCGAGCAAGGCACCACCATCCCCGCGCGCGACGATAAAACGCCCGTCCTGTCCGAAGTGTTCGTGGATATGATCCAAAGTCTGGGCAAGCTGATCTTCGGCCGAGATATGCTGTCCGGTCACTTCTGCGTGTTTTTCTGCGGCAAAGGCGAGATATTCGCGCTGCATGTCAATCCAGCCGGGAGCTTGGGACAGGTCGTTCAGAATTTCGATTGTCGGCTCAAGTCTGGTCATCCTCATCCTTTCACGGCCGCGCGGCGGCTTTGTCGCGGTGATATGTCAGCGCCATTGCGGCCATCTGTTGAAACGCTGCCTCCGGCATCGGGCCTGCAACGGGAATGCAAACGGCGCGGTTGCCCTCATAGGCAAATCCATCCGGGAACCGGTCGCGGAACCTGTCCACGAGGGTCGTCTGGCAATGCACGAGCAGGCGACAGACATCCGGAGTCGCCTGTGACCAAGACAGACGCAGCGTTGTCCCCGCCCGACGTGCGGGCAGGAAAGCCATTTGGCCCCATTTCAGCGTTTCGGTAAGAGGTCCGGTGTCGGTTGCCCGACCTGCCGCATGGATCAGCGCACGCAAACGCAATAGTCGCGCGCGGGGTTGCTCCGGCATGACCTCAAGGATCGACAAGAACGCGCGCGGTGCCGCTGTTTCAGCTTCTGACGTCATGTGGCCTCCTTTGCCCCGGAAAGGTTCAGGGTGCACCAAATCAGGACGCGGGTTTGCTTTTCACATGGGGGAAATCGCCGGTTTCGATATAGGCCAGTTCCTGCGGGGTCGAGACACGTCCATAGATCGGGTTGCGGTGGGGATGACGCCCAAAGCGTTCGATGACATCGCGCACGCTTTTATGCTGGGCGCGCAATTGATCGCCAAGAGGGGCCAGAGCCGGCGGCAGATCGGCGATGATCTCTTCGGTGACACGGTCGATCACATCGAAGCGCGCCAGATGATCCGGCCCTTCGCAATGGCTCAGCGCGATGACATAGAACAACCGCTCCCACGGCTGAAGGGCAGTGAAATGACCATTTTCGATCCCCTCAAGCGCGACAAGGTTCGCCTTGATATCTTGGGCATAGGCCCCCGGCGTGCCACGCCAAAGCGAGCGGGGAAACTGATCCAATGCCAGCAGCAGCGCCAGCCGCCCGCGCGGCGTCTGTGCCCAGCTATCCAGCAGACCCTGCGCGGCGGCGGTGGTCAAATCGGCAAAATTTTCGCAGATATGCGCATCGACGCCCCCCTGCATCCGACGGAAAATCCATTCGCCGAATGCCTCACTGCTTTGCCAGAAACCGGTATCGGGAAACCAGAAATCCAACACATCCTTGGGATCAAAGGCCAAATTTTCTGTGGTCATGGTGCCCCCTTTTGCCCAAGCCTGCCAATTGGCAACGCGGCGCGCAACACATTTCGCCCGGCGCGGGGAAAAGCCCGATACCCGCGAGCGAGGGTGCTTGCCTCTGGCGGCGATCCGCGCCACTGTCGCCGTATGACACCAGCCGATCTTGACACCATCCTCGCCGAGAATTTCGCCCCTTGGGTCCTTTCTCTTGATATCGCGACCGTTTCGGTCGGCGATGGAACAGCCACTTTCCGCATGCCTCTGACACCGGACCTCGCCCGCGTGGGGGGTATTGTATCCGGCCAGGCGCTGGCCGCACTGGCCGATACGTGTATGGTGCTGGCCGCCATTGCCAACGCGGGCAAGATGATCCCCTTTGCCACCACCAATCTGGACACACAGTTCCTGCGGCCCGGCGTGGGCGAAGCGATCCTGTGCACCGCGTCGGTGGTTCGGGCGGGACGCGCGATGGTGTTCATGCGCGCCGAAATGACGGAAGAGGCATCCGGCAAGACAGTGGCAACCGCAAACGCCACCTTTTTCGCGCCCTGAGATGCGCGCCGCGCTGCTACTTTTTCTGTGTTTGCTGCTGGCGGCCTGTGGCCGTCCGCTTACCGGGCCTGAACGGGCATTTCTCGCCGATATCCATGGCAGCGACCTTGATGCCGATCAGGTGCGGATCGCCAAAGGGGCCATCGTGGGGTCGGTTACATTCAAACGCCCTGCCCGCCCCCGCGTGACCTGCCGCGAACGCATCCTGCCGCCACCCACGACGGATATCGTCACCGCACGCCCCGCCGCCGTGACCCTGTTCAACCGGGTGCATTTTGCCAATGATTGGTATCTGGATGACTATGTCCCGGAATATCCGCGCGAAATGAACCTGATCGCGGCCATGTTGCTGGCCCACGAAATAACCCATGTCTGGCAATGGCAGCAGCGCGAAAGGACCGCATATCACCCGCTGCGCGCCGCTGCGGAACACGGCGGGAATCCCGATCCTTACCTCTTTGATCTGGAAACCGAACCCGCCTTTGTTGATTTCGGCTTTGAACAGCAAGGCGCCATTGTCGAAGAATACGTGTGCTGCCGTGCCCTTGCGCCGCAGGCCCCGCGGACACGGCGGCTGCATGACATGCTGGCCGCCACGATGCCCGTATCCGATCTGCCGCAAAGCCGCGCGCATGACCTCATCCTGCCGTGGAAAGACGCGGACCTGAACGGGATTTGCGGCTGATCACCCAAAGGCGGCCGAGCCCTTTATTCAGCCAGTTGGATCGATTCAAGATATTCGAGCAGCGCCGCAAGGGGGCGCGGCGTCGGGGTCAGGGTATCGCCCACCCGGACTGGAACGGTCTCGCCTTCAAGCAGCCCGCCAAATTCCGGCATGACGCGCCCCTCATGGGTCATCCTGCCATAGCCGTCGATTTCGGAAAGAACGCGGGCGCGCGGGAACTCTCCGCCATTTCGGGCGCTGATACGCGTCAGGTCCGGAGGCACCATACCGCGCATCTCGATCATGCCGCCCATGGCGGTTTCACCGTGGCATACAACGCAGTTTTCATTGAAAATCGCAGCACCTTCATCAGGAAGCGGCATCTCGGCCTGCATCGCACACGCCCCCAGACCGAACGCCAAGCCAAGCCCGGCGGCCAACGCCATCATGTTCGCTGATCTGGCCTTGTCTTGTTTGGCGCGCATCTGGTTATCCTTGCTCAGATTGATCCCGGGGAGATCCAATTCGCGGCGGTTTCCCACAGGGACGTCACTAAACCCGTATTAACGCCTCGTGAACACCCCGGAATGCGCAGTTCCGAAATCACCTGATGGTTTGGGGGCAATACCTATCAGTCCTGCCAAGGCCAGATAAGGAACCAACATCAAAAAAATCCGCATACCGTGTACTCACTTGGCAAAACCTGCATTCCTCAGTCAACTATGCCGGGGCGGTGGCGCCAAGAACCTTGATCCAGATCAAGGAACATTCGGAGAATCGTTCAGGGACGCGGCTTGTTCCCACGCTCGTCATTGCCGATACGGGGCACCCGATTCCAGCGACGCTGGTTGGAGCATTGCGGTTGCGAAATGGGTCTTGGGCCCGGCCCCACCAGATCAGGGCGAACGGGAAGGATCTGACCCGCAACCTCCGAAATGGCGTGTGACCGGCGCAGATCCCAGAATGCGATTGCCGGGCGGTTTTTTCCGCGAGTCGGTGCGCGGCGGATAGATCGTGGGGCATCAAATCGCTGCAAGAACTGTTCATTTTTTTTGCAAAAGCCACGTGCACCGACAGAACCCAAAGGAAGCGCCCCTAGAGGCACACGAAATAATCTATAGCTAGTTGTTTATCTTTTACGCATTTTTATCTGCCCTGAAGCCGTGATTTACGTCCCCCACTGTCACATTGAAGGACCGGCACATTGGAAAAAGATCGACTTCTCCCCGAAATGGAACCCGCACGAGAAACAGAGCGCAAACCGTATGAAAAA
>JAUIAS010000085.1 GCA_030425395.1 Alphaproteobacteria bacterium
GTGCCGCGCAAGGGGGATTGTTCGGCGCAATGCGTCAGGATAAGCGGGGCGCATGCCCAGATTTGCCCTGAAAGTCGAATATGATGGCGCGCCCTTTGCCGGTTGGCAAAGGCAAGCCGAGCAGCCGTCGGTACAGGGTGCGATCGAGGCGGCGCTGGCCAAACTTGAGCCGGGCGAGCATACGATCGCGGCGGCGGGCCGGACGGATGCAGGCGTGCATGCGCGGGGTCAGGTCTGCCATTGCGATGTGCAAAAGGACTGGTCACCATTCCGGTTGTCAGAGGCGTTGAATTATCACCTCAAGCCCCTGCCTGTCGCCATTGTCGACGCGGCCGAGGTCGAGGGCGATTGGCATGCGCGGTTCTCGGCAATGGAGCGGCGCTATCTGTTTCGGCTGGTGTCGCGCCGTGCGCCGCTGACGCTGGAGGCGGGACAGGTCTGGCAGGTGAAACACGATCTTGAGCTTGCGCCCATGCAGAAGGCGGCGCGGCATCTGATCGGGCTGCATGACTTCACCACCTTCCGGTCGACCATGTGTCAGGCGGCGTCGCCAGTCAAAACACTGGATGCGTTGGATATATCCTGCGTGGACACGGATTGGGGCACAGAGTTCCAGTTCCGCCTGCGCGCGCGATCCTTCCTGCACAACCAGGTGCGCAGTTTTGTCGGCACGTTGGAACGGGTCGGGGCGGGCGCATGGGCGCCGGAGGATGTGAAGACCGCTTTGGAAGCCCGGGATCGGGCGGCCTGTGGGCCGGTCTGCCCGCCGCAGGGCTTGTATCTGGTGGGGGTTGGCTATCCGGACGATCCGTTCCGGGGCTGATAGGATTTGCGCTGCGCGGGGCGCATCGCCGGGCGTCGGATTTTTGAAAAATCCGACTGGGGCGCTGCCTCAGGCCCCGAAGTATTTTCGAACCAGAGAAGAATGGGACTTGTTTTGCGGGCGATTTTGCCCGATGAGGCGGTTCATGACAAACCTGATCGCTATCCGACGAGACATCTGATCTTGTTTTGCCGCCCCGAACTGTGGGCGATCCGTCACCTTTTGTCTGAATTCACATCCTTTCCGTTGACTTGGCCCGCGCCGCTTGGCACGGCTTGGGCTTCCTGAAATGAGGTTTCCCATGATCCCCTCTGTCCTGCCGACCTATTCCCGCGCGCCGCTTCATTTCGTGAAGGGCGAAGGCACCTGGCTGATCGAGGCGGACGGGCGACGTTTCCTCGATCTGGGTGCGGGCATCGCGGTGAACGCGCTGGGCCATGCGCATCCCGCACTGGTTCAGACGCTGACCGAGCAGGCGCAGAAGCTGTGGCATGTGTCGAACCTTTACGAGATCCCGCAGCAACAGGCGCTGGCCGACAAGCTGGTGGCCAGCACCTTTGCCGATACGGTGTTTTTCACCAATTCGGGGACGGAATCCTGCGAACTGGCGGTCAAGATGGCGCGCAAGTACTGGTACGAGAAGGGCCATCCCGAGAAGACCACGATCATTACGTTCGGCGGATCCTTCCACGGGCGCTCGTCGGCGGGGATTGCCGCGGCGGGCTCTGAGAAAATGATCAAGGGGTTCGCGCCGCTTCTGCCGGGGTTCACGCATGTGGGCTGGGGTGACCATGACGCGCTGCATGCTGCAATCGATGAGACGGTTGGCGCGATTCTGATTGAACCGGTGCAGGGGGAGGGCGGAATTCGTCCGTTGCCCGATCAGTGTCTGAAGGGGCTGCGCGCGCTGTGTGACGAGAAAGGCATCCTGCTGATCCTCGATGAGGTGCAATGCGGCGTGGCGCGGACGGGGCGTCTGTTTGCGCATGAATGGGCCGGGGTCTCACCTGACATCATGATGGTCGCCAAGGGCATTGGCGGGGGTTTCCCGCTGGGTGCGGTTCTGGCCACCGAGGAGGCCGCTTCGGGCATGACGGCGGGAACACACGGTTCGACCTATGGCGGCAACCCGCTGGCCTGTGCAGTGGGTTGCGCGGTGATGGACATCGTCAGCACGCCGGAGTTTCTTGACACGGTGAATGTGCGGGCCGCTTTCCTGCGGCAGAAGCTGGAAGGGTTGGTTGCGGCGCACCCGGACGTTTTCGAAGGCGTGCGTGGGGTGGGCCTGATGATCGGGCTCAAGTGCAAGGTGGCGCCGGCTGACCTCGTCAAGGCAGGGTATGAATGCGGTGTCATCACCGTGCCGGCGGCGGACAATGTGGTGCGGCTGCTGCCGCCGCTCAACATCAGTGAGGACGAGATCGCAGAGGCGGTGAACCGGCTCGACTTTGCGGCTGACGC
>JAUIAS010000055.1 GCA_030425395.1 Alphaproteobacteria bacterium
GGCGTCTCCATGACGCCCGCGCGCGAAGCCGTTCGGCGTCTGGGGGCAGAGGGGGCGCTGTTCCTGACCAATTCGGGACGGGTGTCGACTCCCGAACTCAGCAGCGAACGGATCGAAGAACTCGCCGCGCTGCGCGCCCTGATCGAAGTCGAGCTTGCCAGCCGCGCCTTGCCGCGCGCGCACATGGCCCTGATCGAGAGGCTCAATACAATCAACACGTCAATTTCAGAAGTGGTGTCGAACCGCGATGCGGTGGGCTACATCCGCACCAATCTGGAATTTCACCGGACGCTTTACCTGCGCGCGCAGGCCCCTGCGATGCTGGCCATGGCGGAAACCGTTTGGCTGCAACTGGGGCCGACGATGCGGGCGCTCTATGGGCGGCTGCGGCGTACGGAGCCGCCGCATTATCACAAGCTTATCATCGCCGCGCTGCGCGCCGGGGATGAACCGGGATTGCGCCTTGCGGTGCGGTCGGATGTGACGCAGGGGTTGCGCCTGCTGGCCAACTGACCCCCGTATCAGGCTGCCAGACCGGTCGCGCCCATGTCGAGGAACTTCTTGCGCCGTTCCTGAATCAACGTGGTTGCATCCTTGCCATCCAACTGGCCGAGCATATCGGCAATGGCCTTCCCCACGGCGGCGATGGTCTCGGCCTTGCCGCGGTGCGCGCCGCCCATGGGTTCGGCAATGATGCGGTCGATCACGCCAAGTTTCTTGAGATCGTCCGCTGTCAGGCGCAAAGCCTCTGCCGCTTCGCGCATCTTTTCGGAATCCTTCCACAGGATTGACGCGCAGCCCTCGGGCGAAATCACGGAATAAACCGAATGTTCCAGCATCGCGACCCGGTTCGCTGTGGCAAAGGCCACGGCACCGCCCGATCCGCCTTCGCCGATCACCACCGAAACCAGCGGCACACCGATTTGCAGGCAGGTTTCGGTTGCGCGTGCGATGGCTTCGGACTGGCCGCGTTCCTCGGCGCCTTTTCCGGGATAGGCACCGGGGGTGTCCACGAGCGTAATCACGGGCAGCCCGAATTTGCCCGCCATTTGCATCAGGCGCACAGCCTTGCGATAGCCTTCTGGACGCGCCATGCCGAAATTGCGTTCGATCCGGCTTTTGGTGTCGTTGCCCTTTTCGTGGCCGATCACCATCACCGGCCGATCATTCAGCCGCGCCAGACCACCCATGACCGCATGATCATCGGCAAAGTTCCGGTCCCCGGCCAGAGGCGTGTATTCGGTAAACAGCGCTTCGATGTAATCGCGGCAATGGGGACGTTGCGGGTGACGCGCGACCTGGCATTTGCGCCAGGGGGTCAACGACTTGTACAGCTCTTCGAGCAGTTTTGCCGCCTTGGCATCAAGCGCGGCGGCCTCTTCGGTGACGTCCATATCTTCATTCTGGCGGCCCATGGCGCGCAATTCTTCTGCCGTGCCTTCGATTTCGGCCAACGGTTTTTCGAAGTCGAGGTATTGGGTCATGGGAGCCTCCGGCTGTCTTTGCCCCGTTATATGGCGTGGGGCGCGGGCGGATGCAACACGGCCTTCAGCCCAGCAGGACAGGCACCATGGAGCCGACCAGCAATATGGCCATGGTCCAGTTGAACGCGCGCAGGCGGCGCGGCTGGGCCAGCAAGCGCCGCACCGCGGTGCCCAAAGATGTCCAGAACACGGCCGATACCAGCCCCAGCGTCGCATAGGTGGCCGCCACGGTCACCACGGCTGTGAGATCGCGGCTGGCGGCATAAAGCGTGATTGCGCCCAACGCCATCGACCACGCCTTGGGGTTGACCCACTGAAAGGCAGCCGCCTGAACAAAGGTCAATGGTCGCGCGTCCACGCCGGCCTCCTTGGGGGCGGAGGCATGGGCAATTTTCCAGGCAAGCCAAAGCATATAGGCGACTGATAGAACCTTGAGCAGCGTGTAACTGGGCGGCCAGAGGTCGAACAGTTCCATCACACCCAGACCAACAGGAAGGATCATCAGCGGAAAGCCAAGCGCAACACCAAGCAAATGCGGCAACGTGCGCCGCAAGCCGAAATTGGCACCCGATGTCATCAGCATCAGGTTGTTCGGCCCCGGTGTGAACAGGGTCGATCCGGCAAACAGCGCCAGCGCCAGCAGTATCTCCAAGGTCATGTGCGCAGTCTTTCAGGAAAATCTGCAGACCGACGTGCCGGATGTGCCGGCGCGGGTCAATACCGTTCCCGATTATGACGCGGAGCGACGGAACCGGACAAGAAGGCGCGGCGCAAAGGAATACGCGGACCATGCAGCCCGCGTATTCGGGTTTGTTCGCGAATGCAGCGCTTACTGGCCCGCGATCATTTCAGACTGGCGCACGATAACTTCGGCTTGTTTGATCGACGCGATATCGACGAGACGGCCTTTGTAGACGGTCGCGCCTTCGCCGTTGGCCTTGGCCGTTTCCATCGCGGCGAGGATCTCGCGGGCTTCGGTCACGGCTTCCTCGGACGGGGTAAAGACCTCATTGGCCAAGGCCACCTGCTTGGGGTGGATCGCCCATTTTCCAACCATGCCAAGCGTGGCCGAACGGCGCGCCTGTGCGCGATAGCCTTCGTCATCGCTGAAGTCACCGAACGGGCCGTCCACGGGCAGGACGCCATGCGTGCGGCAGGCCGCGACAATGGCGGTCTGAGCCCAGTGCCACGGGTCGGACCAGTATTTCGCGCCTTCATGCAGCATATAGTAATTGGCCTGCGTGCCGCCGATCCCGGTGGTTTGCATGCCCATGGACGCCGCGAAATCGGCAGCGCCAAGGCTCATGGCCTCAAGGCGCGGGGTGGCAGCGGCGATTTCCTCGACATGGGCGATGCCCGCAGCCGATTCGATGATGACCTCAAAGGCGATCCGTTTCTTGCGGCCCTTGGCGGTTTCGATCGCGGTGACAAGCGCGTCTACCGCATAAAGGTCAGCAGCGCAGCCAACCTTGGGGATCATGATCTGGTCCAACCGGTCCGACGCGTTTTCCAGCAGGTCGACCACGTCGCGATACCAATAGGGCGTGTCCAGCCCGTTGATCCGCACGCTCAGCGTCTTGGTGCCCCAGTCGATGTCGCCGATTGCGTCAATGGCCAGTTTGCGCGCCATTTCCTTGTCATCGGGGGCTACCGAATCCTCAAGGTCGATATTGATCACATCGGCTGCCGAAGTTGCCATCTTGGGCGGCAGTTTGGTGTTGGAGGCGGGGCCGAACAGCTGGCAACGGTTCGGACGTGCAGCGGGGGTAGGTTGCAGGCGGAAGGACATGGGCACACCTTTCGGGCAAGAATATTCCGTTTACGTTCCCGTGGTGGGTATAAAATTGCGCGCGCCCTTGCAAGCGCGATTGTGCAGACGCAGCATCGTCAAAGGTTGACAACCAGCCTTCGCGCGCACCCATATAGTGTGAGGGCACCGTAGAGATTTCCGCAGGTTGTGGGGCAATGCACATCAGCACCAAGTTTGAGAACCAATTGGTTCGAGCAGCGATCATCGCCCTAACTGTTTACGCACTGTTCCGCCTTGAGCAAATTTTCCCGCTTGTCCAAGCCACTGATTACCTTTGGCATCATTATAACCTCGATGCGTTTCTGCTAGAAAACCCTGACGGCATTCTGGGGATGATCCCATCGTTCACCTGCCCCTCTGCTTTGCAAGCATGTAGCCCAGCGAGGGAAATTGAAGTCGGACGACTCGCGGACCCAATGCTTTCGTCCGGCTATGTGTTTACTTTTGTTGGTCTCTGGATATCTTTCTGGCTGGACGGTCAGTACCGATCCTTGTCCCAACAATTGCGGTCCGAAGATATTGTCACGTGGACTGCACAAGACGATAAGGTGATTGAAAAGCGTCGACGCGCAATAGCTTGCGGTTCTGCGTTGATAGTTGGGATATTGATATCTGTAGGTTTCTTCCAGTTCTACGGTGGGGTGCCCTCGAAGACGTGGGAGTGGGAGCATAGCCTGTCTTCGATAGTGCTAGGTGCCTTGGCAGGACACCGTTTAGGGGCGTCAGCAGCATACGGGACCGTAGGATGGCGGCTGAACCAAAGCCGTCGTCAACTCCGTTTGATCATTGGTCACGTCGATAAAGCGGGCGGTGCTCGGAAAGCCGGGGAATTCATTGCGTTCCAAGGCGTCTTATCGTTCATAGCGATCATCTGGCTAACTTTTTGGGTGGTACTTGAAACCCAGTTTCAAGTCTTTCGAGATTTCTACGGGACCTGGGCAAGTATGCATATGGGGTTGCTAGTTGTAGCATTGCTCTTGTGCTGGCTCGCTTTTGTCGGTCCGTTGATCGTATTCACAAGCCACTACGCGCAAGCAAAACGAAGACTGTCCGAGCACTGGAATGCCTTGGTTTGCGGACAAATGGCGACCCACTTATCAAAGTTTGAAGCGACCTCTGATTGGCAAGTCGCGAAAGAGGCCGTTGATGCCTGTGAAGAGATTTCCTCGGTAACTAGCCAGATCGAAAGCATGAACAGTCGTCCGCTGCGCCCCAGCGTTCAGGGCATCTTTTCTGTGACAACACTTTTTCCGATTTTCACCCTCGTCCTTGAGAAATTGGCAGGCGATTCGTCCATATTGGTTGTCACGCTCACCAAACTCTTTGACTCTTTTTGAACAATTGCTGAGCTAATTTTGCAAATATTTCCTGTTATTTGATGAAAATATCGAAGAATTTTGCGATGAAGTCGCTTGCCACCACTCAGAACAGGACACAATTGGCTATGGCATCGCTATCATGACGCGCAAACACGTCCTCAGGAGGCTGCCATGATCGAAACGCCATATCTTCTCTTTCTCGGAGACGCACCCGACCAGCTTGCCGCCAAGGTGGCGCAAGGCATCAAGGACTGGCGCCCTGCAAACGCCGTGGGTCAGTTCCGCATGGAAGGCTGCAAGGCCGATGTCGGGCTGACCGACATGACGCTGGAAGAGGCCAAGGCCGCCGGTGCCAAGACCCTCGTGATCGGCGTTGCCAACCGTGGCGGCGTGATTTCGCAGGAATGGAAGAAAGTGCTCGTCATGGCGCTTGAGGAAGGCTTTGACCTTGCCTCTGGCCTGCACAACCTGCTGCGCGACGAACCCGATCTGGTTGCCGTCGCCGAAGCCACTGGCCGCGCCCTGCACGACGTGCGCATCCCATCGGTGCAGTATCCCATCGCCAACGGTAAAAAGCGCACGGGCAAGCGGGTTCTGGCCGTGGGCACGGACTGCAGCGTCGGCAAGATGTATACCGCCCTGTGTATGGATGCCGAAATGCGCGAACGCGGCCTGAAATCCTCGTTCCGGGCCACGGGGCAGACCGGCATTCTCATCACCGGAGACGGTGTGCCTCTGGATGCGGTGATCGCCGATTTCATGGCCGGTTCGGTTGAATATCTGACGCCTGACAACGACGCGGATCATTGGGATCACATCGAAGGTCAGGGATCGCTGTTTCACGCCTCCTATTCCGGTGTGACCATGGCCCTGATCCACGGTGGACAACCGGATGCGCTGGTTCTTGCGCATGAGCCGACGCGCGAACACATGCGCGGCCTGCCCGAGTATCAGCAGCCCTCGCTGCCCGAATTGCGCGACGTGGCTCTTACCCTCGCACGGGTCGTGAACCCGGATTGCAAGGTGATCGGCGTGTCCGTGAACACGCAGCACCTGTCGGACGAAGACGCGCGGGCATATCTGGCCGAGGTCGAAGCCGAAATGGGTTTGCCCACCACCGATCCGTTCCGCTATGGTGCCGGGCCGCTGGTTGACGCGTTGCTGGCAAGCTGAACCTGCCGCGTGGGGCCATCCGGCCCCATCGACGACCCGAAAGGAAAACCATGCCCATCGAAGTCACCCGCGATGTGTTCCGGCTGGCGCAGGTCTTTCGCATCAGCCGTGGTGCCCGGACCGAGGCCAAGGTTCTGACCGCGCGCGTGCGCGACGGGGAACACAGCGGTTGGGGCGAATGTGTGCCCTATGCGCGTTATGGCGAAACGCTGGACAGCGTCGCCGCCCAGATCGCGGGTTTGCCCGAAGACATCAATCGCACCACCCTGCAAGACGCGCTGGAACCCGGCGCGGCCCGCAACGCGGTGGATTGCGCGTTCTGGGATCTTGAGGCCAAACGCACAGGCAAGCGCGTCTGGGAACTGGCAGGCCTGCCCGCGCCCGGCCCGGAGATCACCGCCTATACCCTGTCGCTGGATGAACCCGACGCGATGCGCGCGCAGGCACAGGCCAACGCGCATCGCCCGCTGCTCAAGATCAAATTGGGCACGCCGGATGATATGCCCCGCCTTGAGGCGGTCCGCGCCGGTGCCCCCGACGCGCGCATCATCGTGGACGCCAACGAAGGCTGGAGCGCCGAGGTCTATGCCGATCTTGCGCCGCATCTTGTCCGGCTCGGCGTGGCGCTTGTCGAACAGCCGCTTCCCGCCGGTGAGGACGACGCACTGATCGGTATGGAGCGCCCGGTTCCCGTTTGCGCGGACGAAAGCTGCCACGACCGCGCCAGCCTGCCGGCGCTGCGTGGCAAATACGATGTGGTCAACATCAAGCTCGACAAGACCGGTGGCCTGACCGAGGCATTGGCCCTGCGCGCCGCCGCCCTTGAGCAGGGCTTTGACGTCATGGTCGGCTGTATGGTGGGGTCGTCCCTTGCCATGGCTCCGGCGACGCTGGTGGCTCAGGGGGCGGCAGTCACGGACCTTGACGGGCCGCTTCTTCTGGCAGAAGACCGCGACCACGCTTTGACATTCGACGCGGCCGGGGTGCACCCGCCCGCTCCGGACCTATGGGGATAACGACATGCGCACCGTATACGTAAACGGCGACTACCTGCCTGAAACCGAAGCCAAGGTTTCCATCTTTGACCGCTCCTTCCTCATGGCCGATGGCGTCTATGAGGTCACCAGCGTTCTGGATGGCAAGCTGATCGACTTTGACGGCCACGTCGCGCGGCTCGAACGCTCGCTGAACGAACTGGACATGGAAAAGCCGGAAGCCTTTGACGATCTTCTGGATATCCACCGCAAACTGGTGGCGTTGAACAACATCGAAGAAGGCATGATCTATCTTCAGGTGTCGCGTGGCTCTGCAGGCGACCGCGATTTCGTCTTTCCCGACCCGGAAGTGACCAAGCCGACGCTGGTTCTGTTCACCCAGTCCAAACCCGGCCTTGCCGATAATCCCACCGCGCGCAAGGGGCTCAAGGTCATCTCGATCGAGGATATCCGCTGGGGCCGTCGTGATATCAAGACGGTGCAGCTTCTCTATCCCTCCATGGGCAAGATGATGGCCAAGAAAGCCGGATGCGACGACGCGTGGCTGGTCGAGGATGGCTTTGTGACCGAAGGCACCTCAAACAACGCCTATATCGTCAAGGGTAACAAGATCATCACCCGCCAGCTGTCCAACGACATCCTGCACGGCATCACCCGTGCCGCCGTTCTGCGGTTCGCCCAAGAGGCGCAAATGGAAGTGGAAGAGCGCAGCTTTACCATCGACGAGGCAAAAGAGGCTGACGAGGCGTTCATCACCTCCGCCTCGACCTTCGTGATGCCGGTGGTGGAAATCGACGGCGCGGCACTGGGCGACGGCACCCCCGGTTCCGTCTCCACCCGCCTGCGCGAGATTTACCTCGACGAAAGCCGCAAGGCAGCGATCTGATACCGCCGGGCGGGCGACCTATTCGGTCAGCCCGCCCGCGCCGGTCTTCTTCTGGCCCAAAATACTCCCGCCGAAGGCATCTGCCGTCCGCGCTTGGCCCTGAGTTTCAGCCCTTTGAGCCGACGTTTTCCTCGAACGCCACCTTGAACGCCGCCTGCTTTTCGGCGCTGGCGTCGGTCTGGTAGTTGGCTTTCCACTCGGCCATTGTCATGCCGTAGTAGGTCTCGCGGGCCTCGTCCTTGGTCATCTCGATGCCCTTTTCCGCGGCGGCTTCCTGATACCAGCGGGCCAGACAGTTGCGGCAGAAACCGGCCATGTTCATCAGGTCGATGTTCTGCACGTCGGTGCGGTCCTGCATCAGGTGTTGTTGCAACCGGCGGAAGGCGGCGGCCTGAATTTCGATTTCGGTCTGAGCATCCATTGTCATGTCTCCCTTATCCTGTGCTTCGCGCGGGCTTGAACGGGGCCATGCCCGCCCGCGCCAGTTCGTCGGCGCGTTCGTTTTCCGGGTGGCCCGCGTGGCCCTTGACCCATTCCCATGTCACATCGTGGCGCGCCTGCGCGGCGTCAAGACGTTGCCACAGCTCCACATTCTTGACCGGCTTCTTTGCTGCGGTTTTCCAGCCGTTTTTCTTCCAGCCGAAAATCCACCCGGTCACACCGTTTTTCACATAGGCGCTGTCGGTGATCACGGTGATCCGTGACGGGCGCGCCAAAGCCTCGAGCGCGGCAATCGCAGCCATCAGCTCCATGCGGTTGTTGGTGGTGTTGGCCTCGCCCCCCTGCAATTCGCGTTCCTTGACGATGGTGTCACCCTCGGTCGCGCGCATCAGGACGCCCCAGCCGCCCGGCCCCGGATTGCCGGAACAGGCCCCGTCGGTATAGGCAAAGAGGTCAGCCATCGCTCAGCACCGTGATCCAGGGGGCGTCCGCTCCGTCAAGACCGGGATCGACACCCCGGTGGCGCGCGCGCGGGATAAAACCCGCCGTTTCCAGAAGATCTGTCAATTCGTCCTCTTCGTAATAGGTATAGAACCGGCCCAGCCGGTCGCGGGCCGCCCCTGTTCCTGTCTTTAATCCGATGTGAAACACGCCCCCGGCCCGCAGGGCCCGGCGGATCGCGGCCAGATGGCGCGGCATGTCCTCGCGCGTGGCGTGCAGCAGGCTGAAGTTGGCCCACACCCCGTCATAGACGGTCTCGCCGGTGATATCGTCAAAGCCGCCCAGAACGGCGCGCACGCCATCGCGGGCGGCGGCCATGTCCACCATTGCGGGGCTGGCGTCCATCGCTTCGACGTCGAAACCCGCTTGGGCCATCACCTCGGCCGCAGAGCCGGGGCCGCAGCCCAGATCCAGCACCGCGCCCCCCGCAGGCAGGGCGGCCATGAAATCGGCCAGCCGGGGATCGGCGCGGTTGTGGGCATCGGTCATCGCCGCATAGCGCGCGGCCTCGGCATCATACACATCGCGTGTTGCTGCATCGTTCATCCGAAAATCTCCAACGACAGGCAGGCCACCACGACCGCGCTCAGCAGCAGCCGCAACCGCATCCACCACGGCGGGGCCAGCCCCCAGAGCGCAAAGGCGTAATCCAGAACCAGCAGACCGATGAACCCGGTGGCAAGGTTGGTTGCGGCGCTGACCGGACCGCCGCCAACCATGAAGAACGCCCAGAGCGCCGGGATCACCGACAGACTATAGCCCACCGCCGCCTGCATCCCGCTGGCCTTGGTGGCAAAGCCCCACAAGACACCGGACATAAAGCTGAGGATCACGGTGCCATAGGCCAGTTGCACATACGGCCCGACAAATCGCGGACCAAGCTGCGCCGCCCCCCATGCCATCAGCCCGTCATTCATCTGGGTCGCCACGCCCCACAGGAACGGGATCAATCCGGCAAGGCCGAGGATCAGGGCTGAGCGGGGAATGGTCGTCACGGGCGGGCCTCTTGGTCAGTTGCCCATGTTGTAGGGTGTTCATCGCCTCAGGACCAGAGCAACCGGCACCGCGCGATGGGTTAGCCGGTTGGAAAGGGAGGCGCGGGCATGGTCACCCACGTTGCAACGCCGAAGATGACGATCAGGGGGCCCACCACCCCCGCCCGACCGATCCGGCCCGGTTCATCGACCGGCCACGGGGCCCGCGGATTTACACCCCGCAGGCACAGTCTGCCCCGCATGGGCACGGCGCCGATCTTCTTCTTAGTCTTGAGAGCACGGGACACCAGCCCGACAGAGATGAGCGAAAGCCTCCCCCGCCAGCGCGTTGCGCTGTGTGGGGCGGGGGTGTTTTTTCTTGTCAATGTAGTGGATTACTTATTATAGTAACCTGAGGTTGTAATTTTTAATGGGGGGTGGAGATAATGGTACGTAAATATGGTGTGACAAAGAGTTTTACCTTATCCGTTAGTGCGTGTTTGGTTTTGACAGCGTGCGTTCCCTCAATTCGAACAGCAGATTATGGATATAGCTATATCTCTGCGACAGAAACTTATGTTTCTACGCAACGATTTGTCGGGGAGCTGTACCTGCTTAGAAGGGGTCCAAATGGATATACTCTTGAAGCTCTGGATCAAGAAATCTCCGTGGAAGCCGGAGACATGCGAAAAAATGCGTCTATTGATGTTGTGAGTTCAAAAGTATCAGGTGCTTCTGTAGAAGTAATAAACACAAGCAAAGGGACGATTTCTGGATCGGCAGTTTTTGAGGCTAAAGTCGATTCGATCAGGGCCCAAGTTCGAAAAATGAGCGGAGCAAAGGTGTCTAGTAAGATAGAAGAATTATATGGAAACCTTTGGACCGAAGAACAAGGAACGTCGACATTAAAGGCCAGCGAAGTGTTGTCAGGAAACGCTTACTACGTCGTCGTTTCAGGGGCCGGATTAGCTGACAAACTTGAGTTGAGCCATGGTTCTCCTGATGGGACTGAAAATGGGTTTACAATCTCGGTCAATGGCTTCGACATATCGGGTGTGAAGATTCGCAATAATCGATTCTTTAAGTGTGCAAAGAACGATGAGGAGCGACCCAGTTGTACAGTCGCAATCACGGCATATTCGGCAAAATTGCTGGAGAAAGACGGTGTGAAGAAGCTAGATGTTTCGCCAACCGTGTCTGTGAAGCCTTCTGAAATAACAGCAGCATTCAGGCGAGCATTCAGCGGATAAGCGCCTTAGGAGAGACTTTTTGTTCTGGGTTTATTGTGTCGGGAAGTTGTCAATGACCTCCATTGTATCTCCTAGTAGTAAACGCAGCATGTAGGGGGGTAGTTCTCAAACCCGCAACACCCGCAACACCCTCGGCACCTTGAACTCTACGTTTTCCTGTGCGGTCTCCACGACCTTTACGGTCACGTCGAACCGCTCTCTGAACGCGTCCACGACTTCTTCGATCAGGATCTCGGGTGCGCTGGCGCCGGCGGTGATGCCGACGGATGCGATCCCGTCCAGCGCGCGCCAGTCGATGTTTTCGGCGCGCTGCACCAGTTGCGCATAGGGGCATCCCGCGCGGGAGGCGACTTCGACCAGACGGCGCGAGTTTGACGAATTGGGCGCGCCCACCACCAGAAGCGCGTCGCAGTCCGGCGCGATGGCCTTGACCGCTTCCTGCCGGTTGGTGGTGGCGTAACAGATGTCTTCCTTGTGCGGGCCGACGATGGCGGGAAACCGCGCTTGCAGGGCCGCCACGATATCGGCGGTGTCATCCACGCTGAGCGTCGTTTGCGTCACATAGGCCAGCCTTTCGGGATCGCGCACCGCGACCTGTGACACATCCTCCACGGTTTCGACCAACAGCACCTCGCCTTCGGGCAGTTGACCCATTGTGCCCACGGTTTCGGGGTGGCCCGCGTGGCCGATCATGATCATCTGGAGCCCGTTGTCGGCGTGGCGCTGCGCTTCGATATGCACCTTGCTCACCAGCGGGCAGGTGGCATCGACAAAGACCATCTCGCGCGCGGTGGCGGCGGCGGGCACGGATTTGGGCACGCCATGGGCGGAAAAGATCACCGGGCGGTCATCCGGGCATTCGTCCAGTTCCTCGACAAACACCGCGCCTTTTTCGCGCAGGTCATCCACCACGTATTTGTTGTGCACGATCTCATGGCGGACATAGACCGGCGCGCCCCATTTCTCGATCGCCATTTCGACGATGCGAATGGCGCGGTCCACACCGGCGCAGAACCCGCGCGGGGCGGCCATAAAGAGGGTCAGGGGCGGTTTGGTCATGTCTCGGCTCTTTTGCTGTGTCAGGGCACAGGTAAGGCGATGGGCCGCTTGCGTCTAGGGGGCGTGCAGGATTGCCAGCTTGGCCAGTGTCGCGCGGGCGCGGGTGTCGATGGCGTCCGCGTCGGGAGGTGGCATCGCGCCGGTAACGCGGCGGACCTGCCAATCGCCGATCAACAGCGACAGGAAGCTGTCGGCGAGCGCCTCTGGCGGGCCTGAGAAATGGCCGGCGGCAATGGAGCGGTCCATGACCGACAGAATCCACGGGAACACCCGGTCGCGCCCGGCCTGGCCCAGCGTCTTGCCCAGTGTGCCGGTCTTGTCCGCCGCCGCCGCCCGGTTGAGCGCCACGGCACGCGGGCCGATCAGCATCCCCAGAAGGGCGGGGGCCAACCGGGTGAGTTCGGCCATCGGGTCATCGTCCTGCGCGGCCTCCAGAGCGGCGCGAACAAGCGCGGTGTTACGCGTGATCAGCGCCGCAAACAGGCCGGTGCGGTCGCCATACCAGCGATACAGCGTTTCGTTCGAGGCTTTGGCCTCTTTCGCGACAGCCAGCATTGTCATCCCGGCGTAGCCTTTGGCTTCCAGCACCCGGTAGGCGGCTTCTTCGATTTGCTGGGCGCGGACTTCGCGGGCGTCGCTTTGCATGAGGCATCCTCTGTTGACGTCATCCGTATTCCTCGTTACGGGTTACGTCAATACCGTAACCCAAATTACGTCAAGGGGATTCCATGACCCGTTCTTCTCAATCCGTTTCCGCCCTAATGGTTGCGCTGGCGTTCCTGTCGCTGCTGCTGAGCGGGGCGATCTTCGGTTTTTTCTATGCGTGGGTCTGTTCGACGATGTGGGGGCTGGATGCGATTGATCCGCGTGTTGCCATACAGGCGATGCAAGGCATGAACGCGTCGGTGCGCAATGGGGTGTTCATGCCCGCCTTCTTTTTGACGCCGGTTGTGATGCTGCTCACTGCAGCGGTCGCGTTGCGCGCGGGGCGGCGCATATCAGGGCTGGCGTTCGGGGCGGGCGGGCTGGTGTATCTGACCGGCGGGCTTATTCTGACCGCAGCGGTCAATGTGCCGATGAACGAAGCGCTGGCGCGGATCGAGGTGCCGCAGGATGTCATGGCCGCGAGGGACATCTGGGCTGCGTATTCGCCGCGCTGGCAAATGTTCAACACCGTGCGCACGGTCGTGTCGGCGGTGGCGTTGTTGGGGGCGGGGGTTGGTCTGTTTTACTTGCGGCCGGGTCAGGCTGCTGCGACCTGATTTTTTGGTCGGCAGGATCGGGTCAAGTGTGTGCGTCATAATTGGCCGCGCACACCTGACCTTTGCCGGAACTCGGTGACCTGCAAGACGGGGCGAGGGCCGATCGGTCTGCCCCATATCGCAGCAGACCAGCAGCCCCATTTCCGTTTGGTACTGTTGTCGTCGCTTATTGCGCGGCTGCCACGCCCATGTTGCCCACGCCATGTTCGCGGGGCGGTCGGCCGATGACTTCGCGCAGTTCTTCCAGTTCAATGAAGTTGTCGGCCTGACGGCGCAGATCGTCCGAGATCATCGGCGGCTGGCTGCGGATCGTCGAGACGACGGAAACCCGGACGCCCTGACGCTGAAGGCTTTCGACCAGAGGGCGGAAATCGCCATCGCCCGAGAACAGCACGACATGGTCGATCCGCGGGGCAAGTTCCATTGCATCCACGGTCAGCTCGATATCCATGTTGCCCTTGACCTTACGACGGCCCTGACTGTCGGTGTATTCCTTGGCCGGTTTGGTCACCATTGTGAAGCCGTTGTAATGCAGCCAGTCCACAAGCGGACGGATCGGGGAGTATTCGTCATTCTCAAGGAGCGCTGTGTAATAAAACGCTCTGAGAAGTTTGCCCCGCCGCATAAATTCCTGTCGCAGCAGTTTGTAATCAATGTCAAACCCGAGCGCCTTGGCGGCGGCATACAGGTTTGCACCATCGATGAACAGCGCGACCCGTTCGTCTTTGTAAAACATCAATTGTCCTTCCGGTGACTTGCGCGTCTGCTGTGTCCGTGAGTGATTAAAATGTGTGCGACGCGCGTTTGATGAAAAATAATGTGGTATCAGGGTAGCACAAGTCCAATACATGCGCAAAAGGGAACGTATGAGCTACAAAAATGATAGTCACGTTGCGTTCATTGCGTTGGGTGCCAACCTTACTTCTTCCTATGGTGGTCCGGCGGATGCGCTGATCGCCGCAATGGGGCGATTGGCGTCTGTCGGGTTGTCGGTTTCGGCGGTCAGCCGGTTCTATGCGACACCCTGTTTTCCGGCGGGTGCCGGGCCTGATTATGTGAACGCGGCAATCGCGGTGCATAGTCGATTTGATCCGGCAGGGGTGCTGGATGCGTTGCACCGGGTTGAAAACGATATGGGCCGGGTCCGTGTCCAGCGTTGGGGCGAGCGGGTTATTGACCTGGATCTGATCGCGATGGGGGAGAGTGTGCTGCCTGATCGTGAGGGCTATGCGGCGTGGCGTGATCTGCCTGCCGCGCGGCAAGTGGAGACAACGCCCGATCGGCTGATTCTGCCGCATCCGCGCCTTCAGGATCGCGCCTTTGTCCTTGTGCCGCTGCGCGATGTCGCGCGGGACTGGCGTCATCCGTGGGACGGGCGCAGCGTGGTTGCGATGTGCGACGCCCTGCCTGAGCGGGAAATCGCGTCTGTTCGTCCGCTGTAGCGCCGCACCAGCGGATTCCGCGCTTGTCAAGGCCGGGAAACATCATTACA
>JAUIAS010000086.1 GCA_030425395.1 Alphaproteobacteria bacterium
GCCGCGTGGTGGTTCTCACAGGATATGGTGCGATTGCCACGGCGGTCGCTGCGGTGAAGATTGGCGCGACCGATTACCTGTCCAAACCAGCTGACGCCACCGACATCACGAATGCTTTGCTGGCCAAAGGCGACGATCTTCCGCCGCCACCCGAAAACCCGATGAGCGCGGATCGGGTCCGTTGGGAACATATCCAGCGCGTCTACGAGCTTTGTGATCGCAACGTGTCCGAGACTGCACGGCGGTTGAATATGCACCGTCGGACATTGCAGCGCATCCTTGCGAAACGGTCCCCGCGTTAGGTCAGGTCGTAGCGTTTGCTGACCTTGTCCACCAATTCGCCATTCGCCAAGCGTTGCGCTGGGTGGTGCGCGTATGTCTCGAATCCACGGCTTTGATAATAGGCCAAACCGCCTGTGTTGTCGGTCCGGATCGTGGCATTGATCCAGAGATAGCCCAGGTCTTTCGCGGCCTTTCTCGAAGCCTCGAACAGCTTTGATCCGACCCCAAGACCGGTTTTCCCCAAACGCACGAAACTGGCGATATCGCAGGCATCTGGTGGCAGGTCTGGATAGGGTTCAATGAACTGGAACCCTAGAATTTCGCCCGAAACGTCCTCTGCGACATGCCATGCGGATTGGGTCGGCGCGCGCTGCATCCACTCCAATATGGTATCCCGTGAAACGCGCGAGGTGTGTGCCGTTGTGCCGCCTTTTTCGATGATGGCGTCCAAAAGCTCTGCCATCTGCCGCGCGTCGAGTTTGCCTGCGCGCCGGATTGTGATCACACCATTTCTCCGATCAGCGCCGCATGCCGCATCGTGAAGTCATTGCGCACCTCGACCGGCGGGCGGAGCACGATGGACAGATCGGCAATCAAATCCAAATCAGGCGCGCCAAAGAACCTGTCGGCCTCTGCGCGTGTGAAACCGGCGATCTGCGTCGCTTCCATCCAGGCGCTGATGCGGTCCGCCTTCTTGATCTGTTTCTTGAGTTTGGCTGGAGTGACGGCAGGCAGGCCAAAGCGAATGTGAATGGCTGATGTCAGCCTGTCATCCAGCGCACCGTAGCCCGGACCCACCGCTGCCTTGACCGGAGAGATCATGTCCCCGATCACGTATTCTGGCGCATCGTGCAAAAGCGCCGTCAGTCGTTCAGCCGCCGAGGCTTTGGGGCAAAGACGCCCGAACAGGGTTTCCACCAACAGCGAATGCTCAGCCACGGAATAGGCATAATCGCCAAAAGTCTGCCCGTTCCACCGCGCCACGAAAGCCAGCCCGTGCGCGATGTCTTCAATTTCGATGTCGACCGGCGTCGGGTCCAGCAGGTCTAGCCGTCGTCCAGACAACATGCGTTGCCACGCGCGTCGGGGATTTGCCATCGTGAACCTCGTTTTCGTCTTGGGTAGAACGGTGCCCGCAGGTTGTAAACAGCGCCGCATTGCCGGGGCGGCGACCCCGTGCTAACTGCCCTTCCAACCAAGGTTGACATGTGGAGTGCCGGGAATGGCCAAAGATTATATCGTCAAGGACATCGCGCTGGCTGGATTTGGCCGGAAGGAACTGGACATCGCCGAAACGGAGATGCCGGGTCTGATGGCGCTGCGCGAAGAATATGGCGCGGAGAAGCCGCTGACCGGGGCGCGTATTGTGGGATCGCTGCACATGACGATCCAAACAGCGGTGCTGATCGAAACGCTCGTAGCGCTGGGCGCTGATGTGCGCTGGGCGTCGTGCAACATCTTCTCGACACAGGACCACGCGGCAGCGGCGATTGCAGAGGCAGGTGTGCCGGTCTTTGCAATCAAAGGCCAAACGCTGGAAGAGCATTGGGATTACCTCGACAAGTCGTTCATGTTCCCCGAAGGCGCGAACATGATCCTCGACGATGGTGGCGATGCGACGCTTTACGTGTTGCTTGGTGCACGCGCTGAAGCGGGGGAAGAGATCATTCCCGTACCGCAATCCGAGGAAGAAGAGGTGATCAAGAAGCAGATCGCCAAGCGTATGGCGCAGAGCCCCGGTTGGTTCACCAAGACACGCGATGCGATCAAGGGTGTGTCCGAGGAAACGACCACGGGCGTTCATCGCCTTTATGATCTCCACAAGAAGGGGATGCTGCCGTTCCCCGCGATCAACGTGA
>JAUIAS010000056.1 GCA_030425395.1 Alphaproteobacteria bacterium
ATCGCCAGAATACTGATCTTTGATGTCATCGATGTGCCCTCCACTAAGCGAATATAGAACCGTCATGGTAAACGATGCCGGCGGGTGGGGGCATCCACCGCATCAGTTCAATTCTCACTCATGGGTCTGTGCAGGGACCGCAGACTCGGAAACAGAAACGCGCTCTGACCGGAAACGGCCTGCAACGTCCTGATCCAGTCAACCGCTTGATCGGGAAGTGGAACACGATGCGGGCGACGCATTTTCATGCGCTCTCCGGGAATGCTCCATATCTTTTGAACAAGGTCAATTTCCTCCCATTTGGCATTGCGAAGCTCGCCAGGCCGTTGGACCAGTAGCGCGAGGAGTTGCAGCGCAATACGCGTCGTCGCTTGCCCGTGAAAGCCATCAACAGCACGAAGAAGCTCTCCCAATGCTTTTGGATCGGTAATGGCTGCGCGCGGCGTGACCGTCGGGCGGATCAGGGCGTCGCGCAGGGCGTATGTCGGGTCTGTTTCGGCCAGACCATTTGCAACGGCATACCGGAACACCGCTCCGATCTTTGCGCGCAAACGGCGCGCTGTCTCATAGTTGCCCTTTGCCTCAACCCGGCGAAGACATGCGAGGATCATTGGCGCGGTGACTTCCGAAATCGGGGTCGCACCAAAGTCCGAGCAAGCCATTTGCAGCAACCATTCGGTTTTCGACATCGTGGCGCTTGCTTTCCCTTCCCGTCGCGCCTTCTCGATAAAGGCTTCCGCTTGGGCCGCAAAGGTAATCCCGCGCCGTTCCCGCTCTGCCCGTTTTCGCGCTTGCTTGACGACACCCGGATCACTGCCAGCCGCCAGAGTGGCCCGCGCTTCATCCTTCAACTTTCGTGCGTCCGAGAGAGTGACGCTTGGATAAGCCCCAAAGGAAAGACGCTTCTCGCGCCCTCCAATCCGGTATTTCAAATGCCACAACCGCGACCCGCTCGGCGTCACAGTGACATAGAGACCGTCAAAATCAGAGACTTTGTAAGGCTTTGCCTTCGGCTTCAGTGCTCTCAACTGCGCATCGCTCAGGGGCATTTGGGGGCATCCTAATCGATCGATTCCCGCGATGCCCCCAGAAACGCCCCCAATCTGGGGGCACTTCATCGGGTCATATCGTCCCTCATCGGACAATTAGACACCGCATGACCCTTATAAACATAAGGTTTTTGGATGTCATCGGACAATCTAAGATGAAAAAGTGGTGCCTCAAGAGGGACTCGAACCCCCGACCTTGTCCTTACGAAGGACCTGCTCTACCAGCTGAGCTATTGAGGCGAACCGAAGCTGCGTTTAAACGCAACGGAGCGCCCTTTCAAGCGCCTTTCGTTTAGAAATCGGTGGGGATCTAGGCAGCGTAAGCGCGGCGACAGTGGTGTTTCTGATCCGGGAGTGCAAGTTAACCCGGCTCGGTTAGATCCTGTGTATGTCCGGCTATCGCAGCGCATAGAGTTCGACCTGGACGCTGCTTTGATTGCGGGCACCGGTTCCGACAAAAAGCGTGTTGTTGACCCATTCGTATCGGGTGTCGCCAGTTTCCAGTCTGGCATGGGTGCGCATGTAATAGCTGTCTGGATCTACCTGTTCGCCCCGGCCAATGGCCTGAATTATGTCGGCGGGGCCGTGGCGATAGCCGTAATTGATGATTTCAATCGTTGCTCCGTCATGGGTTTCCATCGCGTAGCGGGTATCCAGTTCCGCCAGACCGTTGGGGAAGATGGTTTGCCAGTCCGCCCCAACATTCAGGATCCGGCCAGAAATGACAGGCCCGGTGACCGTTCCGCCGATAATGGGGATGATGCGGCGCCCGCCCGCGCGGCCTGCACCCATTTCACGGATTGGGGCAAGATCGACGGTCAGGGTGCAGACATGTTCAAGCTTTGGTGTGGGCAAATCCATGGTGTGTGTGGCCGCTCTTTGATGCAAGGCTGACAGGATGGCTCGTGGGCATTTTGAAATCAACCCGGATGGCGTGTCAGTCCATCAGTCGTTGTCTGACAACCCGGCCCCGGCCCCCGAAAGCCGACTTTCTTCGGTGGCGGGGGCATAGGTTCTGTGCGCCAGCCCGTTCAGACAGGCAGCGTCTTCGTCTGTCATATTGGCTCTGGTCATGTGCGGCGTGGGTCGGCCGGACAAAGTGGCTGAGACACGACATTGGATGCTGTCCGTCTCAGGGATCAGAAAGGCTGCATCGGAGCCGTCGATCCGCAGGGTTCCGTCTGTGAGGGCATGGGCCGTCGTGCCCTGCCAGCAAAGCGTGATGGTCTGGGCCCGCGCGCGCGCCACCGCCAGTGCAAAGGGGATCAGAAAGACGGGAAACGCAGTGTGCCCGATAGTCGTTTCCTTGTCAGGGTCCAGATCGTGGGCGTGGTCGCTCAGACAGGTTCCCGTGGCAACCGGGCACAGTATGCCGCCGGGCGCGGTCCATGGGCTATTGATCGCGCGTGGGGCGATGGCTGCATGATCCGCCCCATCGTTTGCGGTGAGCAGTCGTGTAAACGGTCCGACGGCATCAACGCCGTGTTCCAAAAGAGTGCGCAACGCCTTCCCGGCGTCTTCGGCAAGACCCCAGCTCATACCAGCACCGCGGGCTGCTTTTTTCGCCAGTGCTTCGACCTCGTTCAGGGAATAGGTCATTGGGCGGCCTGCATCATCGGCGGATAGGTCCAGTCGTCGGCGGAGTCCTGACCCAAATCCTGAGGGAAAGGCGCGTTGCGAAACATGTTGATCCGCACCCAGCGATCGGAACGGGGATCAAAATGCACGGCCCCAAAGAACGACAGTTTTGCCCGCAACAAATCAATCGGAAGCAAATCGGCCGCAATCGTGTTGTCGCGAATTTCAGCATAGGGGCATTGCGCGGCGATCTGCACGCGCCGCACAATGTGGCGGTTTTCCGGGTGGCGCAGCAGGAATTCAGCGACCTTTTTCTCAGGCGCGGTCCTCAGGTCGTCAAACAGAAACGCCGCGTCGCGTCCCGGGGCAAGCGGTTGCGCAAAAGCGGCAACGTCGTCTTCTCTTTCTCCCAGACGGGGTTCAAGTTTTTCTTCGGACGTGTACCAGACACGCGCTTGGGAAGCGGCAATTTTCCAATCAGTGTCGATCGCCCATCCATAGATGTCGCGCAGGAGAACGCGCAGTTTCGATAGCGGCATGGATCCATCGATTGTGAAAGTGTTCGTTTCGTCGGCTGCCATTGTGTCGCTAAGGTCATCGACAAGCGCGCCAAACGGTTCGATCAGCAAGGATACAAGCTGTTCTTGCGCCTCGAGCCCGGTATTGTCGCGTGCCCACGTCCACAGCCGGTCCCATGGCTGGTCGCACTCAAGCGGTTCAGCCTCAAGATGTGCGGCAATTCGGGCCAGATCTTGCCGCAGGGTGTCCAGCTTTTCGATCTGGATAGGATGAGCGGAGTTCCATGAGTCTGCGTTGATCCGGGCACGATGGAGAAGCTGATGAAATTGAGTGATTTCATCTTTGGTTGCACTGGCAAGACCCCGCACCCGTGCCAGTGCGGTTTCTCGGGCCATGATCCAGTTGTTCAGAAGAGCAGGGTGATTGAGCAGATACGGTGCCATCCCAAGGCCGGTTGAATTGCCAATGCCGAACCGACGGCGCAGGTCGGGGGCAAGGGTGGTCGCCGTTTCGGGCGCGCGCATACGGGCCACATGTTCCACAAGATCCATAACGAAAGCGCGAGTCAGATAGACCGAAAGCATTTCGATCTGGAACGGTGCCTTGAATTCAGGGCGGTCGGATGTTGCTTCGCGATCGGCAGCACCCAGCTTGCCCGATCCGTAGACCGCAGTCGTGCGCATAAGATAGCCGACTTCGTTGATCGCCGCCGCGTCTGGCTGTTCGCCTGTGGCCAGCGTATCCACGACATAGTCCCATAGGCGAGCGGACCTGTTCGCGCGTGACACGGAAAGTTCAGTTTCGTTGACCCGCCCGGCTTCCTGTTTTGGGATGTTGGCGCGCAGGCGCTCTATATCGCGCTGGTCGGGAATGCCATCGAACAGGGTAAATGTGGCGTCCCATTCCGTGGCGATCACCCGGTCAGATCGTTTTTCCGGTGGCAGGTCATGGCCGAACGCGACCAGAGAATAACTGCGCCGGGGCCCATGTGCACAATAGACTGCGTGCCCTACGCCACGTGCATCGATATCAAAGACAGGGACGTCAAAGCGCCAGCCTTCGGATTTGATGCGGCGCAACAGAGTGCGCATGAATGAAAGGCGGCATTGATGAAATGCCCCCATCCGGGACAGGCGCATCACTTCATCAGGATCGCGCAGCGGTGCGGCCATATTTATCTGATCGGTGCCCATAATGCGCCTCCTTTCGGGTCCAACGTGGCTTAGTTCGCCTGAGCCGGGCCAAAGTTTTCGGCAAAGAAACGGTGCCAATTGTCACCCATCAGATCCGCGATTTCACCGTCGTCAAAGCCGATCTTGCCCAGCCCTTTTTCGATGTTACCGAAATCGCGGTTGTCGTTGAACCATGCCGGCATCGGCGGAAAGCCCGGCGCGCTGGCTGATCCTTCGCCATAGTCGATTTCCTTGCTCCAGCGCCCTACGCGCATCCATTCCACAACACTGTCAGGTTGATCCTGACACAGGTCGGTGCCGATACCAAAATGCCCGATCCCAAACGTATCAGCGGCACGAGCGACCATTTCGCAGAAACTATCCAACGTGCAGTCGGATTTGTCTTTGAGATGGTGCGGATAGAGCGAAAAGCCCATCATGCCGCCGTTCTGGGTTACAGCACGCACGACATCGTCGCGTTTGTTGCGAAGGGACGGTTGCCACGAATGCAGGTTCGCATGGGTGATTGCGATGGGACGTTCGGAAATTTCGGCCGCCTCGATGGTGGACCGGTCGGCGGAATGGCTCATGTCCACGACCATTCCGACACGGTTCATTTCCTTAATGACCTGTTTGCCCATGCGGGTGATGCCGGGATCCTCGGCCTCATAACACCCGGTCGCCAGTAGCGACTGATTGTTGTAGCTCAGTTGCATGAAGCGCGCGCCGAGCTTGTGCAGCACCTCAACCAGACCGATATCATCCTCGATTGGACTGGGATTCTGGAAACCAAAGAAGATCGCCGTGCGCCCTGTTTCACGGGCGCGCACCACGTCTGAAGCCCATTCGCCGTGAAAGATCAGGTCGGGATATTGCTCGAACCAGCGGTTCCACTGTTCGATGTTCAGAACCGTTTCTCTGAAATTTTCGTGATAGGCGATGGTGACATGAACCGCGTCAACCCCACCGGTCCGCATCTGGCGAAAGATCTTCTCGGACCAGTTGGCGTATTGCAGGCAATCAATGCGGTACATGGCGATTACTCCGGGTTACCAGCTGAGATATAGGCCGTCTTGACGGTAGTGTAGAATTCGGCGGCATATGTGCCTTGTTCCCGAGAACCATAAGAGCTGTCGCCGCGCCCGCCAAACGGAACGTGATAATCCGTGCCCGCCGTAGGCAGATTGACCATGACGCAACCTGTTTGCGCGTTGCGGCGGAAATGATTGGCGCGTGCCAGGGACCGGGTGACGATACCTGAGGTCAGTCCGAACCGGGTATCGTTTACAACGCTCAGGGCTTCTTCGTAACCGCCGACTTTGATGACCGAGGCCAAGGGTGCGAACATTTCTTCGCGGTTGATTCGCATGTTGTTGGCTGTGTTCAAAAAAACACCCGGGGTCATGAAATATCCTTCGGTGTCGCGGCTTACGCGTTCACCACCGCAGGCGAGCTCTGCCCCCTCGGATTTGCCCAGATCGACGTAGGCAAGATTGTCAGCAAGCTGCTGCGCGCTGACAACGGGCCCGATTTGTGTGTCGTCTGCAAGTGCATGACCAACCTTCATCGCCCTTGCGCCGGCGATCAGCTTTTCGACAAAGACATCGTGCACGGCTTCATGCACCACCAGCCGCGAGGATGCGGTGCATTTCTGACCCGTACCACCAAAAGCACCGCCAAGGGATAGAGAAACCGCCAGATCGATATCGGCGTCGTCCATCACGGCAAGCGCGTTCTTGGACCCCATTTCCATCTGCACTTTGGTCAAGTTTTGAATGGCTGCGGCTGCGATTTGTTTTCCTACGGGCACTGAACCGGTAAAGGACACCGCGTCGATTTTCGGGCTTTCTACCAGCTTCTGGCCCACCTCGTTTCCAGCTCCCATCACAAGGTTGAACAGCCCCTTGGGGATATCCTGTCTTGAGATGATTTCTGTTAGTGCAACAGCCGAAGCTGGCGTCAGATTGGCCGGTTTCCAGATAACGGCGTTTCCAAAGGCGAGGGCTGGAGCGATCTTCCAGCTGGCAGTGGCGGTGGGGAAATTCCAAGGGCTGATAACTGCCACCACGCCAACGGGTTCGCGCCGAACGTCCACTTCGATACCGCCGCGCACGCTATCGGTATTGTCACCGATCTGGCGCAAGATTTCTGCGGCGTAGTAGGTAAAGAATTGACCGGCACGAAAGACCTCGCCCTTGCCTTCGGCGAGAGGTTTGCCTTCTTCGCGGCTGAGCAGGGTTCCAAGTTCTTCTGCGCGGGCCATCATTTCGGTGCCGATGGCCATCAGGACGTTTTGTTTCCGCTCTAGCCCATAGGTTGCCCATTCCGTCTGTGCCACACGCGCGGCATCCAGTGCCCGATCCAATTGGCTGCTGCTGGCCTGCGTGAACAGGCCGATACTTTCGGACAGATCAGATGGGTTGATATTGGCGATTTCCGAGGTGCCGGAAACCCATTCTCCTGCGATATAGTTGAGCTGCGTCGATGTCATGGTGGAAGGCCTTTGTCGGGTTGTGCCGTGCCAAAAAGGGCAAATCCAAACCAATGTGCGGCTCTTCCAAACCTAAATCAAACGCAAACTATTGAAAGAAAATTCAGAAAATCTGAATTTTTGGGCTGGCTTTAAGTGGCTGGAATGTCCGCCGTGCGGACCGTATCGGCAAACGCACGCGCTGCGGGTGTCAACAAATGTGATGATTGCGTCACCAGCCATACCTCGCGTTGAACATCGGTGTTCGCAAGAGGCAGGAAGGCCAGATCGGCATAACCCGGCAAGACCGCCAGACGTGGCAACAGCGTGATGCCAACTCCGGCACGCACGAGGGCCAGAAGGGACGATGTATTCGGCACCATTAGCTGGGAACGGGCAAGAAGCGGCTTGAATTCGGAATCGCTGATCTGGCTGCACAGCCCATTTGCAATAAAGGAAACATCGGAAAGATCCCTCCAGGTCAGCCCCGACCAATCCTGCGCCAGCGGGTTGTCCGCGCGGCAAACGACACCAAAAGGATCCGCAAACAGGCGGCTGCGCTGAAGTCCAGGGACGCGCCCGATGCTTGCCAATCCGATATCCGCGCGTTCATGAAGTAAATCCTGCTGAACTGCGGCGCTGTTCATGTCGCGAACGTCGATCCGCACCTTGGGGTGCCGCGCAATAAAGCGTTGGATGATCGAAGGGAGGATCACGGCGGCCACCGATGGGGTGACGGCCACGCGCACATGCCCCATTTCGGCCCTGGACAGTCCGTCGATATTGGAGAGCGTTCTGTCGAAATGCTCCAGTTCGCGGCGGGCTTCGATCAGGATGCGTTCGCCCAATGGAGTAAGCCGCGCCTTGCGAGTGGTTTCGAACAGGGGCGCTCCGATGTGGTCTTCGAACCGTTTCAGCATCATTGAGACCGCCGAAGGCGTTCGGCCCAGCGCGTCAGCGGCATCGGACAGGCGGCCATATTCCACAACCGCGTGAAAGCACCGCAGCATTTCAATCTTGATGGCCATGTTCAGAGTTCCTGAAGGACGCGAAATTCAATTCAAATCTGATTGATTTTTGGGCTCGGGTCCATTGCCAAGCACGGCGAAAGGATTTTTCCGAAGTTTCTGCGAACTTCTGAGTTTTTGGCGGGTAATACCCGCTGAATGCGCCCCTTCGCACAGGAAAACCGAGCCGCTTTTCACCCATTCTTAAGACTTCGGATCGTATCACCATAGAGGGTGAATGGAAGGTGGTGGAAATGGGTGCGTCCCGAAATGTCGCGCCAATCATCATCAAGAAGAAGAAAATCATTGCCGGAGGCGGCCACCACGGGGGTGCGTGGAAAGTTGCCTATGCGGATTTTGTCACTGCGATGATGGCATTCTTCATGTTGATGTGGCTGTTGAATGCGACAACAGAAAAACAACGAAAAGGTCTCGCGGATTACTTTTCCCCGTCGGTGCCGATCAATCGGATTTCCGGTGGTGGAGATGGTATGTTCGGAGGCGATTCAGTCTTTTCTGAAGACGCATTTCCCCGCAACGGAACGGGGGCATCCAACCTGCACCCGACGGAATCCGAGGCGGCCCGTGGCGCTGAACACGGTGAAGACGGTGCCAACGACAGCATCGTAGAACAGGAATGGGAGGTCGTTCAGGATATGTTGTTGGGCCGTGGTGGCGAAAGCACGGTCGAAAAGGACCTGTTCCAGCACATGACCACCCGCACCACTGACGAAGGGCTTGTCATCGAATTGTTTGATCTGCCCGGGCGGGAACTCTTTCGCGCCGATACTGCTCAAGAGGCCCCGCAGCTTGTCAGCCTGCTGCGCATTGTGCGTGCCAGTATTGATCATGTGAGCAACCCGGTTGCGGTGGGTGCCCATGTCCGGGCATATCCGGTCGTTCTCAGGGGTGATCCGGTTTGGCCTTTATCTTCTGGCAGGGCGCAACGTGTGCGTCATTTGTTGGAAAGCTTTGGCCTGGATCGCGAACGGGTGCGTCGGGTGACCGGGCACGCGGATACCAAACCTCTGGCCAAGGATCCGATGTCAGTTGAGAATAACCGGGTTGAGATCATCCTGCTTCGGCGACCTTAGTAAAAATTTATGCGTTAGCACCCCGTTAAGCCGCCCGGCTGTAGCTTGTCCGAAAGTTGCAGCAGAAAGGCGTGACAATGACGATTTCCTCTTCCCTGAATGCCGGGGTTTCCGGCCTGACGGCCAATGCATCGCGCTTGTCCTCGATCTCGGACAATATCGCGAACGCCTCGACCTATGGGTACAAAAGGGTTCAAACCGACTTCAATTCGGTCGTCATGTCGGGCAGCCGGGCAAATTACTCCGCTGGCGGTGTTCGTGCGTCCTCGGAACGGTTGATCGACCAGCGCGGATCGCTTGTCTCCACTACAAACTCTACTGACCTGGCGGTACGAGGCCGTGGTTTCCTTCCTGTGGCGCGCACGACCGAGATTGCGAATGCCAATGGAAACCCGCAAATGCTGCTGGCAACGACCGGATCATTCAGAACCGACGCCGAGGGGTTGCTGACGACGGATACAGGCCTTGCTTTGCTGGGTTGGCCGGCTGACGCGAATGGCACGGTCCCAAGTTTCCCGCGCGATACAGCCGAAGGCCTGGAGCCAATTCAGATCAACGTCAATCAAGTGTCTGGTGAACCGACGACGCGTATGGCGCTGGGTGTCAACCTTCCTGCAACAGGAAGCGAAGCAGGCGCGGATGGAACCGGGCATGAGCTTTCCGTGGAGTATTTCGACAATTTGGGCACATCGCAAAGCTTGCGCATTGAATTCACTCCGACAATTCCGGCCAGCGGATCGTCCAACGAATGGACCATGGTCCTTAAGGATACCGCACAGGGTGGGGCTGCGGTCGGTGAATATCTGGTAACATTCGATGACAGTCGCGCCTCGGGCGGAACCCTGAATTCAGTTACTGCCATAAATGGTGGTGCCTATGATCCTGCGACCGGTTCGATGATCGTCAACGTGCAAGGTGGACCCATAGAAATTGGCATCGGGCGCATCGGCGAAGCAGATGGTGTGACCCAATTGTCCGACAGCTTTGCGCCCGTTTCGATTTCCAAGGATGGATCACCCGTGGGGAACATGGTTGGAGTCGAAGTTGACGCAAACGGATTCGTTCACGCCTTTTTCGACAGCGGCATAACCCGAACGATCTACAAGGTTCCTCTGGTTGATCTGTCCAACCCCAATGGTTTGGTTGCTCTGGATCAGCAGACCTATATGCCTTCACCCAACAGCGGCACATACTTCCTTTGGGATGCCAACTCCGGGCCGACAGGTGACATCGTGTCTTACGCTCGCGAGGAATCCACTGTCGATGTCGCTGGGGAGTTGACGGCTATGATCCAGACCCAGCGCGCATATTCATCGAATGCCAAGGTCATCCAGACGGTCGATGAAATGTTACAGGAAACCACGAACATCAAACGCTGATAGAAGGAGCGCGCCATGACTCTTATGACCGCTCTGAACAGCGCGATGAGCGGCCTGCGCAGCAATGCGCAAGTCACGGACGTTATATCGGAAAATATCGCCAATGCGTTGACGCCGGGCTACGCGCGACGCGAGGTGGTCCTAAATTCAGGCGGCGATACGGCACCGGGTGTGCGCGTGACCGGCGTCCGGGTTCTGGGGGACCCGGCGATGGTCAGCTTCCGTCGCGAAGCCGAGGCGGATTTCGGGAATGCCGAACAAAAGGTCGGGTTTCTCAAAAGGATCGAAGCGCGCTTTGGTGATCCGGCCTCTGGTGACACACTGGGTGACCTGTTGAACCAGTTCGAAGCCGCTCTGGTGTCCGCACGAAGCAGCCCGGAATCGGGCAACCGTTTGGACATCGTGGTGCACGCCGCCGCTGATGTTGCGACGCGTATCAATGCCACATCTCGCGCTTTGTCGGATGAACGAACCCGGGCTGATCAGCGGATCGGAACGGCGGCGCGCGAACTTGACACCGCGTTGAAAGAAGTGCGTGATCTTAACCTTCGCATTACTGAGAGCCTAAGCCGCTCTGTTGATGTCTCCGACCTCCAGCTTCGGCGGAAAACAGTGGTTGACGAAATCAATGCGTTGGTCCCGGTAAACGAAATCGCGCGTGAGAATGGCAAGATCGCGCTCTATTCGCAGGCTGGACACATGCTGCTCGACGGACCGTCGGCCGATGTCTCGTTTTCCGCGGTCGCGCGGGTCACACCGGAAATGACAATCGAAAACGGATCAATTTCACATCTGCGCATCAATGATATTGAGGTGGACGCAGCCGTTCTTGGTGGCGAAATCGGTGCCCAGTTCGAAATCCGCGATACCCTTGCCACGGACATTCAGTCCCGGTTGGATGCCCTGGCGGTGGATTTGGCCACGCGCGTGGCAACCCGTGATCCGGCACAACCTGACGAGGGGCCTGAGACTAGTGTTTTTGATTTTGGTGGTCAGGCTGTCTCTTCGATTGTGGGCGCTGGGGCCGCCTTGCTCTTGGGCGTTAACTCAGCAATTTCCCCTCTGTCTGGCGGTGACGCTTCTCTTCTCAGGGATGGGTTGACCGGCGGCGATCCCGGTGATGGAACCCGACTGGATCAGATCGTCAAATCTTTGACCAGCACAGAAGGTGCCTCCGGCAAAACCGTGTTCAAGATGGTAGAAGAAATAGCGTCTTCCATCGGGACCAACCGCATCTGGGCAGAGGATACTCAAACCCGCGATGCCGCGCGCCTTGATCAGGCAAGAAAAACGGAAGCACAGGTCGGCGTCGATACGGATGCAGAGCTTCAGCATCTTCTTGAAGTGGAGAAGGCTTACGCCGCCAACGCTCGTGTTATCGAAACCATCAATGCTTTGTTTGACGATTTGCTGAGGATCTAAACCATGACAGTCACTACGATCGGCGATTTGGCAAAAATGCTGGCCCAACGCCACCACCAATCAAAACTGTCCAGCGACCTTTCAAGGCTCAGCACGGAATTGACAACAGGCCAGGTTCAGGATGTGACGCGCAAGCTTGGCGGTGATTTGTCGGCTTTGTCCGGCATCGACCGCGGGTTGGGGCGGCTCGCGGCGTTCGATCTGGCAATTGACGAAGGTCTGACAAGAGCAGCTGCTACGCAACTCCGTCTTGACCGCATCTCGCAAAGCGGTGAAGCGTTGGCCGGTACATTTACCCGGCTGTCTGCATCCCCGCTGTCCATATTCCAAAGCGAAATTGCGAACCAGGCGAGAACCAGTCTGGAAGATGTGATTCAGCAACTGAACGGATCCGTAGCGGGGCGAAGCTTGTTTTCAGGCGCTGCGACGGACCGACCTCCGCTGCCGAGCGCGGACACAGTTCTTTCTCAGGTTCAAGAAGTGATAAGCGGGGCAATGGATGTGTCCCAGATTTTTTCCGCTATCGACGTCTGGCTTGATGACCCAACCGGTTTCGAGGGCACCGTCTTTAACGGTTCGCAAACTGACCGCCAACCGGTTGAGACAGCAGAAGGGCACAGAATCCCTGCTGATTTGAAAGCGAGTGAAAAAGCTTTGAGCGAAACTGTTGTATTTCGCGCACTGGCTGTCCTTGTAGCAGAAGATGCTCTTGGTCTCTCACCGAACGCCAAAAGAGAGGTCCTTGCCACCGCCGCCGCCCGGCTTGGTGCCGCGCAGGACGGGGTGATTTCGCTCCGTGCTCGGGTTGGGTTGTCTCAATCGCGCCTAGAAGATGCGGGCACCCGACAAGAGGCAGAACGGTTTGGCCTGAATGAAATGCGCAACGGTTTTCTTGGGATAGATCCGTTTTCGACGGCGACAGAATTGCAAGCGGTTCAGCAAAATCTCGAAAATCTTTATGCGGTCACAGCTCGCAGTGCGCGGCTATCGCTGGTTGGATTCTTGAAATGAGGATTCTCTCACCAACCGTATTGTTTATCTTTGCTGCATGCAGTGCGTTTGCTGACGGGGTGCGGATCAAAGATCTGGTGGAGTTTGATGGCGTGCGTGGCAACGACTTGGTCGGTTATGGTCTTGTTGTTGGTTTGAACGGTACTGGCGACGGGTTGCGCAATGCTCCGTTTACCGAAGAAATCATGTCCAACATTCTTGAAAGGCTGGGCGTGAATGTAAACGGTGAACAGTTTCGTCCAAAGAACGTGGCCGCCGTCCTTGTAACCGCCGCATTGCCACCTTTCGCGCGCGCGGGCGGAAAAATTGACGTTACAGTTTCCGCTATCGGAGATGCCAAAAGTCTCCTTGGCGGAGCGCTTGTCATGACCCCCCTGAGCGCAGCCGATGGGGAAATATATGCCGTTGCACAGGGCACGATCATCGCGGGCGGCGCGTCCGTTGAAGGTGATGCGGGCTCGGTTGTAAGTGGTGTGCCAACTTCGGGAACGGTACCCTCGGGGGCTCGTATAGAGCGCGAAGTCGAGTTCTCTTTGAATGATCTTTCTCGGGTTCGCTTGGCGCTCCGCGAGCCTGATTTCACGACAGCCGCCCGCATCGAAACGGCCATAAATGCACATTTCGATGGTGGCGTCGCCCAAATGATTGACCCCGGTACCGTAACGGTGGATGTCGCTGCAACGAATGCGCGTTCCACCGCCCATGCTCTGGGCCGTATCGAAAGCTTGTTCGTTCATCCGCAGCATCGGGCCAGGGTCGTTGTGGATCAGCGATCCGGAACAATAGTGATGGGCGCGGACGTTCAAATTTCTCGTGTTGCCGTTGCCCAAGGCAACCTCACATTGCGGATTGAGGAACAGCCTCTGGCTGTGCAGCCAAATCCGTTTTCGCAAGGTGAAACCGTTGTGGTCCCGCGCACCGCTGCGCGGATCGAAGAGGAGTTTGGAACAGGGCTCGCGGAGCTACCAACCGGTTCCAACCTTTCCGAAGTGGTTTCCGGCCTTAATGCCCTCGGCGTCTCACCTCGGGACATGATTGACATACTCAAGACGATCAAGGCTGCTGGTGCATTGCATGCAGAATTTGTTGTGCAGTGACGAAGGTATCCTAGGGTCAGGACTCATAGCCAGTAAATGACGAGTGCAGCAAGCGCGATGGCTGATAGGAACACTTTCGGACACCTGTCGTATCGTGTCGCCACACGCCGCCAATCCTTCAGCCTGCCGAACATG
>JAUIAS010000057.1 GCA_030425395.1 Alphaproteobacteria bacterium
CCGCGTCGCGGTGCTCAACCGCTACACCGCTCTCGGCATACCCGTCACGGTGCCCGTAGGATAGGTCTGTCCGGGGAAAGGGAAAGTCCGGTCGCAATCCGATTTGTGCAACAAAGCCCATGTTGCCATTGCCTTCCATGCACAACTTGATAGGGCAGTGGACCCATTTCTGCGTTTTGCAGAGATTTGTCTGAAACGGAAATATCAATCGGCATTTTGGTCAGATCTTTGCCGGTTTTTCCTTTCTCGCATCGCGGGGTATGTCTTGCCTCACAAGCGCTTGTCGCTTCATTACTGTTCTGGGCGGTTGCCGGTGGGCGCGCGGCAGGCAAGAGGATGGACAGGTTTGAAGAAGTTACTGATTGCCAATCGTGGGGAAATCGCCATTCGGATTTCTCGCACGGCACGCACCATGGGCATTGCTACGGTGGGCATTTACACGGCTGATGATGCTTCTTCGCTTCATCTGCAGCACATGGATGAAGCTCACCTTTTGCCGTTGGGGGGTGTTGCCGGGTATTTGGACATTCCGGCAATTGTCGCTTTGGCGGTGCAGAGCGGATGTGACGCTGTGCATCCGGGCTATGGCCTTTTGAGCGAACGAGCCGCGTTTTCACAGGCTTGCCTTGATCACGGAATAGCTTTTGTCGGGCCATCACCGAAAACACTGGCCATGCTTGGCGACAAGGCCGAGGCACGGACATTGGCAAAGCAGGCCGGTGTCGCGATCATTCAGGGCAGTGCCCCTTTGGAGGACGCCGACGCGGCACACGCGGCGTTTGATGCCCTGCGCGGGCAGCCCATGATGTTGAAGGCGGTGAACGGCGGTGGTGGGCGCGGGATGCGGGTGGTCCACGATGCCGGTGACATCGATGCGGCGTTTGATCAATGCCGGTCCGAGGCGTTGACCGCCTTTGGTGATGGCACCCTTTATGCCGAGCGTTTTTTGACTTCGGTGCGGCATATCGAAGTTCAGATTGTTGGTGACGGAGTGTCTGTGACCCATCTCTGGGAACGCGATTGTTCCATTCAGCGCCGCAACCAAAAGGTAATCGAAGTGGCCCCCGCGCCGGCCTTGCCGTCCGAGGTGCGAGACGCCTTGCTGACCGCTGCAATACGGATCGGCAGAGCCACGGGGTATCGTGGGCTGGGAACGGTGGAGTTTCTTGTGGACAGCGCTGCGCACGATGGCGCGGGTGTTTATTTTATCGAAACCAATCCGCGCATTCAGGTGGAACATACGATAACCGAGGAAATCACCGGGCTTGATCTGGTGGAACTACAGCTCAGGATTGCGGCGGGTGAACCTTTGGCTGCTTTGGGGTTGGACAATGTGCCCCAACCGATGGGGCACGCGGTACAGTTACGTATCAACACCGAGACATACGATCCCACCGGAGAAGTTTCAGCCTCCAGTGGAACGCTGACAGCCTTTGCGCCGCCATCCGGTCCGGGGGTGCGTGTTGATACTGCCGGGTATCGCGGCTATCGCACCAACCCGCATTTCGATTCCCTTCTGGCCAAGCTGGTGGTGCACGACCGGTCGGGCGAACTGGCACGATTGTGGCGCAAGGCGGCAACGGCGTTATCTGAGTTCCACGTAACGGGCCCCGAGACGAATATCGGGGTTCTGTCCGGCCTTCTGGCGCGCCCGGAACTGGGGGATTGGGCTGTCAATGTGCGCAGCCTTGAGGACCTCTTGCAGGGTTTGGATCTTTCGGGAGACGCACCAAAGCGGTTTCTGGATGTCGCGAACGATCCTGTAGGCTCTACCGCAAAGGCCGTCGATGTTCCCGAAGGCATGGCCGCACTCCGCGCTCCGATGCAGGCTTCTGTTCATGCCGTTTGGGCGCAGGAAGGTGCGGAAATCGCCAAAGGTCAGGTGGTGGCCGTCATTGAAGCCATGAAAATGCAGCATGAGGTCAAGGCTCCGACCAGCGGCATGGTTGTCTCGGTGCCGGTCAATCAGGGCGATGTCGTGGATGCCGATTGCGTGTTGATCGTCTATGCGCCCAATGATGCCAGCGATCAGGAGGAAGCTGCGCAGGCGCCGCCGGATCCCGATCACATTCGCGAAGATCTGGCGCGTGTTCAGCATCGCATCGCCAAGACGCTTGATGAAAGCCGCCCCAAGGCGGTGCAGCGCCGCCGGGATCGCGGACAGCGTACAACCCGCGAGAACATCAGTGCACTTTGTGAAGGCGGAGATTTCCACGAATACGGCCAATTGCTCTTGGCTGCGCAACGCCGCAAGCTGGGACTGGACACTCTTCTGGACGTGTCGCCAGCAGACGGTATCGTTACCGGTGTCGGCGAGGTAAATGCCGACAGTTTCCATGCCGAACGATCCCAGGTCGCGATCATGGCGTATGATTCCACGGTCATGGCGGGAACGCAGGGTTTTCTTGGTCACAAGAAGACCGACAGGATGATGGAGGTCGCGCGGCAACAGGGGCTTGCGTCCATTTTTCTGACCGAAGGCGGGGGCGGGCGGCCCAATGATGACGATTTCGCCTATATCGTCCAATCGGGTCTGAACGTCACCACCTTCAGTGCCTATGCCCGACTTGAGGGATGGGGGCCAAAGCTTGTGGTGAATTCGGGGTATTGCTTTGCTGGCAATGCTGCGCTGTTTGGCACCGGTGATATCCGTATCGCCACGCGCAACAGCTGGATTGGGCTGGCCGGGCCCGCGATGATCGAGGCGGGTGGTCTCGGGGCGTATCATCCGACCGAAATCGGGCCTGCCGAAATGCACGCGAAAACCGGGCTGGTGGACATTCTGGCCGAAGATGACGCCGAAGCGATGCAACTGGCCCGGCAGGTTCTGTCTTATTTTCAGGGCGACTTGCCAGATTGGGATGTCGCCGATCAACGCCATCTGCGCCATGCGATACCGGAGAACCGCAAGCGGTCTTATCTGATCCGTCCCGTCATCGACGCCTTGGCTGACACGGGAACCTTTATTGAACTGGGCGCACATACCGCGCCGGGACTGATTTCCGGTTTCTTGCGGATCGAGGGCCGCCCAATGGGCGTGATCGCCAACAATCCCCAGCATCTGGGCGGCGCGCTGGATGCGCCGGCTTCGGCCAAGGGTGCGCGGTTTTTGGCGCTGTGCTCGCAATTTGGTATGCCGGTTCTGTCGTTGTGCGATACGCCCGGGTTCATGGTCGGACCCGAAAGCGAAACCCAGGGCGCGGTTGCGGCGGCCGCCCAATTTATCGGAACGGGTGCCCGCATGCAGGCACCGATCTTTTTTGTATGTCTTCGCAAAGGCTATGGGATTGGTGCACAGGCAATGGCAGGTGGAAGTCTGGAAGATCCGGTGTTTTCCATTTCATGGCCTACCGGAGAGTTCGGCGCAATGGGGCTGGAAGGCGGTGTTCGACTGGGTTACCGCAAGGAAATGGAGGCGGAGCCGAACGAAGAGGCAAGAAAGGCGCTTTTTGATCGGTTGGTGGCCGAAGCCTATGATCGGGGGCAAGCGATCAATATCGCATCCCTGAATGAAATCGACGCGGTGATTGACCCGGCGGACACAAGAAGCTGGATCGCCATGGCGATGCGCAGGCACGCCCAAGTATGACCCAAAGCCAATGGGCCGGGCTCAATCCGGCACCGGCCCCAGTGACTGACGCCAACAAATGGTGGCTTCCAATTCGACATTGTTGCCGGGAGCTGCCCCGTTGCAAAGCTCGACTAACATGCGCGCGGCACCGCCGCCCATCTTGCGATGCGGAACGTGCACCGTGGTCAGGGCAGGTGATACGATTTCAGCGATTTCGATGTCGTCAAACCCTGTAATGGACACGTCACCGGGCACGTTGATCCCCAGTTCGCGCGCGGCCTTGATCGCGCCCGCGGCCAGCACATCGTTGCCGCACAAGACGGCGGTGGGTTGGGCTTTCATCAATGTTTCAAAAGCCGCAGCACCGTCGGTGATTGAATAGGGCACTTCGGCCAATTGCAGACTATCGGGATCAAGGCCGTGCGCGGCCATGGCATCAAGAACCCCAAGCCAGCGTTCGCGGGCACGGTCGTTGCCTTCGCGCGGCGCGGTGATCATGGCAAGCTTGCGGTGCCCCAGCTCCAGAACGCGTGAGGTTAGTTCATGCATGGCCTTGCGATTGTCAAAGCCGATCGACATGTGCGGATTGTTTGGCGCATAGGTCCACGCCACGACATAGGGGATCTGACGCTTGTCGAGGAAATCGTAGATTTCCGGTGATCGCTGATGTCCGATCAAAAGCAACGCATCGGCGCCTCGCGCGACAAGGCTCCGAATCTGGGCTTCTTCGCGCTCGGGGCTGTAAGAGGATGACGCAACAAGCAGGGTGATACCGTTCTGGGCAAGCTCATCCTCGAACGCTTGCAAACCACGCGCAAAGATTGCGTTTTCCAGTGTGGGAACAATAGCGCCAAAGGTGTTGGTGCGTCGCGCGGCAAGGGCTTGTGCGCCGAAATTGGGCGCATAGCCAAGTTGGATAACAGCTTCCAGAACGCGTTCGCGGGTCTTGGCCAGAACTCTGTCGGGTGCATTAAGACAGCGCGATACAGTGGCGGTCGAAACCCCCGCACGATCAGCCACATCCTTGAGTGTCGGCACATCTCCGGAGGGGTTTCTGTCCTGATTTTCTGCGCGCATCACCTGTTTCCCGATCATCATTTGATATCACCTGCCTGATCAGATTGGCAGGTCTTTCGTATGATAGCCTAGATCTGCAAATATGTAAGCGCTTGCATGGGTATGTGTAAGCGCTTACATTGATCTCGAATCATCGAGTGTCGGGGAGGGCGCGACGATGGCCTTGATATTGGCATCCATACTTTTTGGCGTTTTTGTCATCAACGTTGCCATGGGCGCGCTGGCGGGCATGCGCTTCCTCACAGATGTTACCGAGATGTTGCTGCTGTTTGCGGCCTCAATCGCGTTTGTTGCCGCGATCCTGAAACAGGAAGCGGCGCGCAAGAAAAATCCAACAAAATAAGCTCAATAGGGAGGAGCACTATGACAAAAGAAACCAAGGAACTCGCCTCGGCCTCACGCCGAAATTTCCTCAAACTGACCAGCGCGGGAGGTTTCACCGCGGCGATGGTTGCGGGTGCCGCGGGCACGCTGTGGTCCACCGAAGCCGTGGCCCAGACCGCGCAGGAAGAGCGCGAGCGTGAGAAGAACGCCGATCACACCATGACCTTGGCAACCGCCTATGTGCTTGGCGCGTCGCGCAGCTACCCGATCATGCAGCTTGACCTGAAGGAAAACATCCAGAACGCCACCAACGGCAAAGTCTATGTCAAGCTGGCTCCGGGCGGGCAGCTCGGTGCGGGCGGTGCATTGGCGCAGGCCGTGCAGGCGGGCACCATCCAGTGCGCGCAGCATTCGCTGGCGAACTTTGCTCCCTTTGCAAGTGTGGTTGACCTGATCAACATGCCGTATCTTTGTGGCTCCAATCAGCGATTTACCAACCTTGTCAACTCCGACACCTGGAAGTCGGAAGTGCACCCAAAGGTCGAAGCCGCTGGCTTCAAGGCGCTGATGTACGTCAATATCGATCCGCGCGTTGTGGCGGTTCGCAAGGGTGGCGCAGGCGCGGTGATGACGCCCGGCGATCTGGACGGCGTAAAGTTCCGCGTGCCGGGTTCTGCGATGCTCCAGCAGTATTACCGCCTCGTGGGTGCGAACCCGACGCCGGTTGCATGGGGTGAAACACCCTCCGCGATCAAACAGGGCGTTGCCGACGCTCTGGACCCGTCTGTTGGTGCCCTTTATGTGTTCGGATTCAAGGACATCCTTTCCCACGTGACATTCACGCAGGCCGTGCCGGACAGTCAGGTTTATTCGATGAATCTCGAATGGTTCAACTCTCTGCCATCCGACGTGCAGATGGGGATCGAATGGGCCGGCGAAATGACCGCGCACCAGAACCTGTCCAAAGTGCCGTCCGCGCGGTCCTATGCAATGGCCGAGCTGGCCAAGGCCGGCGTGCAGTTCCACTCGCTCAGCGAAGACCAGTTGGCTGAATGGAAAGCCGCAGGCGGTTACCAGCGGTCCGAGTGGGATGAATTCAAGACCGAGCTGGCTGGTTCCATGGATGTCTTCAACAAGCTTGAAGAAGCTGCTGGCACGCAGGGCAAATACTACGTGCACGACGCATAATCGATTTGGCGCGGGCGGGTTTGTCCTGCCCGCGCCCCAAGACGCTATTCCGACAGTGCAGACAAACAGGCATCGGGTTGATCGCGTGGTCCGGTGATGGGAGGATTCCATGTCAGGGTTATACGAAAAGATCGACCGCAACGCAGAGCGATGGGCGCTCCTCGTGTTTTACGTAATGCTTGTGGCGACGATGTTCATCGAGGTGCTACGCCGCGAATTGCTGTCCTATTCGTCCATCTGGGGCGAAGAGATCGTGCGCTATTCCTTTATCTACCTTGCCTGGATTGGCTGTGCTGCGGCGGTCAAGGAACGTGGGCACATTCGCATTGATGTAATCCTGCAATATGTCGGGCGACGGGTGAAAGCCCTGCTCTATATTTTTGGGGATCTGGTCATGCTCGGGGTCGCTCTCATAGCGCTCTATTATTCTTTTGAAACAGCTGGGGTGGCCTACAAGTTTGGCAATGTCACGCACGGTTTGCGTATTGGTCAGGTCTGGTTCCTCGCGGCTGTTCCGATCGGGTTCACGCTTGTGACCTTTCGACTGATCCAATCGCTTATCCGCGATTTCAAAGACCTTCGTGACGGACGTCCCGTCTATGAAGGCGACAAACTTTTCGACTAAGGGGGGCGAAGAATGCTCTGGCAACAACTTGGCCCGCAAACCGTCGAACTCGGTTGGGATTTTTATGGGCCCGTTATAATCTTTGTCGTTCTTGTCGCGCTGGCCGTTCCGGTTTGGGCCGCGATCGGAACTTCGGCGATCCTCATGCTTGTCTGGTCGGGGGCTTTGCCTCTGGGGCTGGTTGGTGAAAAGCTCTTTTCAGGTATCGACGCATTTGCCCTGACGGCTGTGCCGCTCTTTATTCTGACAGGGGACGTTCTGGTGCGAACCGGACTCAGTCGGAAATTTCTGGACGTGGCAGAAGCTCTTACGCAATTCGCCAAGGGTGGGTTCGGGTCCGCAACTGTTCTGGTTTGTGGGATGTTTGCGGCAATTTCCGGGTCTGATGCTGCGGGAGCCGCCGCTGTGGGTCGCATGACGATCGACCGTCTGGTCGAAAGCGGTTACCCGCGCCCCTATGCCTGTGCGCTGGTTGCGGCGGGCGCCTGTACCGGCATTCTGATCCCGCCATCCATTGCGTATATCATTATCGGGCTTGTGCTGGGCATATCAGCGTCCACGCTTTTCCTTGCTGCGGTTGTTCCCGGCCTCGCGATCCTGCTGTCCATTCTGGTGACCAACATCATCATGAACCGGATCTATGGATGGGAAGGTGGCGGCAACATATCCATGGCGGAATATTTCGCCAATCTGGCCAAATCTCTGAAGTCGGGATGGTATGCGTTCATCGTGCCCGGTATCATCTTCTATGGCATCTTCTCGGGGCGTATGACGCCGACAGAAGCGGGCGCAACCGCCGTTGTCGTCACCATCCTTATGGGTTTCATCCTTGGCACACTCAAGCTGAGCGATTTCCCGGCCATGTTGGTCAGCTCTGCAAAGGTAAACGGGGTGATCCTGCCTATCATCGCGTTTTCCATCCCGCTTGCCGAGGCGCTTGCCATTATCGGGGTTCCGCAGGGCTTTGTCGCCGTCGCCACCGGGGTGAGTGACGAACCCTGGGTTCTGATCCTGATGATGATCTGCATTCTGATTGCATCCGGTTGCGTCATGGAAACCACGCCGAACATCGTGATCCTTGCGCCAATTCTGCTGCCGCTGGCGGAGAATATCGGCATGAACGAAATTCAGTTCTGCATCATGATGATCACCGCACTGGGTGTTGGCTTCATCACGCCGCCGCTGGGATTGAACCTCTTTGTGGTGTCTGGGTTGACGGGGGAATCGATCCTCAAGATCGCTTACCGTGCCGTGCCTTTCGTCTTCTTCATGCTGATCGTGACGCTGTTTATCGCTTATGTGCCAGCGATCTCGACGACCTTCCTTCCTGAAATTTACCAATAGGACTCCGAACTATGCCGAGGGACTATCTCAAGAAAGCAACTCTCCATTCCCGCAGCGATGCTACGGAAACGCGGGATATCGTGCGGGGTATTCTCGACGATATCGAGGAAGGCGGCGACGCGGCTGCCCTGAAATATGCGGCAAAATTTGACCAGTATGACGGCGAGATCATCCTGTCGCCCGAAGCCATTCAGGCGGCCGCGGAAATGGTGCCTGCACGACTGCGTCGCGATATCGAATTTGCCCATGACAACGTGCGCAAGTTTGCAGAGGCTCAGCGCGATACAGTCGCCAATTTCGAAATCGAAGTGGTGCCCGGGCTGATTGCTGGTCAAAAAGCCATCCCGGTGGACACGGCAGGTTGCTATGTTCCGGGCGGCCGATACAGCCACATCGCCAGCGCCATCATGACCGTGACCACTGCCAAGGTCGCAGGATGTAACAACATCGTTGCATGTTCGCCGCCCCGCCCGGGTGTCGGTATTGCTCCGGCGATTATCTATGCCGCGCATATTTGCGGTGCCGACAAGATCCTTGCCATGGGTGGTGTTCAGGGTGTCGCGGCGATGACCTTTGGTTTGTTTGGGTTGCCCAAGGCGAATATCCTTGTCGGTCCGGGTAACCAGTTTGTTGCCGAAGCCAAGCGCATGTTGTTTGGCCGCGTCGGGATCGACATGATCGCTGGTCCGACCGACAGCCTGATCCTTGCCGACAAGACTGCCGATCCCATGGTTGTCGCGGCTGATCTGGTCGGGCAGGCCGAGCACGGCTATAATTCGCCTGTATGGCTTGTCACAGACGACAAGCCTCTGGCCGAAGAGGTGATGCGTTTGGTTCCGACGCTGATCGAAGACCTGCCAGAGCTGAACCGCGACAACGCCCGCGCGGCCTGGCGTGACTATGCCGAAGTGATTGTTTGCGGCGATCGTGAGGAAATGGCCGCCTGTTCCGACGATTACGCGCCAGAGCATTTGACCGTTCAAGCCGAAGATCTGGATTGGTGGCTGGATCGCCTGTCGTGCTATGGCTCCCTCTTTCTGGGCGAAGAAACAACGGTGGCATTTGGCGACAAGGCGTCGGGGACCAACCATGTTTTGCCAACGTCGGGCGCGGCGAGCTACACAGGCGGCCTGAGCGTTCACAAGTACATGAAGATTGTCACTTGGCAGCGCGCAACGCGGGAAGGGGCCAAGCCCGTCGCCGAAGCCACTGCGCGGCTTGCCCGTCTGGAAGGCATGGAGGGTCACGCGCGCACCGCTGACATCCGGCTGAAGAAATACTTCCCTGATGAAGTATTCCACCTGCAACCAGAGGACTGACATGGCTGACGGTTCGGCACAATTCAGCGTCGCAGGCCGTGTGGCCTGCGTCACCGGAGCCAGTTCCGGTCTGGGGCGGCGTGCGGCGCTGGTTCTGGCGCGTGCCGGGGCGCGTGTGGTCGGGGTGGCGCGCAGGCGTGACCAGCTTGACAGCCTTTGTGCCGAGGCAGGCGCTGAATGCGCGGCGGTGGACGCCGACATAACGGACCGTGGTGCCCTTGCAGGTCTTGTGGAACGGATTTCCGAGCCATTCGGCAAACCCGATATCCTCGTAAATGCGGCTGGGTTGAATTTGCGTCAGACTGCCGATGACGTCACATCTGATGGATGGGACGCGACGCTGGCGGTCAACCTGTCGGCGCCGTTTTTTCTGGCACAAGCTTTGGCACCTGCGATGGTGGCCAATGGTTGGGGTCGGATCGTCAATTTTGCGTCGCTACAGTCTTCGCGGGCATTTCCCGGCGGAATTGCCTATGGTGCAACCAAGGGCGGCATTGCACAGATGACCCGGGCCATGGCCGAGGCATGGTCGTCGCGCGGCATCAACGCCAATGCTATCGGGCCGGGGTTCTTTCCGACCGAATTGACCGCAGCGGTCTTTGACGACCCAGAACGCGCCGCCCGTAACGCCGCCCAGACCTGTATTGGGCGTAACGGGGAACCAGAAGACCTTGACGGGCCTTTGTTATTCCTGTGTTCGGACGCGTCGCGATATGTCACGGGACAGATTTTGATGCTGGACGGGGGGTTCACTGCCAAATGAAAGCGCTTGTTTACACCGGAGCGGAATCGTTGGCTTATCGTGACGCCCCTGACGCCATCGCCGGCGATGGTGAGGTGGCCATTCGGGTTGGTGCCGTGGGAATATGCGGTTCGGATATGCATGCCTATCTGGGGCATGACAATCGTCGGCCGGCACCCCTGATACTGGGCCACGAGGCGGCGGGGGTGATCACTGGCGGGCCACGCGACGGTGAACGGGTTACGGTTAACCCGCTTGTGACATGTGGGGTTTGTCCGGCGTGCGAGTCGGGCCGTGAAAACCTCTGCCCGGATCGTCAGATCATCTCGATGCCGCCGCGCGAAGGGGCCTTTGCCGACATCGTGACAATGCCCGAACGCAATCTGGTGCGCGTCCCTGATTATGTCAGCCTTGAAAAGGCCGCGCTTGCCGAACCCATCGCGGTTAGCTGGCACGGCGTGCGGCTGGGTCTCGGGGCGTTGCACGAAGCCGATGCGCGCCGTGCGCTGGTGATCGGGGGAGGGGCCATCGGCGTTGCGGCTGTGTTGTCGCTGCGTGCAATGGGATGCGACGATGTCACCGTGATCGAACCCAACCCTACGCGGCGGGCCTACCTTTCCGATAACTGTGGGTTTGATGCAGTGGCGGAAACAACGGAAGCCTACCCGTTGGTGATCGACGCAGTCGGGTTTGCCGTTACCCGCGCCAACGCATCGGCCCGCGCGGCACCCGGCGGCGTGATCGTTCACATCGGCCTTGGCGAAGATACCGGCGGGCTTGATATCCGTCGAATGACTTTGCAAGAGATAACCTTTATCGGAACCTACACCTATACGGCGCAGGATTTCCGCGACACAGCGCAAGCCATGTTCGATGGGCGTCTTGGTCCATTGGACTGGACCGAAACCCGCCCCCTTTCGCAAGGCGCAGATGCCTTTGCCGATATCCGTTCCGGGCGCACCGCCGCCCCGAAAATTTTGTTGAAACCCGATGGTTCAGGAGACCTCAAATGACTGAAATTCCACACCTTCTTGTGCATGAACATGACGACAATGTCGGCGTGGTCGTTGTCGAGGGGCTGACGGCGGGCACGGATATGCTGTGCTGCGTGACCCATGATAACTCGACCTTCCGCCTGACCGCAGGTGCTGATGTTCCGATCGGGCACAAGATCGCTCTCAAGGATTTCAAAGAGGGCGACACCGCGATCAAATACGGTGAGGACATCGGCAAGATCATCGCGGACATCGAAAAAGGCGCCCACGTTCACACTCACAATTGCAAAACCAAGCGCTGGTAAGGAGCACATCCAATGGCATCGAAATATTCCAACATGACGGTCAAAGCCTTTCGGCGTGAAAACGGCCGTGTGGGTGTTCGCAACCACGTCATTATCTTGCCGGTTGATGACATCTCGAACGCAGCCTGCGAAGCGGTTGCAAACAATGTAAAAGGCACGATGGCAATTCCTCATGCCTATGGGCGTTTGCAATTTGGTGAAGACCTTGAATTGCATTTCCGCACCATGATTGGCACCGGGGCCAACCCCAACGTTGCCGCCGTCGTCGTGATCGGGATCGAACCGGGCTGGACCAAGCGTATTGCCGATGGCATTCGTGCAACAGGCAAGCCCGTGTCCGAATTCTCCATCGAACAAAAGGGTGATTTTGAAACCATCCGGGCCGCAAGCTGGGCCGCCAAGGAATACGTCCACTGGGCGACCGAGATTCAGCGCGAAGAATGCTCTATCTCGGAATTGTGGGTTTCGACCAAATGCGGCGAAAGCGACACCACAACCGGTCTGGGATCCTGTCCGACAGTCGGCAACATGTATGACAAGCTGTTGCCAGAAGGGATCACGGGGTTCTTCGGGGAAACCTCGGAAATCACCGGTGCCGAGCACATTTGTAAGAAACGTGCGATCAACGAAGAGGTTGGCGAACGTTGGTACAAGATGTGGAAGGCGTATCAGGACGATGTGATTTTTGCCCACCAGACAGATGACCTGTCTGACAGCCAGCCAACCAAAGGCAACATCGAAGGCGGCTTGACCACCATCGAGGAAAAGGCGCTCGGCAATCTCGAAAAGATCGGGCGCACGTCGCAGTATATCGACATTCTGGAACCTGCCGAAATGCCAGGTTCTGGTAACGGGCTGTACTTCATGGACAGTTCTTCGGCGGCGGCGGAATGCGTCACGCTGATGGCGGCAGGCGGTGCGGTTATCCACACCTTCCCAACGGGGCAGGGCAACGTGGTCGGGAACCCGATTGTGCCGGTGATCAAGATCACCGCTAATCCCCGCACCGTGCGCACAATGGGCGAGCATGTGGACGTCGATGTTTCGGGTATTCTGCGCCGTGAGCAGACCATTGACGAGGCTGGTGATGCGCTAATCGAAATGATCTGCCGCACAGCCAATGGCCGAAACACTGCTGCCGAAGCGCTGGGACATCGGGAATTCTCGATGACCAAGTTGTATCGTAGCGCCTAAAGGAAGCGGCGCGGGCGGCCTTTTGGTTGGCCCGCGCCAACACTGTATGACGACAGATACCGAAACGATTTCACTCGACGCGGCGACGGCACTTCTGACCAGTGCCCTTGCTTCCAATGGCGTTCCGGATGTGGCGGCGCGATCAGTCGCACATGCGCTGGTGTCCGCCGAAGCCGAAGGGCAGGTGGGGCACGGATTTTCCAGACTGAGCGACTACATCGCGCAGGCCCGGAGCGGCAAGATCATTGCCACAGCGCAACCGACGTGTACTGAAAACGGCCCCGCCGCACTGAGCGTGGATGCGGGACATGGCTTTGCCTATCCGGCGCTTGATCTGGCGTTTGAACGTGGAGTGGCGGCGGCCCGCGTAAATGGAACGGCAGCGGTTTCGGTCACCCGGTCACATCATTGCGGAGCTTTGTCAGTTCAGGTTGATCGGATCGCCCGCGAAGGTTTGATCGGGTTGATGGTGGCCAACACACCATCCGCGATTGCGCCTTGGGGGGCCAGCACCCCGTTGTTTGGCACCAATCCTATTGCCTTTGCCGCACCACGGGCTGACGGACCACCTTTGGTGATTGATCTGTCGTTGTCGCGTGTCGCGCGCGGCAAGGTCATGAACGCCAAGAAAACCGGACAACCTATTCCGGAAGGTTGGGCGCTGGATCACCAAGGCAAGCCGACCACCGATCCCGATGCAGCCCTGAACGGATCAATGGTGCCAATCGGCGATGCCAAGGGAACGGCGCTGGCGTTGATGGTAGAAATTCTTGCGGCGGTCTTGACCGGTGCGCAGTTCAGCTCTGAGATGTCTTCTTATTTCAGCGCCGACGGCCCGCCTCCGGGTGCCGGGCAATTTCTGTTGATATTGCGTCCCGCCAGCCGCGAAGGCTTTGCCGCGCGGATTGAGGAACTCTTGTCTCAGATCGAGGCGATGGAAGGCGCGCGCCTGCCGGGCAGCCGCCGGATCGCCGCGATTGAGCGCGCCCGGAACCAAGGGCTACAAGTCCCAAGCACTTATCTGGATGCCGCCCGCGCGCTTGCTGCGGTGCAAAACGGGTGATTGCGTGCCTTGCACCGTCGTCCGAGTAAATACCGAGCTATGAGTGAATCTGGTGTCCGGGCGATTTGAATGACGGCGGTGCATCTGGTTGGTTTGTTGTTGCGACACAAGCCACCGACCAAAGGAGCACCACCATCATGGACGACACTATCATCATCGA